>NZ_AFWJ01000083.1 GCF_000222685.1 Vibrio nigripulchritudo ATCC 27043 | reverse complement strand
GTTCGCTCTACTTCGTTCTCACTTTTCGTAATCAGTGTATGAGCGGTAGAGGATATATTGCTCAGCATTTCAATCGTTTCATCGGCGCTGACTGTGGCATCTCGTACGAGTTGTTTTTGCTTCTCTACTTTCTCAAGTTTGGTCAGAATCAACTGTAGAACACCACCCTCCTGAAAGCCTTCTTTTACCATTTCGTAGGGTGCCGTTAAGCTTGCAAATTCGTTGATGTCTGGGTACCACTCAGCAAAATCGTCGTATGCCAGATTAATTCCAGCTATACGGTTTCGCATTTCTTTGTATTCGCTGGTCGCTTTTTCAATATCTTCTGCCATCATCATGACCAGAAAAGTACTCTCCATCGAACTGGCACTGGCGATAAACCGGTTCGCCGCGTCTGATGCCTCGGGGTTTTCCTGCACTAAGAAAGAAGCAACCCGATTCATTTCAGGTCCAATTGAGCTCAGTCCATAGCGAAAAGACGGAATCATTTCATCGAGTTCAGCTTGCGTTTTAAACACCGCTTTTTGATTTTCCAATACTTGCACAGAACCTTTTCTTAAGGACTCGACAGATTCAATCAGTCGCTCTTTCTGCTGATTGGAAACCACACCACCAAACGCATCGGATAGCTGGAACAGGGAGTCGATCTGAGACTGCCCCTGTGCCGACAGCGAATTCAAAACTGTCATCGTATCTTGCAGTTCTGCCTCAGTTTCGCTTTGAATACCTTGATTTAAGCGCTTAACCTGAGTCAATATCCCTTGAGTTAACTCTGCATTATTCATTGCAAGGGGAAGTGCCTGATTAGAAAGGTGATTGAATTCCGAGCCTACTGTGTCTATCCCTCGCTGGCTGATCACGGAAAGTGACACTACCATTAGCGTGATAACAGCAAACACGGCAACGATGGCATGGATGAGTGAAAGAGAGAAACGGGTCTTGCTGGTTCTACTCATTGAGCGGTCCTAAAAACTTGTCCACATTGGTCTTGATGTGAAAGAGTCTATGGTGCGCTCGTGACAGCTATATTTCAGTAAAGGAAAAACTAAGAATTAAAACTTATATGAATTTTCAAAGGATTATATCGATAAAAGCCATATTTGTGACCCTATTACTTGTAGGGTGTTCGCAAAGTGTCCCGTACCGCTCGTCACCGCCTTTTGAGCTAAGCAGTGAAAACCACACAGCTACTCAACAGGCGTTGTCTAAGGTTTATACCAGATGGGAAGGTGTACCCTATCGATTTGGTGGAAATGACCGTTACGGTCTGGATTGCAGTGCGTTTACCAAGATTGCGTTTAGCGAGGCATTCTCCAAAACATTGCCACGTACTACCGAAAGTCAGAGCCAGCTTGGTACTAAAATTCGTTATCGGGACGCACAACCCGGTGATCTCGTGTTTTTTAAAACAGGATTCAAACAACGTCATGTCGGGGTTTACATGGGAAATAACGCGTTTATGCACGCTTCCACCTCGAAAGGCGTCATCATATCGCGTTTAGATAATCCTTATTGGGCTGACGCTCTCTGGCATTTCAGACGAGTCCATTAAGTCGACAGGCTACAGAATAGAAAAAGGCTGGTGATTCACCAGCCTTTTTCATGTTTGAACCGACCATTTGGTTTAGTCGTATTGAGCAACCGCACTGTCGAATAGATTCTTAAGTAGTGAGATGTACTCGTCTAAGAATGCGATTTGCTCGTTTGTCGCTTTCTTGCTCCACGCACCTGCTAACACCTCCCCTAAATCTTCAGCAACGGAGTCTGCTTCTTTCAGCAGTTTAAAACGTACGCTTGAATGCAGTTCGGGGTTCTGTTCGAAAATGGCCATGATATTGGTTGCGATAAGATCGGTGACGACATCTTCGATACTTTCTTCTCCAGTATCGCCGTCGACTTGGGCAAAAATGTCAAGGTTCATTGTCAGGTGCTCAATCAGAGCAAGGTAGCCATCTGTTTCTACAACCACTTTATAATCTCCACCGAGTTTGGTGTTTTATTGTTTCTACCTAAATTTTAAGACATATCTGACCAATTTGATATATCCAAAAGGTCAGTTGCTTAATAAATAACTCATTTTGAGCTGTAAAGTAGAAAGAACGGGCTTTTAAGTTAACACGTAAGCGGGCAAGTTTTCGCTTACTCAGTCATGAATTGTAGATTGGTTTCGACCATTTTGTTTTGAGCTGTATAACGCTTTATCTGCACATTCCAACCAAGCTAGGTAGGTTTCCATTTCTGGGCGGAACTCACTAATTCCTAGGCTAATAGTAAAGCTTATATCTCCCTGCTCGGTTGAAACGGCAGTTTCTTCGATACGCTGCCTGAGCCTTTCGGAAAAGTAGTGTGCTTGTTCTGAATTGGTATTGGGGAGCAATACGGTGAATTCTTCGCCGCCGTATCGACCGCAACAATCTGCTTGTCTGGCGGTTTTTTTCAGAAGATGTGCCGTTTGACGTATAACACCGTCTCCTGAACTGTGACCATAGGTGTCATTAACCTTTTTAAAATGGTCGATATCAAAGATCACCAGAGACGCTGGCGTATTGAGTGTCTGGCACTGGATAAACTGATCGCTGAGGCACTGTTCCCAATGCGCACGATTGTACAAACCCGTTAAGCCGTCTGTTCGGCTCAGGTGGCTGAGTTTTTGGTTGGTTTCTCTAAGGTGGAGTTTCTTTTTAGCAATGTCTGACACATCGTGAATCATTAGACAGACATGAGTCACTTCGCCGGTCAGTGCTCTTAGTGGTGTAATCACCACGTTTTGGTACATCACTGCCAAACCATTTGATACCGGGGAAAAGTTATTAAACTCGAACAGATAAGGTCTGTCTTCCCAGCTTGAAAAGCCTCTCATTTTTAATTTGATCGAGGCTTCAATTTTGGCTTTTAACCATTCGCTTGGAAGCTGAGGAAACAGATCAAACAGGTTGTGTCCCATGATGATGTCTGCAGTAATTCCGCTGTATGACTGCATGAAACTGTTCCAGGTGCAGACTTTGTAATTGGTGTCGAGTACCACTAACCCGGCATCCATGTTATCCATCACCTGTAATGCCCAGTGAAATTCGGATATGTCCAGAGTCAGGTCTGACATTACATCGTCTCCAGTATTCGTTTTATCTTACCGACCGATCGAGAATCGATAAGGAACAGTACTTCACATTCAAAATGAATGGATTCAGCAAAGTAAGTGTATTCGACGGTAAAGAGCTCCCCTACACCGCCGACATTGAGGGAATTGATTTCCTGGTGAAAGTGGTCGATGAC
Organism: Vibrio nigripulchritudo ATCC 27043; assembly: GCF_000222685.1. Lineage (GTDB taxonomy): Bacteria > Pseudomonadota > Gammaproteobacteria > Enterobacterales > Vibrionaceae > Vibrio > Vibrio nigripulchritudo. The sequence continues at coordinate 5,673 of NZ_AFWJ01000083.1, read as the reverse complement.
CGCAGGCTGCCGGAGCGCAAACTGGGTACACATCTGTTCCCCAAGGGACACTAAGTAAGAAGCCACCAGCAAGTTGGCAATATTGATAACCACTTCGTTATATGACGACTCTTGAACCTTGTAGCCCAAGCTCTGCCCCATTTCTTCTATTTGGGTGCCTCGCATACAAACCAGAGCTTCGCCGTGAATACCGCCACCTACAAAACGCTGAGCGACGGCCACAGAGCCTTCACGGTGCAAAACGTCTTCGAGCGTCATCGCTAACTCGCCAGGACTGAGCAGACCGACGTTTGGTATCGGTATATGAATGAACTCGCCCAAGTGATCGGAGATGATGGCAGCCCCTCGCCCCAATGCGATATTGGTCAACTCTTTAAACTGAGTAATAGGATCCAGCTTTGGAAGTGGTGTGGATGAAGAAGATTGGCAAAAAGTTAAGCCGATACTGGGAAAAAGCGGTCTCGCGGTTTCCGGGTTCAGAGGCTTTTCAATGAATTCGTAAGCCCCCAGTTCTTTACAGCGCTTTTTGGCGGCTTGCTGCACGTCGCCGGAAACGACGATCACTTTAGTCGGGTAATCACTGACGGGCATTGCGGATAGAACTTCGTACCCGTCTAGTACAGGCATAGTGAGATCCAGAAACATAACGTCGATGTTCTGCACTTTGAGTATGTCTAGTGCTTCCTGACCATCCCCAGCGAACAGAATCTTCTGATGCTCGGAATCAGCAATACAACGCGCTACTGACTTACGAGCCAGTGCTGAATCGTCACAAATTAGTACTTTCATAGAAAACGCTTGGGATTACTTTCCTGAATCAACATCACACTATAATGGTTACACTTTACAAAACTATGCTTTAGTTTAGTTTTTGTTTCCAAAATCGGATTTGCTTCACATCTGATCCTGAAAAGAAGATCTCGATCAGATCATTTGATCTTTGTGTTATTTACGAGTCAGTTAGGCATATGTGGCATATTTAACAGTAACCACAAAAAGTAATGGGCTAATATTGGGGTGTAGAATCCAACCGACGGCAGGAATGGGATATGTGGCAATCTATTTCTCAGCAACTCTCTGAAGTATTGGTATTTGAATACAAGATTAAAGAAAAAGTTCGGATTAGCGGCGGTGATATCAGCCAAAGCTACATGATCAGTGATGGCGAACAGCGGTATTTCGTCAAAACGAATGATCGTTCCTTTCTGCCGCGTTTCGAGCTTGAAGCTGAGGGGTTACAGTCTCTCACCCAAACTGATTCGCTGTTTTTGCCCGAGGTGGTTCACGTTGGGCATTGTAAGGATCATGCCTTTCTGATCCTCAATTACATACCCTGCAAACCTTTAGAAAGCGCAAAAGCCAGTTATCGCTTCGGTCTTCAGTTAGCAAAACATCATAACTGGGGTGACCAGAAAGAATTTGGCTTCGATAGCGACAACTACATAGGAGCCACACTCCAGCCGAATTCCTGGCACAAAAACTGGGCGCGCTTTTTTTCAGAGCAGCGTATTGGTTGGCAGCTTCAACTAATGAAAGAAAAAGGCGTGGAATTTGGCAATTCAGACCTAATTGTTTCAGCGGTCTATGACCGACTTTCGCACCACCACCCTCGCCCTTCACTCCTACATGGTGATTTGTGGAGTGGCAATGTTGCGAATACCCCAGTCGGTCCTATGGTGTACGATCCGGCACCGTATTGGGGAGACGCTGAGTGTGATATAGCAATGACAGAGCTCTTTGGCGGGTTCATGACCGACTTCTATCAAGGCTATGAAAGTTTGAGACCGCTTTCTGAAAGCTACGCATCTCGGCGAGACGTCTACAATCTTTATCACATTCTGAATCACTGTAATTTGTTTGGTGGTCACTATCTAGATGACGCGCAAACTATCGTAGATAGCTTACTGTCTGAAATTTCGTAGCCACATTAGCTCAAATTATTGGATGGATTAAATCCATCCAATTACATAATTAATATTTCAAAATATTACGTATCTGATTTTATATAAATAAGGCAATAATCAGCCTGTTTCTACGCTGACTTCACATCTTTCTTTTCTTCTTTCATTGGCTCAGATGCATTTTTCTGACCGTCAACACGTGATCTAGGTCGTTTTTCTCTGAAATTTTGCACTTATTCATGTTTCATACTTAATTCAATTCGAATAGTAAGACGAAGAGCTAGTATGAATAAGAATTCAACAGGGGATTCTAATTGATGTAAGGACCGATGTTATGAAAGCTTACACAGAAAAGAGCGTAAAGTGCCCTCACTGCGGATATACAATACGTATTACCTTGGATTCATCAAATGGCAGCCAGGAATTTTACGATGACTGCCCTGCTTGTTGCCATGCGATTCACTTGAATATGCTGGTGGACGAACAGCATGACAAGGTACAGCTATTCATAGACGCTGATGACGAACAAATATTCTGAATTGAGCCTTGAGTTTGCCTTTTCCATAGTCAATAACATTGATATAAAAATAAAGAGCACCTTACTAAAGGTGCTCTTTTTTTGTATATATAATCAACTAGTTAGTTTAGACATTGTAATTTTTTAACACACGTTCCACCGTATCAACAATTGCTTGTGTTTGTGGGTCAAACTCTATATTGACAGGCTCACCGATTTTGCGATTTCCGAACAGAGTCCTTGTTAATGTTTCTGGAATCAGATGAACACAGAATTGGTTATCTTCAACGGAACCTATCGTCAGTGAACAACCGTCTATCCCGATGTAACCTTTTTCCAAAACATATCGCATATGGTCGTTTTCAAGTTCAAACCAGATGGTTTTATTGTTCTCACTTTCTTCAATTTTCGAAATGGTAGCCGTAGTGGAAATGTGACCAGACATTGAATGCCCGCCGATTTCGTCGCCAAACTTCGCAGCTCGTTCAACGTTAACGTAATCACCAACATCGCAGCCGCCCAAATTGGTTAACTTAAGTGTTGCCTGCATGAGATCGAAGGAAATACGATTCCCATCGATATGTGTAACCGTTAAACAGCAACCATTGTGCGCAACCGATGCGCCAATTTTAAGGTCTGAACCTAGCTCTCCTTCCAGCTCTAGAACGTGAGTTTGAAATTCCTGTTTTCTCTCTATCGATACAATCTTCGCTGTACCCTGCACAATTCCGGTAAACATTCTTGTCCTATCAATATATGTATCAAAGTTATTGGTATCTTACGATCAAAGCAGTATCATTCGCCACTCTAAGCTATGTTGGAGTTTTGTGTGCACCGCTATAAAAAAGAAGCTTCTCAATTAGTTAAGCTCGCTACCCCAGTACTCATTGCGTCTGTTGCTCAGACGGGAATGGGATTTGTCGACACCGTTATGGCAGGTGGTGTCAGCCCTACCGATATGGCAGCGGTTGCTATCGCTACCAGTGTTTGGCTGCCCTCTATTCTGTTTGGCATTGGCTTACTTATGGCATTAGTGCCCGTTGTTGCCCAGCTTAACGGTTCTAACCGTCAGGTAAAAATTCCTTTTGAAATTCATCAGGGCATCTTTATGTCCTTGCTACTTACTGTGCCTATCGTTGGTGTCCTTTTCCAGACACAGTTGATCCTGGACTGGATGGATGTAGAACACCTTATGGCAGAAAAAGCCAACGGCTACATGTTCGCTGTGATGTGGGCAGTCCCTGCTTTCTTACTGTTTCAGACTTTACGAAGCCTGACAGATGGTATGTCCCTGACCAAGCCCGCGATGGTTATTGGCTTTGTCGGGTTGCTTCTCAACATTCCGCTTAACTGGATATTTGTGTACGGAAAGCTTGGCGCGCCTGCCCTTGGTGGTGTGGGCTGTGGCGTCGCAACGACCATCGTCTACTGGATTATGTTCCTGATGATGTTGTTCTACGTTGCGAAAGCCAAAAAGTTACAACACATTAAGTTGTTTGATGAATTTCACGCGCCTCAATGGAAAGCACAAACACGATTATTTAAGCTCGGCGTACCTGTCGCAGCCGCGCTATTTTTTGAAGTAACGTTGTTTGCGGTTGTCGCGTTACTCATTGCGCCTTTAGGACCTGCGATCGTTGCTTCACATCAGGTGGCTATCAACTTCTCGTCCCTTGTATTCATGCTTCCAATGAGTATCGGCGCAGCAGTAAGTATTCGTGTCGGTCATAAATTGGGGGAAAACAGTACTGAAGGCGCAAGAATCTCTTCGCATGTCGGCATTTTTGTTGGTCTGGCAACAGCGTGCATCACTGCTCTGCTTACCGTGCTATTCCGCGAACAGATTGCCCTGTTGTACACAGACAACAAGGAAGTGGTAGTCACCGCAAGTACTTTGTTAGTGTTTGCCGCGATTTATCAATGTACCGACTCTATTCAGGTGATAGCAGCTGGTGCGTTGCGTGGATACAAAGACATGAAAGCCATCTTTAACCGTACTTTTATAGCGTATTGGGTATTAGGCTTGCCTGTTGGTTACGTGCTAGGCATGACAGACTGGGTAGTCGCCCCAATGGGTGCGACTGGCTTCTGGATTGGCTTCATAGTGGGTTTGTCTTCCGCAGCCTTTATGCTTGGTATGAGGCTTCACTGGATGCACAAGCAGCCAGATGACACCCAGCTCGAATTCTCTGCGCGATAATTCATCATAAACGTTCAATTTTTCTTTTAGCCCGGTTTCCCGGGCTTTATTCTATTTGGTTGATACATTTCAGTCTCGGTGGCGTAGAATTAGAAAAAACAATGGAATGTAATGCGTTGCTACGAATCACTTTTTTCGCCTCTATCTTCTTTCTGACAGGATGTTCTGATCCTGTCACCAACATGTATCAAGACTATCTGGAACGAGTCGCACGTGTTCAGGATGCCCCTGAAATGGACGCACCGGAAGAGCGATTTACTTCATTGCCAGATAAGAAAGTGCTTCAATTGACCATTCCACGTCTGTCACTTGGTCTGCTTGAATCGTATGAATTGCGTAATTGTGGTTTGTTTGAGTTGATTGCAGAGCGCAACTCTTCACTTGGAAAGGTTCAGGATGAGTTTCGTCAACTCGATTACGAAACCCAATTTGTTTCCAAAGCCAGTGAATGCCTTTCACACCCAGAAATTTCTGAAGAAGTGAAAGCCAAACTTACTAAGGCATACCAACAGAAAGTCAGACAGTACCCTCTTCATTTTCAACATGTGTTTACTCAGAGTAGTGCCTGGCGGGCTCAACTGACCGGGAAAGACTGGTTGTCTGAAGATTCGATGTCTTCGGTAACAGAAGTAAAGCTCGCTTTGGATCCATTCATCAAGATATCTCAGTCCATTAGGGGTCGTGACACATCTGCATCAAATAGTGTTACACCGTCACAAGAAACCATTGAAACAATTCCTGTAATTGGTAATCTTAAATACAGTCTGGATAACAGTACGCTTTGGCTCGAAACCCTGACTAGTCAGCTTAAAAAATACGACACTAACATTCGATGTGGGGCAAACATCAACAGTACTCAGTTCAAATATCTTCGAAACGTTTTTCAGTCTCAATATATCGAGCAAGTGCAGCCTTATCTGGCACAGTTGGATTCCGCATACGTGAAAATTGGCGAGGACATTAACTTCTTATTAGAGGAAATAACCGAGCAGCATGGAACGTTTTTTAACATTGAACAGAGCCACAGAGAGTTTAAAATTGCAACTCTTGAACAC
>NZ_AFWJ01000084.1 GCF_000222685.1 Vibrio nigripulchritudo ATCC 27043 | reverse complement strand
GAACAGTTGTCAGAAGGAAGTACCACTCTCGATACTCACCAGATTGCCTTTTTACTAAAACAATATCGATTTACGGTGCTTCCAACCTGGCTTGCCAGCGATCAGAGTGAAGCTGTGCATATCGCCGAGCAGATTGGCTATCCTGTTGCAGTTAAGCTGCGTTCGCCAGATATTGCGCATAAGTCCGATGTGCAAGGCGTTATGCTTAACCTGAGAAACAGTGCTGAGGTGGCTTCGGCTGCTCAGTCGATTTTGGATCGAGTTTCTTTTACCTATCCTTCTGCTAGAATTCATGGTCTGCTGGTTCAAGGTATGGCAAGCCGTGCCGGTGCTCAGGAAATCAGGATTAAAGTGAAGTCTGATCCGACTTTTGGTCCGGTCATACTGATTGGTGAAGGTGGATCGGAATGGAACGAGGCGCTGGATGCCACGGCAGCCATTCCTCCACTAAACATGACGCTAGCTCGTTATCTGATTATCCGAGCCATCAAACGAAACAAATTACGTGTTCAGCAGCTACCCAACCCCATGAGTATTGATGGGCTAAGTGAGTTTTTAGTTCGCATTTCTCAGATGGTCATAGATTGCCCACAGATACATGAACTGGATATTCATCCAGTGCTGGCAAATGGAGAAGACTTTACCATCTTGGATGCCGATCTGACGTTATGTGAATTTGAAGGAAACTCTCATCAAAGACTCGCCATCCGACCTTATCCCGTGGAGCATGAAGAAAAAGTAAAGCTTAAAGACGGTAGCGATATACTACTCCGCCCTATTCTGCCAGAAGATGAACCCGACCACGCTGAATTCATTTCCAATGTTTCCAAAGAAGATTTGTACAAGCGATTTTTCAGCGACGTTGGAGAATTCAATCATGAGGCGCTGGCCAATTTCACCCAAATTGATTATGACCGGGAAATGGCATTTGTCGCGCAACAAAGCTTTGAGGGAGAAAAGCGAATTATAGGCGTTGCCCGGGTACTTTCTGACCCAGAAAACTTCGACGCAGAATTTGCCATTCTGGTGCGTTCTGATCTGAAAGGTATGGGTCTGGGGCGCGTTTTGATGGAAAAATTAATAAGCTACTGCAAAGAACGTGGAACCAAACAAATGTCCGGAATGACCATGCCTACTAACCGAGGCATGCTCATGTTGGCTCAAAAAATGGGATTCGAGCTCGATATTCAGTTTGAAGACGGCATTGCCGATATGAGGCTGCCCTTAAACGAGTAATCGACTTTCCAGTTCTTCTTGATGTATTGAATACACCAGGATTTGCTTTTACCCATTTTGTTTCTTCGCCACGCAAGGACAATTTCAACAGGGGCATCTTCTGTCCCTTCTATTTTGCGAAGCAGCTTTTTCTCTATCATTTCATTGGCGATATGTGTCGGAATTGTACCAATACCTAATCCAGCAATCAGAGCTTCAATTTTTGCATGGAAGCTTGTAACGGTTAAACGTGGCTGTTCGTCTAGAATGTTTCTACTTAGCGCCGGAGCTTCGCGGGCAGTATCTGCAATTACGATGGCTCTATAGTGACTGCGCGAATCATTGTCGAATTCGCCTTTTCGCTGGTGGATATAGTGATCGTAAGCTGCAACCCAAGTCATTGACATGGTGCCTATTGGTTCTGCTTTTACATCCTGCGGGTAAACTTCTGGTTTTGGGCAAATAAGAAGATCTGCTCGATCATAAGCGAGTGATTCCCAGCACCCTGCCAAAATTTCTTCCTGTAACTTTACTCTGGTTTTACTTACCGCACCTAAATGCTCGACCAGTGGAAAAAATGTATTACCTGGAACAATGCCATCATGAGCGATGGTAAGATCTAACTCCCACCCGTGAGCCAGAACATTCGCATCAGAGACCATATCTTCTGCCGCGCTTAAAAGCATGCGACCTCTTTCCAGCAACAACTTACCCGCGTGAGTAAATGTTGCTTTGTGCCCTGACCGGTCAAAGATAACCAAGTCGAGATCCTGTTCTAGTTTCTGAATCTGATAACTAAGGGAAGATGGCGCTCGGTTCAATTCATTTGCCGCCGCTGCGAAACTGCCTCGACGGTCAATTGCATCAAGAATATGCAATGCTTCTAAGGTGATTGGGCTGTTCAAGAAGAGATCTCTGTTTGATGATTATCCTATTTACAATACGACACCTTACTTTTCATTGTTTTAACGTGTTAGATAAGCGTGATTAAGATCACGAATACTGAAAATTTACGCTTTCTTATACTTCGAATACCGAACTTTATACTGAAATTAAAACAAAGAGTTAGCGTATTTGCATATTTCCTCCATCGTCTGTTTTTACATCGTAATGAGAAGTGTAATGATAGTTATTATCATTTTGATCAATTACAATCCTCGCACCATTTAAAGCGATTCATGGAAAAACAAAAATGTCGCAACCTAACTTTAAGAAGCCTTTGCTCACGGCTTCAATCTTAATTGCCCTTTCTGCGCCTACTTTGGCAAACGAGCAAGTTGATGAAACTGTCGTAGTAACTGCTACAAAAACAAACCAGGCCCTTGAAGATGTGGCAGCGTCTGTAGCAGTGATTACCGATGCCGAAATTGAATCAAATATGTCCAACAATATCGCTGACGTATTTGACTACACACCAGGCGTCACCATTGAAAATGCCGGTCGCCAAGGTATTCAAAATATCAATATCCGCGGTCTTTCGGGCAACCGTGTCCAGATTGTTGTTGATGGCGTAGTTCAGCCAGATCAGTACGATCCAGGGGGTGACTTTATCCGCTCAGGGCGTTTGAACTTCGACCCTGAAATGCTCAAATCTGTTGAAGTTGTAAAGGGTTCAGCGTCAAGTCTATATGGTAGTGATGCAATAGCGGGTATCGTTGCATTTTCAACTAAATCCGCTTCCGACTTTTTGGAGCCGACAGGTGATGGCTTTGGCGGCTACGTTAAACTAGGTTATCACTCTGCTGATAAAACATTCAGTGAATCAGTTGCTCTTGCAAATCGCTCTGGCAGCCTTGAGTCTTTAGTTGCTTATACTCGTAAAGATGGTAATGAGTTAAACAACTTCGGTGAGCCAGACAACCAAGATTATTCTTCTGATAATCTTCTAGTTAAGCTTGGATATGATCTGAATGAATCACATTCATTCGAAGTCCGTGGTAGCTATGTGAAAGGTGACACTAAGACAGATGTTACCAATAAATCATACAAACCGTACAAAGGTCATGATGTTTCTGACTCACAGAGCTTTGGAATCAAGCATACATGGAATGCAAATTTAGCTCTTTTTGACAATTTAGTTTGGCATGTGGATTGGGTTAGTCAAAAAGAGAAATCAGACACCCACCGTACAAAGATCTCAAACGGAAACGTCCAACATAAAGACTACATTTATCGTGAACGCGGATTCCAAGGCGAGATACAGGGCGATAAGTTCATCTCAGGTGAAAGCATTGATCATTTCATTGTCTACGGTGTGTCATTTAAAAACAAAGACATTCATAACCAAAACGATGAAATTAATAGTATTGGCGCGGATAAAACAGTTTATTACATGCCAAATGCTAAAGAGCAACGTTATGGCGCATTCCTGCAAGACGACATGTTAATGCTGGATGGAAAGCTGAGATTGACTCCAGGTATTAGATTTGACTCTTACAATACGGATCCTAATGGCAATGTCGCCACTGGGAACTCCGGTGGATACACACCAGATAGTTACACTAAATACAGTGATTCTGCAGTTACTGGTAGAGTTGGAGCCGTGTATGAGTTGAATCAGACCCATAAAGCTTTTGCACAAGTAAGCCAAGGATTCAGAGCGCCTAACTTCAAAGAACTATTTTACTCATTCAGCAACTTAAATAGTCCTTTCTTTAAATACAAAAACATCCCTAACCCTGATCTGAAAGCTGAAACCAGTATCTCTTACGAATTAGGTTTAAGATCTAGCTTTGAAAATGCCGACACTGAATTTGTCGTATTCTACAACGACTACGATAACTTTATTGAGTCTAAAACTGTTCAGGCTGGAGGTGGTCCGGTTCCTCATGTATTCCAGCACGTAAATGTTGATAAAGCGACTATTAAGGGTGTGGAGCTTTCTTCAAAGCAAAACCTGTCAGCTGTGTTAGGTCTTCCTGAAGGCTTCAAGTCTGGTATTGCGGGTGTTTATACAGAAGGCAGTGATGGCGAAGGTGAAAGACTTGACTCTGTGAACCCTTGGCAAGCTCTGGCGAAGTTAAACTACGACAGTCCTTCTGATAGTTGGGGTACGTCTTTAAAAATGGTTTACACAGCAAGTAAGAAAACATCTTCAAGTCCTTCGTTTGATATGACGTCTGCAACTATCTTCGATGTAACTGGTTACTATAAGCCTACTCAAGACCTAACGTTACGAGCTGGCATATTTAACCTAACAGACAGACAGTACTACAACTGGAATGATGTTCGCTCTCTATCTGCAGAAGATGTGAATAGATCACAACCAGAACGTAACTTTGCGATTACTGCAAAATACGATTTCTAAGCTTAGTGTTTGATGCAAAAGAAAAGACCGAGAAATCGGTCTTTTTTTGCGTTTATAAGATCAAATTTACAAATGGCTAAATACAAAAAATCCAGCTTTAAGCTGGATTTCATCAAGTTCGAAATATTCAAAAAGGTTATCAAAAAGTGACTGAATTATTTCGATATTATTTGTTTTCTGCCATCTCTTTCTTAACCATTACAGCTGCTGCAATGATGAAAGTGATGATAAGCGCTAGCTCCATCAGTGTCCCCTGAAAGTGGTATTAGAAAATGTTCAATGAATCGTTAACAAAGTGTTTTTTAACGTTCAAAATTAAGCTTCGGACATATTCTAGCAGGTTATAGAATGTACGAAACCCCTTAACGAGATTTTTACGAAAAATATCGATTCAGATCAAAAAAGAGGCTCGAAAGCCTCTTTTTTCAATTTTTCTAATCTTGATAGCCTTGCGGATTTTGTGACTGCCATCGCCAGGTATCTACAGTCATATGTTCTAAAGAACGTTCTGCTTTCCAGCCTAGCTCGTCGATTGCTTTCTTTGGATCAGCCCAACATTCTGCAATGTCACCCGGTCGTCTATCTACAAGTTTGTAAGGAATTTCCTGACCACTTGCTTTCTCAAAGGCTTTAACCATATCTAAAACACTGTAGCCATTACCTGTGCCTAAGTTATAGATATGCAGACCGTTTTTCCTGCCAACGGCATTGAGTGCTGCTAAGTGACCGTCTGCTAAGTCCATCACGTGAATGTAGTCACGGACACCCGTTCCATCCTTTGTTGGATAGTCACTGCCGAAAACAGACAAAAACTCACGGCGACCAACTGCAACCTGAGAAACAAAAGGCATCAAATTGTTTGGAATGCCTTGCGGGTCTTCACCCAAGTCGCCACTCGGATGCGAACCTACCGGGTTGAAGTAACGAAGAAGTGTAATGCTCCAGTCCGGATTTGCTTTTTGGAAGTCTGTTAAACACTCTTCCACCATCAGTTTGCTACGACCATACGGGTTGGTGGCACTAGTTGGAAAATCTTCCGTAATTGGCACAGAAGCCGGGTCACCATACACAGTTGCAGAAGAGCTGAATACCAATGACTTCACACCAGCTTCACGCATCGCCTCAACCAGAACCAAAGTGCCATGAACATTGTTGTCGTAGTATTCCAGCGGCTTTTCTACCGACTCCCCTACTGCTTTTAGTCCGGCAAAATGAATACAGGATTCTAAGTTGTGCTCTTTCATGATTTTAACAAGAAGGTCTTTGTTACGAATGTCACCTTCTACGAAAACTGGGCGGGTTCCAGAAACCTTTTCAATTCGGTCTAATACGCTGGATTTGCTGTTGTACAAGTTGTCTAGAATCACTGGCGTCATGCCAGCTTCGATCATTTGAATGCAAGTGTGGCTGCCGATATAGCCCATGCCACCAGTAACAAGTACTTTCATGGTTCTTCCTAAATGGTGTAATTAACGTAATTCTACTTAACCTGTATGGGGATTTGTAGTCTCATATCTCAAAGTAATTGGATTTTATAGAAAAAGCTTCCGCAAATTTATTGAATTGTTAGCAAAAATGAAACTCGCGCTCTAAAGCTTCTCAATTTAATGGAATACAATTAACCTTAACGGTAAGTCATCAGTGGGATAGCAGACAAATGACCAAGGAAAGGTTGAAACTAAATTGTGATATGGGCGAAAGCTTTGGTTCATGGAAGATGGGCTTAGACGAAGAAGTAATGCCATGGGTCGATATGGCAAATATTGCCTGCGGTTTTCACGCATCCGACCCGAATGTTATGTCCACCACCCTAAAGTTAGCAAAGCAATACCGGGTTAGCGTTGGTGCCCATCCGGGCTACCCGGATCTGAATGGGTTTGGTCGCAGAAGTATCCCCATGTCACAGGATGAAATCGTACACAATGTGGTGTACCAAGTTGGAGCAATTCAATCTCTCGCTAACCTCAATAGCGTTAAAGTTGAATATATAAAGCCCCATGGCGCACTTTATAACGACATGATGAAAAGTGAAGAAGTGTTTGTTGGCATTCTGGCGGCAGCTGAAAACTTCTCTTTGCCTGTTATGATCCTGGCTGGCACCGATAATTCTAGATATCTCGACCTTGCGGATCAGTTTAACGTTCCCCTACTCTTTGAGGCATTTGCCGACAGAGCCTACCTAGACAACGGACTTCTCGTCCCTCGCAGTCATCCTGATGCCGTGTATCACAAGGAAGATGACATCTATCATCAGGTGATGCAGCTTGCCCGTTACGGCAGCATCACCAGTATCAATAGCAGCAAGATTCAGATTGAAGCGGACACAGTTTGTGTTCATGGTGATAACCCTGAATCCGTTGCCATGGTCCAGAGAATATCCCAAAGCTTAGCGGCGCTGTAAGAGAGACTGAAATGATCAAGTTTGAAATCCAGCCTGTCGCTGAGTGCAGTCTTATTGTGTATTTTGGTAGTCGTATTGACCCTAAGCTAGCCCCTTTTATTGGCGAGGCTGCGAAATGCATTGCGGGAAGATTTTCGGATCAGGTTATGAATGTCACCCCTTCCTACACCTCCATTTTGATTGATTATCTTCCGTTTCGAATCCATCAAGAGCAGTTTATTACTCAGTTGCGAAGTTTGCTGAATGAGCAAAGCCAGGCTTTTACAATCGAGAGCAAATCTACCCTACATAAGTTGCCAGTCTATTACGGTGGAGATACCGGACCAGACTTAAAGGCTGTTGCCGAGTTTGCCGGAATGACGTCTGATAATGTGATAAAGCTGCATACAGAGAGTTTCTTTCGGGTTTGTGCCATTGGTTTTTCTCCCGGTTTCGCATTCTTAGCTGAAGTACCGAATGAAATAGCTAAACCCAGACATGATACTCCCAGAGTGTTTGTTCCTTCAGGCAGTGTCGGTATCGCATCTAACCAAACGGCAGTGTACCCATCCCGTTCCCCAGGTGGTTGGAACATCATCGGGAACTGCCCAACACCACTTTGGGATTCCAAAAATCCAGACTCAACACCTGACATCAATATTGGTGATGTTGTTCAGTTCTACTCAATTACAGAGAAAGAGTTCGTTTCTTTAGGGGGTGAACAATGGGTGTAATGGCGGTTACTAAAGCTGGGCAACTTTCTCTTATTCAGGACTTTGGTCGATACGGGTGTAGCCAGTTGGGGCTAACGCAAGGTGGACCGGTCGATGACTATGCTTTTAGCTGGGCTAACTACTTACTGGGTAACGACCTTAACGCTGCTGCGATTGAAATCACCCTTGGTCAGGCATTATTTACTTTTGAGCAAGACGCCATGATTGCCATCTGCGGCGGCGATTTGCAACCAAGAATCAACCAAATCCCCGTGGCAAACTGGTCAAGGCATTGGATAAAACGCGGTCAGACACTTTCTTTTTCGTTACCACGTAACGGGTTAAGAGCTTACCTTGCAGTAAAAGGTGGGTTCAAATGTACCCCCCACTTTGGGAGTGCTTCGACGGTTCAAAGGGAAATGGTTGGCGGATTACAGCAAGATGGAAGTGCGCTGGAAGTCGGGGATCAAGTTGAATTCTCCGATGAGCAAACGAAGTTGACCTCAAAACAGGTCACATTCCGGTTCATCCCTGACTACAACCTACCGCTGACTTTACGAGTTATCGAGAGCTACCAGAATAAAAGCTTCCATCCGGATTCGTTGCGAAAACTGTATAGCGGATCGTTTTCAATCAGTCAGAACAGTAACCGCATGGGCTATCGCCTGGAGGGAGATACCATCAATCCTCCAAGTGGAAACCTGATATCTGAAGGTATTGCTCTGGGATCCATTCAGGTTCCGCCGGACGGAAATCCGATTATTCTGCTCAATGACAGGCAGACTCTGGGCGGTTATCCAAAACTAGGCTGCGTTGCCCGAATTGATTTGCCCAGACTTGCGCAAGCCAAGCCCGGTCAGAAAATCCAGTTTGTAAAAGGCGATCTGGAAGGACTGCAGAAAGTCTGGTGTAAGTGGGCAAGGTTTTTTGGATACTAAACAAGAAAGCGACCCGATTGGGTCGCTTCCGTTTTACTTTCTAATTCAATTTTAATGGATTTAGAACCACTTCATCCCCTTCGTGAAGTCCTTTTCTTACCTGATTGTTTTGTCCAAGCTGAACCAGTTGAGTTTTGATTTTTCCTTCCTCGACAATTCGTACATAGTCGAGCTGCCCAACCTGATACACACTGTTTTCAGGCAGAGTCAAAACAGATTCACTGTGGCTAAGTACATGTACCTTTCCGTACACTCCAGGGTAAACTGAAGGGCTTACAGGTAACGCAAGCTTAACCAAGAAACTGCGTGAGGACTGATCCGCGGAAGGTGAAATTTCAACGATGTTTGCCCGCCCTGT
>NZ_AFWJ01000085.1 GCF_000222685.1 Vibrio nigripulchritudo ATCC 27043 | reverse complement strand
TTTAAGACAGCTAAATACCATTCCATTGTCTGATCTTTCCTTGTTGGTTACGTATGTTGATAGATATCGCAATAACGTAAGTCGATGGTCTCTTTATAGGGCTTAATGAGACATTAAGTTCCTTTTGGTGTTTAGGTATCATATTTGCTCGGCATAAGGTCTCTAGTTTTGAGCAAAATAACTGTCGGCAGTGACTTCTGTAAAAAATGAATTAAATACGCCCATACTTCCGGTTTTGGAACTCTCTACGCTGTTTGGTGATCTCATATAAAACAATTCCGCTGGAAGTGCCAAGATTTAAACTTTCTATGATGCCAAACATTGGAATATTAACGCAGAAAACACTCGATTGAATCGCAAGCTCGCTCAACCCTTTAGATTCGTTGCCGAACCACACTGCCAGTCGCTTTTGAGTGTAGTCGCCTTTGCTTAACTCTACGTTCATTTTCCCTTTTACATGAGGAGAGGTAGCAATTGAATCAAACTTATTGCCCTCTAGATGTGCAAGGCAAGATTGAGTTGAGCTAAATTTTTTAACAAAACTCCATTTAACAGCGGAAGCTGAAGGCTTCACGAGTGGATTCCAATGCCGCATGTCCTGCCAATCATCAGGTAAAGACCCATTTTCGTCTACAATGTAAACTTTCTCTGCTCCTAAGGCGTTTACGTTTCTAACTACGGAGCCAATGTTTTTAAATGTCTTAGGGTTCTCCAAAACTACTATTAGATTTTTACACCTGAAATCCTTAACTTCATCCGCTCTTTTTCTTAACGCACTTTTTGTACCTATATTCTCTGCCACTAAATATTCTCTCCTGTACTCAATCCATCATAAACTGGCAATGCACATTAGCATAAAACTCTATCAAGCCTTCCACTACAATAAATCGAAATTGGCGCGCTCTCAGCAACATGAGACAGTTTTGGAACTTTAATTTCACAAACACTTATTCAATGAACCATTTCCAGACGCCTTCCGTAGTACAGATAGTTATCCAAATACGGACCTAAATATGTTTTCATTTTTTAAGAACAACTCGGCTAAAAAGCTCAAAAAACGACACTCGATGCTTCTTGAACAAGCGATGCAAGCTCAAAGGCGCGGAGACATCCGAACTTACTCACTATTAACTGCCGAAGCTGAAGAAGTTTTTGAGCAAATTAAAGGGATGGGCAACCCTAGTTCTTAAACTATTGCCTAATCGAAAGGACGAGGATCCTTTTAAATGACGTGGTTGATAAAGGAACCGCCACGTCATTTGAATTACGAAAACTCGGCTTCGGCTAGCTTACCTATTCACAGGTAAGACAGACTAACCATCCACCGAGTTTTTCTTGCGGTATGCGAGCGGAGTCAGACCTTTAATTCTTCTGAATTGGCGGCTGAAATTGGCGAGGTTTGCGAAGCCGACTTGCTGGCTAATGTTGGCAATACTTTCTTTTGATTCAACCAGTTTGATGCAGGCTCGCTGGATGCGAATTCGGTTTACAAAATCGGTGAATCGATGCCCTGTTGATTTGTGGAAGAAGCGTGAGAAATAAGATTCCGTCATGTCGATAAGATCGGCGACATCTTTTACACGAATGGTTTTTTCGTGGTTAAGCATGACGTAGTCCAGCACAAGGTTAATTTTGTTGTGCATGACTTCAGAGTCTTTCTTCTCAGAAGGCGGCAGTGTGGACAGAATTCTCGTTTTCTGCTCGTTTAGGAAATCCATAAATCTCAGGAAGTTAGTTAGCTTCTCGACGCCCCGGGTATTACGAACCGATTTCATAAATTCCATGCTGGTTTCCATGGGTACGTCCAGAAACTCTACCCCCATTTTTGCCTGTTCTATCAGTCGTTTAAACAAGGATAATTCAGGGAAAATTTGTGCCGCTCTCTGTATCAGTTCAGGTTCAAACAACACCACCATGTCTCGCAGCTTGTGAGTTTCCCCTTCTGCAAGATAGCTCACCCAGTTATGGGGAAGCCAAGGGCCGACCAGAATAAGTTGACCCGGCGAAAATGGCCCTACGTGGTTACCTATCATCGCTTTACCTGTTGTTTTCACAATCAGATGGAGTTCGTATTGCTCATGTACATGCCATTTAATTCGGTGGTGAGGTACGCCATGTTCCGTATACGCTACCGATTCTTTGTCGAACGCCATGAACTCCCAAACGGGTTCTTCGCCCAGGCTTTCCCGATGATACGGCTTAATTTCATAGGTGGACATAAGAAGCTCCTACTCGACTCGAACGCTGTTTCTCATATTCTGAATATAGCGTCTTAAACTCTTGGTATTTCTTTTGATAGATGGCTTGATACTCTGGGTTGGGGAGAATCTCTTCAAGCACTTTAGGTGCGTGACAAACGGATGAAACAGGTTCTCCGGTATCACACAGCTTGGCCAGCCTCGCCGCTCCATAAGCCGGACCGCTCTCTCCGCCTTCGTAGCGAAGGATCTTTATGCCTAGAATGTTGGCGATAATCTGAAGCCATAACCGGCTTTTGGTTCCGCCGCCAATGGCACCCAGAAATTCAACTTTAGTGCCGCTTTCCTGAATGGCGTTCTGACAGTCTAGCAGTGAAAAACCAACACCCTCCAATATTGCCTGAGTCATGTGGTGCCCTTTTGTCGCCCATGTCATATGGTGAAAACTGGCGGTCGCAAATGGATTGTTATGAGGCGTTCTTTCCCCCATCAAGTATGGGAGGAATAGCGTTGGTTGAGTGGGATCGTAATCGGCTTCGAGATCAGCAATCAGCTCACCGATGTCCTGCTTGGTTAAATCCGCAAACCACTTTAACGGGCTGGCACCGTTCAACATGCACGCCATTTGAAACCAACGTTCAGGAACAGCATGAGCAAAAGAGTGGACTAACGCATGAGGGTAAGGTTTATAAGTCTCGGTGGTCACAAAATACTGGGCAGATGTCCCTAAAGATATGAACGCGTCTCCCTGATTTATGGCTCCAATACCAATAGCTCCGCATGCTGCGTCTCCCCCGCCAGCGCATAAGGTGACCGAAGTGGATAAACCAAGTTCGGACGCAATCTCTGCTAAAAGCTTACCAGTTTCTTCTGTCCCTTCTTTTAAGGTAACCATCTGACTTGGTTGAAGCCCACTAAGTTCGAGCATTTTGTCCGACCACTCACGGCTTTCTTCATCAAGCCACAAGGTTCCTGCTGCATCACTGACGTCTGTCGCAAGCTCTCCAGTCAGCTTTAGCCTGACGTAGTCTTTAGGAAGGAGAACATGTCGAATAGACTTAAACGCATCGGGTTCGTGTTCTTCCATCCAGCGTAGTTTAGGAGCAGTAAATCCAGACATCGCCGGAACACCCGCTACGTTCCCGAGTTCAGGAAACTCACGATTCATATCTTCTGCTTGCAGATGTGAACGTCCATCATTCCAAAGGATGGCGGGTCTTACTGGATTGAGCGACTCATCGAGCATGACCGCGCCGTGCATTTGCCCAGAAAGTCCTATGCACTGAACATCGGAAAATGGCACTGGGAAATCGTGTTTGATTTGCTTCAGAGTGTTAAGCGTTGCATTCCACCATAAATCGGGCTCCTGTTCGGACCATAGTGGTTTAGGAGTGGATGCAGGATAGGATTCGCCAGCAGTGCCAACGACTGTTCCATTGCCATCCATAAGCAACGTTTTTACCGATGAAGTACCAATATCAATTCCCAGGTAGTACGCCATTTTCCTTCCTTATGCTGCGTTAAAGTATGCCTTTACTCTTAGTTCATCGCGTTGCCGCCATCGACATTAAATGTCTGAGCGGTAATGTAGTCTGACATTGGTGACGCCAAAAACAACGCCATTCCCGCCATGTCGTCTGGCAAGCCCATTCGTCCCAACGGTACTTCTTCACCAACCAGCCTTTTCTTTTCGCCGGGCTGACGGTTTTCATACTTAGCGAACAATGCATCCACCTGATCCCACATTGGAGTGTCGACGACGCCCGGCGAGATACTATTTACATTAATGCCATTGTCAGCCAGGGCCAACCCAGCAGACTGGGTGTAGCTGATAACCGCTGCCTTGGTTGCGCAGTAGTGAGCAACTAAAGGTTCACCGCGTCTTCCTGCTTGCGATGCCATATTGATGATCTTACCGCCCTTACCTGCTGCAACCATTTCTTTTGCGACTGCCTGCATCATGAAGAACATCCCTTTCACGTTGACGTTGTATAAGCGGTCAAACTGTTCAGATGTCGATTCAAGAATCGGTCCCATATCGAATATCGCAGCATTGTTGAACAGCACATCAATATGACCATACTGCGCTTTTGTTTTGGAAATTGCCTGCTCTATCTGATCCAAATCCGTCACATTGGTTGGGCAGTAACTTAGCGAGTCTGGGTATTGCTTTATTAACTCGCTTAGCTCTGCGGATGGAGAATCAGCCAGATCCAGAACCATACAGCTTGAGCCATTAGCGAGATAAGTTGCGCAAACCGCTAATCCAATTCCTCCGTTTGCGCCGCTGAGCAGAGCGACTTTCCCTTTCAAGACCAGTTGGTCTTGATTAAATACGGTGATACTCATTTCATTTCCTTATGATTTTAAGCGTTCTACCTGATTTCTTGGCTTTGCGGCTGTTTTTGAATGTGTAGACACGAGAATCGCCAAGATGCTTAGAGTGAAATAACCCTAAGGTATATCTATATAATTCCGCCCCAAATTTGTCTGAGAGCTGGGCTTTCCTATCACTATCAAGCCTGTCACATATGTTGGACAGAAGTACGAATTGACCTTTACTCATTAGCTCTCGGATTCCTCATATTCTTTTGATTGGGTTTCAATCTGCTTTTTAAGCTGCTCGGTAAAATCGGGAAAATGGGACGTCAGCCCCTGCCAGACATCTTCATTTGATAAAAATGTAGTGACAGGGTCACATGAATTAAGCCATTGTTCTGCTTTACTGAAATGCGGGTCTTTATAGTTAAACGCGAGCTTTCCGTTATGGAATCGCTCCAGAAAGCAGTACCAGTGGGCAATAAGGCAAATCGCATATCGTGGCATATGGTTTCTTTCGAGATTAAAGCGCACTGTGGGCAATATGAACTGAGGAAACTTGCTCACGCTGTCCATCGCGATCCGCTCTATTGAGTCGGCAATATGGCTGTTACTGAAACGCTCAACAATTTTCTGACGATATTGCTCCAGATCGACAGGCGGATGGCTGATAGTCGGGATAACCTCGGTTTGATGATAACCCTTTAACCAATCGGCAAGCTGGTCATCTTCCATGTTCTGATCGAAGGTGATGTAATTTCTTAACGCACCCACATAAGACAACAAAAAGTGACCGCCATTTAAGATGCGTATCTTGGTTTCTTCGTATTGATGGACCTGACTGGAAAAAGTTACGCCGACTTTTTCTAACTGGGGAAAGTCTGAAGCGAATTTGTCTTCAATGACCCACTGTTCGAAGTCTTCGCCCATAATTGGGCACTCGTCTTTTTCATCGATGATGGTTTCAAGCTGCCTCGCCAGCCCTTTCGGAGGAACGGGTGTTATTCGATCGACCATACAACAAGGGAATGTGACGTGTTTACTGACCCATTCTAAAAGCTCAGTTTCCTGCTTAGCCGAGAGAAACTGTTTAAACGCATTTTCTAATAGAGTTCCGTTGTCGCGTAAGTTATCGCAGGTCAAAACGGTAATTGCACCCGCCTGGCTTGCTGCTCTCTGTTTCAAAGCGTAACTTAAGTATCCGTAAACCGTTTTTGGCGCATCCGAATTCGTTAAATCTGATGCGATTTCCACATCCTTTAAGTTAACGTCGTTGGTATCTGTCAGATAATAACCGCCCTCGGTAACCGTTATGGTTAAGGCCTTTACATTCGGATCGGTGAAGATGCTATCTAGTTCGGAAACGTCACCGGAAGCGTCGACAACCGTATCCATCGCTTCAATTTTTCGGATTTCGATATCACCGTATGCGGAGATTTTCTTTAGATGATATCGACCGCCCTGCTGTTGCAAGGTTTGAGTGATTGTTCGTGATTCTGGGCGAAGGTTGACGCCGGTATAGTGCCAACGGTCAGAAGGTGGAACCAGACGATTGAATCTGTCGACGTAATACGCCTGATGTCCACGGAAAAAAGATCCCACACCAAAGTGAACCAGTCTATTCGTCATAAGAGAGCTCCTCATAAATATTGAGCGCTTGCTCTTGTGAATCAAACAGATAGATTTGTTCCTTGTCCAAAGCCAACCCTACTTCCTGATTCAGTTTCGGGCTGTCTGCGGGCGCATGTTTAGAAACCAGAGTCTCGCCGTTCTCAATGCGGACATAGCTCAGGGTTTCCGAACCCAGTTGTTCGATTACCTCTACCACACCTGTTACGTCGCCTTGCTCGGTCGGGACAATGGTGACTGCTTCAGGTCGAATTCCCAGCGTTTTAGCTTGCAAAACGGAACTACTGTATTTATTTACAGGTAGTCGAATTTGAGCATCGTTCGTTAACTGTGCTGTCAGGTTTTCGCCTTCAGAATAAACGGTTCCGAGGTTAAGCAAGTTCATTTTTGGAGTGCCAATAAAGGATGCAACGAACAGGTTCGCAGGCTGATGATAAAGCTCTAGCGGAGAACCAATTTGTGCCACTTCCCCTTGTTTCATGATCACCACTTTGTCGGCGAGCGTCATTGCCTCGACCTGATCGTGAGTCACGTAAATCATAGTGGTGCCAAGTTCATGATGCAGGCGAGAAAGCTCGATACGCATTTCAACGCGAAGCGCAGCATCCAGGTTAGAAAGTGGCTCGTCAAACAGGAATACTTTCGGGTTACGTACGATGGCGCGCCCAATTGCCACACGCTGCCTCTGACCACCAGAAAGTGCCTTTGGTTTGCGATCAAGCAATGGCTCGAGTTTCAGTGCCTTAGCGACTTGAAGTACTTTTTTGTCGATCTCATCTTTTGGTGTGTTTGCCAGCTTAAGAGCAAAACCCATATTTTCTTTAACCGACATATGTGGGTACAACGCGTAGCTTTGGAACACCATGGCAAGGTTACGCTTAGATGGGTGCACTTCGGTAATCAGTTCACCATCTAAGTGAATTCCACCAGCAGAAGATTCTTCCAGCCCCGCAATGGTTCTTAATAGTGTCGACTTTCCACAACCGGATGGACCAACGAAGACCACAAACTCACCCTTTTGAATTTCAAAATTGATGTTTTTAAGGGCAAGTGCATCGCCGTATTTTTTGTCGAGTTGGTTGACTGTTAAATAACTCATTTTACTGCTCCGAAGGTCAATCCTTGTACCAATTGTTTCTGACAGAACCAGCCAAGCACGACGATAGGTGCACAGGCTAATGTGGATGCGGCAGATAACTTCGCCCAAAACAATCCTTCCGGGCTGGAATACGTTGAAATCATGGTGGCTAATGTACCGGCATCTGCGGATGTTAAGTTGATCGCCCAGAAGGCTTCATTCCAGCTCAGGACAATAGACAAAAGCGCTGTTGATGCGATGCCACCAAATGAGAGCGGAAGCAGCACATAACGAATTTCGCCTAACGTGCTCGCTCCGTCTAAACGGACGGCCTCGAGAATGTCTTTTGGAATGTCCTTGAAGTATGAGAACAACATCCAGATGATGATCGGCAGGTTGATTAAGGTGTAAATAATGGTCAGCGCCAAACTACTGTCGAGCAATCCTGCCTCTTTGCACAGTATGTAGATTGGCACCAATACCCCGACGGCAGGTAGCATCTTGGTTGAAAGCATCCAAAGGAGCATATCTTTGGTACGTTTACCCGGGTAAAACGCCATTGAATATGCCGCAGGAACCGAGATGATCAAGGCGATCAACGTGGAACCAAATGCAGTGATTACTGAGTTTTTGGCGAATTTCAGGTAATCGCTTCGCTCCTGAACGATGCCGTAGTTTTCAACCGTAGGCTCAAAGATAAAGCTCGGTGGAACCGAAATGGCCTGCTGTTCCGTTTTGAATGAGGTAATCAGCATCATGATGATCGGGAAAAACACGATCAACGCTATCACCCAGCTTAAAACGGCTCTAAATCGAAATGTCTGATTCATAAAGCTCTCCTAGGCGACTAAGTTTTTGCCAATGGCACGGATTAAGAAGAAAGCCACAATGTTGGCGAGAATAACCGCAATCAAACCACCCGCAGACGCCACGCCGACATCAAATTGCATTAAGGCTTGAGCGAAAATTAGAAATGCCAGGTTGGTTGACTCGTACCCCGGTCCACCACTGGTGGTCACAAAAATTTCCGCAAACACAGAGAGTAGGAAGATGGTTTCGATCATCATCACTACCGCGATAGGTCGTGCCAAATGTGGAAGCGTTAAGTAGCGGAACACTTGAAAACCGTTGGCACCGTCCAGCACTGCCGCTTCTTTCTGCTCGGTATCCATCGATTGCAATGACGTCATAAAGATCAGCAGGGCAAATGGCATCCATTGCCAGCTCAACATGGCGATAATCGAACCCAGCGGATAATCCGAGAGCCAATCTACAGGCTCTAACCCAACCGATTCCCAGAGCGACGCTAAAACGCCGTAAACTGGGTGCATCATCAGGTTTTTCCAGATCAATGCGTTCACCGTTGGCATAATGAAAAACGGTGAAATCAGTAATACCCGAACAATGCCCCTGCCCTTAAACGGCTTATCCAGTAACACGGCAATCAAAACCGCAGCAATCACGGTTACGACCAACACCATGCCAACCAACGTCAGTGTATTGGTCACCGCTGGCCAGAAAGCTTCGTCGGTATAGAAAAATTCAAAGTTAAGTCCGCCGATGTAATTATTCTCTCCCGGATACAGGAGGTTGTATCGGATGACGGAAAAATAAATGGTCATGGATAATGGCACGACCATCCACAGCAATAAGCTGATGAA
>NZ_AFWJ01000086.1 GCF_000222685.1 Vibrio nigripulchritudo ATCC 27043 | reverse complement strand
CTGTGTAAACCGCTAACAGCAAAGGCTAAGGTTTTGTATTTTCGGGCATTGATCCCGATAACTCCGGCGGCAGTATCCATATCCCGTATCGACATCCAGTTTCTTCCGACCGGGCTTTTAACCAGATTGCACGCCACCCAGGTGAGACCGAAGATGACAAGAATGGAGAAGTAATAGCGAACCGTGGAAGAATCGTTAATATCCAACCCAAACAACTCCATAGGTGGCAACGAAATAGTGGGGACAGCACCGTAGTTGTAGAACCACGCAACCTGAGTAAATAACCACTCAATAAAGAACTGAAGCGTCAGGCTTGTGACCATGACATAAAAGCCTTTCAGCCTCGAACTCGGTAGACCAAACAGAAAGCCGACGATTGCCGCAACCACCCCACCCAGCAAAATGGTTAAAGGTAAAAACAGAATGTTTCCGTGCACGGCAAAGGCGTAGGTTGCGTAAGCACCGACAGCCATAAAGCCACCCGCACCCAGCGACACTTGACCTGTGTAGCCCGTCAGTAAGTTCAGCCCTATGCCTGCCAGAGCCAGAATCAGTACGGGCAGCAATACCGCGGAGACCCAGTATTCAGACATCACCGCTGGAAAAAGAACCGCGAGCCCAACGACTAAGATAAGAGAAAGCCGCTTTTGAGGTCTCTTAAACGTATTGGAGGGTAAAAATTTGTTGGCTACCTGTACTTGCGCGTCCATGCTCGACATTTTCAAACCCTCTCTACCTGAATTTCACCGAATAACCCGGCTGGGCGAACATACAAAAACAGCAGAGCAAGCAAGAACGCAAACCAGGATGAGATGCCACCTCCAATGAGTGGTCCCAGATAGGTTTCTGCTAACGCTTCACCTGCACCAACAATTAAGCCACCGACAATGGCTCCGCCTATTGAGGTAAAGCCACCAATAATCAGCACGGGCAGTGCTTTAAGCACAACAAGCGACAGTGAGAATGCAACACCCTGTCGTGCGCCCCAGACCATTCCGGCCACCAGTGCCACTACGCCAGCAACAAACCAGACAATCTGCCAGATGCGGTTCAGGTTTATACCTATGGTTTGTGCCGCCCTGATGTCGTCGGCAACTGCCCGAAGAGAAATACCCAATCTTGTTTTGTTGAACAGGCTGGCCAGAACCG
Source organism: Vibrio nigripulchritudo ATCC 27043 (assembly GCF_000222685.1). Classification (GTDB taxonomy): domain Bacteria; phylum Pseudomonadota; class Gammaproteobacteria; order Enterobacterales; family Vibrionaceae; genus Vibrio; species Vibrio nigripulchritudo. The sequence continues at coordinate 7,722 of NZ_AFWJ01000086.1, read as the reverse complement.
CAACCAAGGTAACGGCAATGAGGGCAGCATAAAGGTCGAACTCGCTAATCAGTATGTCTCCAATAAAAATCGGGAGATCTTCAATGCCGATATCAAGAGCCCGAACTTCCGCGCCCATTAGCCCCTGAGCAAGCCCTTCGACGACGTAAGACAAACCCAGGGTTGCCATAAAGAGGGTCATTGGACTTCGGTTTGCCAAAGGTCTCAGTACTGTTCTTTCAATCACAACGGCACCTATGCCAAGAACAAACAGGGTAAGAATAATCGCGATAAAAAACGGTATGCCGGAATCTATCAGGGTGACTAACGTTAGGGCCGCAAACAGAAGAATCGAGCCCTGGGCGTAGTTGAACACACCGCTGGCTTTGAAAATCAGAACAAATCCTATCGCCACCAGGGTATACATGGTTCCTGCCAGTAATCCGCCTATCAGCGTTTCGATAAAGATATTCATAGCCAGAAACTCCATACGAAACAGACAGAGAAGACAGAATTAAATGAATTTAAGTTACTCATTATCTTCTCCAAGGTAGGCCGCTATAACCTCTGGGTTGTTTTGAACATCTTCCGGAGTGCCGTCCCCGACTTTTCGTCCGTAATCAAGTACAACAACGTGATCAGACAGATTCATCACCATATTGATGTCGTGTTCAATCAGGACGACCGTTACATTCAATTCCTGATTGATTGAAAAAATGAATTCTGCCATTTCGAGTTTTTCATCTTTATTCATCCCTGCCATCGGTTCATCCAGCAGCAACATATCTGGTGACGATGCCAGTGCTCTTCCCAGACCGACGCGCTTCTGGACACCATAAGCGAGGTTTTCAACCACGGTGTCTCGGTGCGCCTGAAGATCCAGAAACTTCAATACATGCTCCGCTCGTTCACGAAACATTTTTTCTTCACGTTTGGCAGAAGGTAGGTTCAATGCATGAGCGAAAATGCCAACGGTTGAGTGTCTGGACAAGCCAGTAAGAACGTTATCTAACACGCTCATTTTCTTGAACAGTGCGTTGTTCTGAAACATTCGCCCGATTCCCCGCTTTGCCGCTTCCAGGGGGTGCATCTTTTTAAAATGTTCCTGGTTAAACACTATTTCCCCAGAATCCGGTCGATAGACACCATTCAGAATATTCAGCATTGAGCTTTTTCCAGCGCCGTTAGGACCGATCAATGAGCAGATCTCGCCTCGGGCAACGGAGAAGGAAAAATTGGAAATCGCTTTTACCCCTTTGAAGGATAATGAGATATCACGAACGTCTAAGATGCTATCCATGAGTGTTCTCTCCTTCTAGATGAACCGAAGCAAGACGTGAGTTAACCGGATTAACTGCGGACAAATCCGTATTATTTAGCCGACCGAAGCCGTTAATTCTTTTCAGACGTGTCATCAAAAGTTGTGACCACCAGCTCCGGTATCCCTTGAGCGCTTTAGTTGAAAGTGAAAGCGCCAAGCCTTTTTTTGTGGGGAGCCGGCTTTGAAAGTCCTTCGCGTATTTGCCAAGACGATCTTTGGAACAAATCAGGTGGGTAGGTTGAATCTCAACCCGGTCGCGACCAGATGACTCCGACGACTCTGGAAATGCAATAGCGAGATGATCTTTGGTGGTGGTATCAAAAAGTACCTGAATGCCTGATTGCCAATCGGTAGATTCGTCGCACCAGCCAATCTTGGTCTCTCCCGTTAACAACCCGTTCAAGTGTTCTGATACAGGCTGCTGCTCTGGGCAGGCTAGGACATTATCTATTGGTAGCGTCGTCCACTGCCCTAGGGTGCGAGGCTCGCTTCCCGTTGTAAAGCAGGTAATAGAGTGTGATAACGGGAGGGACAGGCAACGATTCAAAGTTTGCCTTTTTTCAATGTAACAATGTGTCGGGGAATGGGCTTCAATCAGTTCCGACAGTTCTTTTTCATTGGCCGTCGACGGAATAGGGACCACTCGGCCTCCCATCGAGCAAACCGCCAAGCTCAAAATCAAAAGTTTTGGCTCATAGTTACCACTAACTAACAGCACCGAATCAGACGAGAACCCTTTCTGGGTTAAACACAACACCGTGCTTTCGAGTGTTTTATGTAGCCAGGACCAATTAAAGCCCAGCCACTCTCCTCGTGATTTGTGCACAAATACGAACTGATCTGGTGACTGGTTTGCCTTGAGCGCAATGTTATTCAAACCACTCGCATCAATGGAAACCTGTTCAGAAACTTTGGTCACGTTGGTCTGCAATCGACTATTCATATGCTTCCCTGGCTATGCCTTCAACACTTATTCGCTATCCTTGCGATGGTGCATGATTTCATATTTCTGTACCGTTCGGTCTGTACACATTTAAAGATCCTATTTAACATTTTGTCAACAATTATTTTTCATTTAATTAATTTAAACTTGCTTTTTATCTAGATTTTATTTAACTTTCCAAACATATGGCATCGGAAGCAAAGTTGGGGATAGTCATCCCATTACATATATAATTGTACCGAACAGTCCGAATTTTCCGGACAAGGAGCAAGATTCTGAAAGATACAAAACAGGCAGCAAAAATCCGACAGATTGCTGCAACACTATTTGCTGAAAAAGGGTTCAATGGTGTGGGTGTGGCAGAGCTTGGTGAAGCAACCGGGCTTGGGCGCGGTGCGCTTTATCACCACATTGATACCAAGGAAAACCTGCTGTATGACATTTCCTCACGCTATATCGTTGAACTGGTTGAGGCGGGGAGAGAGATCACTGCGAATCAGATTGATCCGGCAGAGCGCGTGAAAAGCCTGAGTCGTCACCTGATGCACGTTATTAGCATGCACCTAGCGGAAATGACGGTCTGTTTCAGGGAAATTCACTCTTTAACCGGGGATCGATACCAGGCGGTTGCAAACCTGCACGCCGAATACCAACAGATTTGGGAAGACGCTTTTGCAGCAGGATCAGCTCAGGGACAGTTCAGAAAGATAGACAAAACTGCCGTTAAAGGTCTGTTAGGTATGTTTTTCTACAGCTTCCTGTGGCTTAAACCCGGCGGACGCCAGTCGGAAGAGGAAATAGGCAATATATTCAGTGACTTGGTACTCAGAGCCATTGGTGCACAAGGGTATTTAGAGGAAAATCAGTTCTTCGAATAAGAATACGCTGTTCTATTTGCTCAGAGTTCAAAAAATGCATGAACATGACATGTATAGGGAGTTTGCTGCTTGGTGCTCAAAGCAGCATTTTCCTGAGTGTATTTACCAACAATCGCAGGAACAGTCAGAGCAGTCTTTTTTCAATGACAACGCGTCTACACAGCAACTTGCATTGTCACAAAATTGATCGTTTTCTTTTTTGTCTTTTTTCTTTTTCCTCTCTCGCTTCAAAGTATCGTTTGCGACTCTGCATGCGGAAAAACGCTGTGAAATTCTTGTTCTTGATGAAAACACGCCGTGTTCCTGAATGATCTTTTTTACTGCTTCAGAACAGGAATCCCCTTGGTGTAAACAGGCATGTGCGCATCGAAAACCTTTATATGGTGAGATAAAGCGTTGATAAAACTTAATCAGCAGAATCGCCATGTATTTCATTGAGTACTCTCTTCCCTTAGCTGTTCCCACTCTTCTTTTAGTATTCCGTATCTTATGGAATCGTAATATTTCCCGTTGTAAAAGCGCACTTTGCGCAGTTTTCCTTCGAGCTTAAAACCAAGTTTTTCGGCGCATCGCATCATCGCTGGATTGCCCGACCAAGTTGTCAGACCCACTCTTTCTAGCTCTCGTGTGGCAAATATGTGTGAAACCCACTGAGTCAGTGCCTGATGTGCTATGCCCTGCCCCCAGGCTCTGGAGTCGTAAATCACCACACCAGATTCTAACCAACGGGTGTTTTCGTCTTCCCAATAGCAGCTAACTGTACCCACTGGTTTGCCATTCCATTCAATGACCTGTATGTCTTCACCTTTGAGAAGCCGCTGGAATGTGGTTGTTCGAAACACATCTTCCGTTGGGCGGGTGTAGCCAAAGTAAGGACCGTTGTATTTCGTCCATTCTTCGTCTTTGGTGACCAAGTTATGCAGAGCCTGACATTCGTCTGCAAACGCTTTTCTGATAATGACAGTCATGGAAATTACCTAAAAACAAAACTCAGGATAAAAAGAAGCTCCCCATTTGGGGAGCGTTCAGTTTTATATCTTATAGGTTTAACTTACTATTAATTAAAGCAATTTCTTCTCGCCATTGTGACTGAAGCTTTGGTTTTTGATGCTTAGGCTTTCGAGCCAGATCGTCTTCAAGCAGAGTCTCCAGTTCAAAGAGCTTTTCCAGTAGTTGCTCTTCGTCCGTCTCATTACCCCCTTTAGACTCGACCGACGCTTCAACAACGGTTTCGCGCCTATCTGAAACCAGTTCTGATTCAGCCAGTTTCTGATAAGCCAGATTCACGTCCAGAAACGACTCAAGTTTGCCGTCATCAACCAGCCAAAAGCGATTGCACGCCGTTTCGATCAACTGACGATCGTGGCTAACCACCAGTGCCCCACCTGCAAATTTTTGCAGAGTGTCAAAGAGCTCTTCCTTACCCTCTAAATCGAGGTGGTTGGTAGGCTCATCCAACATCAGTAAGTGGTAGTTTGCCAATGTCAGACCGATGAACAGCAAGCGCGAACGCTCACCACCGCTCAACTCACCGACTTTTTGGTGATGCCGCTGAAATGGAAAACCTGCACTGATCAGCGAGCGTTTACGCGTTTCTTCTGGCAGATTGCCATAGGGGTAAAGCGCATCCAGTAAGCTGGCATTCCCGTCCAGTTGTTCAAGGCTCTGGTCGTAATACCCGACACGTGCCCGGTTATGGATCGTAATGCCTTCTGATGAAAGCGAGTGTTCGTCACTATTAAGAAGATGGCACTGCCATAACATCCGCATTAGCGATGACTTCCCGCTACCGTTACGCCCTAGAATCGCGACCTTGTCGCCACTTTTTACCTGCTGGTGCATTACGTCAAACAACGCAGCAAGTTCAGGCTGAGCCCTCACCTGAGTATTTTCCAACTCCAACAGGCGATTGGCTGGCATACTTTCTCCTGATAAGGAAAGTGTCCAGGGCGAACCTTGAGTCAGCTCAGTTTGCTGCTCGACTAACCGCTCCTTTCGCTTTTCCATGGTTTTGGCTTTACGGGCTAAGTCTTCGTTATCGTAAACTTTTCCCCATATCGCCAGCCGCTTGGCACTTTTTTCAATGCGATCAATTTCCTTCTGCTCGGCTTTATGGCGAGCCTCATCGGCGATGTCTTTCTCTGCTAATGCTGCTCTGGCTTTGCTGCAAGGCAAATCAAAACAATGCAGTGTTTTGTCTCGCATGATCCAAGTTGTGTTGGTTACGTTGTCCAGTAACGTCTGGTCGTGCGAAACCAACACAAAACTGCCTCGCCACTGCTTTAGGAACTGTTCAAGCCAGAGTAATGTCGGCAGATCCAAGTGGTTACTTGGCTCATCCAACAGCAGTAAGTCTGGCTCCTGAATTAACGCCCGAGCAAGCAACAACTTCATGTGTTGCCCTCCACTTAGGGAAGAGGCGGTTTGTTGCCATTGGCTTGGTACAAACCCAAACTCCGCCAGCATGGCTTCAACACGCCATACTTCATCGGCGTCGGTGAGTTTTTCTGCCAGTGCATTTAGCAGACTAGCGTGTTGGATTTCTTGTGGCAGTGTTTGCTCCACGCTTGCCACCACACATCGTCTTGCTTGGGTAATGGTTCCGGTATGAGTGTCATTTTTACCACTCAGTGCACTCAGTAAAGAGCTTTTACCACACCCATTGTGTCCAATAAGCCCGATTTTGTTGCCTTGTTGAAGGGTGAAAGAAATCGCTTCAAACAGAGTGTTCGAAGGTTGTTCAATAGTAAGAGATTGTGCTGATAATAAAGTACTCATGAGTTTCTCAAGAATTGCAGGCACGAAGCCTTTGTCAAACTACGCTGACAACAATCCAGAAGCTCGAGAGAAGAGCACTCCAAATAGAAATGTATTTTGTCTTTCGCTCAAGCCAGGATTATCGCAGCACGATATCGCAATGTCTTGAGTGGTTCACTATAGCAAAGTGACGTGCGCTGAATGGGCGACACACTAACATAACTAAATCCTCCTTTTCTTCGTTACAGGCACAGTGCCTTGGTGATTCGGTAGCGTGATAATAGATATATCACCAGACAAAGAACAGCTTTGCGAAACGTCACGCATAAAAAAAGAGAGGTGGGTCACCTCTCTTTCGTAATCGATTGTCACTGACTTACATCCTTTTCGCTTAGGATCAGCCAATCAGTACCGTTGGATTTCCTGCGACGATTTTGCCACCATGGTCGGTGCCATCTCCCATTCTTGCAGCAGGTTTACCGTTGATAAAAACAGAGCCAGAGCCTTGTTTGATGGTATCTGGAGGACCGATACACACTAAGGTATCGCCTTTTCTTGCAGCGGGTAAACCGCCAATCAGAACATTTCCAGAACCGCTGACCACGGGTCCCCCTACATGAGGAACTTTAGCTGTAACCTTAGGGCAGACATGCATTGATGTAACGGTGGCAGCAGGTTTTCCCATCACCAACTCCTAACATTTATATAAAATTGATTTAATAACCTAGAACACCAGGTGGTTTATATCAATGCCAGGAATTAGTGGTATGGACAGTCATCCGGTAAAGTTGCAGCTCAATCACACTTTGTCGATTTAATAACCAAAAATGTACAGACAAACTTTTACTTTGCTTCAGTATCCAATCCCAAAGAAATGAAAGTGCAAGATAATTTAGGAGCTTAGTGATGCAGATTACCACCCAACTGGTCGCTTAAGTAATCCGCCGCCTCCTGCATTGCGTCACGACACATTTTGCGCTTGGCTCGGTTATCGCCTTCCACACTCTCAATCATAGGAATGGTCAAACAGGCAATGGCTTGCCCAGAGTAATCCACAAGCGGAACAGAAATGTTGACCACACCTTTAATCACGTAGCTTTTGCGCTCTTCGTAGCCCTTCTTGCGAACTTTGGCTAACTCTTCACGAATCGCATTGGTCTCTTCATCAGTACCAGGAGGGTGAGCAACAATAAACTGGTCCAGCTCGGATTTAGGAGAGTGCGCCAATATTACCCGACCAGACGACGCTTTCCAGACATCAAGTTTTGCGCCCAAGCGAACACTCATCAAGTGATAACCCGGTGAATCTACCTGCCCAATCACGAGCACACTGCCCTCCGAGATGATCGCCAGATGCACAGATTGCTGTAGCTTCTCTGACAGTGCATTCATTACCGGCACGGCAAGTGAGGTCAGTCGTTTAATTTTTGGATATCGGTGCGACACTTCAAACAGCTTCGTTGTGAGTGCGTAACGGTCGGTGTGGGGATCAAGGGAAAGGTAGCCTCTGTCGCAGAGTACCACCAGCATTCGGAATATTTCCCCGACGCTGCGCCCTAGTTCTCGGGCGATTTCTACCTGCGATAAACCGGATGCGTGGTTAGATAAAACTTCTAGAATATCCAACCCCTTTTCCAAAGCGGGAGCCTGGTATTTTTTCTCTGCTTTCGTGTCCAAATGCTTTCCTTAATGAATGAACCAACAGGGCTACGCCCATGTTACTCAATCGGATAACAAGTTTCATCAGAGAAAACCAGTTTCGTATCACGGCTGTGACCTAGCTTTTCAGAGACCACTATTTACATAAGGACTTGCTCTGTGATCTGACTAAGTAATCACCTTAT
>NZ_AFWJ01000087.1 GCF_000222685.1 Vibrio nigripulchritudo ATCC 27043 | reverse complement strand
GTTTTCGCTCAGATTTGAATGTGGAATATCACTTTCCACAGCCTCAAGAATACAAGCCTGCGCTGAAAGACTGTCTGAAAGACTTGGATGGTCTGGAAGTGCCCGCTATTTCGAAATCCAAACCCAACCCTGACGCTTCCATTCCTAATCATGAATACATGACTGGCGGTTTTTCCAGTATGTACATGAGTCGAAACCGGGTACGCTCTTGGGACGAACCTTCTTTTACGATTCAGGCAGGCGGCCGTCATGCTCCTTTGCATCCAGGCGCCCCAAAAATGCATAAGCTTGAGACCGATAAGTTTGTGTTTGTCGAAGGTTACGACTACCGAAGATTAAGTGTGCGAGAGTGTGCTCGTATCCAAGGTTTCCCGGATTCATTTGAGTTTATCTACAACGATCTTGGGGCAGGATACAAGATGATAGGTAATGCGGTTGCGGTGAACTTTGCAGCAGCATTGGCTGAAAGCATAAAAGAAGCGCTTGCCGAAGCAGGCGCTATTGAATCGTTTAAGGCAGCTTAGCGTTTTTTCGGAATATTGATGTTAAACGCTTTTAAGTTCTCGATCAGGCGGTTGTGATTGAGTCCGTTAGGCTGGATGACTTCAAATCTACCAAGCTTAACGAGCTCATCAAGAGTGTCGACCTGTGTCATTTTATTCAGACGCTTTTTGGGACGAAACTGAGTGTAAGTGCATTTACTGCGATTACTGCCTTCAGTTTTCGGGTTGATTGGTCGGTAAACAACTTTAAAGTTCCGGCTCAGCGTTTGTATCACTTCATTATTGATGGGTTTAAGCTTTGTAATCAGATCAATAAGATTGTTTGGAACCTTGTTACTAACCAGCAGACAATTGGCGACAGAATTACCTTGTCCCGTGCCAGCAACAATCTTGACGATGTCTTTGTAGTCAAATACTTCAGTAAACTCTCGCGCCGTTTTACCAGATCGTTTACCAAAACAAATACTCACCCCAACAAAGAAAGAAGCTGTCGGGCTTTTTACCCATTCATTCGCCCATTTAGTACAGTCTTTGGTGAGGTTCTCAAACGCTCTGACACCAAAGTCTCTTAAAATCCGACTGTGGGAATACCAGTTACCAAAGTAATCTGCACTGCTCATTTTGGCTGAGATTTTAATTGGGCTACCTTCGCTTAATTTAATGAGAATGTCGGTCTTTCCGCCTTGTGCTCCTTGAGCATCAACCGAGGTGACTTTCGCTCCGGGTTTTATGCCAATGTCCTGCATCCACTTCGGAATCTCATTTGGCAGTGATTCCCCAACCGTGACACTACTTGCGACATCTCTTTCAAACTTATCGGTTTTCTTAGACATATTTTCCCTGAACAACTCAGCGTGATTTGGTGAGGGTATTATGCATATGAGTGATTGTTTTGTAGGCAAAACTATCAATGGATTCAAAAAATTGCGAGTTGCCAGATCTAATTCGGTAATTGATAAGATTCGGTTTTTCTTTGTAGTAAGAAGGTAAGGGGAAGTTTTTGTATGTGGTTTACGTCACTTAGGAGTTTTAGGAAGTCTAAAACGACAAAAGGTCTCTATAAAAGGGACCTTTCTAAATATGGTACCGGTGGGCGGACTTGAACCGCCACGCCCGAAGGCAACGGACTTATAAAGGTCAACATTGCTAATATTTTCTTAGCCCCTCTGAAAGTTAAGAAGTAGCTGCTTTTACAATACTTTGATCTACATACATTTTCTCTAGCAGCTTCTATCCATAGAAAGCAAAGGGAAAGATGAAAATTCCCTTCCGGTTGTTCGACTAGACTTAGTTTGAAAAAATTAGAGTAACTACTGGTGGATCATGGTTTTAACGTTTTGATTATTGGCAATAAGAAGCGTGCCTCCATCAGCGGCTAGCTTCCTTTCACATGTTACTCACGAGCGCGTAGCGTTTACTATCTGAATTCAGACTTAGGTATCATTTGTAACAGCCTAACTTATTGAAATCCAATTCTTTTCCTTGTGAGTAAGTTGCCGCATAGCCAGTGTAAATATCAACCAGTTCTTTTAGCCGTGCTTTATTAATATAGTTACCTATATAACTCTCACTTTCCAAAAGTAACCTAGCATAGGTTACATCCCCACCATGAAAGCCATCAATGAATTCGCAGTCAGAAGAAGGTAGGCTACTTGAATAATCTACAAATTCAAAGTTATATTGGATTAATTTGTTTTTTAAGTCATCTATGTAATGATATTGATTATCCAGTTCGTTAAATTTTAAATTCACTTCATTTGCAAAAGGAGGAAAAAAAACAAATACGTCAATATTTTTTCTTTTTAAAGCATTAACTATACCTATGATTTTTTGGATATAATAGTCACTTGCTTTCTCACCATACTCAAATCGACGATTGCCATTGTTCATCCTATCAATAGTGTCTTGGAATAATATATCCTTTGGGGTTAAACCTCCAGATACAAGTTTCTGATAACTATAAGAACCATCACGATTAAAACCTGTGTCGCTAATGCCATTCAATCCAATATTATTACTCTTAGTACCATAGAATAATACCGAAGTGAAATCATTGAAGTGGATTTTTTTATTAGAAAGCATTTTTATAATGGAAAAAATTTTGAAGGCAGATATATTTATTTGTTCTGTTATTTGTACTTGTTTTTCAATGACAGGTTGAAAGTTTTCGTTAAACCACCAAACATCAAGACCTAATATAACAAGTTTAGGATTCTTTTTAATAATTTTTTCTATAGCATAATCACCTTCATTGACGGAGTTCATAATTCCTCCCAAATTAACAAAAGATGAGTTAAACATTTGCTCTTGGAATTGCATAACTCTAGAAGAGCCCAATGCTATTATATCTGTATTAGAGCGTTCAAGTAGATGCGTTTTATAAGACACACTTACATTACTTAATGCGGTGCCATATATTATATTTCCAGAAGAAGATTTTTGCATTTCAACAACCACATCTAAATCTTCCAACTCACCAACTCTTTCTAAATAAATAACGATTGGGAATATAAAGAAAAATGCTAACAGTAATATTCCAAAATATATCTTTAAGTATTTACTCATACATAACCTAAAATTGAAAATATAAAAACTCACTCGGTGCGCTCATCATGACTATACATGTAATGGTCATAATAGCTAAAATACATGCTTGAATAGTGCCATACTTCCAAGTAAAGAGTTTTTTTACATCAGAATTCTGTTCCTCTCGGTCATTAATAAATTCTATTGTATTTGGCAAAAAGAAAGCAACAATAATCATTACAGTCATAGTTAGTATTGCTTCCGTGAGATCAGGGACATGCAATACGCTTTTAACGAAATATTTTACACTGGAGCTACCATCTGGAATATTAATGTTGACAAAGTCAAACATAGCAAAATACATATTAAAAGCAACGTGCAAGTCATTTGATCTAAATATAACCCAGCCGATCACTACACACAAAAAGGTTAGAATGAAATATATAGGTCTCATAAGTTTATAACTCAAATTGATATTTGTTTTCCTCCACAAATGATTGATTGTGAGCAATAATCCGTGATATCCACCCCAAAGAACAAATGTCCATCCTGCACCATGCCAAAGTCCACCTAGTAGCATTGTGATGAAGAGGTTTACCCTTCTTCTCATCTCTCCATGCCTGTTTCCACCTAGATATATATATACATAGTCTCTTAAAAATCTAGATAGAGTAATATGCCATCTTCTCCAAAACTCTATAATACTTAAAGACTTATAAGGAGACATAAAATTTAATGGCAAAATAATACCAAACATCCTAGCTAGACCAATAGCCATATCTGAATATCCAGAAAAGTCAAAATACAATTGAAATGAATATGATAAGGCTCCAAACCAAGCTGTATAAAAATTAAGATTTTGTGAATCTTCTGCCATTAGAAATATAGGAGTGGCATATGTAGCAATACTATCTGCCAAAACAACTTTCTTAAATAAACCGAATATAAATATTGTAATTCCAATTGCCAAATTTTCTTTCACCAACGTCAAGCTAGCTTTAGTTTTAAATTGAGGCATGATTTCATTGTGATGTACGATAGGACCTGCAATGAGTTGTGGAAAAAACGTAACAAAAAGTGAGTAATCTAAAAGTGAATAATTTCTAACACTTCCTTTAAAAACGTCTACCAAATATGATATTTGCTGAAAAGTGAAAAACGATATAGCTAATGGTAAAATTATTTGTGATACATTAAAGCTCAAGTTGAACGAATAGTTAATACTATCAATGAAAAAATTGAAATATTTGTAATACACTAAAGCTATTAAGTTTACACATATGGAAAATGTCAGCAATAATCTTGACTTATTATTCCTTAGTTTAACGCCAACTAGAAAATTAAAGACTAATGAAGCTATTATCACTGCTAAATACATATAGTTCCACCAACCATAAAAAAACAGTGACGAACTAACTAGAAATAAACGCGCAGATCCTTCTTTCCCTTTAAATGTTAGAAAATAAAATCCCAAAATAACCAGAGGAAGAAATAAGAAAATAAATATATATGAATTAAATAGCATTAGAATGCTCAATTTTATTAATGATAACAGTAACTTCACACACTTATGTAAACGATAAGGTTAGAAGGCTCACTGCGTGAATTCGGGTTACCTGAACTTCCTGTTATAACGCTAACTGAGCATTTCCTTATGCTTAGAAAGTGATGGCATCTTAACAGTTTTCTGGTAATGCGCAACAGACGCCTGACCTAAAAATAAACAATCATAATCAAGCCACATTGTCTGAGTAAGTTAGGCTTACTTCGATGCGAAGTAAATGAATCAGCTTCTCAAGAAGGTGGCTTTGTTGTATAAAACACCCCAGCTAGACTTTAATGTCGTTCACTTAAGCGGAGCTGTGTTGCGATTAACAGGATATCGGACCTTTGATAATTTAATCACTCTGGACCGATTCAGCTTAGTGCGCCTGTCTATAAAAAAGAGGATGGATAAACCCTCCGAATACTCTTTAATCGCTTTGGTGTATTACCTAACGAGACTGCTTTACTCATTACTTTTAATTGGCTTGCTATATGCTGGCAAGAGTAATTAAGGCTGATGTCATTAGGTGCGTGACTAAGCTCTACCGCGGCTTGACTCGCTTCTCGCCTCCCCAAGTTGTAACCAAGCAAGAGCTCCATAACTCCTAATACACCAGTTCAACAGTTTTGCTTCTTAACATCAACGCATTGTGCTGCATCGAACTTTTAATATCACGATAAACTAATTCAATTTCCCACCTTTCATGGTAGAGCTCCACGACGGACTGTCATATTCCTCTCTTGGGAGCTAGGTAAATACTGTTTTAGGCTTCCCTTGCACTTCGTAGGTCACGGCTATAGCTTGCCACGTTTCAGGTAAGGTTGGACTTTTCTTACGAGCCTGAGGAGATATCTTCATCTCAACGAGCATGTCATTGCTTTCATCCTCATCCTGTAATGTGTACTTTACGTCTTTCTTGGCAGCTAATAACCAATGCCTGTTGTTCCCGCTCTTATGAAGAGGAAGTAACATATCTGCACCATAAAAAACCTTTATCCAGTAAAGTCACAGAGTTGTTTGGTAAAGAATCAATAAAGGGCATGGCAAGAGGAATTTCACCACAACGATAGGGGCTCATAGATGCATCAACTAATGCATGTGACCGAACGTTCATCATAGTCACAACCCTTAATACTGGCTGTGGTGTCTGCCTGCTGCTAGAAGTATTGCCAGAGCAAAAGTGCTCTCGGAGTTCAAGTGTATCTCCTGTTTGAAAAAGAGCGCCGTCGACTGCAAAAATTTGTAGACCTTACCATGCATCATCATGGTATCGTTCAAGGTCTCATGCCTGCCCGCATTGTTTAAATAGCCACTTAGGGTTGATTTTCCTATATGTTGTTTTGCTTGGGTTAAAGTACTTTTGGCTAGTAACTCTTCGTCAGTCAAACCATGGGCAAATGTATTCATTCTTCTTGCAGCTTCGGCAAAACAGTTTTGAATAGACATAAAAAATCAGAAGCCTAAAAACAGGCTTCCGATTGTCTCTCATTAGAAGGAGTGGTCAATCGTTCTTTATTTGAGCTACATTGCGGATATAGACCGGAGATTACATTACGCTTTGATTGAGATGTTTAAGTAAATGCCAATAGGGTAAAGAATAGGATTTGGAGAAACAACCGAAAAGTTACATAAACTCCGGATACAACAAAGCCTTAGCTAAAAGCTAAGGCTTCATTACAAAATATGGTACCGGTGGGCGGACTTGAACCGCCACGCCCGAAGGCAACGGATTTTGAATCCGTCGTGTATACCAATTTCACCACACCGGCATCTTTGGGCTGTTGCCCTTTGATGATTGGCATTATACGTATGACTTAGAGTGGCGCAAGTGTTAAATCTTTAAAAACCATTCGTTTGGCTATTATTTCGGCATAAGTCCCTGAGCTGTGCGCTCTGTCACTTACATATTGGTAAACAAGTTTATATTCTGTCGCTTTCCAATCCATTACCCATGTGAGAAATATGTCTATTCAAACAAAACCCGCAGGTTTGTTCCGAAGATTAGGTGCACTAATGTATGACGCGTTGATTATTCTGGCCATAGAAATGATGGCGGGCGGTCTCGTGATTGCGGTTATTTTTGCATTGAACGCGGCTGGAATGATGAGTTATGGGAGTTACGTTGATGCAAGTGATTTACTGACGAATCATCCGGTTTGGAGTGCGTTTTACACAGGCTACTTAGCGCTTGTATGGATTGGATTTATCGTATTTTTCTGGACAAGGGCTGGGCAAACATTAGGTATGCGAGCGTGGAAACTGCGAGTTCAAAATGAAGATGGTTCGACCATTTCCTTTACGCAAGCTTTGATTCGAGTTGCCACCTCGGGATTTGGGTTAGCGAACTTAACGGTGCCATTCGATCCCAAGAAACGTGGATTTCATGATATATGGGCAAAAACCCAAGTGGTAGTGTTACCTAAAGCGAATTAAAAAAGGAGGCATTGCCTCCTATACTTTCCGCCTCATCAGCAATACTGCGATGGTCATAAATACCACACTAGGCACTAAAGCTCCGACAGGTGCAGGGAGCTTATAGAGTAGGCTTACATTACTGAAGGTTTCTGCAAATATGTAGAATCCGAATCCTGCGATAACACCTGAAAGTATCCTTGCACCCATGGTCACGCTACGAAGCGGACCAAATACAAATGACATCGCCACAAACATCATGACACCAACGGAAATAGGCTGCGTCGCTTTACGCCAGAAAGCGAGATCGTACCGACTGGCATCCTGCTCAGAATCTTTCAGGTAAGTTACGTAACTCCAAAGCTCTGTAAGTGGCAGCTCTTCGGGTTGAACGGTAACTACAGCGAGCTTGTCTGGAGTGAGTGTGGTCGTCCAGCTCAGAACACCAATGTTCTCTTTAGAAACTTCAACGTTGTTATTGAAATTGGTTTTGACCACATCTCTGGCTTCCCAGGTGCGATCGGAAAGATAGTTCGCTTGCTCTGCAAACATGGTGTACGAAAGATTTTTGTTTTCATCGAAAAACCAAACGTTAACGCCCTGAAGCTGTTCACCGTTGACGCGACCTACATAGATGAAGTTACCGCCATCTTTTGCCCAGACTCCACTTCGAACAGATACAATGTTGCCGCCTGAAACCGCAAAGGTGCGAAGTTCTCGAGCCATTTTCTGAGTGGTCGGCGCGCCCCATTCCCCAAGCATCATGACGATTACCATGATCGGAATGGCTGTTTTTAATACTGAAAATCCGATATCCAGCTTGGAGTAGCCTGCGGCTTGCATTACTACAAGTTCAGAGCTGGCGGCCAGCATGCCCAAGCCAATCAGCGCACCAAGCAATACCGCCATGGGAAAAAAGAGTTCAACATCACGCGGAAGTGCCAGCATAACGTAATAGAAAGCAAGCAAAGCGTCATAAGATCCTTCACCCACCGCTCTCAACTGCTCTACATACTTAATAATGGCGGAGAGCCCAACCAAGGTTGTGAGCGTTAAAGCAGTCGTCGAAATGATGGTGCGGCCAATGTATAAATCTAAAATCTTAAACACGTGTTACGCCACCTTTCTTCTGAAGTTTTCTTTGATTTGTCGAACGAAAACGCTGTCCAGACTGTTGAGCAATATACCGATTAATAATGTCACGCCATTGATGGACCACAATCCAATGTGTGCAGGCAAACTCCCTTCTTCGATGGCTGATTTTCCAGAGCTCAGCAATAGGAAGTAGGTCAGGTAAATAAGTACGGCGGGTGCCATTTTAGCAAAGCGACCCTGACGAGGATTGACCGCCGAGAGTGGAATAACAATCATGGTCAGTAATGGAATACAGACAATCAAAGAGATACGCCACTGCAATTCAGCCTGTTCACGTTTGTCATCAGAACGAAGAAGATCGAGAGTTGATGTCGCCATCAAACTGAGAGACTTTTGCTGAACTTCTCTTTGTCCGATGAGCGCCTCATATTCTTTGTAATCGGTGACCATGTAGTCGAGTCGAGTAGGGATACCTTCATAGCGTTTACCGTCGTATAAAGTCAAAACCTGTCGACCATCAGACAATTCCTGCATTTTACCCGTGTTGGCGAACATCACGCTCGGGCGGATGGAATCTCTTGGAAGAAGCTGGGCAATAAAAACATTTTTAAGTTCTTTGTTCTCAATATCATCAACAAAAACGACGGCAGAACCATCAGGAGACGCCTGAAATTGTCCTTTTTGAAGTAAATCAATACTGTTGTCTGATTCGACTTCAGAGCGAATTTGTATGATTTGCTGCTGGCTCCAGGAGGACAGCCACAGAGAGTTAACCGCTGCCAGAC
>NZ_AFWJ01000088.1 GCF_000222685.1 Vibrio nigripulchritudo ATCC 27043 | reverse complement strand
ATCGGCATTAGGCTAATCAGCCTGCTTTTATCGTTTTGGTCAATATTAATTAGTCACGCAGTGAAGCGCCAAACTTCTCAGAAACGTGAGCAACGATAGCGTCAACGGCACCTGCGATATCTGCATCTTCAAGCGTGCGCTCAACAGACTGCAGAGTCAGTGCGATTGCTAGGCTCTTCTTGCCTTCTTCGACACCTTTACCTACGTAAACGTCGAATAGCTTCGCGTCTTTCAGGAACTCACCGCCTTGCTCAAGACAAGCACTTACGATGTCGCCAGATGCAACCGCTTCGTCCACAACTACCGCGATGTCACGACGGTTTGATGGGAATTTAGAAAGCTGAACGGCTTCTGGAATCACCTTAGAGTTGATTGCAGACCATTCAATTTCAAATACGATGGTGCGACCGTTTAGACCGAACTTACGCTCTAGTTCAGGGTGAACCGTACCAATCACACCCACCTCTTTGCCGTCTACGATGATGGCAGCAGACTGACCCGGGTGAAGGGCTGGGTTAGCTTTTTTGCTTTCAGGAGACAACGCAGCGAAAGAGTATGCTTTTTCGTTAGCAGATAGTTCCAGAATCGCTTCCAAGTCGCCCTTAAGGTCGAAGAAGTCAACAGTATTTGTTTCGATATCCCAGTGCTCTTCACTGCGAGTACCTGCAATAACACCAGCAAGCATAGGCTCTTGGCGCATACCGTTCTCAGCAGACTCACAAGGAATGAAACGCAGACCGTATTCGAACAAACGAACACGTGGCTGTTGACGCTTCTGGTTATGAACTACCGTGTTAAGCAGACCTTGGATAAGACCAAGGCGCATCGCAGACATTTCCACTGAGATTGGGAAAGGCAGAACCAATGGCTCAACATCTGGCACGATAAGCTTTTGCTGCTCTGGCTCTACGAAGCTGTATGTAATGGCTTCGTGATAACCACGGTCAACAAGAAGATCACGAACACGTTTAAGAGGAAGATCCGCTTCAACATGATTGTGCATCTTAAGTGCTGCAGCTGGGTTTTGGTTAGGAATGTTATCGTAACCGTAGATACGACCAACTTCTTCAATCAGGTCTTGCTCGATAGCAATATCAAAACGCCATGTTGGCGCAGTCGCTATCCAGCCCGCCTCTGTCGTTTTAACAGTTAGACCAAGACGCTCTAGGATTTCAACGACATCGCTGTCTGCAATGTGGTGACCTAGCAGGCTGTCTAGCTTAGTGCGACGTAGTGATACTGTATTTGCTTTTGGTAGGTCAGCTTCAGACTCTTCTGCAACAACAGGCGCTACTTCACCGCCACAGATTTCAACCAGAAGCTCTGTTGCACGTTCCATTGCGCTTGCTTGCAATGCGAAATCCACACCACGCTCGAAACGCATAGATGAATCAGTGTGTAGACCGTAGCTACGAGCGCGACCACGAATGTGGTCTGGTGCAAAGAATGCGCACTCAAGCAGAACGTCTTTTGTTTCTGTAGTTACACCAGACTCCTCACCACCGAAGATACCAGCGATTGCTAGAGCTTTATTGTGGTCTGCAACAACCAGAGTATCTGCGTTTAGTTCAGCTTCAGTGCCGTCCAGAAGAGTTAGCTTCTCGCCCTGCTCTGCCATACGAACAACGATACCGCCTTCAATCTTAGCCAGATCAAACGCGTGCATTGGCTGACCTTGCTCCAGAAGTACATAGTTAGTGATGTCTACAACAGGATCAATTGAGCGAATACCACAACGACGCAGTTTTTCCTGCATCCAAAGCGGTGTTTCAGCCTGAACGTTTACGTTCTTAACCACACGACCCAGGTAACGAGGACATGCTGCAGGTGCTTTAACTTCAATAGACACTTGATCGTCAATCGCTGGAGCAACCGGGTTAACAGCAGGCTCTGTCACGTCAGCGCGATTTAGTACGCCAACTTCACGAGCAAGACCGCGGATGCTGAAGCAGTCCGCACGGTTAGCGGTTAGGTCTACATCTACTGTTACGTCATTCAGACCAAGGAATTCACGGAAATCTGTACCGATAACAGCATCTTCAGAAAGCTCTAGAATACCGTCTGACTCAACATCAATGCCCAGCTCTGAGAAAGAACAAAGCATGCCGTGAGAAGGCTGACCGCGAAGCTTCGCTTTCTTGATTTTGAAATCGCCAGGTAGCACTGCACCAACAGTCGCGACAGCAACTTTCAGTCCCTGACGGCAGTTAGGTGCGCCACAAACGATGTCCAGTAGCTCGTCAGCACCAACATCAATTTTGGTTACGCGAAGTTTGTCGGCATCTGGGTGCTGTCCACATTCAACAACGTGACCCACTTTAACGCCAGTGAATGAGCCCGCAACAGGAAGGACATCGTCAACTTCCAGGCCAGCCATGGTAATTTGGTGTGTTAGTTCGTCAGTAGTAACCGAAGGGTTTACCCACTCACGAAGCCAAGTTTCGCTGAATTTCATAGTGATAAACCTCTGGATTACTTGAACTGTTTAAGGAAACGAAGATCGTTCTCGAAGAACGCACGCAGGTCGTTTACGCCATAACGAAGCATAGTCAGACGTTCAACACCCATTCCGAATGCGAAACCAGAGTATTTTTCAGGGTCGATGCCTACAGAGCGAAGTACGTTCGGGTGAACCATGCCACAGCCCAGAACTTCTAGCCATTTACCGTTTTTGCCTTTTACGTCTACTTCAGCAGAAGGCTCTGTGAACGGGAAGTAAGAAGGACGGAAACGCACTTCCACTTCTTCTTCAAAGAAGTTACATAGGAAATCGTGCAGGATGCCTTTTAGCTGAGCGAAGTTTACGTTTTCGTCAACCAGCATACCTTCCACCTGATGGAACATTGGTGTATGCGTTTGGTCGTAGTCGTTTCGGTATACACGACCCGGAGCGATGAAACGGAAAGGTGGTTTGCCGTTTTCCATTGTACGAATCTGTACACCAGACGTGTGAGTACGCAACATTAGATCAGGGTTGAAGAAGAATGTGTCGTGGTCAGTACGCGCTGGGTGATCTTCTGCAATATTCAATGCATCAAAGTTATGGAAAGCATCTTCAATTTCAGGACCAGACTCGGTGTTAAAACCAAGTTCACCAAAGAACTTCTCAATACGCTCAACAGTACGAGTTACTGGGTGCAGACCGCCATTTTCAATGCGGCGACCTGGCAGAGTCACGTCGATAGTTTCCGCCGCTAGTTTCGCTTCAAGTTCAGCACGTTGAAGTGCGTCTTTTCTTGCTGCGATAGCTTGCTGAACTACACCTTTTGCTTTGTTGATCTCCTGACCAGCGCTGCGGCGCTCTTCAGGTGGCAATTTACCCAGGCTTTGTAGCTGAGCAGTTAGCTCACCCTTTTTGCCAAGGTACTGAACACGCACTTCATCAAGTGCGACAAGCGAGTCGGCAGCGTCGATGGCTGAGCCCGCATTAGCAATGATCTCTTCTAGATGTTGCATCGTTTCCTCATCTACCTATGCTTCCCTCAATGGAGTCGTCATAAGTGGTAGTGTCCGTAAGGTTTCCCTGATGGGATTCTTGGGTATTTTCAAATAGCTCTACATAGTAATCAAAGCGATGCTCAAATCCAAACCCTAATCTGCGATCATTGGCTTTACGGATGAAAAAACATCAAAAAAGAAGCTTTAGAGGCGTATTTCAGCCAATACATCTCAAATCTCATGATTTCCTGGTTAAGACTAATCAATCAGCATTGAGTATCTCGACGGAAGAACACCATACTCAAAAATGAGAAAAATCAACACGGTGATCATTCCGATTTTAATCTGCTCACAAATTGCCAACTAATGAGCAAGTCTTTAATCAGTAGCTCAGATTTAAAGCGAATTTGATCCAAATACGATTGAAAAGTTTTAGGTATGAACTAGCATTATTTATGTAGCCAAGGCTACATAGTCTTACTCGCAAAACACAAAAGCCGGGCACTGCCCGGCTTTGTTTTGTCATCTTTCAGCTATTTTATCTAAAAATAGTATTCAAGTGACAGTTCCACAAAATCATCTTGTCGACCGAAATACAGCAAGTCTGACGGTGTATCGTTTTGTAGCAGCCAGGCATCAACACGCCATTTCCACTGATTATTGATACGGCTAGATGCTTCTACCCTTCCGTTATAGACATCACTGTTATCCAGGTCCTGAGTCACTCCAATAAGAAACTCTGTTCCTTCTGCGTCATTAGCGACAAGACGAGTACCAAGAAACACATCATTTTGTCCTATGTTTTGCGCGTTGTTACCCCGGGAGTCATACAAGTATTCGGCAATCACTCCCACGTCCCAGTCGGATTCAGCTATACCAATAAAGGTATATTCAAAACCCGCAACAACGCCGGTGTGGTTGTCATCGCTGTCCCGGTAAATACTTTCCAGTTTCCAAAGCCAGTCACCGACGATCCCTTGAACATCCAGACCTACTTGAGACATCTGCGCGTAATACGGTTTAAATTCACCATTTACCTTTCTAAAGTATGGATCTCGATTTGTTCCGTTGAAGTAAGACAGCCCTACATCCCAGTCTCCGAACATTTGAGAATATCGAAACGCAAAATCGACGTGTTTTTCCTCTTTAGAAGACTCGTACAAGGCATCGTCTGAAACAGGTAACCTCAATCGCCCATCTTCACCAGCAAAGGTTCTTTCCCTAAAATAGGGTAAGACAAGCGCGTCGACAATTCCCCAGTCTCTTTCGAAAGTGAACTGAACCATAGGCTGACCCAGTTTCTGCTCACCATCCAATGACTCAACGGCATCAGACTGATTGACTACATCAACTAAATGCGCCGATTCCGTGACTCCCCAGAAAACCTTACCTATGCCTGCCCTCACTTCGAAATCTTCAAATACATGCAGATATTGAAGTTCTCGAATGTCGTAATGAGTACGTTCACTGTCCATGCTGTCAAAGCGAGCAAATGGGGTAAAGCTCCATTCACCATTGCCTGACTCGGTCGTCCAGTACCATTGAGGCTTGAGCACTAGGGACGTCTGCTGTTTTCCTTGACCGTCCAGTCCTTCGTGGAAAAACTGCCTGTGCTCCAGGTTCACCTGCCCAGCCAGTTCAGCAAAAGCAGGTAACCCAACAAGCATCGATAAGGCGGCTGCGATTCTTAACTTCATAAACCGTCCTTAGCGAACGCGCTTAAGCGTGTTTTTGGAGAAATCGCCATCGTCCAGCCCATTTCTGAACGCCATTTCTTCAGTATTCAGAATGGTGCTTTTACCAGACTGGTGGTTCACCATCAGCATTTTGTGTGCACGCCAGTATTGATCTTCATACACTTGATATTCTGAGAACGTCAGAGTTTTCAGAAGCGCACTTTTACGATCGTAGAACTCCACTTTCAACGGGCGATAGTGGACCTTGTCTAACCATACGAGTTGTTTGGTATAGCCTGAGTTTTTGTCTGTAGGAATCTGCTCCAGAAGAAATACGGGTTCGCCATCCACCATATCGTCTTGAATATAGTTGAACTTGTATTTTTCCAGTTCAAACGAGCTTAAATCTTCATAGGCAAATTCACTACCCATAAACGGTCCCGACTTGTTTCTGGAAGAAATGCGTTTCACTCGTTTCAACGCTGGCAAATATAACCACTGATCGTCAGGTTCTGTTGTATGTGAGTGGTTCAGAAATGCCGTGCCTTTCACGTCACGTGGCTCGTCAAAAATGGTCAGCCCCTTGTCTCCGTCTCCATCGACTTCAAGCGATTTTAAGCGCATCTGGCGTGTGCTGCTTTCACCCTGTGCATTTTTCAGAATCATGCTCATTGTTGCTACCGAATCGCCCCAACCTGTATCTCTTGCTTTTCTTTCGTTAGCGATTTCCATTCCTTTTACTGCATCAGCAAGTACGTTGCCCGACATGAGTAAGCCAGCCAGTAGTAAAGAGGTGTATTTCATTTTCATCATTCGTTCCTTTTACTGACGGGTGAATCTCTTCACCCGTGAAATTCAAATTATTAAGAGACGGTTTCTGTCTTGTTCAGAGAAATGGCTTCTTTGGTGTCTTCTGCCGGTGCCTTGTCTTTGTCAAACAGCATTAGCAGTGTTGGCAGGAATAAGAAGTCCACCACCAGCGCGAGGAAAATCACTAACGCGCTAAGCTGCCCCATATCGGCATTCAATCTAAAGCTGGACATCGCCAGAATAGAGAAGCCTGCGACAAGGACGACCGTGGTAATACCAAGTGCCCGACCTACTGTGTTGAAGGCGTATCGAACGGCCTGTTCAGCGTCTTTGCCTTCTTTACGTGCACGTTGGTACTTGCTAAGGAAATGCACGGCATCATCAACCACGATTCCCAGAGTCAAAGTCACAACCACAGAAAGACCAAGATTGATTTCACCGGAATACAGTGCCCACATACCAAATCCGATCACGGCAGGTGCCATGTTTGGAACCAGGCTGATCACACCCAGTCGGAAAGAGCGAAGCGCGAATATCATAAGTGCAGAAATCAAAATCAAAGTAATGGGCAGTGTGGACAACATACTCGCCATGTTGGTCTCGCCAATATGAGCGAACATCAAGGTCGGGCTCGAAGCAGAAATGTCGTATTGCGGTGCGTTGGTCGCAAACCAGTCATAGATACGGTTTTCGATATCCACCAGCTCTTTACTGCCCAGATTTCGAGTCGTGAGCACCAATTTGACTGAAGATTTATCGACATTGATTTGGTTGTTAAGATCCAAGCCGTATGGCAATGACATCTCATACATCAACAGGTACTGGGCTGCTAGCT
The DNA here is from genome assembly GCF_000222685.1 of Vibrio nigripulchritudo ATCC 27043. Lineage (GTDB taxonomy): Bacteria > Pseudomonadota > Gammaproteobacteria > Enterobacterales > Vibrionaceae > Vibrio > Vibrio nigripulchritudo. The sequence goes on along the minus strand of NZ_AFWJ01000088.1, from coordinate 2,075 downwards.
CTCTTTCCTGAGGAAGTGTGTAGTAGCTTTGGTCATCACCGTGCATGTTCTTATTCAGGCGCTTATACACATCCGCCAGAGACGCAACATGATCCGTTTCAGGTTGAGCGCGCAGCCAGTCTGTAAATTCACCCAGAGTAGTCAGGAATGTAGGGTCAGCAATACCCTGAGATTCGCCTGTCTTAATCGCGATGTTGATATTGGTCATGCCAGAAATATGTTCTTCCATGAAGTCCGCCGCCTGACGGAACGCACTGGTCTGGTCGAAATACTTCACCGATTCATCGTTGATTTTGTTTTGTGGAACCAGCGCAGCGGATACGGCGATGACAACCACGGAAAGTGGAAGCAGCACTTTACGTTGACGGACGACGAACGCGCCAAATTTGTCCATGTAAGTCGCTTTGTTTTGAGCTTGAGGTTTGACCTTAATTGGCAACACCTTCAATAGTGCTGGCAGTAGAGTTACCGACAGAATACAAGCGATCATCACACCCAGAGCCGCCAGATTACCGAAGTCACGAAGCACCGGAGAGTCGGACATGTTCATCATTAAGAAGCCGATTGCCGTCGTTACCGAAGTAATCAGAATCGGCATGAAGTTCAGCCAGATACTGTGAGAAATGGCTTCAGACTTGCTCTTACCTTCCAACATTGCCTGACGCATTGTGGCGATGACATGAACACAATCCGCCACGGCAAGAGTCAGTACAAGTGTTGGGATGTTAACTGTAGCCGTGCTGAGGAACATGCCCGCCCAACCAGACAATCCCATGGTTGCCGTAACCGAACCAATGATAACCACCAGCGTTGCCACCACGCTTAGGAAAGAGCGCAACATGATTGTCAGGAAAACCAAGACCACAGCTAGCATTGCCGGAACCAGTGTGGAGGTATCATTCTGGGCAGAGACCATAAAGGCATCATTCATTGCCACTATACCTGCTTTATGGAAAGTGACACTTGGGTATTGCGCCTGATATTTGGCAAGCAGCTGATCGGCAAATGCGACAACTTGAATGAGTTCCGCTGTTTCGTCTATTTTAGGCAGCTGTAATGTGATGTTAACTATAGTGACATCACCACTTTCGGACACAACGGATTTAAGCAAAACTGGCTCTGAAAGTGCAACTTGCTTAACCTTTTCAATTCGTTCCTGCGTTAGCTCATAGTCTTCTAACAACAGGTCTTCCACTAGAAGATCGTCTTCAAACGCTTCGGTATGCTGATAGTTAGATAAAGAATCCACGCGGCTAGAAAACGGAACTTGCCATGAATCTTCGGTGAAGTCTCTAACCAGGTTTAGAGTTTCAGGAGTGAAGACATTGCCATCGGCAGGTGCAATAACAATGGCGAGATTATCGGTTTTATTGAAGGTAGCTTGAATCTCTTCAAAAGCTTGGAGCTGTGGGTTGGCTCCATCAAAGAAGATATTGTAGTCCCCTCGGAAATATAAATTTTTACCGCCAATAGTGGCGACAACCAAAAGTATCGTTGTTAGAAGAAGTACCCATGGCGTGTGGCTAATAGGACTTCTCAGTAACCTTGTCAGAAGGTTTTGTTGAACTTTCATCACACTCTCCGTTTGTGACGTTTCGTCATTTATCTGTAATATAAAACCAGCTCAAGCTGGTCTCATCTACTCTGCTAGATCGATTTGCGGAATAATCCCGCAATCTCGTGTCATTCTTGACGAATCGTCACTGAAGAGTCTAAATAAACCCACTTTCGTGGGTTTCATCAGGGGCTTACTATGCTATCGACCGATTGATTCCAGGTAGGCAATCTCTTCGGCAAATATCTCCTGCTCTACCTTTTGACAGGTTTTGCGGTAATCCCACTCAGAAGACAATGGTTTCCACTGAAGTCCATCCAGTACAATGTTGGAATTCTGGAGTACAGAAAAAGGGTCTTGCAAGCGGGTAATACAGTAACTGTTAGTAGAGTTCTTTGCCAATGCGTTCGAGCCAAATGCCACGGACCAATTCGCAAAGACAATTGCATCAGAGCTTAAGCCTGGACCGTATTTCAAATCCCCGACTTCTACTGCTTTCTGAACCAGTTTGTCAGCGCCA
>NZ_AFWJ01000089.1 GCF_000222685.1 Vibrio nigripulchritudo ATCC 27043 | reverse complement strand
CTTTGCTGGGTGAAAACGGAGCTGGCAAGTCGACTCTGATGAAAATTCTCTGCGGTATTTACAGCAACGACGAAGGCACCATATCGGTTGAAGGGCGAAAGGTCGCATTTTCCGGGTATCTGGATGCGATTGACGCAGGGATCGGAATCATCTTTCAGGAATTTTCATTAATCCCAAGCCTCAATGCGGTTGAAAACATCTTCCTCAACCGAGAGTTTCGAACTCGGTTTGGCACATTAGACAGAGCCAAAATGAAAATTGCAGCACTGCAAATTTTCAAAAGGCTAGAGGTGGATATCGATCTGGATTGCCCGATTTCTGAGCTTAGCATTGCCGAGCAACAATTTATCGAAATAGCCAAAGCGCTTTCTCTTGATGCCAGAATTCTGGTGCTGGATGAACCGACTGCCACCTTAACGCCAAAAGAAGCGGAGCGCCTGTTTAGCGTGATGTCAGATCTTCGAAAACTTGGGGTAGGGATGTTCTTTATCTCTCATCATCTGGAAGAGATTTTTGAAATCTGCGACCGAATCACAGTACTCAGAGACGGGACGTATGTTGGCACAAAAGAGGTCTCGGAGAGCAGCGTTGATGATCTGGTCGAGATGATGGTGGGGCGCAAAGTTGAAAATACCTTTCCAGCAAAAGAAGAACACATTGAACGGTCAGAACCGATTCTCTCAGTGGATTCCATTCAGTTGTCTGCCGACAGCCCAAATAATCATTTCAAACTCTATCCGGGTGAGATCCTAGGCTTTGCCGGATTAGTCGGTTCAGGCAGAACCGAAACGGTGAAAGCACTAATAGGCGCAGACCCCGCACACACTAAACAAGTCACATTAAGTGGCGAGCGAGTATCGCTATCGAACCCTGCGGTTGCTTTGTCAAAAGGCATTGGCTTGTTGCCAGAAGACAGAAAAGAAGAAGGTCTGATTCTGCCATTTGCCGTAAAGGACAACATTACATTAAACAATTTTGCCGACGAACTGGTCATGGGGCGCTTTATTCATAAAGACAAGGAAGCCTTCAAAGCGCGAGACCTGATTCAAAAAGTACAGATCAAAACGCCGGATGAAGAAACCGAAGTCAACAATCTCAGCGGCGGGAACCAGCAAAAAGTGGTGATCGCTCGCTGGTTAAATAACGACTGCAAAATTCTGATTTTCGATGAACCCACTCGCGGCATAGACGTGGGCGCGAAAGCGGAAATTTACGAATTGATCCGAGCGCTTACCCGACAGGGCATCGCCATCATTATGGTGTCTTCCGAATTGCCAGAAATCATTGGGCTTTGCGACAGAGTCGTGGTGTTTCGTGAAGGCGAAATCGTCGCGGATTTAACCGATCAAGACATCAACTCAAACACAATAATGTTACACGCAACGGGGCAAGCAGCATGAGTACGCTTTCAAAAACAGACAATAAATCCAATGCGAATTCAGCCTCTACAACAAACCAGAATACAGCGAATTCAGGAGCAGCAAAATACTTCAGGCAGTGGTCTAAACATCCGGTGTTTTACCCACTACTCGGGTTTCTGGCTGTCTTTCTTATTATGGTAGTAGCGGACGATAATTTCCTCACTGCCAACAACCTGACGAACGTTGCCAGACAAGTTTCCATCAACGCCATTATTGCGGTGGGGATGACTTGCGCCATTCTCATTGGGGGCATCGACCTTTCTGTAGGCTCGGTGATGGCACTCGCAGGCACGGTCACTGCTGGGCTAATGATTGCGGGCGTCCCGCCGGAACTGGCGATTATCGGTGGTTTGGCTCTGGGTTCGTGCTTTGGTGCTATCAATGGTTTTCTAATCGCCTACGGGAAAATGCCCGCCTTTATCGTGACCCTTGCTGCGCTTGGTATCGCCAGAGGGCTCGCTCTTATCTACACGGGTGGTTACCCCATCTCTGGTTTGCCTAGCTGGTTTAGCTTCCTTGGCAGGGGAGATGTGTTTGGTTTACAAACCCCTATTTTGATTATGCTGGTGGTTTATCTAATTGCCTATATCTTCCTGAACCACACGCCTTTTGGTCGCCATGTTTACGCCATTGGTGGCAACTCAGAAGCCGCGCGCCTAAGTGGCATTAAAGTGCCCAAAATCACCATGATTGTGTACACCATTAGCGGTCTTACTTCTGCGGTCGCAGGCATCATTCTTACTTCACGCTTAATGAGTGGTCAGCCCAACGCGGGTGTTGCTTTTGAGCTAGACGCCATTGCAGCCGTTGTATTGGGAGGCGCTGCAATGAGCGGAGGGAAAGGTGCCATTCTCGGTACTCTGGTTGGCGCAATGCTGTTGGGCGTACTGAACAATGGTCTCAACTTGGTTGGGATATCACCCTACGTACAAAACGTTATCAAAGGCATTATCATTCTGGTGGCGATTTATGTCGGAACAGATAAGAGCAAGAAAGCCTAAAAACGGATAAACGCGGAGCAGCCCATGGCGTATTTTATTGGAATCGATTTAGGTGGCACCCTGACCAAAGCCGGTGTATATGATGCTGAAGGGCAGGAGATGGCGGTAGCAGAAAAGAACGTCCCTTTGCTCTCTGAACACCCTGGCTTTGCAGAGCGCAATATGGAGGACCTGTGGCTAGCCGTGTGTGAGGTCACTCAGTCTGCGATTGCCCAATCTCAAATTGCCAAACATCAGGTAAAGGGCATCAGCTTTTCCTCTCACGGTAAGGGGCTGTATCTACTGGACCGCCACAATCAGCCACTTCGAAATGGCATAGTGTCTTCAGACACTCGGGCTGCAACTTTGGTCTCTGACTGGCAAAAAAACGGAGTAGAAGATCGTACCTATCCGAACAGCCGGCAACAGATCTGGACGGGGCAACCTGTTTCTCTGCTCGCGTGGCTAAAAGAGCATGAACCAGAGAATTACCAGAAGATAGACACGGTTTTGATGGTGCACGACTACATCCGTTTTATGATGACGGGAGAGAAAGGGGCAGAGCTGACGAACATTTCAGGCAGCAACCTTTACGACAACCACACCAACCAATATTCGGAACAACTCGCCAGCGCGTTTGGGGTATCAGATATTCTTTCAAGCCTGCCGCCTATGGTCGAATCGTCGGAACATTGTGGAAGTGTGACACTTGGCGCAGCCAAAGCGCTGGGGCTAAACGCGGGCACCCCCGTTTTCGGCGGACTTTTCGATGTGGTGGCTTCTGCTATCGCTTCTGGCTTAAACGACAACCAAGCCATCAGTATCGCTGCCGGAACCTGGTCCATTGCCACTGCGTTATCCAAGTGGATAGAACCGAGCGACCATCACTACATTTGGGGGCACTATTGCACCAAAGATACCTACTTTGTGCATGAGGGTTCTCCAACTTCTGCCAGCAATCTTGCGTGGTGGAGGCAGCATTTGTTGCCGGATGTGAGTCTGCAACAGTGCAACCAATGGGTAGAACAGGCACAAAAGCGAAACATCGATGAAGTCTATTACCTGCCTTATCTTTACGGTTCAAACGGTGGAACAGGGCTACATGGCAGTCTGATTGGTTTGCAAGGTCACCATGGTAAGCAAGAGGTCATCAACGCGATTTATGAAGGCATCGTCTTTTCGCACCTGATTAATCAAGACAGAATCCTGAAAATCACCCCCAACGCACAGCGAATAAAAATGACGGGCGGCCCCACCAAATCACGAGTCTGGGTGAACATGTTTGCTTCGGCTTCCCAACTGCCAGTCGAAATCTCGTCCACCGAACAGGAAGGCTGCCGCGCCGCCGCATTGTGCGCCGCGGTAGGAAGTGGGCATTACAAAGACTTTAACGAAGCCATCTGTGCTACCCACACCCCCGGCAAAATAGTAGAACCAGAACCTAAGCAGTCAGCAAGGCTAAGAGAGAAGTTTCAGCGCTTTCAGGAACTCAATGCAGTGCTTTCTAGGTCTAACCCCGCGCTCTAAATCGAGCCTCTGTTAGAGAGTGTTTGAGTACCCGATACTCAGGCATTCCTTTGCTTTGGATCAACCTATGTCCACTTTTCCCGTTTCTGTTCTTACTTATGTGCGTTATTTCTTATATTTCGATTTTTATTATTAAATATCAGCAAATTGAATGTTAGATTCGCGTTTTATCACGACGGGCTGTGGATAAATTATATGGATATTTTGTCGGATAATAATTGTTAGCTTTACTCGGAGGTACAATAGAATTACCAACATTTAAGTATCATCCAGATCCCATCAAAACGGGTGCTTTAGAAGTTACAGATGCAAATTGTGAATGTTGTGGTGTCAGTCGTGGTTACAGGGCAACTTCTACTATTTACTCTGAGCATGACATAGAAACTATTTGTCCCTGGTGTATTTCTGATGGCTCGGCGGCGAAGAAATTCGACGGAGAGTTTGCGGATCCACATCCATTGATGAAAGCTGGACTTGATAAGTCTGTGGTACAAGAAATTTGCGAAAGAACTCCAAGCTATATTTCATGGCAGCAAGAAGTGTGGCTATCGCACTGTGGCGATGCTTGTGAGTTTCATGGAGATGCAGAGAAGTTTGATCTATTACAGGTAAAAGACGCGGAATTAGAGGCTTTACTAAACGATCAGCTGATAGGCAGTAATGAGTGGCACCAAATAGTCACTTACTATGAAAAAGGTGGAAATCCTGCAATCTACAAGTTCAAGTGTAGATCATGTGACATATTTACTTATTCGCTGGATTTTGCGTAAAGCTAACAAACTGTTTAAGAGTGATTTGCAACACGTGGCATTTTCACTATGCGTTGTGTTTAGTGTTTAAGGTGGTATGCGGCGGCTTTGGTATTGCGTTACTCACACCTTAACAGGGCGTTAGACCAACGTGGCTCCCCAAACTCAGCGTATAGGTCGAGGATTGTGGCCGGATGATCGTAGGGGAATCAGATGAATACCAAGTTGGCTGATTTGTTTTATCAGTTTTGAGAAGGCGATTAAGTTATAAAAATTTGGAGGTATTGGTGTGAAGGAATATGACGTTTTTTTAAGCCACAGTAGCAATGACAAACCTTGGGTAGAGGACTTGAAAAAAGCAATGGAATGCTACGATATAAAATCATGGCTAGACAAGGATGAAATTGCACCTGGGGAGCTTTTCGCCCAGTCTCTGGAGTTTGGCATGGCGTCCGCGAAATGCGCCGTCATAGTTGTTTCGAAAAAATCCATGGACTCTAAATGGGTTGAAAGTGAGTACTTTAGAGCACTCTCCATTATTAATAACAGAGAGAACAATAACTTTAAGCTAATACCAATTATCCTTAGTCAAGCAGAAATCCCCCCATTCTTAAGTGATAGAAACTATATCGACTTTGGTGCTGGTAACTTTAGTCACAATGTATGGAAGCTTGTTTGGGGAATTACAGGTACTAAGCCATCGAAAATTATAGATGTAATCGACGGTGCAGAAGCCATCGCTAAGGCAGACGTTCTAACGGAAGATGAAAAATTTAGCTTGAAAAATCGATTGACCCACCTGATTTCGCATTATGGGCTAGATAATGAGCAATGGGCAACAGCCATATCATCTCAATATTTTTTAGCAAGCATAGCTAAAATTTGTGGTTATACATCTCGGTCTGATTATCAAAGTTTATTAAATAAATTCCTTAAAAGCTTTCACTTGCAATTGGACAATAGTTTTTCTGTTGACAAAAGTCATATATTAGTAACTCCAGAAGAACTTAATAGCATCGTATCCTGCATGGAAAAAGAAGATGAAATAGACAACTATTTTCAGCGTTCATCGAAAACAAAATGGCAGAACATTGACAAGTGGGGATTACACGACAATTACTTGTATGGCTTAGCAGTAGATATTGCGAATGACAGCCAATATGAAGTTCTTGAACAAGTGCGAAAAGCAGCTCTAAAAAGGCTAATATGCAAACCAGAAGGTGCAAGATTAGATGATAACGGAGGATGGTATCCATATAGAGTACCTTGGATTACAGCAAGAATACTTGTTAGTTTAAGTGTCGTTAAAGATAGGGATTGTGATAGTAAAGTGATAGCAGAGGCATTGGACTCCCTATCACTACGGATTTTTGAAAACAGCTATTGGAAAAGTGGTGTAGGTGATTGGGTCACTAAATGGGAATCGACAGCATTATGTCTTGAAGCGTTTGAAGCCCTAGATGCGGTAAGTGAGTATCATCAAAAAATCAGCTCTGTTTTAAAATATGTTGTTGAAAACGAGAATGAATGGCTTGGTGGCAGCCCTAGCCTCTCTTCTGAGGAGAATTCGAATAGAACCCTTTCGGCGGTGCTTATGATAAGTGTCTTGTTAAGAATCAGAGACAAGAACCCAGTTTTCAATGCAATTAATTTTAATGTTGTCGACTATTTTGACTATTTAAATCGGTGTGTAGATATTCTAGAGGGAACTTCCGTCGTTAACGTCAGACAGTTTTGTACTATCCCACAAATTTCATATTACATTTTAAAGTCAATTGAGTGAGGTGTTATGTCAGATGAGAGTAGTGGCTGGGGAACGGCACTTGCAGAAAAATGGACGAATTATTATCCTCCCTGTAGGGTTTCTGCTTCAGAGTTACAGATATACTCTAATGCGCTAAAAGAAATTAGGAATAAATTTCGCAATGAAAGGATAAAAGTTCTAATACTTGGATCTACATCAGAGTTTCGAGATTGGGCTCATGAAGAGAACCTTGATACAACAGTAGTTGATTTTAGTTTAGGTTATTATCAAAAAATATCTGAACAAATGAAGTACAAACACGCTAAAAGTGAGCTTATAAATAAACGATGGCAAGAAATGGAGTTTAGCGAAGAATTTCATATTGTTGTTGGTGATCTCGTTGTTGGTAATGTGAATGAATTTGAGCTTCCTGACTTTCTCAATAGAGTAAGGTGTTCTTTAATTGCCGGAGGTGTTTTTGTAACAAAGAGTTTCTTTTCCAATTCTGAATATCGGAAGTCTTCTCTCGATAGCATTCTCTCAGACGCTTCCCAATATAGGTTACATGGGAATGTGTTTTCCAGATACATTTTTGATATAGCTATGCATTGCCTAAACGTAGAGGAAAATACATTAAGTTTTTCTTATATGCATCAAGAAATTTATCGGCTTTATAAACTGAAATTGATTGATGAAGATGTGTTTAATCTGTTCGATAAATTGGGTTGGCAAGATAATATGAAATTTAGCTTCTTTATGCCTAGCTCAAAATTATGGGAAGACAAATTGCTAAGCATTTTCAGTGATTATCAAAAGGCAAAAAGTCAGGATGTATATTCTGATAACTTTAACGTCTATACGATTTATAAATAAGGAAGATTATGATGAATACTTTTGTTTTACACGGTACATTTGGTAGTCCATTCGACAATTGGTTTGGTTGGTTGAATAAACAGCTATCTGAAAGCGGTGTCGCTTGCTACAATCCATATCTTCCAACGCCTTTAGGTCAGGATTTTGATAATTGGAGTCGAATCATTGATTCATATTTCGATGCAGGGCTATTGGGACCACAGTCTGTAGTCATTGGGCACAGCTCATCTGCTGTTTTCTGGGTTAAGTATCTGGCTTCTAAAAAAGTATCGGTTAAGACACTCGTAACAGTTAGTGGATTCAACTCTTTTATTTCTGGACTAGAAGATTTTGATAAGTTAAATAGCAATTTATATGTTTCAGATGATGAAGCAGAGCAGTTTTTAAAATTAGAAATTCCAACAGTATGTTTTGTTTCTGAAAACGATCCTTACCTACCTTTAGAGGAGCTCAATTCATTCTCAAAATTAATAAAAGGAGATACAGTGGTCGTCAAAGATGGGGGACATTTTAATACAGACTCTGGTTATGACTCATTTGATGCTGTTTATGAGTTGATAGTTGATTTGAAAAAGGCCTAACAAGGTTGTCAAAGCGGACACAAAACAGCAGGCTGTGTCCGCTTTGCTCCCAATTTTAGCCTGCTATTTTGTGCAGTTTACATCAGCGTTATATGCCCGAGTACAGTAAAGGAAGTGTAATGAATATAGAATTTGGCGGGTGACTATTTGATTTAGATGGGACATTAGTCGATTCTAGTGACGTTATTACTCGTGCTTGGGAAGCTTTTGCGCTTAAGTATCACATTGATGTAAATGAAATACTACCAGCTGTCCAAGGTAAGCCAACACATGAAGCTATTTTAGCGTTAAGACCTAGCGCATCGACTGATGAAGTTCAGAAAGATGCCCAATGTCTTGAAATGATGGAGTCCAATGATACTAGAGGTGTTGTTGCATTACCTGGCGCTATTGAGTTTCTAAATATTTTAAATAACCAAAGTGTTCCTTGGGCTATTGTTACATCAGGTACGTTGCCCGTGGCTACAGCTAGAATTAAAGCCGCTAATTTACCTTTTCCTAAAGTATTGATCACACCAGAACAAGTTTCACAAGGTAAGCCTAACCCTGAGCCGTATATTCTTGGAGCGGAAAAACTAAATGTGAATGTGCACAAATGTATAGTGTTTGAAGATGCACCAGCAGGAGTAAAGTTAGGTGTTCTAGCTGGTGCCAAAGCGGTGGCATCTTAACACAATTTGATGCAACGCAGTTATTAGCAGAAAAGGCGACAATTTGTATATCTACATTATTAGAATTGAGTCTTTCATTTGATGAAAACATACAAATGCTGTCAATCCACAAGAAATAGCAGTTGAGT
>NZ_AFWJ01000090.1 GCF_000222685.1 Vibrio nigripulchritudo ATCC 27043 | reverse complement strand
AATTGAGCGCAAAGACGGCCCTACGTCTCTGATTTTCTCTCGTCAGAACCTTGCCCAGCAAGAGCGTGACGCAGCACAAGTTGCTGACATTGCGAAAGGCGGTTACATCCTGAAAGACAGCGATGGCAAGCCTGAGCTTATCCTGATTGCGACGGGTTCAGAAGTGGAGCTGACTGTTGAAGCAGCAGCGAAACTGACTGAAGCGGGCAAGAAAGTACGCGTCGTATCTATGCCTTCTACGGATGCATTCGACAAGCAAAACGCAGCTTACCGTGAATCGGTACTGCCATCAGACGTGACGGCGCGTATCGCTGTTGAAGCGGGCATCGCTGACTTCTGGTACAAGTACGTAGGTTTCGATGGTCGCATCATCGGTATGACAACATTCGGTGAATCTGCACCTGCAGGCGAGCTGTTCAAGATGTTTGGCTTCACCGTAGAAAACGTGGTTGAGACAGCTAACGAACTGCTGGCTTAACCGAGTAGCCTCAAAGACAAAACCGAGCCAGTGGCTCGGTTTTTTTTATCACTCGAATTCGTTTCCGCGATTGTCCAGCGATTTGGTGTTACACGCTTTACAGGTGACGTAGCGATTCATATCGTGGTACTCGCCTGCGTTTATCCATGAATGGAGAAACAGCTTTATTCTGCCGGATAAAGAGTAGTCGGTATCGTAGCGGCTTGGCTTACGTACCATCATTTCTTTGTGGCTGGTGGTCGTCCTACAGGTATCACAATACTGTTCGGCTGGCCATTCTGTCATGTGCGTGTCCTTTTGGTGAAAAAATGATTTTAGAAAGCGCCAAAAGTTGCACGTGATTAATGTACTAGAATAAGTTTCTAATGTTCAAAGGGTTAGATGATTTGATGCGAGTGACTTCATGTTTTTAACTTGTTGCTTTGCAGGTTCCAAGTAAGTCAAAACTGAATCCTATCATTTGTGCCATTCACAGCAAGGCATCAGGTGCGGTTTTGGGGCGATGAAAGCAGGTTCAGACAAAGGTTAACCTCAGTTAGCTTGTGAAGTTTTAGTAATATCAGTTACTATCTGTTCCACGCAATTTATGTGAGGACAGCGGTGATGCTAAAAGTCGCGATCAACGGATTTGGTCGAATTGGACGCAATGTTTTGCGTGCAGTCTATGAAAGCAATAAGAACCAGCAGATCAAAGTGGTTGCGGTGAATGAACTGGCTCAGCCTGAAGCCATGGCACACCTACTTCAATACGACACTTCTCACGGTCGGTTTTTCAAAAAAGTTTCTCACGATCAAGAGCATCTGTTTATTCATCACGAAAGTGGTGAACATGACTCTATTAGAATCCTACACCTGGAAGACATCAACTTATTACCATGGCGTGATCTTGAGGTCGATGTCGTGCTTGACTGTACTGGCGTATATGGTTCTCAGGAAGATGGCCAGAAGCACATTGCAGCAGGTGCTAAAAAAGTGCTGTTTTCACATCCGGGTGCAAGTGATTTAGACAACACCATTATCTATGGAGTGAACCACGAATCTCTCGTGGCAGAACACAATGTGGTTTCGAATGGTTCTTGTACCACGAATTGTATTGTTCCAATTATCAAAGTGTTAGATGAAGCCTTTGGTATAGACTCTGGCACCATTACGACCATTCACTCTTCTATGAATGACCAGCAGGTCATTGATGCATACCACTCGGACCTACGTCGTACACGGGCTGCGAGCCAATCTATCATTCCTGTCGATACTAAGTTACATTTGGGAATCGAACGTATATTTCCGAAATTTTCCAACAAATTTGAAGCAATTTCGGTGCGTGTTCCCACAGTAAACGTCACCGCAATGGATTTAAGTGTAACAATAAATACGAATGTGAAAGTTAATGACGTAAATCAAACCATTATTAACGCATCTCGGTGTACATTACACAACATTGTTGACTATACTGAGGCGCCGTTAGTTTCCATCGACTTTAATCACGACTCCCACAGTGCCATTGTAGACGGCTCACAAACGCGTGTGAGCAACGGACATCTTGTGAAGATGCTGGTGTGGTGTGATAACGAATGGGGTTTCGCTAACAGGATGCTTGATACGGCGTTGACCATGCACAAATTGGGCTATACAACGCAGTAAAAGTTTTAATTTTGGGGCTTGAAATAAATGCAATTCGCCCCAATTTATGCAAGCAGTTTTAGAATTTATTGGCTTAGCAAGAAGCTGAGCTTTCAGACTTTATAAATTGAACGTTGAGAGGACAAATCATGTCTGTAATCAAGATGACTGACCTGGAACTAGCAGGTAAACGTGTATTCATCCGTGCTGACCTAAACGTACCGGTAAAAGAAGGCAAAGTGACTTCTGATGCACGTATCCTTGCTTCTCTGCCTACTATCAAGCACTGCCTAGAAGCAGGCGCGAAAGTAATGGTGACTTCTCACCTAGGTCGTCCAACTGAAGGTGAATACGCTGAAGAGTTCTCTCTACAACCTGTAGTTAACTACCTGAACGACGCACTAGATTGCGACGTGAAACTGGCAAAAGATTACCTTGACGGTCTTGAGCTAAACACTGGTGAGCTAGTTGTTCTGGAAAACGTTCGCTTCAACAAAGGCGAAAAGAAAAACGAAGAAGAACTGTCTAAGAAATACGCGGCACTTTGTGACATCTTCGTAATGGATGCATTTGGTACAGCTCACCGTGCACAAGCGTCTACTCACGGTGTTGGCATGAACGCGCCAATCGCATGTGCGGGTCCTCTTCTTGCGGCTGAACTAGAAGCACTAGGTAAAGCGATGGATAACCCAGAGCGTCCTCTGGTTGCTATCGTTGGCGGTTCTAAAGTTTCTACTAAGCTGACTGTTCTTGAGTCTCTGTCTAAAGTTGCAGACCAACTTGTTGTTGGTGGCGGTATCGCAAACACCTTTATCGCAGCTGATGGTCACAACGTAGGTAAGTCTCTATACGAAGCAGACCTGGTTGAAACTGCACAGAAACTAATGAAAGAGTGTTCTATCCCAGTTGCGACTGACGTGGCATGTGCAAAAGCGTTTGACGAAAATGCAGAAGCGGAAATCAAGCCAGTTTCAGAAGTAGCTGATGACGACATGATCTTCGACTTGGGTCCTGACTCAACAGCTGCTCTTGCTGAAATCATCGGTAACGCGAAAACCATCCTTTGGAACGGTCCTGTTGGCGTATTTGAATTTAAGAACTTCGAAGCGGGTACAGCGGGTATCTCTAAAGCAATCGCTGAATCTGCAGGTTTCTCTGTAGCAGGTGGCGGTGACACACTAGCTGCTATCGACAAGTTCGGTATCAAGGGCGACGTTTCTTACATCTCTACAGGTGGCGGTGCGTTCCTTGAGTTCGTTGAAGGCAAAGTTCTGCCTGCAGTAGCGATGCTAGAAGAGCGCGCTAAGTAAAGAATTATCGAGAGCGGGGGAGCATTCTCCCGCTTTCTTGTTTGCTGCATGCCGAATGGTTCTCTGTTAGAATACCCCGCGTTGTGAGCAAACGTTTGCAAGAATTTAAACTTACCCAGTTTTATTTTTAAAACGACAGATAAATAGGATTACATCCATGTCTAAGATCTTCGACTTCGTAAAACCAGGTGTTATTACTGGTGATGACGTTCAGAAAGTTTTTGAAGTTGCTAAAGAAAACAACTTTGCACTTCCAGCGGTTAACTGTGTTGGTACTGACTCTGTAAACGCAGTACTAGAAGCAGCAGCTAAAGTTAAAGCGCCTGTTATCGTTCAATTCTCGAACGGCGGTGCTGCTTTCTTCGCTGGTAAAGGCGTAAAACTTGAAGGTCAAGGTGCTCAAATCCTTGGTGCTGTTGCTGGTGCGAAATACGTGCACGCTGTAGCTGAAGCTTACGGTGTACCAGTAATCCTACACACTGACCACGCTGCTAAGAAACTGCTTCCATGGATCGACGGTCTACTGGACGCTGGTGAAGAGTTCTACGAGCAAACTGGTAAGCCTCTATTCTCTTCTCACATGATTGACCTTTCTGAAGAGTCTCTAGAAGAGAACATCGAAATCTCTGCTAAGTACCTAGAGCGCATGGCTAAGTTAGACATGACTCTAGAAATCGAACTAGGTTGTACTGGTGGTGAAGAAGACGGCGTAGACAACTCTCACATGGACGCGTCTGAGCTTTACACTTCTCCAGAAGACGTAGCGTACGCTTACGAGAAACTGAACGCTATCAGCCCACGTTTCACTATCGCTGCATCTTTCGGTAACGTACACGGTGTATACAAGCCAGGTAACGTTGTACTGACTCCAACTATCCTACGTGATTCTCAAGCTTACTGTGCAGAGAAGTTTGGTATTGCTCCAAACGCTCTAAACTTCGTATTCCACGGTGGTTCTGGTTCTTCTCAAGAAGAAATCCAAGAGTCAATCGGCTACGGTGTTATCAAAATGAACATCGATACTGATACTCAGTGGGCAACTTGGGACGGTATCCGCGCGTACGAAGCAGAAAACCGCGACTACCTACAAGGTCAAATCGGTAACCCAACGGGCGAAGATGCACCTAACAAGAAGTACTACGACCCACGTGTATGGCTACGTGCAGCACAAACTTCAATGGTTACTCGTCTAGAGCAGGCATTTAAAGACCTTAACGCTGTAGACGTGCTATAAGATAGCCATTTACATACTTCAAAAACCCGCTTTCGAGCGGGTTTTTTTATGCTTGCGATCTTGGTAAAGCCAGCTAAAGTTGATGAGGGTTTATCTGTAGGGTTGCATAAGTCTTTCTTAAAAAGACCAAATTTTTAAGCTGCTGTCTCAATATTAACGAGACTATGACTTTTCATACGTTCAATTGTAAGATATTTTGTCGAAATTCTGTCGCAGAGACGTCGTTCCCTAAATTAGCAGTTCATAGCTGACGGGGAATGAAACACAACAAATCAAAATAAAACCTAGAGGTAAATAGGAATGGCAAGCGAACCATCAGTGGTTGATAACTTAAACTTAGCAGGAGGAGTCAGTGAAATGGAATCTTGGCTGACAAATAACTCGGATCTGATCATTCAGTACGGTGTGAATATTCTTTCAGCAGTTCTGATACTGTTTATCGGTAACATCATTGTTAAAGCAATCGCAAACAGCGTTGCTAAGGTAATGAAGAAGAAGAACATGGATAAAGCGGTAGTGGAGTTTATCCACGCGCTGGTTCGTTACCTGTTGTTCGTTATCGTTCTTATTGCGGCGTTAGGTCGCCTTGGCGTACAAACCGCTTCAGTTGTTGCTGTTATCGGTGCGGCTGGTTTGGCCGTTGGTCTTGCACTTCAGGGCTCATTGTCTAACTTTGCTGCGGGTGTGCTTATTGTGGCGTTCCGTCCATTCAAATCGGGCGATTACGTTGAAATTGGCGGTGTATCTGGTTCTGTTGATTCCATTCAGATTTTCCAAACCGTTCTTACTACACCAGACAACAAGATGGTTGTAGTGCCTAATGGTGGTGTTATTGGTGGTCCAATCACAAACTACTCTCGCCATCAGACACGTCGTATCGACCACGTTATTGGTGTTTCTTACGGTTCTGACCTGAAGAAAACCAAAGAGATCATTGCTGATACTCTGGCAAAAGATGAGCGTATTCTGAAAGAACCAGGTGTGACTATTGGTGTGGTTGCGCTGGCTGACTCTTCAGTTAACTTTGTGGTTCGTCCATGGGTGAAAACCGCAGACTACTGGAATGTTTACTTCGATTCTCTGCAAGCAATCAAAGAAGCTCTTGATGAAGCTGGCATCGAAATTCCATTCCCACAAATGGATGTAAACCTAAACAAAGCCGACTAATTGTCGAACTCAATTTTAGGGGTACTCGAAAACTAAAAAAGCGCTTAACGAAAGTTAAGCGCTTTTTTGATTTCAGAGCGTGCGATTCGCGTGCTGTTAAACCATGTATTGTTGCCACAAACCTTTAGCAAGAATAAAGGCGATGGTAAACATCATAGCCGCGACGCCAATATCAATGCCTTTTTTCACCTTAGGCTTTGATAGCGTCGGTCCCAATTTGGCTGCACCCATCGATAAACTGTAGAACCAGGCAAATGACGCCAGAATAGTACCAATGGCGAAAGCAATGCGGTCGTGCCCTTCATATTGCCCACCGATGGAGCCCAGAATTACAACCGTATCCAGATACAAGTGCGGGTTTAAAACAGTTACCGCCAGCGCGCCTAAAACGACAGCACGTTTTCCGCGAGCCGTAATTTGTGCGGTGGATTCTTTTTTCTCAGCAGGTGCAAATGCGCTCTTCAGGGACATCAAACCATAGATCGTCAGGAAAGCGATACCACCAAGAGTGACAGAAGTCAGCAGTACTTCATTTTGTGACAGAATGGCGCCGCCGCCAAAAATACCCAGCGAGATAAAAAAGACATCCAGCAAACTGCAAATTGTCGCTGTTGTCAGGTGATGATTACGTTTAATGCCTTGGTTTAGTACGTAGGCATTTTGCGCACCGATAGGAATGATCATCGTTGCTCCCAACCCAAAACCTTGTAATAACACCCAGAAGTTCACAGCTTTACCCTTACCAAAAAATAGAAATATCAAAAATGAGTGGCGAGGATAATTGTTTGCGCAAAATAAATTAAGCTAATAATTTTAATGATAGATAAGTTAGACTTATGTAGTGAAGAGGACCAGGAGAAAAAGTGATGCGCGGATTAGATTATCGATGGATTGAGGCACTGGACTGTGTGATTACTCAGCGCGGATTTGATAGAGCCGCTGAACAGCTTTGTATTTCTCAGTCTGCGGTATCACAGCGAATTAAACAACTTGAGAAATGGCTAGCGCAGCCAGTATTGGTTCGTGAGCAGCCGCCCAGAGCGACTCAGGCTGGCAAGAAGTTGTTGGGTCTCTACAGGCGGGTCTGTCTGCTTGAAGAAGAGCTGCTGCCCGAACTTAGTACCGAAAACAGTGAGCGTCCCTTGTCTGTGGCGTTAGCAACGAATGCCGATAGCCTGGCAACTTGGTTACTGCCAAGTCTTTCTCCTTTGCTCAGGCAAAAGCGTGTGGAACTGAATTTGGTGGTGGATGATGAGGGGAGAACCATAGACAAGTTGCGAAGTGGGGAAGTGGTCGGAGCCATCAGCTTGGAAGCTCAGCCTATTCCCGGTTGTGATGCCGATTATCTGGGACGTGTCGATTATCTTTGTGTCGCAAGCCCAGAATTCTGCGCACTATATTTTCCAGAAGGCGTAAATCGCGAAGCGTTAAAACGTGCCCCCGCCGTTGCTTTTGATCAGCATGACGACATGCACGAGCGATTTGTTCACCAGCACTTTAATTTGCCTACGGGTAGCGTGTTAAAGCACACAGTCCGAAGCTCAGAGGCATTTGTTAAGTTAGCGTTGAGTGGCGTAGCGTATTGCTTAATTCCAAGGCAGCAAATTGAAGCCGAATTAGAGAAAGGTGTGCTGATAGACATTACGCCTGGGTTCTTTCTGTCTCACAGAATGTACTGGCATCACTGGCAATTAGAGAGTGGGGTGTTAAAAGAAGTGTCTCAATCGATCATTGACTATGCGCGTACGCATTTGCCTCAGTAAAGTTTGTGTCAATTATGATTCAGAGTGGAATCAAATTAACACTTGTGCGTCTATTATAGCGAAGCAACCGAGGAGAACGGCATGAAAAAACTATCGATGATCGGCGTATTGTTGATGGGCGTGATAATGACACCCGTTAACGCAGAAGAGCTCTCTTTCCCGCATATTTCTACATCGGGATACGGAGAAGTGACGGCAGTCCCTGATATGGCAGAATTTACCGTTCAGGTAGTGGAAACCATGATGACCGCGGAGCAGGCGAAGCAAGCAGTAGATAAGGCAGTCAGCTCGTTTGTTGAGCGTCTAACTCAGGCAGGTGTGAAGCGAGACAACATTTCCAGCACTAACCTCTATCTGGCACCTCAATATCACTATCCCAAAAGCGGTAAAGTGGAGTTGGTGGGTTATCAGGCGTCGCGCAGTGTGACGGTTACTGTTGAGGTGTTGGAGAACCTCAACAGCTACCTAGATGGCGCTTTGGGCGATGGAATTAACCGTGTCGATGATATTCAGCTCAAAGTAAAAGATGAGTCTAAGTATCAGCAGCAAGCCCGTTTAGCTGCGATAAAAGATGCCAATGATAAAGCGCGCTCACTGGCAGAAGGTTTTGAACTTGATGTCGATAGCGTCTGGCGAATCAGTTACAACAACAGTTCTCATAGCCCGGCTTTGATGCGCAGCATGGCATTGGGTGCCGAGAAAGCGTCTAACAGTTATCAGGATTCCAGTATTGTCATTCGTGACAGAGTGGACGTGGTATACAAGCT
The DNA here is from genome assembly GCF_000222685.1 of Vibrio nigripulchritudo ATCC 27043. Classification (GTDB taxonomy): domain Bacteria; phylum Pseudomonadota; class Gammaproteobacteria; order Enterobacterales; family Vibrionaceae; genus Vibrio; species Vibrio nigripulchritudo. Next base: position 61,540 of record NZ_AFWJ01000090.1, on the reverse strand, counting down.
TAAAGACTGAACTGACGTCTTTAAGTGAATCGAGTGAGATAGAAACGGGGACGCATCAAGCGTCCCCGTTTAGTTATATACGAGTTGAATTAGTGAAGAATGCGGGCACGGATTGTGCCTTCAATGCTCTTCAGCTTTTTCAGAGCTTCTTCTGAACGATCAGATTCAACATCAATAACTACATAACCCATTTCTGAGTTGGTTTGTAGATACTGACCTACGATGTTGATGCCTTCTTCAGCGAAGATGGTGTTAATCTGAGTCAGGATACCCGGGCGGTTCTCGTGGATGTGAAGCAGACGAGATGCGTCCAGATGTTCAGGAAGTGATACCTCAGGGAAGTTCACACTTGATAGTGTCGAACCGTTGTCTGAGTATTTCGCCAGCTTACCTGCCACTTCCACACCGATGTTTTCCTGCGCTTCCTGAGTCGAACCACCAACGTGTGGTGTCAGAATACAGTTATCGAACTGAATAAGTGGAGATTCGAACGGGTCAGCGTTAGTTTTCGGCTCAACAGGGAATACGTCGATGGCCGCACCTGAAAGATGACCCGTATCCAGAGCTGAAGCCAAGGCTGGAATGTCTACTACCGTACCACGAGCGGCGTTGATAAAGATTGAACCTGGCTTCATGCGAGCAAATTCCGCTTCACCCATCATGTTCTTAGTACCATCTGTTTCTGGTACATGCAGAGTAATCACGTCACACTTGTTCAGCAGTTCACTCATTGTGTGAACTTGGGTTGCGTTACCCAAAGACAGCTTGTTTTCAATGTCGTAGAAGTAAACGCGCATACCCAGGTTTTCAGCAATGATACCTAGCTGAGTACCAATGTGCCCGTAACCAATAATACCAAGACGCTTACCACGAGCTTCGTAAGAGCTGTCTGCACTCTTCTTCCAGATACCGCGGTGAGCAAGAGCATTCTTCTCTGGAATACCACGAAGTAGAAGCAAAATCTGACCAAGCACAAGCTCCGCAACACTACGCGTGTTGGAGAATGGGGCATTAAATACTGGAATACCGCGTTTTGCAGCCGCTTTTAGATCAACCTGGTTTGTACCAATACAGAAACAGCCAACTGCTACTAGCTTTTCAGCAGCCTGAAAAACCTTTTCTGACAGGTTAGTACGGGAACGGATACCAATGAAATGTACATCTTTTACTGCTTCGAGTAAGTCTTCTTCGGCAAGAGAACCTTTGATGTATTCAATGTTGGAGTATCCAGCCGCTTGGAATACTTCTACAGAAGAAGGGTGAAGACCTTCAAGGAGGAGAATTTTAATCTTATCTTTTTGCAGTGAAACTTTGGCCATTGATTATCGTCCTTAAACTTCGGGCTAAAAGCGATACACAGAGGAGAGACGCAAACGTTTTCCTTATGTATGTATTGAACAATAAAGTAACAAAAAATATTCGCTTTGGGTAAGAAAATTACGGAATAAGGAATAATTTCTTCTATGAAAAGAAACAAAAACGGCACCTTTTGGTGCCGTTTGTAATCAAATGACGGAAATGCATGATTGAAGGCGCATAAAAATGCAAATATCTCCAATCAAAGTATGCACTTTTACTCTTCGATTTTAGCACCGTCCGGAGTGCCAGTGATAACAATATCAGCACCGCGATGGGCGAACAGACCTACGGTGACGACACCTGCAATGCTGTTGATTTTATCTTCCATTTCTTTCGGATTTTGTATTTTCATACCGTATACATCCAAAATCACGTTACCGTTGTCAGTAAGTACACCTTCTCGGTAAACCGGATCGCCACCCAACTTCAACAATTCGCGAGCTACGTATGAACGTGCCATTGGAATCACTTCAACAGGTAATGGGAATTCGCCTAGAGTATCAACCGCTTTCGTACCGTCGACGATGCAAATGAATTTTTTCGAGATGGCTGCGACAATCTTCTCACGTGTTAGCGCCGCGCCACCACCTTTGATCATTTCGCGGTTTGGGTTGATTTCGTCTGCGCCGTCGACATAAATGTCCAGCTCAAAAACGTCATTACATTCAAAAACTTCGATTTCGAGTTCTTTCAGGCGCTGGGTAGACGCTTCTGAAGAAGATACAGCACCTTTGATTTCTTCTCTGATTGTGCCTAGCGCATCGATGAAGTGATTAACGGTCGAACCAGTACCAACACCGACAATACTGCCTTTTTCAACATACTTAAGTGCTGCCCAGCCCGCGGCTTTTTTCATTTCATCTTGAGTCATGCCTATCTCCAGAATTTAGTGAACTAATGAAATCCGCGCGATTATATACTCATTCCAACGCGATATGCAGTGATCAGCACGAATATATTGTCTTTTTGATCATTTAAATTTCAAAGCTTAATTCTGGTGCCATTGCCAGGTTTTATCGGGTGTGATGATGGTTTGAAGAGGAACGTCCCACGCCTCAGCAGGAAGGGCATCAACCTGCTGGCAGTTATGTGCCAAACCAATAGCATGGCTACCGGATGCAGACTGCCACGTCGATAAGGTCCGATCATAATAACCACCTCCCATGCCTAGACGTTGCCCACTATCGTCAAAGGCAACGAGCGGCGTGAAAATCACGTCTATTTGAGAGGCAGGAATAATGTCCTGAGTTCTGAGTTTTGGTTCATCAATATTGTACTGATTTGGCACCATAATGGTTGTTGGCGTGTATTCTAAAAATAAAAGGTGACCATTTGAGAAAGGGTGGATAACTGGCAGACAGACGGTTTTATTTTGCTGCCAATACCACTCAATGACGGGCGATAAATCCAGCTCACCGTCAACGGCAAGGTATAAAGCGACAGTGTTGGCTGATGTTGCCATCGGAAGCTGTTGGAATTGAATCAAAAGATCATCAGAGGCGCGTTGTTGTTCTTGTGCCGAAAGGCTACGTCTTTTCTGACGGATTTCTTTGCGTATGGTTTGTCTTTGCTTCGCAGATTCAGCGGAAAGAGAGAAGTTTTGCATTGAGGAACCCCAGGGTGCCGTTGAGGATTGTGGCCCTTGAACCAGCTGGTTCAAGGCGGATCAGCAATGGTAACCGTAGGCTTCTCGGTTCGAGCCGAGCTTGCTCAATAGCTATCAAGTACTAACCCTTAAGTATTGCTTATCGGCTCAGGGACTTAAATCCGCTGACGCACACCCCAGGGTAAAATCGTTATTCGCGTCCTAGCTGTTTGAGCGCACCGTCTAGTGACGCCGAGAGCAGTTCCATTCGCTCTGTAATTTCGCTGGCTTGACCTTGCTTTTCCTGATTGGAGAGCTGAAGTTCGTAACAGATGTTCAATGCAGCAATAGTGAGAAGTTTTTCTGTATTGGTTACCTTAGTTCTTTCCGCCATTTCATTCAATCGCGTATTCAGATCTTCAGCGGCTTTAAGCAAGGACTCTTCTTGCCCCGGAGGACAATTCACTCGCGTCAGCTTTCCCAGAATTTCAACTTCAACTGCCTGATTACTCATTACGGTACACTCTCGACCAAACCAAAAACAGAGCGCGACTGAACGCGTCTGTCAGGGAGGAAACTATAGGTAAAGCGACTATAAGATTCAAGCCTTTCCATGATCGTTTCCCCAGATTGCGGGACTAACTACACACGAAATCGTCAATTTGGTGACTGGATGTCCAGATACCTGACGCTTTACATTTTCGCTCAGCAGCTTAAGTGATACGATTAGCCCAATTAACTTAATTATAGCGAATACTTTATGAGTGACGTGACCCATCCAACCTATCAACAACTCACCAATGAGCTCAAGTCGGCACAACTGGCGGTTTCTCCTGCGGAATTGCACGGTTTGTTAACAGGTATGCTAAGTGGTGGGTTAACGGCGAATGACAATAGCTGGCAACCGCTTCTTTTTGATTACACAAACGACGGTATGGGCTGGCCAATCAGTACGGTTGGTACAGCTGAAAACCTTCTAAAAGCAACCTTGAAAGAGCTTGCTGCTAATCAGTTTGAACTCACTTTACTGCTCGCTGATCAAGAGGGTGACTTGTTTGCTACAGCGGACGGTCTATCTGATTGGATCAACCATTTCATCTCTGGTTTTGGTTTAGCAAATCAGGCTTTGCAAAAAGTTCCTACAGACGTAAAAGAAGCGCTGGGCGATTTGGAAGAGATCTCCAAGCTTGGTATTGATGAAGAAGACGACTTGAATGAGCAAGCTATTTTGCTGGAACAGGTGATTGAACACGTCAAAGCATGTGTATTGACCGTTCACGCTGAATTTGGCGTAAAACCGAGTGAAGTGAAAAAGCCGACGATCCACTAACCGGAATTAGTTATGAAGCAGTATGATGTTGTTATCGCTGGTGGAGCCATGGCGGGAGCCACTCTGGCTCTGGCATTGGAGCAACACAGCGATTCATCTTTGTCGATTGCTGTTATTGAGCCCTATAAAGTCGAGCATACCAGCCATCCTGGTTACGATGCGCGCTCTATTGCCTTGTCCCATGGCACCTCACTTTTACTTGAAAAGATGAGCCTGTGGGAACAGGTACGTCCTCAGGCGACCCTGATCGAACATATTCATGTTTCTGACCGTAGCCATGCGGGTATCGCGAACATTGACAAAAGCGACGTTAGCCTCCCTGCTTTAGGGTATGTGGTTGAATTAGCTGATGTTGGTCGTATTTATCAGTCAAGGCTAGATGCCGCTCCAAATGTAGATTTCTTATGCCCTGAATCGGTCAAAGCTGTCGAAAGGCACACCGAAAGGGTCATCATTACACTGGCATCTGGTGAAAACATTGAAGCCAAACTGTTGGTTGCGGCTGATGGTGCTTTGTCGCCGTCGGCACAAAGTTTGAACTTGCCGCTCAGCGAGCACGATTTTGAACAGGTGGCTTTGATCGCTAACATCAGCTTGTCGCAACCACATCAGGGGCAGGCATTTGAGCGATTCACTGACTCGGGGCCGCTCGCTTTGTTACCTATGTCCGACAATCGGATGTCATTAGTCTGGTGTCTCAGACCAGACAAGGTCGAAGAAGTATTGAGCATGCCTGATAACGCGTTTCTTACTGCGTTGCAAAAAAGCTTTGGCTGGCGACTTGGCGAATTTACCAAAGTGGGGGAGAGGGCGTCGTACCCGTTGTTGATGCGGTCTCGTGATCAAATCATATCCCATCGCTTTGCTGCTGTCGGCAATGCTGCCCAGACACTTCACCCAATCGCAGGACAAGGTTTTAACCTCGGTATCCGTGATGTGGCATCACTGGCTGAACAAATCACCAAACATTTGGAAGACCCAGGTCACTACTCGGTGCTGAGCGCTTATCGGACCCGACGCGAACAAGACAGAAACAAAACCATGGATCTGACTTCCGGGCTGGTTCACTTGTTTTCTAACGACTACGTGCCGATGCGTGTCGGTCGCAATCTAGGATTAATGGCATTTGAAGCCTCAGGGGCGGCAAAAGCATCTTTGCTCGCCAGAGCGCTAGGAATGGTAGAAAGATAATGATGCAAAGTTTTGATATCACCATCATTGGTGGTGGCATGGTCGGCCTATCAGTTGCCGCGCTGTTGCAGGATACAGATTTAAGAATCGCCGTCATTGAAGGTCGATTGCCAGATACCAAGCTATATGATTTGCCGGATGTGCGCGTTTCCGCTTTAAGCAGGGCGAGTGAAAACATTTTAAGAAATGTTGGAGCATGGCAGGGTATTGAAAACCGACGTGCTGCGCCTTACGAAGCGATGAATGTATGGGAACAGGATAGCTTTGCCAAGATTGAGTTTGATGCCGCTGATATTTATCAGAAAAACTTAGGGCACATCGTTGAAAACCGCGTCATTCAACTTGCTCTGCTAGAGCAGGTTGAAAAACAGGATAACGTTACTCTGTTTGCCCCTGAACGTTGTAAAGACGTGGTGCTGGGTGAGAGCGAAGCTTGGGTCACCTTAGAGTCAGGAAGCTCACTGACCACCAAGTTACTGGTAGGAGCGGATGGCGCGAATTCCTGGTTGAGAAACAAAATCGACATTCCGCTGACGCATTGGGATTATGGTCATTCAGCCATCGTTGCCAATATTCGCACAGCAGAGCCACATCAAGGGGTAGCGAGGCAGGTTTTCACGCCCGATGGACCTTTGGCGTTCCTTCCTTTAGGGGAAGCCAATTTATGTTCGATCGTGTGGTCTATCGACCCACTCAAAGCCGAATTGCTGGTGGACATGGCGGAAGAAGAGTTCAACAAAGCTCTAACCAGTGCATTCGATGGCAAGCTTGGCTTATGTCAGGTAGAAGGTGAGCGTCAGGCTTATCCACTTAAAATGCGTTACGCTCGCGACTTTGTACGTGATCGAATTGTTCTGGTTGGCGATGCTGCACACACCATTCACCCGCTTGCTGGTCAGGGAGTGAACCTGGGTTTACTCGACGCTGCTAGCCTGGTGCAGGAGATCATGCAGCTATGGCAAAAGGGCGAAGATATTGGACTGAAACGCAACCTTCGACCGTTCGAGCGATGGAGAAAAGCAGAAGCCGCAAAAATGATTGCAGCGATGCAAGGGTTTAAAGAGCTATTTTCTGGTGACAATCCGCTTAAGAAGTTTGTCCGTGGAGTGGGGCTGTCTGTGAGTAATGCGGTTCCGGTTGTCAAAAATGAACTGATACAACACGCCATGGGAATGAAAGGGCACTTGCCTGAAGCGACTAAGCTTAAAAAATAACCTCACCAAGTTAAAGCAATGAAAAAGGGTCGGTAATCCGACCCTTTAAAATTCTCTGTTATGCATTTAATAATTATGCATGAGCGCATCTTAACCGCATGATTTCCTGATTGATTTCTTTTACTGCCTGGAAATGACGCTTTTCTGCTTTTTCAGGAAGAATCAACTTGCCATTGTCGAATTCAAATTTCCCTACGCCATATATATAAATTCTACCTTTAAACAACCGACTTATGTGTTTAGCTATCATACTAGGTGTATAGCGCTTAAACAGTCTCATACTTTTATCCTTATTATTTGTTGCGCCACGAATTATACGAAACTTCGTGTGACAGTATTGTGACTGAACAGGGGTTAAACACAGCTTAATGCGATGTTTTTAGCGTTTTGTGCCGCCGTCGGCATTTCGATGATATAAATGCCTTTCATCTGTGACACTCTCCTCACTTTATGCCACAAACCCCTTCAGCAAGAACTGCATTGCTTTGCCATAGTTTTATGACATTTATAAGAATAGACCATGTCAGAAATAAAAAAGTTTCAGGCAAAAAAATGCCCGATAGGAAAATCGGGCGAATAGTCACAGATGCATTACACAAAAAGTGGATTTAACTGATTGATTCAGCGGATTCACTTTCCTTGTTAAATGAGGGCTTTAAGCTCAAATGAGCAAGGGGAACTCATATTAACAAGTAACATTTACACTACATCATAATTGCCGAGATCACTATTTATTCATAAAAATAAAATAAAAATTCACTTAGTAAAATTACTAAATGTGACTTGTGTCAATTATTTTTGATTTCTGAAACGTGTTTATTAACTTTGAGTAAGAAATTAGCGCGTAATTTCAGCAAAAGTTGGCGATAAAAGAGACAAAAGATCGCTTGTGAGCAATTCAATACCTGCCATGTTGGAGCCGCTGCTAATTGTGACACGTGTTAAAGAAGTGATTTGCCTGTCAAAAATGATAGGCATGGGGGTTGCGAGTAAGAGGGGAGTGACACATCCAAGTGAATAGCCAGTCAAGCTTTCAATTTCGGGAGTGGATGCACATGTCATTCGTCTTGAGCTCAAAACGGCTCGCACTTTTTTGGGGTCTGCTTGCTTATCTCCGGGAACGCAAGCTAGAGCAAATTGCCCGCCCATGTCTTTGAGCAGAATGCATTTGACCATGATGCGAGGATCGATTCCACGCTGCTGCGCTGCGTCTTCAATGCTGACGGCTGGAGTCTGGTGAGGCAGCAGGCGAAAGCTCACCTGCTGTTTATCTAGATATTCGGTAACCTGAGTGTGGAAGTTATTCGTCATCAAGAGAATATGGCAGTGCAGAAATGGTCCATTTGGAGTTTTCCTGACCTTTAACTCGAAGAACAGTGTCTGCTTCCAAGTTATTTGGCAATATCAGCAAACCTTCAGCTGCGTTGTCTTCGTACTCAAATTGTACGATCAGTTTGCCAGCACCACGCCAGTTTTCTCCTACCGCACGCTCTAGTTCGGCGTGTTTTGGTAAGGCTTCTTCGGTGCTGCCAGAGACTTTATACAGTGCCCGTTTGTTTGTTCCGCGATACTTTGCACGTGCAACCATTTCCTGACCTGTGTAACAACCCTTAGTGAAGCTGATACCGCCTAGTGCCTGAAGATTCATTGCTTGAGGAATATGTTGAGATTGCTCTTCTTCGTCGACTCGAGGGTGCGCTTCAGAAATATCGTACTTGTCCCAGATTGTGTCAGATACGCAGTGTGCTTTCTCGGCATCGAAAACCGATTTTGCGGCATCTTGGTTCAATAAAAGAACCCAGCGGACGTCGCTGACTTTTACCGCGGTTCCGCCTTCGATAATACGAACATCGTCACGAGATTCCGTACGAGCATCAATCCAGCTTTGTGCATTAATGCCTGTTACGCCTACAAGCCACTCGTCACTTTCTTCAATCGTAACTTTTGAAAACACGGCATACTTCTTTATTTCATGCAGCTCGGTTTTCAAAGCGCTTTTTCGGTGAATCAGTGCATAGCCACCATTGTGGTGGAAGATACGGAAAATGCTCCACATTTTTCCCTTGGCATCACAGTGTGCCCCGAAAGCCGACTCATTGGCTTCCAGTGAGACAACATCACACGTTACCTGACCCTGCAGGTAAGATTTCTTGTCATCACCGACCATGGTAATGGTGCCCCAAGAAGAAAGCGGACAAATGGCTAACTCGGGCAGCTCGGATTGTGAAGAGAGAGAAAAGGGCGTTAACGTTTCAAGCCAATCCATTGTTTCAGAACCTTAAAAGATGTTTGATGAGAGTATGGTAATCCGAGCGTGACAGTTTGTCAGCCTCCAAAATGAACAAAGCAAATCACACTCTGTGACTCGCATAATAGTTGTGACCTGATGAGATTGGTACACTTCACCCACAAAGGAGTCAGCTAAGGAATAATAATGTACACCGCCGAAGAAAAAGCACGGATTAAATGGGCGTGTCGACGTGGAATGTTGGAACTCGACGTGGTGATCATGCCTTTTTATGAAGAGCAGTTTGAAAGCCTATCAGAACAAGAACAAAAAGATTTCGTCTCCCTTTTGGAGTGCGATGATCCTGATCTGTTTACGTGGATAATGGGGCATGGCAGGAGTGACAATTTGAGTCACGCAGCAATGGTAGACAAAGTCGTTGCTTACAACCTCAGTAAAGTCCGTTAATCTCTCGTATTCATTTTATGCCCGGCTCTGCCAACTAACCTTTTTGGCATTCCTAAGCTGGGCATTTGTTGCATCACCTGCTCCACTCCTCCTCACCTGTTTTGTATTTTTAACGCTTTTTCCTTATTTTCGAAGGGTTCTTTCAGCTCGTGAACCGACCGGTTTGTTGCGCTGGGAGAATGAGCGAACATTCTATGTTAATCGCGACAAACGAGTGTTAAGCCATGCGTGGACAGAGGTAGCGTTTGTTGGCGTGCTTTTGATTTTTGAAGACAAATCAAGGCTATTTGTTTGGCGAGATACATGCAGCGATGAGGAATATCGAGCGCTGTTACGTAGCCTTGGATTATTAGGAACAACAAATCCTAAGGAGCAATAAAAAAGAGCACCGGAGTGCTCTTTTAGTGCAATTATTATATTCAGATTAAAACTTTTCCGGAACCAGAATAGTCGGGCCGCTGTTTTCGGCAAGATTCGGGTAATCCAGAGTGTAATGGAGCCCACGGCTTTCCTTGCGTTCCATCGCACAACGAACCATCAGCTCCGCAACCTGAAGGAGGTTTCGCAATTCCAAAAGGTTATTGGATACGCGGAAGTTACTGTAATACTCGTGTGTTTCCTGTTGAAGCAGCTGAATACGACGTAGCGCTCGCTCTAAACGTTTATCCGTTCGAACGATGCCCATGTAGTCCCACATAAACAGGCGCAGCTCATGCCAGTTGTGCTGGATGACGACTTCTTCATCTGAGCATGTGACCTGGCTTTCATCCCACGCCGGTAAGCGAACGGCTAATTCTGCCTCATCCAGCTTGCTGATAATGTCGTCTGCTGCTGAACGAGCGTAAACCACACATTCTAGTAGCGAGTTAGAAGCCATACGGTTCGCGCCATGCAACCCGGTGTAGCTGACTTCTCCAATCGCATAAAGATGAGTCAGATCCGTTGCACCCTGCTGGCTGACCATCACGCCACCACAGGTGTAATGGGCTGCTGGCACGATGGGGATTGGCTCCTTGGTCATATCGATACCCAGATCTTTCAATCTCATATCGATAGTCGGGAAGTGCTTAGTGACAAACTCTGGATCTTTATGGCTGATGTCGAGGTACATGCAGTCTGCACCCAAACGCTTCATTTCGAAGTCGATGGCACGAGCAACCACATCACGTGGCGCAAGTTCTTCACGCTCATCAAAATCTTTCATGAAGCGAGATCCGTCAGGGCGTCTTAGATAAGCGCCTTCTCCGCGAAGAGCCTCGGTTAAAAGGAAGTTACGCGCCTCCGGGTGGAACAGACAAGTTGGGTGGAACTGGTTGAATTCCATATTGGCTACCCGACAACCTGCACGCCAGGCCATCGCAATACCATCGCCTGAGGAAACATCCGGATTAGAGGTGTATTGGTATACCTTGGACGCTCCACCTGTAGCCAGCACAACAAACTTAGCTCGTACTGTTTCAACGTGTTCTTGGTTACGGTTCCAGATATAGGCGCCAATTACCTTCTTCTTATCACCGCCGACTTTGTCTTCGGTAATCAAATCCAGTGCATTGTGACGCTCTAAAACCTGAATGTTCGGGTGACTGTGTGCGTTATCTTGCAGTGATGTCTGCATTGCCATGCCTGTCGCATCAGCAGCGTGCAGAATGCGTCGGTGACTATGACCCCCTTCACGGGTTAGGTGATAGCGTGGGCTTTCATCGGAGTCATCTTCTTCGCGATCAAACGGAACACCACCGTCTATCAGCCACTGCACACACTCTTTCGCGTTTTCTGCGATGAATTTGACTGTGTCTTCTTCACAAATGCCACCGCCTGCAATTTGGGTGTCTTGAACATGTGACTCAATGCTATCGGACTCATCAAATACTGCAGCGATACCACCTTGAGCATAATAGGTTGCTCCCTCGCTGCGCGGTCCTTTACTCAGTACGATGACTTTCCCGTGTGGCGCCACTCGTAATGCAAGCGATAGACCCGCTGCACCGCTGCCAATCACCAGCACGTCGCACTCATGTTCTCGGATATCGTTCATATAACTTTAAAAATCCCAGGTTATCTTAGAGCCTGCCCAAATTGACTCTCTTATGGCAATCAGCCTACGCCGATCCCCTGATTAAATATTTCTTCTTGGTGGTGTTTATTATCTTTATCTGCACCTGCTTGGGCAAATACAATGAAGGTTACATCACATTGCTAGATAAATTTGGCAAAAAAAATTCGTCGTGTTGAACTTTCTTTGACTATATCAGTCACAATAGTGCTCATGTAGGCGGTGGTGTCAATACTACATTTGACAGAACTTAATGTTCATACCTGCGAAGGTAAGTGCAAATAACAATAGGAGTGGACGCTCGAATGAGCGAGCAGTTAACTGATCAAGTACTAATTGAGCGGGTCCAACGAGGAGATAAACAAGCATTCAATCTTTTGGTCATTAAATACCAAAACAAAGTTTGCAACTTGATTTCTCGATACATAAACAACTCTGGTGATGTCGCAGACGTAGCACAAGAGGCTTTTATTAAGGCGTATAGAGCCATCCCGAATTTTCGGGGAGAAAGTGCTTTTTATACTTGGTTATATCGGATCGCCGTTAATACAGCTAAAAATCATATTGTTGCCCAAGGGCGCAGACCGCCAGCAACCGATTTGGATGCTGAAGAGGCAGAATATTACGAAACCGGTAGTGCATTAAAAGAAATATCGAACCCAGAAAACATTACGTTGTCCAAAGAATTGAAAAGCGTTGTTTTTGATGCGATTGAAGCACTACCAGAAGATTTGAAAACAGCAATGACATTGCGAGAACTGGATGGTCTTAGCTATGAAGAAATAGCCGAGGTTATGGATTGCCCAGTCGGGACGGTTCGTTCTCGTATATTCCGAGCTCGTGAAGCGGTTGAAAAGAAAATTCAGCCACTTTTACAGCGTTAGGTCAATGAGTTAAATGGTGAAAATAATGGCTGACAAAGAACAACTTTCAGCACTCATGGATGGAGAAAGCGTGGATCAGGCTTTGATTTCTGAGCTTGAACACGATGCGGAAGGTCTGAAGTCTTGGCAGAACTATCACTTAATTGGTGATGTGATGAGGGGGGAAGCCCCAGAGCGCACTGATTGGGACATTGCAAACAGCGTAGCACTCGCGTTAGAGAATGAGCCTGCTCACTCTCCTGTTCATGTGAGTGAACAAATCGTCACACCAGCGGTTGAGTCACAGCCAACTCCTGATGTTGCACGTGTCAGCATGCCAGGCTGGTTAAATCAGTTTGGTCAGGTTGCGATGGCGGCGTGTGTGTCGCTGGTCGTGATTCTTGGTGTCCAGCAATATAACGGTGAAAACGGCGCTCAATCTCAAAGTGAATTGCCTGTTTTGCAAACCATTCCGGTGATTGGCAGTGCAGAACCAGTAAGCTTAGCGCGTGAATCTGCAACCCCTTCTTCTAACGAAGCTCAGCTTATGGAGCAACGTAAACGCGTTAATGCATTGCTGCAGGATTACAACATGCAGCTTCGCTTCAACAGCGCAGAAATGGAAGAAGCCGTACACCCAACTAAGTCGGATATAGAATGAAGAAAATCCTGATCAGTGTGTTGGCACTGTTCAGTTTGAATGGATACGCCGCCTCTGCAGAAGAAGACTCTGCTGAGGCGTTGTTGCATCAAATGAACGAAGCAAGCCAGCAATTGAGCTATGAGCTGTCTTATATTCAAATCAAAAAAAACAGTATTGAACCCCTTCTTTATCGTCACGGTCGTCGTGACAAACAGCAACTCGCGCATTTAGTGTATTTAAGTGGACCTTCTCGGGAGGTCATCAAGCGCAACAATGAAATCAGCTATATTGAGCCAGATGTAGATCCGTTTTCTATCGAATCTGGACAAATGGTCGCACCGCTGATTCCACTGCTGAACACCCAGATAACCACACTCGAAGAGCACTATGATTTCGTCAAACTCGGACGAGCTCGTGAAGCGGGCACTCCTTGTCAAGTGATTCGAGTCGTGCCAAAAGATGGTCAGCGTTACTCATACGTTTTATGGGTAGATGAACGTAGCCACTTACCATTGCGAGCCGATCTGGTCGATCGCGATGGCGAAGTTTTAGAGCAGTACCGCACCATTTCTTATGCGGTGAACGATAAAATCTTTGATTTGTTGGCGGGGTTGAACGATGTCAAATTGCCTGATGTCATCACGCTTCCAGAAAACCATACGGACAATTCTTTCTGGCAGGTTGGCTGGGTACCTAATGGGTTTAAAGCTAACCCAATGAATCGTTATCGAATGGCGAGAACCAACAAAGTGGTTGAAAGCCAGATGTTCAGCGATGGTCTGTTCAGCTTTTCAGTTTATATTTCTGAAAAAGATGAACTTTCACTGAAAGGACAACTGGTTCGTCAGGGGCGCAGAACTCTGCACAGCTTTGTAAATGGTAACGTTGAAATATCCGTTGTCGGGGATATTCCTCCCTCTACCGCCAAACGTGTGGCACAATCTGTCACCATGAAGGCAACGACAACCCAATAATTCCTATGATGACGGCATTGGCGACTGTGGTCGCAAGTCACCCCTCTAAATCAGGATTTCGTATCCAACTCAGCTGTGAGCAACAAACCAGTTGCTCCAGTTGTTCATCTCAAAAAAGCTGCGGCACAGGTGTGGTGAGCAAAGCGTTTGGAAACAAAGCGCACGCTTGGTATCTAGAAAGCCAAAAAGCTCTTGTTCCAGGTCAGGTTGTTGAAATTGGCTTACCTGAAAAGCAACTGTTGCAATCTGCGGCATTGATTTATTTGTCACCCATCGCATTTCTGTTTGTTGGTGCGGCGCTTGGCCATTTCTGGCTTCAGCCACTACTTGGTGCTGGTGAGCTTGCTGTCATTGGCATGTCTGTGTTGTTTGCATGGATAGGAACTCTCTCTGCTAAGCACTGGATAGGTAAACTTGAGCAAGAATCAGAAGAAAAAGTGTCGCTGATTCGAGTGCTGGGGAAGCCTTTGACAGGAATTGGTACATTTCAGGATAGCGGCAAGCCCTGAAATTGGGTAGAATCTGCCAACTTGATCGAAATACCAACAAATGATCGGTATTTCTCCCATCCATTTTTGTAAGAGTTTAGTCACACCAACCTATGAAGCACATTCGTAACTTTTCGATTATCGCCCATATCGACCACGGTAAGTCGACCCTATCTGATCGTTTGATCCAAGTATGTGGTGGACTCAGTGATCGCGAGATGGAAGCCCAGGTTCTTGATTCCATGGATCTTGAACGTGAACGTGGCATCACCATTAAATCTCAAAGTGTGACCCTAAACTACACAGCAAAAGATGGTGAAACGTATCAACTTAACTTTATCGACACCCCAGGACACGTAGACTTCGCGTACGAAGTATCTCGCTCTCTGGCTGCGTGTGAAGGCGCATTATTGGTTGTCGATGCCGGGCAAGGTGTAGAAGCACAAACCCTGGCAAACTGTTACACCGCTATCGAAATGGATCTGGAAGTCGTGCCAATCCTGAACAAGATTGACCTGCCAGCGGCGGATCCTGAGCGTGTATCAGAAGAAATCGAAGAAATCGTCGGCATCGACGCGATGGAAGCAACGCGTTGTAGTGCGAAAACCGGTATCGGTGTTGATGATGTTCTTGAAAACATCGTTTCTTCAATCCCGGCACCTGAAGGTGATCCTGAAGGGGCTCTGCAAGCGCTTATCATTGATTCATGGTTCGATAACTACCTTGGTGTTGTTTCCTTGGTTCGAATCAAAAACGGCGAGCTGAAGAAGAACGACAAAATCAAAGTAATGAGTACTGGTCAGGTTTGGGGCGTTGACCGTTTAGGTATCTTCACGCCTAAACAAGTTGACACTGACGTTCTCAGAACTGGCGAAGTAGGCTGGGTAGTGTGTGGTATCAAGGACATCCTTGGTGCCCCTGTTGGTGATACGCTGACTCTAGCGAAAAACGGTTGTGAAGAAGCACTACCGGGTTTCCAGAAAGTGAAGCCTCAGGTATACGCTGGCCTGTTCCCTGTATCTTCAGACGATTATGAAAGCTTCCGTGATGCATTGGGCAAACTTAGCCTGAATGATGCGTCTTTGTTCTATGAGCCAGAGAACTCAGCAGCACTTGGTTTTGGTTTCCGTTGTGGCTTCCTTGGCATGCTGCACATGGAAATCATTCAGGAACGTCTGGAGCGTGAATACGACCTGGATCTGATTACCACTGCGCCAACCGTTGTATACGAAGTTGAGAAGACTGACGGCGGCGTGTTGTATGTTGACAGCCCTGCGAAACTGCCAGCGGTGAACGACATCGAAGAAATTCGTGAGCCAATTGCCCGCTGTAACATCCTTGTGCCTTCGGACTACCTGGGTAACGTGATTACCCTATGTGTAGAGAAGCGTGGTGTTCAGGTAGATATGGTTTACCACGGCAATCAAGTTGCCGTTGTTTACGATATTCCAATGGCGGAAGTGGTTCTGGACTTCTTCGACCGTCTGAAGTCGACATCTCGCGGATACGCATCTCTGGATTACAACTTCCAGCGCTTTGAAGCATCGAACATGGTTCGTGTAGACGTATTGCTGAATGGCGATACTGTGGATGCACTGGCGATGATTACGCACAAAGATCATTCTCAGACTCGTGGTCGCCAGCTTGTAGAGAAAATGAAAGAGTTCATTCCTCGTCAGATGTTTGATATTGCGATTCAGGCTGCGATAGGTAACCACATCATTGCTCGTTCCACCGTTAAGCAGTTGCGTAAGAACGTAATCGCAAAATGTTACGGTGGTGACGTGAGTCGTAAGAAGAAACTTCTGAAGAAACAGAAAGAAGGTAAGAAGCGCATGAAGCAGATCGGTAACGTGGAACTTCCTCAGGAAGCATTCCTTGCCATTCTTCATGTAGGAAAAGACTAAACTTTTTCGTACTTTTGCAATCAAACAAAGACTTAGGCAGAAAGGGTATCGGATACCCTTTCTTCTTTTTCCACTAAAGAATACGAAGGGAAGTAAATGGCAAATACATTTTCACTCATCCTTGTGATTGTTACCTTGGTAACGGGCATTGTATGGGCGCTTGAGAAGTTAGTTCTGGCAAAAAGACGTCAGGAAAAGCTTGGTGCGATTGAAGGTCAGACAAACGAAGGTTTAGACGCCTCTCTTCAAGCGAAAGTCGCGGCTCAGCCTTGGTGGGTAGAAAACAGTGTCTCCATTTTCCCTGTTATTGCGTTCGTGTTGGTATTGCGCTCATTCATTTACGAGCCATTTCAAATCCCATCGGGCTCAATGATGCCTACCCTTCTGGTGGGTGATTTCATTTTGGTGGAAAAATACGCGTATGGCTTAAAAGACCCAGTTTGGCGCACTCAGTTAGTGGAAACAGGTAAGCCAGAACGTGGTGATATTGTGGTGTTTAAATACCCACCTAACCCGGGTATTGATTACATTAAACGTGTTGTCGGACTACCGGGTGATGTGGTTCGCTACAGTGAGAAGAAAGAGCTTTGTGTGCAACGTAAAGGTGGCTCAAGTTGTGAAGCTATTGAGTTGTCTAATGTTCAAGAAAGTATCTTCAAGGATGAGCGCATCGGTGTACCGATGATTCAGATGGATGAAAAATTGGGTGAGGAAACTCACCAGATTCTGGTTCACCCACTGACTCGTGATGATGTGAGAGCTTACCAACCTCGCCCAGGTGTTCGTGAGTGGGTTGTGCCACAAGATCAGTACTTTGTAATGGGCGATAACCGTGACAACAGTGCTGATAGCCGTTTTTGGGGATTTGTCCCTGAAGGCAATTTAGTAGGCAAAGCGGTCGGTATTTGGATCAGCTTTGAATTTGAACGTGATTCAGACAGCGTTCTGCCGTCTTGGATCCCAACTGGCGTAAGATTCAGTCGCGTCGGTGGTATACATTAATCGAGAGAGTATGAATACTCCTATTAGTAAGTTAGAAAAACAGCTCGGCTACCAATTTCAGGATGCTGAGCTGATTCATTTGGCGCTGACTCATCGCAGCGCCAACAGTAAGCACAATGAGCGTCTTGAATTTCTGGGCGATTCAATTTTAAGTTTTGTCATTGCTGATGATTTGTATCATCGTTTTCCTAAGGTGAACGAAGGTGATATGAGCCGTATGCGTGCAACATTGGTTCGTGGCAATACCCTTGCTGAACTGGGTCGTGAGTTTGACCTGGGAGAGTACTTAAAATTAGGTCCAGGTGAACTGAAGAGTGGCGGTTTCCGTCGTGATTCGATCTTAGCGGATGCAGTTGAAGCTATCATCGGTGCTATCTATCTGGATAGTGACATTGAAGTGGTGCGTGGCATTGTACTGAGCTGGTATCAGACTCGTTTGGATGCCATTCAGCCTGGCGTATCGCAAAAAGACCCGAAAACTCGTTTGCAGGAATTCTTGCAGGGCAGAAGAAAACCTCTGCCAGCGTATTCTGTGACTAAAATTAAAGGTGAAGCACACAATCAGGAATTCACTGTCACGTGTGAAGTAGCAGGACTGGAAAAGCCTGTAATCGGTAAAGGCACCAGCCGTCGTAAAGCGGAGCAAGCAGCGGCTGAACTGGCATTAGGACAACTTACCAATGTCTGATGAAAAAGAATTCGATCTGGACGCGTATTTCGCGTCAGAAGGTCAGGAAACCTCTACTGAAAACCAGCACTGTGGTTTTGTCGCGATTGTTGGTCGTCCAAACGTGGGTAAATCGACACTGCTTAACCAGCTTCTTGGTCAGAAGATTTCCATCACGTCGCGCAAACCACAAACGACACGTCACCGCATCATGGGTGTGGATACCGAAGGCGATTATCAAGCGATATTCGTGGACACTCCGGGTCTTCACATCGAAGAGAAGCGCGCCATCAACCGTTTGATGAACCGTGCTGCAAACAGTTCTTTAAGTGACGTGAACCTGGTTTTCTTCCTAGTGGACGGCACGCACTGGACCAGTGATGATGAGATGGTTTTCACCAAGCTGAATAAGTCGAACTTCCCTGTTGTGCTTTGCGTTAACAAGGTTGACAACGTGAAAGACCGCAATGAAGTGATGCTTCACATGCAAACGCTGTCTGAAAAGATGGATTTTGTAGACGTCGTTCCTATCTCTGCAAAGCACGATAAGAACATCGATGTGCTGCGCAAGCACGTACGTGAGCACTTACCCAAAGCAACACATCACTTCCCAGAAGAGTATGTCACCGACCGTTCTCAGCGCTTTATGGCGTCTGAAATCGTACGTGAAAAGCTGATGCGCTTTACGGGTGAAGAACTGCCTTACTCGGTAACGGTTGAGATTGAGCGTTTCGACTACAACCCCGAGACTGATGGCTTCCACATCAACGCGTTGATTTTGGTTGAGCGCAATGGCCAGAAGAAAATGGTCATCGGTAAAGGCGGCGAGAAGATCAAGACCATTGGTCGTGAAGCTCGTTTAGATATGGAAGCGCTTTTTGAGCGTAAAGTTTATTTAGAGACTTGGGTGAAAGTGAAATCTGGCTGGGCAGACGACGAACGTGCGCTTCGCAGCTTAGGTTACATTGATGACCTGTAACGCCATTCTGGTGTAAGTTAAAGGGAGTATTGCACTCCCTTTTTTGTACCTGAATTTCACATAATGTGATCGTGGCGAAAAGGATTCGACTAAAAGTAATAATGAAGAGAGTCGTGTATGTCTGACGGGTTACAGCGGTGTTTTGTACTGCATCGCCGACCTTACAGTGAAACCAGCCTGATACTGGATGTATTCAGTGAAGAATACGGTCGTATGTCGATCATGGCGAAAGGTGCCCGCAGCAAACGCTCTAATTTGAAAGGTGCGTTGCAGCCCTTTACTCCTTTGCTGATGAAATGGTCTGGCAAAGGCAGTATGCGAACGCTAAGACAGGCAGAACCTATCAGCCTGGGGCTTCCGTTGGCAGGTATTCACCTCTATTCAGCTATGTACGTCAATGAATTGGTCGGACGTGTACTGGAAAGCGAAACACCATACCCCGCACTGTTCCATGATTATCTCTTTGCTCTGACTGAACTGGCTCAGGCCAATAACCCCGAGCCAGCACTGCGCCGTTTTGAATTGGCCTTGCTGTCAGCAATGGGGTATGGCGTCGATTTTCTCCACTGTGCGGGCACCGGAGAAATGGTCGAACCTGATATGACTTATCGCTATCGCGAGCAAAAAGGCTTCATCGCCAGCGTGCGAAAAGACAACCTCACTTTTCTTGGAAATGAACTGATTGCCATTAGTGAAAGACGCTTCACCACCAAAGAACAACTAAAAGCCGCAAAACGCTTTACACGCATGGCATTAAAGCCTTATCTTGGCGGCAAACCACTAAAAAGCAGGGAACTGTTTCTCCCAAGAACAGGCTTTCCCGGAGCACGGAGTATTGAAAAATGAGCTCAATTTTACTCGGGGTAAACATCGATCACATTGCTACTTTGCGTAACGCACGTGGCACAAAATACCCGGATCCCGTCCATGCGGCAGAGATCGCAGAACGTGCGGGGGCAGATGGCATTACCATTCACCTGCGAGAAGATCGCCGTCACATTGTGGATCGCGACGTTAGAATTCTGCGTGAAACACTACAAACACGTATGAATCTGGAAATGGCGGTGACTGACGAAATGGTCGAAATCGCGCTCAAGACGAAACCGGAATTTGTTTGTCTGGTACCGGAAAAACGCGAAGAACTCACAACAGAAGGCGGGCTGGATGTAGTTGGTCAGCTTGAGAAAATAAAAGCGGCAACACAAAAGCTGTCTGAAGCGGGTATCAAAGTATCTCTATTCATTGATGCTGATCGCGAGCAGATTGACGCTTCAAAAGCGTGCGGTGCGCCTTACATTGAGCTTCACACCGGTCACTATGCAGATGCAGAATCTGAAGCCGAGCAGGTTAACGAACTGAAAAAGATTGCCGCTGGTGCAAGCTACGCAGACAGCATTGGCATCAAGGTGAATGCGGGTCACGGCTTAACCTATCACAACGTTGCGCCTATCGCGGCACTGCCAGAGATCTATGAGTTGAACATCGGTCACTCGATTATTGGTCGCGCAGTGTTTGATGGCTTACACAAAGCCGTTGCCGACATGAAAGCCGTAATGGTTGAAGCTCGCCGTTAGGCAATGCACCTTTAGCCACTGTGGTAACACAGTGGCTACTTACAAGCGGAGCGGAGTAAAGATGTCCATATTTGGATTAGGGACAGACATCGCAGAAATTGAGCGATTTGAAAAATCCTTATCCCGGCTTGGTGAAGCCTTCGCTAAGCGGATTCTGACCACAATAGAGTTGTCGCAGTACAATTCAACCAAACAACAGGCCCGGTTTCTGGCAAAGCGCTTTGCCGCCAAAGAAGCTGCCTCAAAAGCACTTGGCACTGGAATTGCCAAAGGCGTAACCTTCCACGATTTTGTCATTACCAATGATGAAAATGGTAAACCCCTCTTATCACTGCATAACCAAGCGCTCACTTACGCCAATGAGAACGGCGTAACTCAGGTTCATCTTTCCATTTCCGATGAACGTCATTATGCGGTAGCAACCGTAATCTTTGAGCGATAATTCCATCACTGTTCTACACTCATATTAGTGGCTCCTTAAGCACTTGAGCTGAAAATACATTGCCATGAGAAGAGTGTATGAGGTTAACAGGGACGAGTTTACTATTCGCATTGCTTTCATTTCCGGTTCTTTCTGAGGACTGGAGTTTTTCAGGGTTTGGTAACGTCGGCTATAGCTATGACACCAGTGATAGCTTTGGCTATATGCGTGACCTCACCCAAAAAGCGGATCCCGATAGCAATGGGTCTTTCCTGCCGGATTCCAAAATTGGTGCTCAGGTCAACTACAACATTAATTATGAATGGGATGTGTCGGCACAATATGTGATCGCCGAACGAGCAGGAAATAACGCGCTAGATGGGCTTGAACTGGCATTTCTCGCTTATCGTCCAAACCCGGATCTGGATATTCGTCTCGGTCGTCTTGGGTACAACGTTTTCTGGTTTGCCGAAACCCGGCGAGTTGATTATGGCCACTTATGGGTCCGACTGCCTCAGGAAATCTACAGTTGGATCCCACTTCAAAATATCGATGGTGCTGATATTACTTACCGGTTTTATGTCGACGACATCAGCTTTTCAGCCGCTTTCCAGTACGGGTTAACTCAAGCGACCACCGACTTGCAAGAAGGTTATGAACCCAATCGCTTTTACAGCAACAGTGCTTTATCTCTGAGCCTTGTAGCGAATTGGGATGTGTGGCGAACAAGAATTTCTTACGCACAGCTCAGAGTAGACTCTGGATTCCCTGAACAGGTTAATGTCATGCGAAACGGTTTAACTAATGTCGGTAATTCAGGGCTGGGTCCCATTAGCCGTGAAGCAAATGAGTTGAATGCTGGTTTGGACATTATCGGTAGCATGGTGCGCTACGGTCAGATTGGACTCGAATATAATGACGGCAACTGGCAGGTTCTGAGTGAACTTGTCAAAGTAAAAACTGACAAGCCCGTTCTGCCAGCGGGGCAGGGTGGATACATTACCGTGGGCAAGCGTTTTGATACCGTGACGCCATATCTGACCCGTTCCTGGTTCAAGCCAAGTACAGACACGTTGCAAGCTCAAAACGACTGGAGTGTCTTGCCCGACCCTCAGTTAGCACAGCTCCAGAATGCAGCGATTACCTCAATCAATGCAACCCGGATCGATCAATCGGTCTGGTCTTTAGGTGCTCGCTGGGACGTGACCAATCAGATAAGCCTCAAAGCCCAGGTGGATTGGGTACACATAAGCGAAAACGGTCACGGTTTGTGGGCAACTCGATTACTGGAGCCTAAACCAGATACGCGAGCACAGGTTTATTCGTTGTCTGCTAGCTTCTTATTCTAGGTGGTGAAATGAGATTACTGAGTTTTGTTTTACTGCTGATGTCACCTGCAGCCCTTGCAGACATTTATGTCGTGGTTGGGGCGAACAGTAAATTGCAAAGTATTACAAAAGAGCAGCTCGGTAAGCTTTACCTTGGAAACAGCCGTGGGATGAAAAAGCAGCGAATCACTATATTGGATAGAGACGGTTCGTTGAGAGAAGATTTTTTCGATCAGGTGACAGGGCTTTCAATCAGTCAGGTAAATGCACACTGGGCAAAGTTGAAGTTCTCTGGTCGCGTCCGTGCGCCTTTGGTGATGAAGAGCGACGAACAATTGGTGGAGCGCTTAAGGGTAGACAAAAACGCGCTCAGTTACGTAACTCAGAAACCTGTCGGTTCAGATATAAGAGTGATATTAACGATTAAAAATGATGAATAAACAAGCGCTTGCTAATCGGCTTTTAGTTACCGTTGTCATATTCTCACTCATGTACCTGGTACTGGCAGCGAGTTTTTTGACTCTGTTCTATTTTGAGAGAGCCAGTCTGAATGTTCGTGATATGGAAGAGAAACTGGTCCTGACGGTATCCAACTCGGCTTCTATCGCCTTATATGTCGATAACCCTGAAATTGCGGACGAAGTCATGAGTTCGTTGCTTCTTCACGATGAGTTCAATGGGGTAAAACTCAAAGGAATTGATGGCATTGAGTTTAGCTTGTCAAAGCTCACCAGCAATCGAGAGCAATGGCAGAACCTGGAACGATTTCCGCTGGTTTCTCCGGTGAAAGATGAAGTGATTGGTCATCTGATTCTGGATGTGAATCAGGAGTATCTGGATTCGGTCACTCAGGAGAAAGTTTTCATCCAGCTAGTGATGCTGATCAGCCAGTTGCTGATGCTGCTGATTGTGACGGCCTTTGCGGTTCGAAAAGTCATTGGGTTTCCGCTTCAGAAGCTCGCTGAAAACCTGTCTAAAGTGGAGCCGGGTAAAGATGAGCTACTTCCCTATAATAATGAAAACCGCGACAACGAAATCGGGTTGGTCACCGCCAGTGTGAACCGTTTTGTTGAAGCTTCGCATCAGGCCATAGAAACCGAGCGAAACCTCAGAGCCACTATCGAACGCATGGAGCGTCATTATCGACATATATTCGAAACCACTCAGGTTGGAATTCTGGTTCTCGATAAAAATGGGCATTTAATTCACAGTAACCCAACGCTGTTTGGCCGATTAATCAAAGAGAGTTTTGAGCTGACGGCTATTCTTGAAACTCAGCCATTTTTTGAACACGTTTTTCAGAACCCAGAACTCGCGTGGCAAATGTCAGAGCAGACCATATCCAGTGGTGATATGGCGTCGGGTGATTTGCGTATTAACAAACGCTACAGCGCGGACCAATGGGTGCACCTACTGCTCTCGGCTCATAAGGATGAGCACAGTGGGGAATGGCTCATTGAGGGCATTATGTATGACATCACGGTGCGAGTGCAGAAAGAGAGAGACACTTTGCTGCTTGCGTTAGAAGATAATCTGACAGGTCTCAAAAACCGTCGAGGATGCGAACGATTCGTTGCCACTCTCGCAAGTCAGAAAAAAGCCGCATACATCGCGACGATGATGCTGGATTTAGATGGCTTCAAGGATGTTAATGATACTCATGGACATGCGGCAGGGGACGAGGTGCTTTGCACCATTGCCAGGCGCTTGAAGAAAGTCGCGCGTGGCGGGCAGGATGTCATTGGGCGGATAGGGGGCGATGAACTTTTGGTGATTCTCGCCTTGGAGCAGATCAATCCGGATGTACTGGCAGGCATTGCCGAACAGATTGTAGAGATTTGCGCCAGACCGATTGAGCTGCCTTCCCGTTCAACCGTTCGGATCGGCGGCAGCGTAGGTGTTGCCTACGCTGGAGTGAATGATATTGAATTTGATGCCTTACTTCAGCAAGCTGACGAAGCCATGTATAAGGTTAAGGAAAACGGCAAAAACGGCTATGCGTTTTATAACCCGGAGCTTCGCCGCGCTTAGCTTGTTTCGCTATCCAGATAGTGTTGCGCGCTGGCAGTCACTTTTTCCATTTCATCCTGAAGTTCAAACAACTCTGGTTCAATGGACTCCACATCTGAACCAGAACGAAGGGCTTTCTCAATGGTTGCACAAACCTGCTTCAATCTGGGCACACCACTGTAGGAGCAACTGCCGTGCAGCTTATGGATGTGATGAATAAGCTGATCGCTGTCCTGACTGTCATCGTTCAAAACACCTTCTACAAACTGATCCACTTCGCCAATGTAATCCACCAGCATCTGCAGCATCTCTTTGGCTAAGTCTTCCTTATTTGCTGCCTGTTTCAGGGCAAGGTTCCAATCGATAATGACGTTGTTATTGCTTTCGTCCTGAGACACTTCCGGTGATGCCTGCTCGCTGATCTCCAGTTTGTCGACCTGCTGCTCATCGGTGTGAGGGCTCCAGTGCACCAGAACCTGCTGAAGAATGTGCTCTTCAATCGGTTTGGTCAGATAATCGTCCATACCCGCTTTAAGTAGTCGGTCGCGTTCACCCACCATAGCGTGAGCGGTGACGGCGATAACCGGAGTATGAGAGTTGAGTTTGGTGTTTTTCACTTCCTGACAGGCAGTCACGCCGTCCATTTTGGGCATTTGAATGTCCATTAGGATCATATCGAAAGCCTGTTGCTGAGCAGCCGCGACAGCTTGCTCACCATTGCTGCAAGTTACGACCTGTTCAACTCGCTCCTGTAATAGTGCGGAAATCAGCTTCAGGTTGGCGGGGTTGTCGTCTACCGCCATGACTTTTAGTGGCAGCTTGCTCTCAGAGTCCAACTGATCAATGAGAGGGAGTGCAGCGTCTTCAGTAATATGGCATTGGGTTAGCGACTGAAGTAGCTTTCTGCGAGAAAGAGGTTTGGTGATGCACTGTACCTGATGCTCAGACACCAGCTGTTCAGAAAGGGCTAGCTCGGTGCTTGGCAGACCAAGAACGATGTTATTGGCAATCTCTTTAGCCCGGCTGATCCATTGCTCGACAGACGTAATATCAAAGCGTTGGTTCGGCGGCAGGTTAAGCAGCACAAATTCGTGAGGCTCTATATGTTCTGGCATGTTTGAGCGATAGGTCACCAGTAATCCTTCGTTGATCAACTGCTGCTGAATCACAGAGGCAGCCTGCATGTTTGGTTCTATCAGCAGGATCTTCTTGCCATTAAGCTGGTGCGTATCCACATCGCTGGCTACAGGCATATCGCTGGTTGCCAGTCTGAGTGTAAACCAGAAGGTCGAACCCTGATGCAGACGACTGGTCAGGCTGACTTCGCCTCCCATCTGTCCGACCAGCTTCTGAGTGATAACCAGACCCAATCCAGTACCGCCATAGCGCCTCGAAATGCTGGCATCCGCCTGACTGAATGCCTGGAACAATTGCGCCTGCTGGCGCTCAGAAATACCGATACCAGTATCCCGAACCATGAATTGCAACTCGATGAAATCTTCTTTCTGAGTGCGAAGCTCGACGCTGATGTCGATATTGCCTCGCTCAGTAAACTTGATGGAGTTGCCAACAAGGTTGGTCAAGACCTGCTGAATCCGAAGCGGGTCACCCACCACGCCAGCTGGGATCTTAGGATCGATCTTAAGCGTCAGCTCCAGACCTTTTTCGTGCGCGCTGGTGGCTTGCAGGCTGGCGACTTCTTCCAGACATTCCTGGAAGTCGAATGGAATGTTTTCCAGTGCCAGCTTTCCAGCCTCCAGTTTGGAGAAGTCCAGAATATCGTTGATGATACTAAGCAGGTTATTGGCACTGCGTTCAATGGTTTGTAGATAATCCTGCTGGCTGGAAGACAAACGGGTCTTCAGCATTTGTCGTGTAAAGCCAATTACACCATTAAGCGGCGTACGAAGCTCGTGAGACATGTTTGCTAAGAACTCTGATTTCACCCGCGCCGCTTCTTGAGCGCGCTTCTTGGCGATATCCAGTTCTACGTTTTGAATCTCAAGCTGCTCTAGGGTTTCACGCAAGTCAGATGTGGCCTGATCAATACTGTGCTGCATTTCCACATGGTACTCAGACAGTGACATCGCCATCGCGTTGATGCCATTTTTCAGAGCATCCAGTTCCCCGTGCATTTTGCCTTCAATTCGGACATCCAGATGACCACGGCGAATACGGTCCACCATGTTTTTCATATGAGTGATCGGCAATGTCACGTCGCGCATCAGTCGATAAGCAAAGAGGGCAGACAAACCTAAGCCAAGAAGCAATACCAGAAGTGCTGCAAAAATTTCCTGATACTGCTGCAAACGCACTGCGGATAAATCCAGCTCAATCGCAATATAACCTAATGCCTGATTCAGCTCGGTCTTATTCCCTACGTTATTGGTGAACTGCCCTTCTGCCAAAATGGGGGTGCGGATGACCAAATCGGTATCCACCAGTTTTATTGTGCTGAGTAACGGAATGGGCTGATCTTTCGGAAAAGTAAGAGACTCGAAATTTGGGTGGAAGTTAGACGTCACAAACAGTTCGTGCCGGGCATTAAATACTGCAATGCTGCGCACGATGTCGGAGTTCTTTCTGTGAGCGTAACTGATCAGCCTTCGCACAGCTTCACGGCTTTGCTGAGTCATTCCATATTCACTGGCAATCGCAATCGGTTCGATGATGCTTTTACCCGTCGAAATCAACTGAGATTCCAGATCGTTATAACGATTTGAAGTAAAGAAGGCGCTGAGCAGCAAACCAACGATAAGAGTAGGGGCTAGGGTGAGAGTTATTACGCGTGCTCTTAAGCCGTATCGTGTCATGTTCTCATTACTGTCTGGATATGGGAAAATAGCGGCAAATTATTCAAGCCGCGAGCTCTAACAAGCGTGAATGGCTTGATTACTAACATTATAAACGAATAAGCGGCTAGCTTAATCAAGTCTGCTATGTTCGACAATCTCTCTGGGGTGAAATAGTGACCCTGAATGAGAAAACACTGAAGCAAAATGAGCAAATAAAATATGGCGCGTTTTTATCAGCCGAAGAAAAAGTCCGCAGTGAATACCAAGCATCAGATTTTCAATATCGAAAAACTGGATCATCATGGTGCAGGCATTGCCTATCACAATAAGAAGCCCGTTTTCATTGATGGTGCGCTTCCCGGAGAATCTGTCATTGGGCAGTTTACCGAGCAGAAAAGCAAGTTTGCCCGTGCAAAGCTCATTAAAATCCAAAAAGAAAGTGAGCAACGCGTAACGCCTTTCTGCCAGCACTATCAAACCTGCGGTGGCTGTAATTTGCAACACTTGGCCCGTCAAAGTCAGGTTGAGCATAAAAATCAGACTCTTCAGCAATTGATGAAGAAATTCTCCGGTAGCGAATTAACGGCTGAAAAGGAAGTGACTGCAGGCAACCTCGGCTACCGACGTCGTGCCCGAATCAGCTTATTTGTCGATAAAAAGTCCCGAGAACTGCAATTTGGCTTTCGAGAAAAAATGAGCAAGCGGATCACCAATATCGACAACTGTGCGGTGCTGCATCCCGATCTGGAAGCCTTACTTATTCCTGTTAGGCAGCTATTGGTTGGCTTTGCAGGTCAGGAAAATCTGGGTCATGTTGAACTGGTTAAAGCGTCAAACACTCGCGTCCTGCTTTTAAGACATACCGCGGCACTCAAAAATAAAGACAAACAAAGCCTTCTTGCTTTCGCGGACGAGCATGACCTGACTCTCTATTTAATGCCTTCAGCCGATGAACTGGAGCGAGTACGTGGCGAGCAACCCATTTATGATGAAGTAGGGGTTGAATTGCCGTTTGAACCCACCAACTTTATTCAAGTGAATGAAGAGGTCAATCAGAAAATGGTGGCACAGGCTTTGGAGTGGCTAAACGCCAAATCCGATGAACACATTCTCGACCTGTTTTGTGGGTTGGGGAATTTCAGCCTGCCACTGGCGAAACAAGCAAGCACAGTGACTGGTGTTGAAGGTGTGCAGGAAATGGTGGATGTTGCGACCAGAAACGCTCAGTTAAACCGAATAGAAAATGTGAGTTTCTATCAGGCAAACCTCGAAGAAGACATGACCCATTCACCTTGGGCAAAGAAACAGTTTGATAAGATTTTGCTCGACCCGGCTCGCGCTGGAGCAGCAGGTATCGTCGACCAATTTTCGCGCTTGGGAGCGAAAGCAGTCGTGTATGTTTCCTGTAATCCTGCTACGCTTGCACGTGACAGCCAAAGCCTGCTGAATCAAGGCTACAAATTAAAAAAAGTGGGCATGCTTGATATGTTTCCACACACCAGCCATCTGGAAAGTATGGCGTTATTTGAAAAAGATTAACTTCTCTAACTTAGGGTCTGTTGGCCTTTCGAGCTGATTTTTGCAGCAATTTGTGGGTTCTTTATACAAGGCAGCGCTTATTCGGTGTAGTCGTTCTACATCAATAAGCGGTAACACAGTAGAAAGGAGCCACAAATGCTGCCCGAAGGGTTCGTTTCTATGTGCTTTACTCTTTGTTGCAAGGTATTTGCTTAGAACGACTAAGCTAAAGACCTTGCGCCGCGATTAAACCACATAGAACTCGAACAAAATTTAACCGCGAAAGGTCAACAGACCCTAGAGAGGAACTTACGGGCAAAAAAGCTTGTATGTCTGTTGCTAGAAATTAGGAAAAAAACATGGTCGCTGTACGCGGTGCACATTTAAATACCGAAGAATTTGAACTGGACACTTGGATTACCAGTCTGAAACAGGACGACAAAACCAGCCGAAAATTGCTGGACGTATATCGTCACTGTGAAGACTTACTTGGTGAAAACGAACAGGCTCAGCTATTGTTGTGGCGTGGGCGTGAAATGATCGAAATTCTGATCACCCTATCCATGGATACCGCGACCTTAGTTTCTGCTCAACTTTTCCCTATTGTGACATCTGGCTTTTATGAACGTGAAGCGCTTGAAGAAAAGTATGGCAAAGAAACCGTCAAGCTGATTGATGGCGTTGAAGAAATGGCCGCCATCGGGCAGCTGAATGTCACGCTCGACGGTGAAGCTGCTTCCAGTCAGGTGGATAATGTTCGTCGTATGCTACTGGCGATGGTGGATGATTTCCGCTGCGTGGTCATCAAGCTTTCAGAACGAATCTGCAATCTTCGAGAAGTCAAAGATGAATCCGACGAAGTGCGTCAGGCTGCCGCAAAAGAGTGTGCCAATATCTACGCACCACTTGCCAACCGTCTGGGTATTGGTCAGTTAAAGTGGGAAATCGAAGATTACGCGTTCCGTTACCAGCACTCGACAACCTATAAACAGATCGCCAAACAGCTTTCTGAACGCCGAATTGTGCGTGAGCAATACATCGAAGACTTCGTTTCTGACTTAGCAAGTGAAATGAAGACCTCACACATCAACGCAGAAGTGAGTGGTCGCCCTAAGCACATCTACAGCATCTGGCGAAAAATGCAGAAGAAAAGTCTCGCGTTTGATGAACTGTTTGATGTCCGTGCTGTGCGAATCATTGCCGACAAACTGCAAGATTGTTACGCCGCGTTAGGTGTTGTGCATACCAAATACAAACATCTTCCGAGCGAGTTTGATGACTATGTCGCTAACCCTAAACCCAATGGGTATCAGTCGATCCATACGGTGATTCTTGGTCCGGAAGGCAAAACCATTGAAATCCAGATCCGAACTAAGCAGATGCATGAAGATTCGGAGCTTGGGGTTGCGGCGCACTGGAAATACAAAGAAGGCTCATCAAGCGGTCGCAGCGGTTACGATGAAAAAATCACATGGCTTCGCAAGCTAATCGATTGGCAGGAAGAGATGTCCGATTCTGGCGAAATGCTGGATGAGCTTCGTAGTCAGGTATTCGATGATCGTGTGTATGCCTTTACCCCTCGCGGAGATGTCGTCGATTTGCCGATGGGCGCAACCCCACTAGATTTCGCCTACCACATTCACTCTGAAGTGGGTCACCGCTGTATCGGCGCAAAGGTGGCAGGGCGAATTGTTCCATTCACCCATAAACTGACCATGGGCGATCAGGTAGAAATCATCACCTCGAAAGTGCCGAACCCATCTCGTGACTGGTTAAACCCATCCATGGGCTTTGTGACATCAGGCAGAGCACGTGCAAAAATCAATGCATGGTTCCGTAAGCAAAGTCGCGAGAAGAACTTAGAAGCGGGTCGAGAGATCTTAGAAACCGAACTCGCCAAGATTGGCGCATCGTTGAAAGACGCTGACCAGTACGCGCTAAAACGATTCAACGTAAACACGCCAGACGAGCTATACGCCGGTGTGGGAAGCGGTGATTTGCGTATCAACCAGATCGTCAACCACATCAATGCACTGGTAAATAAACCCACGGCAGAAGAAGAAGATCAGCAAGCGCTTGAACGTCTTCAAGAAACCGAGAACAAAACGCCAGCGCAAAGTCGACCGAAGAAAGATGCGGTTGTCGTCGAGGGGGTTGATAACCTGATGACGCACCTTGCACGTTGTTGTCAGCCTATCCCAGGAGATGAGATTTCCGGATACATCACTCAAGGGCGCGGTATCTCAGTCCACAGAAGCGACTGTGAACAGCTTGAAGAGCTTCGTCACCATGCGCCTGAACGTATCATTGATACCGTCTGGGGCAGTGGTTTTGTCGGGTCTTACATCATTACAGTTCGAGTGGAAGGATTAGAGCGTGGTGGTCTGCTAAAAGACATCACCACCTTGTTTGCTAACGAAAAAATCAAGGTCACCAGCATGCGTAGCCGGGTGGACTACAAAAAGCAGATGTCGGTGATGGATTTTGATTTGGAAGTCACTAACGTGGAAGTGTTTACGCGAGTCACTAAGCGTGTTGAGCAAATCAAAGATGTGATGACGGTGAAACGTTTAGGCTAACTTTCACTTCGCATTTGTCATTTTTACTGCGTTAACGGCGCTCATTCCGGAGTGCCGGTCCAGGCTCATCACATAGCCAGCTATGCTCAGGAGTCTCACTCGCTTGTTGCCTTGTTAAAACGGCAACTGCTTCGCGAAAGAGAACAGTAAAATGAAAGGCGAGCAGTTATATTGCTCGTCTTTTTCTTTATATAACTTTGTCAAAGGAACAGAAATGAGTCATCCAATTGAACAGCTTAAGCAAATTATGGCGCAGCTAAGAAATCCTGATGGTGGGTGCCCTTGGGATCTGAAGCAGGACTTTGACACCATCGTGCCTCATACTATTGAGGAAACCTACGAGGTGGTGGATGCCATTCATAAGCGCGACTGGAACAATTTGAAAGAAGAGTTGGGTGACTTGTTGTTTCATGTGATTTTCTACAGCCAGTTGGCAAACGAAAAAGGTCTGTTTGATTTTGAAGAGGTCGTGGAAGGAGTAAATGAAAAACTCACCCGACGTCACCCTCATGTTTTTTCCGATGCCGAGTTTGCAAGTGACGCTGAAATCCATGCCAACTGGGAGCAGGAAAAAGCCAAAGAGAAAGAAGAAAAAGGGATCACCGAAAACAGCATCCTCGATGCGGTTCCCGTCGCCCTTCCCGCCATGGCTAGAGCCAACAAAATTCAGAAGAAATGCGCCAAATACGGTTTCGACTGGAAAACCTTAGGTCCTGTTGTAGACAAAGTGCGTGAAGAGATCGATGAAGTCATGGATGAAGCACTGCAAGTCTCACCGAATTCGGATTTGGTGGAAGAAGAAATGGGCGATCTGCTTTTTGCGGTAGTAAATTTCTCACGCCACCTGAATACCAATCCGGAATCGGCACTCAGCAAAGCTAATACCAAGTTCGAGCGCCGATTCAGGCAAGTAGAAGAGCAAGTTCGCCAAAACGGCAAGGTACTGGAGGACTGCTCACTGGAAGAGCTTGATTCTATTTGGGATCAGGTCAAAATCGCCGAAAAAAATAAAAAATGTCCCTAGGTTCAAGAGAACCCTCAAGCGTAAATACTGGTTTTACCATTGCCACAAAAGGGAAATTTTCTTTGCAGTAGCACGTGAAATTAACTAACTTGTTGAACTTTGCTGATTTGATTTGAAGCAAAAAATAAAAATTTTGAGTGTGATAAGTTTCACGTTGTGGCGGTAACTGGCTTCTGGTATATTTACATCCCGTCCAGAAGAAATCCATTTCCCTCATTCAACCAATTTCAGGTTAAACATGACGACAAATTACATTTTTGTTACTGGCGGGGTCGTATCCTCTCTAGGTAAAGGTATTGCTGCAGCATCTCTAGCAGCCATTCTTGAAGCTCGTGGTCTTAAAGTGACTATGATGAAGCTTGACCCTTACATCAACGTTGATCCAGGCACAATGAGCCCAACTCAGCACGGTGAAGTGTTCGTTACAGAAGATGGCGCAGAGACTGACCTTGACCTTGGTCACTATGAGCGTTTCATTCGCACCAAGATGACTAAGCGTAACAACTTTACTGCAGGTCGTGTTTACGCTGACGTTCTACGTAAAGAGCGTCGTGGCGATTACCTAGGCGCTACCATTCAGGTTATCCCGCACATCACTAACTCCATCAAAGACCGCGTAATTGCAGGTTCTGAAGGTCACGACGTGGCTATCGTTGAAGTAGGTGGTACGGTTGGTGATATCGAATCTCTGCCATTCATGGAAGCGATTCGTCAGCTAGCTGTTGAACTGGGTCGTGAGCGTGCAATGTTCATGCACCTGACTCTGGTTCCTTACCTTGCAGCAGCAGGTGAAGTGAAAACTAAGCCGACTCAGCACTCTGTTAAAGAGCTGCTTTCTATCGGTATTCAGCCAGACATCCTTGTTTGTCGGTCAGATCGCATGATCCCAGCGAACGAACGTAAGAAGATCGCGCTTTTCTGTAACGTGTCAGAAAAAGCGGTTATCTCAATGAAAGACGTAGATTCCATCTACAAAATCCCTCAGCTTATAAAAGCTCAAGGTCTTGATGACCTTGTATGTACTCGCTTTGGCATTGATGCGCCAGAAGCAGACCTGTCTGAGTGGGAGCAGGTAATCTACGAAGAAGCGAACCCAACAGGCGAAGTCACCATTGGTATGGTTGGTAAGTACATCGAACTGCCAGATGCATATAAATCGGTGAACGAAGCTCTGAAACACGCAGGTCTTAAGAACCGCCTGAGCGTTAAGATCAAGTACGTTGATTCTCAGGACGTTGAAAGCAAAGGCGAAGAAGCACTAGAAGGTTTAGATGCAATCTTAGTTCCTGGTGGTTTCGGCGATCGTGGTGTAGAAGGTAAGATTCGTGCAGCACAATACGCTCGTGAAAATAACGTACCTTACCTGGGTATCTGTCTGGGGATGCAAGTGGCACTGATCGAATACGCGCGTAACGTTGCGGGTATGGAAGGTGCACATTCAACAGAATTTAACAAAGAGACCAAGTACCCTGTGGTAGGTTTGATCACAGAATGGGTTGATGGTGAAGGTAAAGTCGAAGAGCGTACTGAAACTTCAGACCTTGGTGGTACTATGCGTCTTGGTTCACAGCTATGTCACCTGGAAAAAGGAACGAAAGCTCGTGAACTGTACGGCAACGCAACGATTCATGAGCGTCACCGTCACCGTTATGAAGTGAACAACAACCTTCGTCCACAAATCGAAAAAGCAGGTCTGAAAGTATCTGGTTTGTCAGCAGACAAGAAGTTGGTCGAAGTGATTGAGAACCCAGCTCACCCATGGTTTGTAGCGGCTCAGTTCCACCCAGAGTTCACTTCAACACCTCGCGATGGTCACCCACTATTCGCAGGTTTCGTGAAAGCCGCTGGTGAATATCAGCGCGACGAATTAGAGAAGTAAAAGGATACGGGCAGTAGCGAGTGTAGTGCTACTGCCCTTTAAATTTGACATTTATATTTGAACGAGAGGAAACATTAATGTCTAAGATCGTTAAAGTTCTAGGTCGTGAAATCATCGACTCACGTGGTAACCCAACTGTAGAAGCTGAAGTACACCTAGAAGGCGGTTTCGTAGGTATGGCGGCAGCTCCATCTGGCGCATCTACAGGTTCTCGCGAAGCTCTTGAGCTACGTGACGGCGACAAAGCACGTTTCCTAGGTAAAGGTGTTCTTAAAGCTGTTGAAGCAGTAAACGGTGCAATCGCTGAAGCTCTAACTGGCAAAGACGCGAAAGACCAGGCTGCTATCGACGCAGTAATGATCGACCTAGACGGTACTGAGAACAAATCTAACTTCGGTGCAAACGCAATCCTAGCGGTTTCTCTAGCGAACGCTAAAGCAGCAGCTGCTGCGAAAGGCATGCCTCTATACGAGCACATCGCTGAGCTAAACGGTACTGCTGGTCAGTTCTCTATGCCTCTT
Source organism: Vibrio nigripulchritudo ATCC 27043 (assembly GCF_000222685.1). GTDB lineage: Bacteria > Pseudomonadota > Gammaproteobacteria > Enterobacterales > Vibrionaceae > Vibrio > Vibrio nigripulchritudo. The sequence goes on along the minus strand of NZ_AFWJ01000090.1, from coordinate 26,941 downwards.
CCAATGATGAACATCATCAACGGTGGTGAGCACGCAGACAACAACGTTGACATCCAAGAGTTCATGATCCAGCCAGTTGGTGCTAAGACTCTTAAAGAAGCTCTACGTGTAGGTGCTGAAGTATTCCACAACCTAGCTAAAGTTCTTAAGTCTAAAGGCTACAGCACTGCAGTTGGTGACGAAGGTGGTTTCGCTCCTAACCTTAAGTCTAACGCTGAAGCTCTAGAAGTTATCGCAGAAGCTGTTGCTAATGCTGGTTACGAGCTAGGTAAAGACGTAACTCTAGCTATGGACTGTGCTGCATCTGAGTTCTTCGACAAAGAAGCTGGCATCTACAACATGAAAGGCGAAGGTAAGACTTTCTCTTCTGAAGAGTTCAACCACTACCTTGCTGAACTAGCTAGCCAATTCCCAATCGTTTCTATCGAAGACGGTCTAGACGAGTCTGACTGGGATGGCTTCAAGCACCAAACTGAACTACTAGGTAGCAAACTTCAGCTAGTAGGTGACGATCTATTCGTTACTAACACTAAGATCCTAGCGGAAGGTATCGAGAAAGGCGTAGCTAACTCTATCCTTATCAAGTTCAACCAAATCGGTTCTCTAACTGAGACTCTAGCTGCAATCAAGATGGCTAAAGACGCAGGTTACACAGCTGTAATCTCTCACCGTTCTGGCGAAACTGAAGACGCAACTATCGCTGACCTAGCGGTAGGTACTGCTGCAGGTCAAATCAAGACTGGTTCTATGAGCCGTTCTGACCGTGTTGCTAAGTACAACCAACTTATCCGTATCGAGGAAGCACTAGGCGAGAAAGCTCCTTACAACGGTCTTAAAGAAGTAAAAGGTCAAGCTTAATTCTGAATTGAATGATTAGCTTAGCTTTTATGCTTTAAAAAAATGCCCTGCAAATGCAGGGCATTTTTGTATCGGATGTATTCTGTTTTCATGTGACCGGCTTCGCGATAAGCGTCTGAATATGGTATATATAGCCCGTTGACCTGAATGCGAATACATCAGGCAATGCACCTTTCTTTTTTCTTGGATGACATCATGAGAATATTTGCCATAGTTTTAGTTGGATTGTTGATTGCGTTGCAATACGCGGTCTGGTTCAGCAAAAACGGAGAACTCGATTTGGCAACCACTCAGCGAGATATTCAGATCCAGGAAGAAGTAAACGAGAAGCTGCGCCAGCGAAACCAAGAAATGTACGCTGAAATCGATGATTTACGACAAGGTCTTGATGCCATCGAAGAGCGGGCACGTAATGAGCTCGGACTGATCAAAGACGACGAAACCTTCTACCGAATCATCGGTGATGAAAACAGACCCTAAACGAAGTAATGAACAAAACAGATTCTAATCAGAATGGCATTGTTGCCATTGTTCCTGCGGCAGGCGTGGGTAGCCGAATGCAGGCAGATTGCCCCAAGCAGTATCTCACCATTAGCTCAAAAACGATCTTAGAGCACACGCTAACACTCTTATTGTCGCACTCAGAGATTGAGCACGTAGTCGTTGCCATTAGCGAGGGAGACGAGTATTTCTCTGAGCTAGATGTGGCAAATCACCCTAAAATTACGCGAGTGGCGGGGGGCTCAGAGCGTGCGGATTCGGTGTTATCGGGTCTGAAATACGTCAATGAGCATTTCGCCAGCACCGAATGGGTATTAGTACACGACGCCGCCAGACCGTGCGTCACCCATAAGGACATCGACAAGTTGATCAGCGAATGCCGTAGTCATTCCGTTGGGGGCATATTGGCAGCACCTGTCAAAGACACGATGAAGCGCAGCGACGCTACAAATTCTATTCAGAAAACGGTAGAGCGTAAAAACTTGTGGCATGCCCTGACACCACAGATGTTCCGCTGCCAGGATCTAAAGGATGCACTGCAAGACGCATTAGAGAAAGGCGTTGCGATTACCGATGAAGCGTCGGCAATGGAATGGCTGGGTCATCAGCCATTGCTGGTGGCAGGACGTTCTGACAACATCAAAATCACACAACCAGAAGACTTGGCGCTTGCCGAGTTCTATTTGAACCGAAATGGTTAAGGAAACAACATGATTCGAATTGGACACGGCTTTGACGTACATAAATTTGGTGGAGAAGGTCCGGTTATCATAGGTGGCGTTAACGTTCCCTATGAACAGGGTCTGGTTGCTCACTCCGATGGTGACGTTGCTTTGCATGCACTGTCAGATGCCCTTTTAGGTGCCATCGCGGAAGGTGATATTGGTCGTCACTTCCCGGATACCGACGATAAGTGGAAAGGCGCAGACAGCCGAGCTCTTCTGCGTGATGTCTACCGTTTGGTGAAAGAGAAAGGGTATGTCGTCGGTAACGTAGATGTCACCATCATAGCTCAGGCTCCAAAGATGGCTCCTCACATTCAAGCCATGTGCAAAACCATTGCAGAAGATTTAGAAACCGACATCACGAATGTGAACGTAAAAGCCACAACATCTGAACGTTTGGGCTTTACTGGTAGAAAAGAAGGCATTGCGACTGAAGCGGTTGCCTTAATTATCAAGAAATAAACCATGACAGATATTCTCGCACCCTTTGCTTATGCCTACGGCAAACCAAAATCCGACGCCAAGTTGAAAGCTCAGCCGGCGCATTTCATCGTTAAAGAAGACTTAGGGTTTGATTTTTCAGGCGATGGCGAACACCTAATGCTGCGCATTCGCAAAACGGGTGAGAACACCAGTTTTGTAGCGAATGAACTGGCAAAAGCCTGCGGTGTTAAATCAAAAGACGTAAGCTGGGCGGGCTTAAAAGACAGGCACGCGGTGACAGAGCAATGGCTAAGTGTTCATCTACCGAAAGGAGAAACTCCTGATCTTTCCGAGTTTCTAGCGCAGTATCCAAGTATTGAAATTCTGTCGAAAGAGCGACACAACAAGAAACTGCGTCCAGGTGATCTCCGTGGTAACCACTTTGAAATCACGTTAACAGAAGTGACAGAGGTTCAAGACATTGTATCTCGTCTGGAGAAAGTAGAAAAACAAGGTGTGCCTAATTACTTTGGGGCTCAGCGTTTCGGACGCGATGGCAACAATGTTGATGAAGCGCGTCGTTGGGGCAGAGAAAACGTTCGAACTCGTAACCAAAACAAACGCAGCCTGTATTTGTCTTCTGCCCGTTCGTGGATTTTCAATCACATCCTGTCTTCTCGTATTGAAAAACAGCTCTGGACGACTCCTGTTGATGGCGACATCCTGTTAACACAGGGTGAGCAGCTAACAGTCACAAGCGAGAATTTAAACCAGAGCCAGGCTCAGGTACTCGGCGGCAGTGCAGATATCAGTATCGCGATGGCTGGCGACAACGCATTGCCAACCAGCGGTGAAGCTTTGGCATTGGAGCAGCCGTGTCTGGATAAAGAGCCTGATTTGATGGCGCTTATCCGTGGGAATCGGATGCGTCATGAGCGCCGTGCTGCCACACTCTTTGCGAAAGATTTATCGTGGGAAGTTCAGGATAATGAGATCGTACTCAAATTCTGGTTACCTTCGGGATGTTTTGCTACATCTATTATGCGTGAATTAGTCAATGCGGTAGAAGATGAGCGACAATTTTAACCTTCTGAATGTCAGGAAAAGATTCCGATGAAAATATTATTGAGCAATGATGATGGTGTTCATGCTCAAGGAATACATGAACTCAAATCAGCTTTGGAAGACATCGCCGAAGTTGTCGTGGTGGCTCCGGACCGAAATCGTTCAGGGGCTTCGAACTCCCTGACACTCGAAAGTCCTCTAAGGGTTATCGAACTGGAGCCCAATGTCTTTTCTGTACAGGGTACACCGACAGATTGTGTTCATTTCGCTTTGAATGAACTCATGAAGGACGATAAACCTGATCTGGTTGTGTCTGGCATTAACCACGGTGCTAACCTTGGCGACGATGTTCTGTATTCAGGAACCGTGGCTGCCGCGATGGAAGGACATTTTCTTGGTGTTCAGGCCATCGCCATCTCCCTAGCTGGCAAGCAACATTTCAAAACCGCAGCTCATGTTGCTAAGCAATTGGTCGAACAACATCTTTCTCATCCTATCCCGACCAATCGCCTGATTAATGTCAACGTGCCTGATATTCCAGTTTCCGAATTAAAGCCTTATAAGGTGACACGCCTTGGTGCACGTCATCATGCTGAAGACATGATTAAGCAGAAAGATCCAAGAGGGCTTGATATCTATTGGCTTGGTCCTCCGGGTAAGGAACAAGACGCCGGAGAGGGAACGGATTTCCATGCGATTACCAGCGGTCTGGTTTCAGTGACGCCATTACAGGTGGACCTGACGGCGCATGAATCTTTACCAAGCATGGAGAATTGGTTGAAAGGGAGCAATTGAATGAGCCATCCGCAAGCCCATAAATTAATTGAATTTCTGCAAGAAATGGGAATCCAAGACCACAAGGTATTGGAAGCCATCAAGCGCTTGCCTCGGGAATCTTTTGTTTCTGAAGCCATGATGCATCAAGCCTACGATAATAATGCATTGCCTATTGGGGCGGGTCAGACCATTTCTCAGCCCTACATTGTGGCGAAGATGACAGAACTGCTTCAGTTAAAACCTGATAGCAAGTTGCTTGAGGTTGGCACAGGTTCCGGTTATCAAACCGCGGTGCTGGCGCAACTCGTTGACCATGTATACTCCGTAGAGAGAATCAAATCTCTGCAATGGGATGCAAAACGTCGCCTGAAGCAACTGGATATCTACAACATATCCACAAAACATGGTGATGGATGGCAGGGCTGGTCTGCGAAAGCCCCATTTGATGCCATTATTGTTACAGCAGCTGCCAGTGAGATCCCAAAAGCATTGGTAGATCAACTAAATGAAGGTGGGATCATGGTGATCCCTGTCGGTGAAGCCGAACAAACTTTGATCAAAGTACAAAAAATGAATGGCAATGTAGTTACAGAACTGATTGAAATGGTTAGATTTGTACCTTTGGTCGCAGGTGATTTGGCTTAAGGGTATTGAGTGTCACTGAAACGAAAAGCGTCTCTTGTTCAAGTTATTCTCGCTACAACGCTGGTTGGATGTGCTGCGCATAATCCCGCACCCGTTACTAGCTTAGGGAAGAACTATGATCAGGTTGAAAGAGGTAGCTATCGTGGCAGCTACTATGAAGTGGAAAAAGGTGACACGCTCTACTTTATTGCTTACGTAACAGGGAAAGACGTTAACCAACTGATTAAATACAATCGACTTTCTCCTCCTTATACCATTCATCCCGGTCAGAAAATCAGTCTCTGGAGACCTGCTTATTCTGCACCCGATTTTTCCGGTACAGGTGCTGGTGTCGCAACAGCTGCCACAAAAACCACAGCATCAACGGCAGCAGTAGCAGCAACAAGTACGGCATCGACAGCATCTTCTGTACCGAAAACGAAAAGCTCTGAGCCGAAAAAGAAAGAATCAGCATCGTCTAAAAAAGAATCAACAAAGAAGCTTGATCAATCCAGATCAAAGGAGTATGTTGAAAATAAAAGTAAACAGGTTGTTAACAAACCTGCTCAAACAACAAAAAAGAATAATACTAAAATTTCCAAATGGTTATGGCCTACAAAGGGTCGGATCATTAAAGGTTTTTCCACAGGGGATCAAGGAAATAAAGGGATCGACATTGCGGGACAGCGAGGTCAATCCATAGTATCCACTGCGGGAGGAACAGTCGTTTATTCAGGTAATGCGCTGCGCGGATATGGCAATCTTGTCATCGTCAAACATAATGACAACTACCTCAGTGCTTATGCCCATAATGAACGCTTGCTAGTAAGAGAAGGACAAAGTGTAAAAGCTGGTCAGAAGATTGCTACCATGGGATCGTCTGGTACTAACAGCGTGAGATTGCACTTCGAAATTCGCTATCAGGGAAAGTCAGTGAATCCAAAGCGCTACTTACCCTAAAACATTTCAACGACATTGATAGTAGTAATGTCTTGCGAACTCGCCAGGGGGAGGCACTATGAGTATCAGCAATGCAGTAACGAAAGTCGAAGAAGAGTTTGATTACGAAGCGGTAGGTATGGAACAAACCACCAGGGAAGAATCTACTCTCACTCAAGAAAAACAGTCTGAACAGAAAGAAGAATTTGAGGTAAGTGCAAAAAGTTTAGACGCCACTCAACTGTATCTCGGAGAGATCGGTTTCTCACCTCTTCTCACAGCAGAAGAAGAAGTCCTGTATGCACGTCGCGCACTTCGAGGAGACGAAGCTGCACGCAAACGCATGATCGAAAGTAACCTTCGTTTAGTTGTTAAAATCTCTCGCCGTTACGGTAACAGAGGGCTGGCGCTGCTCGATCTGATCGAAGAAGGCAACCTAGGACTGATCCGTGCAGTTGAGAAATTTGATCCTGAAAGAGGTTTCCGTTTTTCAACGTACGCAACATGGTGGATTCGTCAAACCATCGAACGTGCATTGATGAACCAAACTCGCACTATTCGTTTGCCCATACACGTAGTGAAAGAGCTGAATATCTATTTAAGAACGGCTCGGGAGCTATCGCAAAAACTGGATCATGAACCAACGGCAGAAGAAATTGCTCAGCAACTTGATAAGCCCGTTGATGATGTCAGCAAAATGCTTCGTCTGAACGAAAGAGTTAGCTCCGTGGATACCCCAATCGGTGGTGAAAGCGAGAAAGCGCTTCTTGATATCATTCCAGACGTCAACAACTCTGATCCTGAAGTCTGTACTCAGGACGATGACATCAAACATTCTCTGATCGATTGGCTGGATGATTTGAATCCTAAGCAGAAAGAAGTACTTGCACGCCGTTTTGGTCTTCTAGGGTATGAACCTTCAACATTGGAAGAAGTGGGTCGTGAGATCAATCTGACTCGAGAGCGTGTACGTCAGATCCAGGTAGAAGGTCTTCGCCGACTTCGTGAGATCCTGGTGAAACAAGGTCTGAACATGGAATCATTGTTTAACGTTGAAAATGACTAAAGCAACAAAATTAGCTCATTGATATATAAAGAAGGGCGAGAAACATCTCGCCCTTTTCGTTTGTTAAATTACAGCCGCTACTTCAATCAAAGCATCTTCTTCAATCGATACAGCGCATCCAGTGCTTGCCTTGGCGTGAGATCATCAGGATCGATATCCGCAAGTGCCAACTCAATATCACTCGGCTCCGGAATCAAGCTTAATTGATTGGCTACATCCACTTGGCTTGGCGTCGTTGGTTGATCGTTGGTAAGTTGTTCCAACTGGTTCAACTTCGCCCGCGCATTTTTGATCACGGTTTTAGGTACGCCTGCCAATCCAGCCACTGCCAGACCATAAGATTTACTTGCCGCCCCTTCCTGTACAGCATGCATAAAGGCGATGGTGTCACCGTGCTCAACCGCATCTAAGTGGACATTCGCCAATGTTGGGATCTGATTTGGCAATTCGGTTAACTCAAAATAGTGAGTAGCGAATAAAGTCATCGCACTGATCTGTTTAGCCAGCCACTCCGCACTTGCCCACGCCAGTGATAAACCATCGTAAGTACTGGTTCCACGACCAATTTCATCCATCAAAACCAGGCTTCGATCTGTGGCATTGTGCAGAATATTCGCGGTTTCGGTCATCTCCACCATAAAGGTAGAGCGACCAGATGCCAGATCGTCCGATGCGCCAATACGAGTGAATATACGATCAATAGAGCCAATGGTGGCGGACTCAGCGGGCACGTAAGAACCAATATGTGCCATCAACGCAATCAGTGCGGTCTGACGCATGTAGGTCGATTTACCCCCCATGTTTGGTCCCGTGATAATCAGCATTTTACGCTGTTCACCCAGCTCAATAGGGTTAGCAATGAAAGGTTCGTCCATAACCTGTTCCACCACCGGATGGCGACCGCCCTGAATTCGAACGCCAATGTCTTCGTTCAGTGTTGGCTTACAGTAATCTAAGCTCTCTGCGCGCTCCGCTAGGTTTTGTAGAACATCCAGTTGCGACAGGGCAGAAGCTAGGTTTTGCATCGACTCTAAATGTGGAAGCAGAAGATCGAACAGTTCTTCCCAAAGCTGCTTTTCAATCGCCAGCGCTTTGGATTTAGAATTTAAGACCTTATCTTCGTGTTCTTTCAATTCCGGGATGATGTAGCGTTCGGCATTTTTTAGTGTCTGGCGACGTACATAATGAGGAGGAACAAGGTGGCTCTGACCACGGCTTACCTGAATGTAGAAGCCATGAACATTGTTGTATCCCACTTTTAGGGTATCAATGCCGTGGCGATCGCGTTCATCGGCTTCTAGTTTCTCAAGGTACTCAGTTGCACCGTCAGCCAGTTTTCGCCATTCGTCCAGCTCGGCGTTATAACCCTCTGCAATTACACCACCATCTCGAATCACCACGGGTGGGTTTTCTTTAATGGCACGCTCTAGCAAGTCGCAAAGTTCATCTTGTGGTGCGGTAAAACCTGCAAGCTTACCAAGGTATGGATGGTTAACCTGACCAAGAATCTCCGAAAGTTCAGGAAGCTGCTGCATGGCATGACGAAGGCGAGCCAAATCACGTGGGCGAGCGCTGCGAATTGCCAAGCGAGCTAAGATACGCTCAATATCACCGATTTGTTTGAGCACTGGATGTAAGTCGCCAAACAGCGCGGTGTCTTTGATTTCGGTAATGGCGTCAAGGCGCTGGTTAAGCGTATCGAGCTGGCGCATTGGCTGGTGTAACCAACGCTTCAGCATCCGGCTGCCCATTGCCGTTGCAGTGTGGTCAAGCACTTCTGCCAGCGTATTGTCGGTTCCACCCGCTAAGTTTTGCGTAATCTCTAGATTGCGGCGCGTGGCAGCATCTAAAATGACCGAATGGTCTTGTCGGTCGTATGTCAGTGAGCGGATGTGAGGTAAGGCCGTGCGTTGCGTGTCTTTGACATACTGAATCAAACTGCCCGCGGCACACAGACCAAGTTCAGCGTTCTCTACTCCAAAACCGACCAGGTCTTTAGTGCCAAACTGCTGGTTAAGCTGCTGTTTCGCTGTATCTAATTCAAATTCCCAGACAGGGCGGCGGCGATTGCCATTTCGGCTTGCCATCAAATGCACCGCTTCGAAATCTTCTGGGAACAACAATTCTTTTGGAGAGGTGCGCTGCAATTCTGCTGACATCGCCTCTTCGGTTTCTGGTTCCATCAACTGGAATCGACCCGAAGTCATGTCTAACGTCGCGTAGCCAAACTTACCATCATGGCTGTATATGGCTGCGATAAGGTTATCAACACGCTCAGCCAGTAAGGCTTCGTCGGTTACTGTACCTGGGGTAACTATGCGGACAACCTTTCTTTCCACCGGACCTTTGCTGGTGGCTGGGTCGCCAATCTGTTCACAAATCGCGACTGATTCACCAAGCTGAACCAGCTTCGCCAGGTAGCCTTCTACTGCATGAAAAGGTACGCCAGCCATTGGGATTGGCTCACCAGCAGAAGAACCGCGCTTGGTTAAGGAGATATCCAGTAACTGAGAAGCACGTTTCGCGTCGTCGTAAAATAACTCGTAAAAATCCCCCATACGATAGAAAAGCAAGATATCGGGATTTTCCGCCTTGAGCTTAAGATACTGTTGCATCATCGGCGTGTGTTTCTGCGTCGCGGTGCTGGTGGTCACTGAATTATCCTTGTTTTAGTTATATCTGAGCTGAAGTGAATTCTCAGCAAAGGCAAATGATATTAATCAGACCGTCAGAAAGCAATGGAGTTTTGGTGTGGGTCGCAATCTTGCACAGAGGTCGTACTTCGTGGGTTAAAAACGCTTTACCCAAATTCGATTTTACAAACAGAATGGTGGACTTTATTGAAAATATTCATCAGCAAATACTTATTAAGTTATTTATGGTGAGTTCTCATTGATAATAATTTCATTAATTTTTTTTGAAGCGCATCAATAAACCCTGAAAGCAGGTTTTATTTTTCCAAAGCGTTCTGTATCTTTTTGATATTAAAATCATAGATAGAAAAATTTCAGCACGATTCGGCTTGATTGTGACTGAAATACAAGTTGGATAGGGACATGGCTTTTGAACTGTTTTTGTCGGTGTTACTTTCGTTCCCGACAAACGTATTCTTTATTCCTTTTATAATATTTTTCGTCATCATGCTTATCGATCTGATCTTCGATGTATTCGAAGGTCTTTTGGGTGAGTTAGATATTGTTGATTTAGACAATATTACCGGTGGCAGCCTGATATTACCGCCGATATTAACCAAGGTACCACTGCCTATTGCGCTGTGCGTTAGCCTGTTTATCGCGACTATTATTGAGTTTTATCTCGACACCTATCTTCTGTCTTCTCTCTCGGAAACGCTGTCACTGATTTCAGGCGTTATATCTCTTCCTGTCGTGGCGTACATAGCCTTGTATATCGCCGCTATTTTGCTTAAGCCTCTGGCTCCATTTTTCAATAAGAACAATGCGTTTGCTTCAATCGATTACGTTGGTTTGCGTGCCAAAGTGCACAGCAGTCAGGTTAGTCAGGAAGTGGGCGGTGAAGTCATTGTCGTACACAATGGCAATGAAGTGCTTCTGGACGTGATGTCACACAGCACTCAGGAAATCCGATACGGCGACGAAGTCGTCATCGTCTCTAAAGATAATGAATCGCAGCGTTATTTCGTCGCGAAAGCATAAATACAATTAAACCTCTCAAGGAGTTGGTCATGGCTTTATCCCCCAGTATGATGTTCATCTTAGCTGGTGTTGCACTATTTTTATTGGTTCTGATTTTTCTTACCTCTCGTTATAAGAAGGTAAGAATTGAAGGTGAAGCGCTTATTGTGAACGGTGTGGATCGCACCCGAGCTTCGCTAACCGGTACCTTTGTATGGCCGGTAGTGAACCGATTCGAATACATGGATATTACCCGTAAGAAGATTTCCGTCATCCGCAGTGGTCGTAAAGATCAGGAAGGCGAAGAATATGAAGGTCTTCACTGCAGCGATAATATTCGTGCGGACTTAAAAGTAGACTTCTACATAGGTGTAAATCACGAAGAAGACGACATTGTACGCGTGGCAAAACTGTTTACGGCAGTTGAAGCATCAAACCTTGAGCGTCTGAAAGAGCACTTCCAGCCTAAATTCTCCGAAGCACTAAAAACCGCAGTGAAGCAGTTCGAATTTGAAGAGCTGTTGACCAACCGCCGCGCGTTCCGTGATGCTGTTGTTCAGGTTATCGGTAGCGAAATGGATGGCTTCAAAATCTACGACGTGGTAATCGATAAAATTGACCAGACTTCTCTGGAAGCCCACAACCCAGACAACATTCTTGATGTAGAAGGTATCCGTAAGATCTCTTCCATTACTGCGCAGAAGAACACGGAAACCAACGCGATTCGTCAGGATGAGCGCACCACCATTAAGAAGAAAGATGTAGAAGCGGAAGCGAACCGTCTGCAACTGGATAAACAAGAGAAAGAAAGCATCGCCCGAACTCAGCGTGAAATTGAGATCATCGAAGCGCAAGAGAATGCCCTGTCTGAAGAAAAGCGTCAGGAATACGAGCGCATTTCCTCTTTGGCGAAACTAGAAACCGAAGAAGAAGTAGCGAAAAAGCGTGAAAGCGTAGAAATGGAAGTCGAAATGACGCGTATTGCCAATAAGCGTCAGGTCGCTATTCAGGAAGAAGAACTGAGCCGTGCTGTAGAAACAGAGAAGGTTCGTACCTCTTCTGAAGTGGCTCAGAAAGAGATGGAAAAAGAAACCACGGTTGAAGAAGCGCTGAAATCTGTGGCAGAAACACGCTCTCAACGTGTTGAAATTGAACGCAAGATTGCTCGTGAAGAAGAAGAAACTGAAAACCTTCGAGTGAACGAGCAAGTGAACCGTAAGAAGCGCGTGTCCATGGTAGAAGCCGAAGCGGTGGCTGAAGCGAAACAGCTGGAACTTCTGGTGGCAGCCCGTGCCGAGAAAGACGCAGCGAAAGAGAAAGCTGAACGCCTGCTGATCGAGAAAGACGCCGAGCTGAAAGTGAAGACGCGTGATGCCGAAAATGATCTGGCAGTGAAGACTCGTGAAGCCGAAGCGGCGCATATTGTTGCGACCAAGCAAGCGGATGCAGAGAAAGTGGTTCGTCAGCGTCAGGCTGAGGCAGAGCTAGAAGCGGCAGCCAAAGAAGCTGAAGCACGATACATGCTGAAAGAGCGTGAAGCAGCAGCGAAAGAGCGCATGGCTCACGCTGAGAAAGAACAAATCAGTGCGACGGGTCTGGCGCAAGTGGAAGTGGATCGTGAGCGTGCACAAGCGATTCGTGAAACGGGTGAAGCGGAAGCATACACATTGCAAAGCGCAGGTGAAGCAGAAGCACAGGCACTACGTGCGAAAGGCTTGGCGGAAGCGGAAGCACAAACGGCTCGTTTCGATGCGGCTCAGAAATACGATGACCAAACGCGTGAGCACGACAAGTGGGTTATGCAGCTGCAGCAAGAGAAAGAGCTGGATCTGGCGCGTATCGACGCACAAAAAGACGTGGCATCAGAAAACGCGAAAGCACTGGCACAAGCACTGGCAGCGGCCGATATCAAACTGTTTGGTGGCGACGGTATGGAGCAAATCCGCCGTACGGTTATCGATTCTGCTTCTATGGATACCAAGTTTGAGGAATCCAAAGTCCTTAACCCACTGGTGTCTGAGTACGTGAATGGCAACCGCAGCCTGCCGCAAGACATCAAGGACATCCTTGAAAATACCGAACTGAAAAGCAGTGACCTAAGCAACGTTGCTTTGGCAAGCCTGCTGAATTCACAAGGTGGCGCGACAGAACTTCTGAAGAAAATTCAGCAGTCCGTCAGCAGCTCAGATTCTACTGAGTCTTAATCGCCCATCTTGAGTCATACACCCACACTTACCACCCGTAAGTGTGGGTTTTAAAGGTATAAGCATGTCAGAATCAACCCAGCAGGCTGTCACAGAAGGCGGTGCCTACGAGGTACTCAAGTCACGCCTTTCGCAACAAGGCAGCAAACTTAAAGACATTTCCCACCAGTTCAATCAGGAAAGGCAGCAAGTTTTCGGTGGTCAGGAGCTTTCCCTTATCGGTAAAGCCAATGTGCAAACCGAAGCGCGTTGTGTGCCTGTCGACATGGCGCAGGTCAACGAGCAGCTTCTGTTTGGTTACGAAGTGCATGTGGGAATGAAAGCCCAGCCTTCTCTAGAAGACGTATTCGGGCTGTATCAACTTCATGAAAAAGATGGCACCTTCCGCATTGAACCCGTCAGCCTGGAAGGCAGCTTCCTGTCAGATACTCGTTTTGTTCACGAGTTTACCGAGCTGTTTACCTATTATCAGGATGCCAAGCTCTCTCAGATCTCTCGTCAGGAAAGCACCCTCTACATCGCATTTCAAATCGGCATGCGCGCCGAAGACCGCAAAGTATTTCGCTTTCAACTGAACAAGCATTCGATTGAGTACATAGACTCTCTCGGACATAAGTCGTTGGAGTCGGCGGTTCAGCGTGACTTTGACTGGATTGAAACCACACGAGAAGACCACGTGCTTGGTAAGCACCCCCATGTGTCTATCAAAGACAAGCTATTTGTCGAGTGTGTCGGTGGCGACCTGACCATTAAGGTGGAAGACAACACCGAAGAAGGCAAAGGGGTTTACCGAGAAGAAGTCGAAGACCCACACCAAAGTGTGGCAGATGCCAGCATTGCCTACGCGTTTGTGGGTGATTTGATTGCCCTTCGCGTCTTGCCGAACCGTGAAAAAACGGAACGTTACTTCCTGTACAACCCACTAAATCAGACCGTGACTCGTGCCGATGCACTTGGCGTCAGTGCCAAAGAACTGCCTGAAGAGCACGGCATTTTGTACTCGCATGGTTACGTGCTGGCGAATGGAGAAGCCAAGCGCTTTGATATGCCGTGGGCAGATCTTAAGTTTTTCCAGAAAATCGCCTCACCAAACGGCGAAGACCTGATGTACTTCTTCTTTAACATGGTGAAAGGGTATTACGTTGTTTATACCTACAACATGATAGAAAAGTCGTTTTCAGCTCCTATGGACAGCCACGGTTACAGCCTGTATCCAGATGGTCGCATGCTGGTATTCCAACTGTCTGAAAACGCAGAAGCGTCTACCATTCATCCACTGCGAATCTGGGACACACCATTTGCCACCCCGGAACACTACAGCCGCCACAGTGCAAAAAGCGATGCCTCCAGCCCCTTGTTTAATCTCGGCAATGCAGAGCTGGTACGTGCACTGTCTTCCGTACTGTCAATTTGTCACTTCGCTTCAACCGAAGAAGTTACGCAAGCCGCGTATGAAGCACTGCTGAAGCAGTGTCAGGCGACTCTTGATCACTACCACTGGCTCGCTCACGATTATGCGATGGGGCTGGGGGATGCGATTCAGGATGTAATGTCGACTTCTGACAAGATCATCGATGAATTCGCCAAAGTTCAGCAGCTTCAGGCTCATGCTCAGCATGCGATTGAAGAAGAATCCGAATCCGTCGCCACTCTGATTAGCAAAGTAAAACTGGCGCCCAAAGATCAGGCGGCGAGTTTGCTAACTCTGCTTTCAGAAGTGAAAACGCAAGTCGGCAACACCATGGCTCTGCGCCAGCAACATTACATCGATATTGCCAAAGTCGATGAGTTGCTAGGTTCGCTGGATGAGCAACGCCAGTATCTAAATCAGCAGTTGCTTGAGTTGCTGCAAGATGAAAAAGCCTACCAGCCATTCAAAAAGCAAATCCATACTGTGGAAGAGCAGTTGGAAACGGTTGAGAAAACCTCGGATATTCAGGAGCTTCAAGAGCAGATTGAAAAGCTTCGTGCTGAGCTGCAATTGGTGACTGAAGAAGTCACCGACATCGAAACCGAAGATCCAACACAGTCGACCCGCATTCTGGATTTGACCACCGAAGTGTCGTCCATGCTGAATGCCGTGTCCGCCAAGCTGCGCAACAAAAACAGTGGGCTACGCAGCGACGAAGCGAAAGCAGAATTTGGGGCGCAGTTTAAGCTGCTGGCTCAGTCAGTAAACAGCGCGATGGAGCAGGCTACCACACCCGATGAGTGTGATAATCAGCTTGCGAAGTTGATTGGACAGCTAGAGAAGCTGGAATCTCGCTTTGCGGATTTCGACGAGTTTCTGGGAGAAATTTACACCAAGCGCGATGAAATTCAGTCAACGCTAGAAAACCACAAGCAGCAGTTGGTGAGTGCTCAGCAACGACGCATTCAGAATTTGCTTCAAGCAGCGAATGTTACCTTTAACAGCATCGAAAAACGCGTAGCACGATTCGATGATGTCGCATCTCTGAACAGCTATTTTGCCACCGACGCCATGGTGATGAAGCTGCGCCAGTTGTCGGAATCCATCCGTGAACTGGGCGACAGCGTGAAAGCCGACAGCGTCGACGCTAAACTCAAATCCGTTCAGGACCAGTCACTGAGATCGCTTCGTGATAATCAGGATATTTTCGAAGACGGCGGTAAAATCCTGCGACTGGGTAAGCATCGATTCAGCGTGAACCAGCAGCCTTTGGATGTGACGCTGGTTGGGCACGATGACGAGCTTTGTACCCACATCTCAGGCACCGATTTCTATCAGCCGATTGAAGACGAAACGTTTCTGGCGCTTCAGAACATTTCGAAGCTGGATATCGCTTCCGAAACCGACGACATTTATCGCTCGGAATACCTGGCTTATCTGATTCTGCATTCTGCCATGAACCTCAGTGACGACTTCGATACCGAAGCCTTGCTGCACGCGCGAAAGTCGGGTGAGCTATTAAGCCTAGTACAACGCTTTGCTTCGCCTAGGTACAAAGAAGGCTACATCAAAGGTATTCACGATCACGATGCAGAGAAAATACTGAACCAGCTTCTCCCTGTTTTTGAACAGGCAGGGTCGCTACGCTTTGGTCAGCAAGAGCGAGCCATCGCCTGGATGTGGTTGATAGCCCAAGATGGTACATCGCTCGAAGAATGGAAGAGCAAAGCTAATAACGCCAACCTGCTCAAAGTGCACCTTCAGTCGCCAGACGCATACCAAAGCCTGCAAGCCGAGTTAGAAAAAGAGCTGGGCGAGTCGGGCAGTGGATTTTTGTCTGATGCCAGTGATTACCTGATTCAATTGCTCGCCAAAAGTGAATCTCGAATCGAGGTCAGCCGTGATGCCATGGAGCTGTGCGATGATTACCTTCAGTTCCGCCGAAGCCTTGGCTGGTCTGGCAATCAACACTCGCCAAGCGTCAGTATGCAAGATCACCTTCAATGGCTAACAGCGTACACTCAGCAAAAATCGCTGGGCAAAGCGTTTGTGACTGAAGCGGCTGCGATAGCAGTATGGAAAGAGCAGGACAATGCGCCTTTGAGCCCGGTTGATTTCTCACTCACTTGTGAAGTAGAAAGTCTACTGGGGGAACATCGCAATATCGATCAGGGTAAGCTAAGTCTGGTATTGGATGGCTTTTTGCAACGTTGTGAGCAGCACCGAAGCGTAACGATTCCTCAGTTTGAATCGTACCTCAATAAACGTGCAGACCTGCTGCAAGACGCGAAATCGAATTTCCGTCTGAATGAATTCAAACCACGCCCACTGACGTCGTTCGTGCGTAACAAGTTGATCAGCGAGAGCTACTTACCACTCATTGGTGACAACTTCGCCAAACAAATGGGTACGGTTGGCGACAACAAACGTACCGACTTGATGGGTATGCTTTTACTTATCTCACCTCCGGGTTACGGTAAAACCACCCTGATTGAATACGTGGCGCACAAGCTTGGTCTTGTGTTCATGAAGATCAACGGTCCTTCCATTGGTCATCAGGTGACATCGCTCGATCCAAAGGATGCGCCGGATCAGAACGCTGCTCGTGAGATCGAGAAGATCAACTTAGCCTTTGAGATGGGCAACAATGTCCTGCTGTATCTTGATGATATTCAGCACACCCATCCCGAGTTCTTACAGAAATTCATTTCTCTGTGTGACGGTACTCGTCGAATCGAAGGGACATGGCGTGGCGAAACCAAAACTTACGACATGCGTGGTAAGAAGTTCTCGGTTGTGATGGCGGGTAACCCGTACACCGAATCGGGAGACATGTTCCGAATCCCAGACATGCTGGCAAACCGTGCCGACATCTACAACCTGGGTGACATGCTGTCGGATCAGAAAGCCGCGTTTGAGCTCAGTTTCGTCGAGAACTCCTTGACGTCGCATCCTGTTCTGGCACCGCTGGCGACTCGTGACCTGAACGATTTGTATCGCTTCGTGCGGATGGCTAACGGTGAAGGCATACCGCTGAGCGACATGTCTCACTCGTATTCAGCAACCGAGTCTTCCGAAATTGTCTCTACCTTGCAGAAGCTTCTGACGGTTCAGCAGACCGTACTCAAAGTCAACCAGCAGTACATTGCTTCTGCGGCAACCGCGGATCAGTACCGTGTTGAGCCACCGTTTAAGCTTCAGGGTTCTTATCGAAACATGAATAAGCTGGCGGAGAAGATTTCGTCTGTCATGACTGAAGAAGAGCTGCAAACGCTTCTGCAAGATCACTATCAAGGTGAAGCGCAAACACTGACCAATGGTACAGAAGAAAACTTATTGAAACTGGCTGAACTTCGAGGGGATATGACTGATGAGCAGCAGGCTCGCTGGAATGAAATTCGTGAAGGGTATCAGCGTAATCAGTTGATGGGTGACTCAGAAGACAGAGCAGGACAGGTTGTCCAGCAACTGGCGGCATTGAACCAAACCATGAGTCGTGTGACTCAAGGGCTAGGAGAAAATAATGAATAGGGAACAACTGCAACAACTCCTTCAATCTTCCATTGAAGATCATCGTCTGGATGATTCTGAAAGGCGCGAACTTAACGACCAGTTGAGCAACGCCGAGTTAAAACAGGAAGACCGTTCATTTCTGCGTAATCAGAGCTTCAAACTGGCGCAGCAATCCCTCAAAGAGGGGGCGGACGCCAGTGACATCGTTCGTTGGTTAGAGAAAACCATCAAAGTGTTGGACAACGCAAAGTCGGATGCGGGTGGTGATCTGGTTGGGTGCTGGTTTTCCCCAGGGCGTTCCTGCGCCGAAGGCATCATTAAGCAGCTAAATCAGGCACGTCACACTATCGATATCTGTGTATTTACCATTGCCGATGACAACCTTACGGCGCACATCGTGAAGGCACACAAACGTGGCGTAAAAGTGCGCGTCGTGACCGACAACGATAAGATCTTCGATAAAGGCAACGACGTGAATTATCTGGTGGAACAAGGTGTAGAGGTTAAAGTCGATACCACGTCTTATCACATGCATCATAAGTTCGCGATTTTTGACGGTGTACGCATGCTGAATGGCAGTTTTAACTGGACCCGAAGCGCGTCTAAGTACAACGAGGAAGACATCACGCTGACTGATGACATGCGTTTTGTACAGCCTTTCCAAAAGCAGTTTGAAGAACTTTGGCAGAAATTCCCGTTCCATCAACCTGAGCTAGCATAAGGAGGATTTACAATGACAGACATGGTTCAAACCGAAGAGTTAAAAGAAGAAGCCCTGAGCCCTCAGGTACTGGAGCTGGCGCAAAATTTCGACCCGTTTGATACGGTAGCGACCATTACTTTCGGTAAAGAAGCGCTTGAAAGTATTACCGCTTTTTCTGATAGCGTGCTTGAGCAAGTAAGAGTGCGAGACAGCGGAGAAGCTGGAGAAATCCTGCAATCCATGGTCAGCGCCATGAGCAGTGCGGAATTTGATTATCTCAAAGACAAAAGCTTTTTGGCGAGCCTGCCGCTTATCGGCGAGCTATTTGATTCGTTCAAAAAGTTCTCTGACAGCTTTGATTCCGTAAAGAGCAGCTTGGAGCAGCTTTCCGATAAGCTGGAAGCGCAGGAACTGAAACTGGGACACGACATCAATCGTCTGGATACCTTGTACGATGAGAACCTGAACCTGCTCAATGGGCTGGACAACTACATCGCCGCGGGTAAGTGGAAACTGAACCAGATGAATACGGACGTATTGCCTTCGCTACTGGCTGAAGCTGAAAAGTCCGCAGATGCTCTGGATGCTCAAAAGCACCGTGACGCCGTTCAGGCAGTCGCTCGTTTGGAAAAACGGATTCACAATCTTGAATTGACTCGAATGGCGGCAATTCAAACCGCTCCTCAGATTCGCCTTTCTCAGGAAGGCAATAAGATGCTGATGGAAGACATTCAGGACATCGTGCACAACACTTTCCCGTTGTGGAAGCGCCAGTTCCTGATTGCGATTTCCAATTACGAGAAAGAGAAAGCACTAAAAGTGACGCGTGCGGTGAAAGACTACACCAATGAGCAGTACGTGAAGAACGCTGAAAAGCTGAAAGTGCTGGAAGAGCAAATTTCCGAAAACTATCAGCGCGGCATTCTGGATCTCGAATCTCTGGAAACGGTCAACCAACTGACCATTGAAACCCTGAATAACACGCTATCTCGCGTGAAAGAGGGCAGAGAGCAACGTGCGCATGCTCAGACGGTGATTGAGCAGGCAGAGCAAGAGCTTAAAGACGCGCTGTCGCAAACTCTCGAAAGCTAAGGCTTGTCGCTGATACCCTAAAAGCCGAGAATATCGAACCGATGTTCTCGGCTTTTTAATGGAACCTGAGTTCAGGTTATGGAGAGAAAACATGGCGTTGATGAATCAATTAAGCCAGCAATTGGGTGAAGCGTTGCTCGATAAAGGGCTGGTCATGACCACTGCTGAGTCGTGTACTGGCGGCGGTGTTGCGACGGCGGTGACGGACATTGCGGGCAGTTCTGCCTGGTTTGACAGAGCGTTTGTGACCTACAGCAATGAAGCCAAAATGGAGATGCTGGGCGTAAATGCGTCGACACTAGAGGCTCATGGTGCGGTTAGTGAACCTGTAGTAACCGAAATGGTGGCAGGAGCACTGGCGAATTCCAATGCATCGATAGGCGTTTCCATTAGCGGTGTAGCGGGACCGGGTGGCGGTAGCGAAGAGAAGCCAGTGGGGACAGTATGTTTCGGATTTCAATCGGAGCAGGGCTGGCAAAAAATTGAAACTTGTTACTTTGAGGGTGATCGGGCTCAAGTCCGCAGACAGGCAGTCCTTCATGCTCTTCAGGTTTTGCTACAGTACCTAACAGAGTAATTTGGCGGATAAAGCCAGAATCGAAAAATTTTTTCATACAGGTATAGACACTGTATGAATCAACAGTATAATAGCCAACATAATCACGAACACGTTGTGTGGAGATACGGATGGACGATAACAAACAAAAGGCGTTAGCCGCAGCACTTGGTCAAATTGAAAAGCAATTCGGTAAAGGCTCTATTATGCGCCTTGGTGACAACCGCGCGATGGATGTTGAAACCATCTCAACCGGTTCTCTGTCACTGGATATCGCTTTGGGTGCTGGTGGTTTGCCGATGGGACGTATCGTAGAAATCTACGGTCCTGAGAGTTCGGGTAAAACCACGCTAACTCTTGAGCTTATCGCAGCAGCACAACGTGAAGGTAAAACCTGTGCATTTATCGATGCAGAGCACGCGCTAGACCCTATCTACGCGAAGAAGCTTGGTGTCGATATCGAAGCACTGCTTGTTTCTCAGCCTGATACAGGTGAGCAAGCGCTGGAAATCTGTGACGCGCTGGCACGTTCTGGTGCTATCGACGTAATGGTAGTTGACTCCGTAGCAGCTCTAACACCAAAAGCGGAAATCGAAGGTGAAATGGGCGACAGCCACATGGGCTTGCAAGCACGTATGCTTTCTCAGGCTATGCGTAAGCTAACAGGTAACCTAAAGCAGTCTAACTGTATGTGTATCTTCATCAACCAGATCCGTATGAAGATTGGTGTGATGTTTGGTAACCCAGAAACCACCACAGGTGGTAACGCACTGAAATTCTACGCATCTGTTCGTCTTGATATCCGCCGTACTGGTTCTATCAAAGATGGTGACGAAGTTGTTGGTAACGAAACTCGCATTAAAGTCGTTAAGAACAAGATTGCGGCACCGTTCAAGCAAGCTGAAACACAAATCATGTATGGTCAGGGGTTCAACCGTGAAGGTGAACTGATTGATCTGGGTGTGAAGCACAAGTTGGTTGAAAAGGCGGGTGCTTGGTACAGCTACAACGGCGACAAGATTGGTCAGGGTAAAGCGAACGCAGGCAAATTCCTTCGCGAAAACTCGAATATTGCACTAGAAATCGATAGCAAACTGCGTGAGATGCTACTTACGACGGCTCAGCCTGAAGAGCCAGAACAAGGCGAAATGCCAAAAGAAGAAGAGTTTTAATCACTCATTCAATTACCAAAAGCCCTGCATTGCAGGGCTTTTGCGTATCTGGCTAAAAACCATATCCACTGTTTTTATTGAAATTTTGAGTATGTATCCAAAGAAAAATCCTCCAGCCCTCTCAAGTAAAGAAGCCGCGATTCAGTTACTCAGCCGACGTGACCACGGTGAGTACGAACTTTACCAAAAGCTGGCTTTTAAAGGATACGATGAAGAACAGATCCAAGATGCGGTGAATTTCTGTATTGATCATAATTACTTAGACGATCTTCGTTATGCCAAAAGCCAGATCAGACAACATGTCTACAAAGGGCATGGTGAACGTCGAATTCGCCAGGAACTCAGCCAAAAACGTGTATCAGAATCGGTGATTGAAGAAGCGTTGCAAGAAGAACCACAAGACTGGTTTGAACTTGCCAAAGCGGCGGCGGAAAAAAAGTTCAAAGGCATAAAAGCCAAAGATCAGAAAGAATACGCCAAGCAAGTCAGGTTTTTACAATATCGGGGCTACAGCTTTGACCAGATCAGTTACGCCTTAAGTGATGAGGAATAGTCTTATCTAAGCCTTGAACTACCGAGTTAAACGAGCCTTTTTTGGCTTCCCCATCTTTTTCTATTCTTCCCTCATGAAAAAACGGATTTTTCTGTCCATCTTCTTTTGAATCAAACCGCCTAAGATCCTGTTTTCACGTTTCTTTTATAAATAGCGATTTCACACAAGAATAAATTCTTGTGGAATCTCGCATCTTGAGGTCGGTTGGGTATACAATGTGGCAAAATTCTAACTCGACTATTTTCAGGAAGAGCTGCATGTACATGAGCACAGATGAGGTTCGTAACGCGTTCCTCAAGTTCTTTGAAAGCAAAGGACACCAAATCGTAGACAGTTCATCGTTAGTACCACATAACGATCCAACCCTGCTATTCACTAACGCAGGTATGAACCAATTTAAAGATTGTTTCTTAGGCTTAGAAAAACGAGCCTACACTCGAGCGACTACGGCCCAACGCTGTGTACGTGCTGGCGGTAAGCACAATGACCTTGAAAACGTGGGCTTTACAGCTCGCCACCATACCTTCTTCGAAATGTTGGGTAACTTCAGCTTCGGTGATTACTTCAAAGAAGACGCGATCTCGTTTGCCTGGGAATTTCTGACAGAAGTTCTTCAACTTCCGAAAGACCGTCTGCTGGTGACTGTATACGAAACCGACGATGAAGCTTTTGATATCTGGAACAAAAAAGTAGGTGTTCCAGCTGATCGCATTGTTCGCATTGGCGACAAAGAAGGCGGTAAGCCATACGAGTCAGATAACTTCTGGCAAATGGGTGACACAGGTCCATGTGGCCCATGTACTGAAATCTTCTACGATCACGGCGATCACATCTGGGGCGGTCGTCCGGGCACACCAGAAGAAGACGGTGACCGTTTTATCGAGATTTGGAACAACGTATTCATGCAATTTAACCGTCATGCCGATGGCACGATGGAACCGCTACCAAAACCATCGGTAGACACGGGCATGGGTATCGAGCGTATTTCTGCCATCATGCAGGGCGTGCATTCCAACTACGAAATCGACGTTTTCCAAACCCTAATTAAAGCCGCTGCTGAGGTGACTGGTCATGAAGACCTGTCTAACCAATCGCTCCGCGTAGTTGCTGACCACATCCGTTCATGTGCGTTCCTAATCGTTGATGGCGTGATGCCTTCAAACGAAGGTCGTGGTTACGTGCTTCGCCGTATTATCCGCCGCGCTGTTCGCCACGGTAACAAGTTGGGTGCACAAGGTGCGTTCTTCCACAAGCTGGTTGGTGTACTGGCCGAAGTGATGGGCACGGCGGGTGTTGAACTTAAGAAGCAACAAGCACTGGTTGAAAAAGTACTTCGCATTGAAGAAGAGAACTTTGGTCGCACGCTAGAGCGTGGCATGTCTATCCTAAACGAAGCGTTAGATGGTTTGGAGGGCAAAGTACTTGATGGCGAAACAGTATTCAAACTTTACGATACCTACGGCTTCCCAGCAGATTTAACCAACGACGTAGCGCGTGAGCGTGACTTTGCTATCGACGAAGAAGGCTTCGAGAAAGCGATGGAAGCTCAGCGTCAGCGTGCACGTGAAGCGGGTCAGTTTGGTACGGACTACAATGCTGCCATCAAAGTGGATGCATCCACCGAGTTCTGCGGATACACAAGCACCGAAGGCAGCAGTACAGTGTCGGCACTGTTCGTTGAAGGTAACGAAGTCGAAGCACTATCCGCGGGCGACAAAGCAATCGTAATTCTTGAAGAAACGCCATTCTATGGCGAGTCAGGCGGTCAGTGTGGCGATACAGGTACATTGAAAACTGACGCTGGTCTTTTCCAGGTTGAAGATACTCAAAAGCTAAACAACGCAGTTGCGCACCACGGTGTGTTGGTTGAAGGTGTTTTTGCCAAAGGTGATAGCGTTGCTGCAACCGTTGATGCCGCGCGTCGTGCAGCGATTATCCTTAACCACTCAGCGACTCACCTACTGCACGCGGCGCTTCGCCATGTACTGGGTGACCACGTTGCTCAGAAAGGCTCGCTTGTAAAAGCTGAAGGTTTACGATTTGACTTCTCTCATCTTGAAGCAATGACACCTGCAGAAATCAAAGAAGTTGAGCGTTTGGTAAACATTCACGTTCGCCGTAACCATAATATCCAGACAGACATCATGAACATCGAAGACGCAAAAGCGAAAGGTGCGATGGCTCTGTTCGGTGAGAAATACGACGACCAAGTGCGTGTTCTTACCATGGGTGAATTCTCAACCGAATTGTGTGGCGGTATTCACGCCTCAAGCACGGGTGATATTGGCCTATTCAAGATCACCTCAGAAGGTGGTATCGCAGCAGGTATTCGACGTATTGAAGCTGTGACAGGTGAAGGTGCGCTGGATGCTATCGAAGCCGAAAATAGCAAATACGAAGAGAAGCTTTCTGAAGCAGCAAGCAAAGCGAAAGCTCTTGAGAAAGAGATCCAACATTTGAAAGACAAGTTGGCGTCTCAGGCTAGTGCAAGCCTGACTAGTCAGGTAAAAGAAATTGCTGGCGTGAAAGTACTTGTGTCTAAGCTGGACGGTGCAGACAACAAAGCACTACGCGGCATGGTTGACGAGCTTAAGAATCAGCTTGGTAGCGGCATCATCATGTTAGGTAATGTTGCTGGCGATAAAGTTGGTCTGATCGCGGGCGTGACCAAAGATCTGACGGGCAAAGTGAAAGCCGGCGAACTGGTCAACATGGTTGCTCAACAAGTTGGTGGTAAAGGCGGTGGTCGTCCTGATATGGCGCAAGCCGGTGGTACTGATGCCAATGCACTTTCAGCAGCGCTAGACTCAGTTGATGCCTGGCTAGAAGAGCGTTTGTAACTTTTATTTTTTTGAATGCCACTGGCTGATAAAGTCAGTGGCATTTGTGTATAACGACAACGGGGATTAAGCCCCAGGAAGGTGAAGAAAGGTGACACAGTCATTACGTGAATCTCTAGTAGTTCAGAAGTTCGGCGGAACTTCAGTTGGATCTATCGAGCGCATTGAAGCGGTAGCGGATCGAATCATTAAAACCAGGCAAGAGGGAAAACAATTGGTGGTTGTGGTTTCGGCCATGTCAGGCGAAACAAACCGCTTATTAGGGTTGGCTCATCAGGTTGATGCTGTACCAACTGCCCGAGAGTTAGACGTGCTGTTGTCAGCAGGTGAACAGGTTTCGATGGCGTTGTTAGCCATGACACTGAATAAGAAAGGTGTTAATGCCGTTTCTTTGACAGGTGCTCAAGCTGGTGTGAAAACCAATAATGTTCACAATGATGCGAAAATTGAATCGATAGAAACAGAAACGATTCTGAACTATTTAGAGAAAGATCACGTGGTGATAGTTGCTGGTTTTCAGGGGATGTCTGAAAGCGGAAATATCACAACCCTGGGTCGGGGAGGATCGGATACATCTGCGGTAGCACTGGCAGGTGAACTGCGTGCGTCCGAGTGCCAAATCTTTACAGATGTGGATGGGATCTATACCTGCGATCCTCGTGTCGTTAAAGATGCGTTAAAACTAGATGTGATTGATTTCCCAAGCATGGAAGAGATGGCAAGAAAAGGAGCGAAAGTGCTTCATCTTCCATCTGTGATACATGCATGGAAACATGGCGTCCCTCTGAGAGTCCTGTCTTCATTTTCTGAAGAGTCTGGAACTTTGGTGGTTGGAGAAGAGTCTGATAGTCCAATCAGTGGATTAGCGATCCAGCGTGATTTGGTGGTAGTGGAAGTCAAATCCAGTGCCAAGCAGTCTATTCTGGATCAGTGTCAGATGCTTGGTATTGAGGTATGGGCAGCAGCGGACGAATCCGGTGTAACCGATATTGTGATTCCAAACTCATCTTTGGCTAAGCTTTCACTGATTGCTGCCGATAGCATAGCTAAGTCCACACCTGTATCTGCGGTAAGCTGTGTTGGTTGCAAAGCGCAACAAGCACAACCTTTATTGACAGATGTGTTTGAACAGCACCAAATTCCACTTTTAGGTGAAGTAAAGGACGTCCGTTCTTGCACTTACTTTATTGAACCTGAGAGAATAGAAGAGATTTCCAATCTTCTTCACAGTTTTATAGTAGCTGGACATTTAGAGCTTGATGGTCATCAAAAGCTAATGGTTTCATAGTCAGAAGGGATTATGGAATTGTTAATTTTCTAAGATGGTGACATCATAGAGAAAAATAACTCAGAGATTACTCAAGGAGCACAAGAATGCTAATTTTGACTCGCCGCGTAGGTGAAACTCTTATGATCGGTGATGAAGTAACTGTCACCGTGCTTGGTGTTAAAGGTAACCAGGTTCGAATCGGTGTTAATGCACCTAAAGAAGTATCTGTACACCGTGAAGAAATTTACATGCGTATACAAGCCGAGAAAGGCAACGGTGGTTCAGTTTCTGGTAACTACTAACACTAAGAAGGTCAGCAGAAGCTGGCCTTTTTAATAGGCATCAAAATCACGCGTTCAGGGAAAAGTTTGATTTCCCGCCACTTTGATTAAATACCCAACGCTTAAGCTGTTTTTTGCTATTTTTGCCAAGAAAATGTTTGACATATTTTCGGTAAATCGTAATATGTGCCTCCGCAAGACGGTGAGGTGGCCGAGAGGCTGAAGGCGCTCCCCTGCTAAGGGAGTATACGGTTTGTAGCCGTATCGAGGGTTCGAATCCCTCCCTCACCGCCATTCTTGCATTTCTTATAAAGTTGATACTCTCAACACAAAAATAAGAATCAGCGCGCTCGTAGCTCAGCTGGATAGAGTACCTGGCTACGAACCAGGCGGTCGAAGGTTCGAATCCTTCCGAGCGCGCCATTATTCCTTATTTGGAATACTACGTCGGTGAGGTGGCCGAGAGGCTGAAGGCGCTCCCCTGCTAAGGGAGTATACGGTTTGTAGCCGTATCGAGGGTTCGAATCCCTCCCTCACCGCCATTTATTGGCCTGAGGTCAATTTTTTTGTTTCTGATGAAATGAAATGTGATATAGTTCACAACCTGCGCGCTCGTAGCTCAGCTGGATAGAGTACCTGGCTACGAACCAGGCGGTCGAAGGTTCGAATCCTTCCGAGCGCGCCATTATTTAATTGTCTGACGTCTGTCATACAA
>NZ_AFWJ01000091.1 GCF_000222685.1 Vibrio nigripulchritudo ATCC 27043 | reverse complement strand
CAGCAGCAGACAGATGTTATGAATGTCCATTGGATGAAGCCGGAACTTCACCATTGGCAATGTCATGGCAGAGCTGACTTGCAGGAAGCCTCGCACCCACGAATCGGGAAGATCAATTTTCTTCTCATCAAATGCTGTACTGCCGGAGGTCTGAACCTTGAACCCGTCGGGATCCACTTTCAGCAGCGTTTTGCGATAGTCCCGAATCTTCTGAAATTCGTCGTACAACCCTTGGGAGTAGTCAATATTGGTGGTGCCGCATTCTTTATCGCTGACGTTTTCAAAGGTGTCGTAGTTGCAGCTCAGTTTGCCGTAACTGGATTCGTCCTCTGAGAAACATTCAAAAAAGACCTGATCTGGGTGAACCGTGATGACGGGGTCAAGCACATACCAAGCATCCATGTCGTGCTTGTACAGGTACTTAAAGTACTTGTCCTGCGCTTTGTAAAACGGTGACATGATTTCTGCCGAGGCTTTACTCATTTCAGTCAGCTCGGCTTTGACCTCTTCAAGCTCTTGCTTGACTTCACCAGAACGACTGACGAATTCTGCCAGCAATCGTTCTTCTTCCTGCGCCAGCCAGTTCTGGTATTCATCCCGGTTTTTGGGCACAAAACGCATGTCCGAAATGACCACATCATGGAGCGCAGAAATGGCTTCCCGAAAGATGTGTTTTTCTTTTACCTCACCCACAAAGAAAGTCGGGGCGCGAGACGTATCTGGAGAGAAAGCTACATCGGTCGATTGGCTACCAGAACGAACCTGACTTTTGGATGCGTATTGATAACTCACTTTCATGATTCGTTCTCCATGGTCACGGCAACTGACGAAGCCACGTGGCGCGGTGATTTAATTTCAATGGGCATCGCCAGACTGTTCTCTTGCTGTTTAAGCGCCAGCATGGCTTTTAGAATTTGTGCTTTGTCTTTGTGAACAGAAGTCATGGACTGACGAGTCAGGATTTCTGACACCATCTCCATCACCTTCGGGGAAGCAGTAGCTTGCTCTGTCATGAATGCCAGCACTCGATCTTTTGCTACCCGCCCGCTGTTTACACGGCTGAGCACCGAGACAAAGTAAGGTTTTAATGCCAGCAGAATAGATTCGTCCCCTGACGCATATTGAGAAAGGAACTGGGTCACAAACAGCTCTACATTGGCAGCAGGGTGCTGACTTAACTTGAGTAGATACTGTTTCCCATCCGTTTCATCAAAGAAACGTTGCAGCAACTCTCGCCCAAACGCCTGTACCTGACCATCTGGGTTGTCACACACTGAAACAATGGCTTCTGGGTTCCAGTGTTCGGCTGTCATATGTTCGCGGCTGAACTCAAACGCAAACTCTTTAGTATCCAGCCAGGCACTCGCTAACAAAGCAAGAAACCCTTCGCTGTCATCAAGCAGTGATTTGGGTTCACGCTCAAAATGCGCTCTGGCGATTTCTCTCAACGCAAAAGTGTTGCTGTTTGCTAGTAACAACCAGCTTTCGTTATCGAGTTCTCGGTCCAGTGTGCGACCGTTAAAGCTGTCAGACAGTATAGGGAGCACGACATTGTGTGCCATTTCAGATTTTGCCGTCGCCAGTAAAAGCAGTTCATTGAGTGATTTTATCGACAGCTCGCGTTCAAATTCTTGCTGAATAAAGTCTGTGACCAAACGTTGCAAATCTTGATCGAGTTCTCTCTGATTCAGCAGCGCCACCAACTTGCCAAATACCAGACCTCGGTTGTCATTGCTTCTTTGGTAAGCCGCAGGCAGTGCAGTCAACACGGCTTTACGTTGGGCTTCGTTATTCTTAAGCAGCAACGTCAACAAATACGGCAGGTTTTCAACCAGCTCATCAGGAGACTGCTTAGAGAGTAGTGCGACACTGAAAGACTGAATATGATAAGAATCACTGACTTGAATGGCATCAAAAATGCCAGTAGGAATATCTGACCAGGCGACATCAACTGACATCAGTAGCTCACACCCCAACAGTGTATTCGGAGTATGTTCGCTGAGAACAAGCCCCTCAATCTGAGCTAGGGATAGACCAGACAACCCATCCTTGCAGTGCGACTTCAACCATTCGGCTAACCACAGCGCCTGCTCAATGGAACGCAGAGGATGGGAAGCCAAGCGCTGTGTCAGAAGGTTCAGCACTTCTGCCTGACCGCTTCTGAACAGCCCATTGCGCTGCATTTTTTCATCCAGCCAGTCTTTGACAATGACGGATTCCATGGTGAGCAGCGCGACCAGTACATCGGCAGTTTTG
Source organism: Vibrio nigripulchritudo ATCC 27043 (assembly GCF_000222685.1). Classification (GTDB taxonomy): domain Bacteria; phylum Pseudomonadota; class Gammaproteobacteria; order Enterobacterales; family Vibrionaceae; genus Vibrio; species Vibrio nigripulchritudo. The sequence continues at coordinate 6,310 of NZ_AFWJ01000091.1, read as the reverse complement.
GATAGGTCGGCAATCTTATCGAGCTGTTCTAACGCCAATGACTGGGCAGCTTCAATACCACTTTCCAGCAATAGCACCAACTGCTCACCCGACAAACTATTACGCTCTAGCTGCGCATCTATAAGCGGTTTAGCGAATTGCTGGCAAACGCTGTAGGGTCTGACCATCAAATTCACCAGAATATCGAGGCTTAATGCTTCGATGTAGCTGATGTTGTCTTTCAAGGCTCGAATGGCAAACTCACAAACAGGTTGGCATTCACTCGCCAAAGCAAGTTCCAGCAAATTGTGAGGCACTTGATCCCAGAGCTGTGAAAACGCTTCCCCTCGCCCTTCAAAGGTGACATCTGGGTTGAACTTCCAAACGTACCCCGCTTCGCTTCGGGCGTAGGCTGGATGTTCTTTTCTCAAAACGGCGTTAAAGGTGGCATAGCGAGCAAACGCATCGTAATGATTGACCGATTTCAACTGCCGACGCCAGTTTGAATCGTACTCGTAGATCTCCGACGTTTTGGGCTTTTTGCCGTCGCTGTCTTTAAATTGCAGCAGAATCTGAGTAGCCATTCGCACGTAGTCCGGGCTTTCGTTCACACCCAACTGCTTTAACACTCGCCACTGGCGGCGCACCAGATAATTGTGTGTATTTTGCGAATGTGCCAACCGCGCCTCTGGCGACTTCAGCTCTTTTTCTACCTCTAACCGACCATGCTGATGCGAATAGTAGTATCGCCAGCTCTTTTGGAAAAATGGGTTTCTTTGCTCAAGCTGGAATTGAGCGATAGCGAACGTAGTGGCATCAAGACGAAATTCGCTCATTTTCAGGATGTATCGAGTCCCCTGAAAGGCGTTAGGCACAAAAGGTATGCGAGGCAATGACTGTTGCAGGGCGTTTTGAATGTTCTCGTCAAACCAGGATTGCAAATACGCCTGTTTCAACAGCGAATTGATGTTGGTATCCGGCGTGGTTTGCGCCACAAACTGATCAACTTTACGAGTGAACTCTTCCGCTTTCAGCAAAGCGTGACCAGATAAATCGCGATAGGTTTGCGCTCGTTCTGATTTGGGTGTCAGAGAGAGAATGGCTTCCATTGCCAGAGCAGAGAATTTGGCGTCAGCATGGCTCAGATAGGGCTTGATAGTGTTGATGTCGGATTGGCTTCCTATCCGGCCAAGGCTCCACAATATGGCGTAATCCAGTTGCCAGACTTTACTGCCCAGTTTGGACGAAATCAGTACAGCGAGATCGGGATTCGCGACAGGACGTAAACGCCAGATTTGGCGACCAAGAGCATAGCCGTCTTTTTCATTTTCAATGCGCTTAACCAGCGACGCATGATCAAACAGGTTCGCTTCACTTTCTTCGTTGGATGACGTGTAAGCAGAAAGCGCATTCAGGTCTTCATAGCCTTTATTGATTTTGGACACCACCACGCTATCGAACAGACGTTCAGCCTGCTCAAGCGCCACTGGTTCACGGGTCTTTGTGCCTTCTCGAAGCGTGCTGCCTCTTCGACCATAGCGAAAGTTCACTAAGTATCGATTAGGGTCTGAGGAAGCTTGTTCCACCAGATCCACTTCGTACACTTTATCGGAATTGTCCTTTTGATATCGAAGCCGCGATTTCCGTATCAATTTCATGCCGTCGCCCCAAGCCATTTTCATCATTTTGGACGACTTTATCACATAATAATCAACCTATTACATAAGCAAACGCTGCGTTTTAGGTGTAATCCACAAATTGAGAAATGCACCGCTTTTTTGGGGTTTCTACTGAGCAAAAATGTCTTACTGACTGGCGTTTTTCAAAAATTCCAGACGAGATTTCTCTTCTTCTGATGGCTGATAAGGTTCATCGCTCAACTGAGCAAGGTCGAATTGACCTAGTGAATAAGTGGCTTGTTCACTGATGCCATACCCGTTTTTCTGACCGGGGAAATCCGACAACTTCTCCAACTGAATATAACGAAGTTCGAACTCCGACTGAAGCCCTTTGAGTACACTTTTGTGGGCTTTCAGGTTAAGCACCTGACCACCAGATGGCAGCTTTTTTGTCGCGGTCAGTGACGCAACGGGCTTGCCGTTAGAGGAGAACAGGCTGGCACGGAGGCGGTAAGTCCCTTGTTTATTCAATTCCAGACTAACGGGGATGATCATATCCGCGTTCTCACTGACCGGAGGTTCGACACCCGTTACTTTGCCAACGGGCAGGTAATACCGGAAGTCAGCCGTTAACACATCGTCTCCCTGAGCAAACGTTACTTTGGCTTTCACCCGTAGTTCTTCCGGCCAGTCTGACTTGGATTTGAAGACCACTTCACTACCCTCAACGGTTTGACGAGCGAGGCTATTCCCGCCTTTTACATCTCTTAAATCTACGTGAACCTGCTGAATTTCGAGTGGCGTTTCAATGAATACCCGAATCGGCTCAGGATAAAAGTACCGGTACTTTTCCAACCGAATCGCCGCTTTCTGTTTTCCTCCCAGAATAGGGAGCTCCACCTTATGAAATCGATTCGGATTAAGGGCTCTGGGGTCTTCATCATCAAGCGGTGGCGAGTAGCTTGGATGTTGCAGCTCTTTTGCGTATGCGCTGGCAATGATGCTGAACTGCTCCTTCAGAGACGTTTCCAGTTCTTTTTCTTTTGTGTCCGGTTTATCGGTCTCTGGAGACTCACTAGTGAGTTCAACGTTAACATGAGGCTCTGAATTCCCAGGCGCTGACGGCGGCTCGTCTGATTTAATTTCCTGAGTCGGATTCTGATGAAGTATGTCATCGTCGCAAAGCTCCATCCAGGTGACCATACCAACCAATACAATGGCGAGCAGAATCACGAACCTTCTTACATATACATTCCCAGAAAAATAAACCGAACCGGGCATTTTCATAAGACACCTCAATTGGCGAAAGACGACCCGACAGATGCACTTTGATATGCACTGTCGGGCTAGGTGGACAAATTCTAATCACCTTTAACGTGCACCTTCCAGCAGGTCATAAGTCAATTGAGACATTGATTTGGAATCTGAATCTTTTACGTAACGATAAGTATTGCCTGACCACCAGGAACTTTGGTCTTCCGTCAAAACGCGTACCTTGCTGCCATCAGGCAAAGTGAGATGGACTCTGACCGGAGCTACTCTGCCTTCGTGAGCATTCTCGATAAGTGTGCTGTGGGAGTAATCTTCGCCCATCAATAAGGGGTAGTGATGCGCCATAAAACTTGTTACACCTCTGGGCTGAGCAGCCAGCTTTCCATCGATTGCCACAAAGGATGAACAACTGTTGTAACTGCCAGAAGATTGGGCTCCACAGCTTGAATGCGCAGCAACAACTCCATCGTCATGACCGGGAAGAAAACCTCCTGTCAGTCCCCAGAAGTCAGAACTGTCACCAACGACACGGATCCTTGGTACCCGGCTGTCAGGTGATGGTGACAGTTGTCTTGCGTTACCGACTTTCAAATCGTTCAATACACCGACGTTATCTGTTGTTGGGGTCATACCAAGCCAAAGCGACAGCGCTTGTCGCAATGTCCAGTTACCCACGCCGCCTCCTTCCGCAGCATTGATCGCCATATCTGCAAGCTCTGAACCTCCGCCAGCACCCGCAAAGTCCAGTGTCGCGATGATGTTTAGCGGTGCCATCCCTGCGTTTTCCAGCCAGCGTTTCTGGTTGTCTAGAATATGCCGGGCAATCAGGTCGCCCGTGGAATGTGTCACGATAATGCAGCCTTGTGAACAGGTATTGTTTCGCGAAAGTGACTGGAGCTTTGGCCACACATAATCAGACGCGATTTTACCCTGCACACGCTCGTGAGATGACCAGTCAATCCGTTCGTCAGCCCGGCTTAACCAGTAAGATTGCCAGTATTCTTCACCAGTTTGAGCAACCTGCTGAGCATTCGGCTTTTGCTCTAGCTGGCTGGCTTGAAAGCCATGAATCAAAATGACAGGGTGTTGTGATATGGCAGCGAGAGCCGCCGTGGAGATCCATGCCGTTAAGCATGTGAGAGAGCAGATCAATACTTTCATTTTATAATTTCTCTTATGTGTTATAGAAACAAGAGAAAGAATAGAAGTTGACCAATCAATTACTAGATTATCAGCTCACACTTTCGAAGTTTTGTTAACATTTTTGCAACATAGTCACAAATTCAGACAAAATACCGATATGGAAAAGGCAGCGTCATGCTGCCTTAATCTGTCTGTGCTTTCGCTAAGATTGAGCTCTACAACCCACCCATTAACATGTACTTGGTTTCCAGATAATCTTCGATACCCTGACGCGCGCCTTCGCGCCCAAGCCCCGACTCTTTTACACCACCAAATGGGGCAACTTCTGTTGAGATCAGACCCTCGTTGATCCCTATCATGCCTGCCTCTAGCTGCTCTGAAACCTGCCAGCTTCGTCTTAGGGATTGAGAATAGAAGTAAGCCACCAATCCCGCATCTGTCTGGTTGGCGCGCTCTATGACTTCCTCTTCCGTATCGAAGGTAAAGATTGCTGCAAGCGGTCCGAAGGTTTCTTCGTGAGCGACCCGCATATCGTCAGTCATTCCCGTCACGATCATAGGAGAACAAAACAGATTGGTCGGCTTTTCTTTAGAGCCCAGCACCAGGTTTGCCCCTTTGTCCAAAGCATCGTTTAAATGGTCATAAACCTTATCCAGTCCCGCTTGATTGATCATCGAACCAATCTGATTATTGGGGTTGAGACCATCGCCTACTTTAAGCGTTTCAAACGCCGCCTTAAGTTTGGAGACGAAGGTGTCCTGAACCGAACGATGAACAAATATGCGATTCGCACAGACACAGGTTTGCCCCGCATTTCGAAGCTTGGCAATCAATGTTCCTTGAACCGCAGCATCTAAATCTGCATCTTCAAAAACAATGAATGGCGCATTGCCGCCCAATTCTAAAGAGAGTTTTTTCACGGAACCGGACGATTGAGACATCAGCAGTTTGCCTACTTGAGTTGATCCGGTAAACGAGACCTTACGAACAATTTTGCTGTCGGTGAATGCTCCACCAATGCCTGCCGCATCACCAGTGAGGATGTTGAAAACGCCGGGTGGAATGCCAGCCTCTTCAGCCAAAGCGCCTAGCGCCAAAGCGGTAAATGGCGTATCGGGAGCGGGCTTGAGTACAACGGTGCAGCCTGCCGCTAAAGCGGGACCGCATTTTCTTGTGATCATCGCAGCGGGAAAATTCCATGGGGTTATCGCCCCAACTACTCCCACTGGCTCTTTAGTCACCACAATTCGGGCGTCTGGCTTATGAGAAGGGATGGTTTCTCCGTAAGCACGCTTGGCTTCTTCAGCAAACCATTCAATAAAGCTCGCTGCGTATGCGACTTCGCCTTTTGCTTCGTGAATGGATTTACCTTGTTCTGTCGTGATGATGGTAGCAAGATCATCACTATTTTCCTGAATCAGTTCAAACCACTTCTTAAGTAGGTTGCTGCGCGCTTTGGCAGTAAGAGAGCGCCATTCTTTCTGTGCCAGATTAGCCTTAGCAATGCACTGCTCTGCTTCTTCTCTGCCAAAAACAGGAACCTGACCAATCTTTTGACCCGTTGCCGGATTGTACACGGGTTGTTGCTCAGCCGTCTCTCCGACCCAGTTTCCATCGACATAACAAAGCTGTTTGAACAAATCCATATCTTGCAGTTTCACAGAGCACTCCATTAGGAAAAGTGGTTAACTGTCTAATACTTGTTCTAAATTCCGGAACAAATCAACCCATTTTTTGTGAAAGAGTGATGTGTATACTTAAGTGAACTCAATACGATGCTGAAATTCATCTAATGAGTGATTTGGAAAAAACGAGGGCAAAACGAATTAAAATCAAGGAGGTGTTTCAGCCATCGCATAATGTCAGAATCATGCTGAGTACAGCCAAAGAACGTGATGCGGTTATAACCTTACAAATTGCCAGTAAAGGTTAAAATCAATTACCTTGTTGGTTAATACGAAGACCTAATACATTAACTTAGTGTATTTTTCTTTTAGTTTGAAAATAAATCGGGCTTATGAAGATAAAAACCCTGTGCAAAGTCTACTTCTAGATTTTGAATTACTTCTAAAACATCTTTGGAGTGAACATATTCCGCAACCGTTTTAGCGCCTAATTCCTTAGCCATATTTACGACATTTTTAGTTATCATACGAGATTCATTTGACGTATCAATATTTTTAATTAACGAGCCGTCAATTTTAATAATATCCGGTTTAAGATTTAGAATGTTTTCCATACTGGAATATCCGCTTCCAAAATCATCTATTGCAATCTTGCAATTTATATTCTACTTA
>NZ_AFWJ01000092.1 GCF_000222685.1 Vibrio nigripulchritudo ATCC 27043 | reverse complement strand
GCTTTCACACCCGGAAACGATTTGCTGATTCCGTTCAGCTCTAGTAACGCTGTCATAACTGCTCCTAGCTGTATGGCTGCCCTACCCGAACGGGCAGGGCGAGAGGGGGTTACCAGGCAAAACCTTTGGCGTTGTCTTTAGTGAGCAGTTTAATGTCCACGGGTACGGTGGTAGGCACGTTTGCTCCCCACTTTTTCGCCAGAGCGATACCCAAACCGATACGAACCTGATCACGAGGATACTGAGCAGAAGTTGCAATAAAACGGTGAGTTGCCTTTTACAATGGCTTTTACCGCTTCAGGGTGACCATCCACAGACACCAGTTTGACGTCTCGGCCAGAAGCTTCAATTGCTGCCAGCGAGCCCAGTGCACCGCCGTCGTTCACACTGAACAGACCGCTAAGATTCGGTGCAGACTGAAGAATGTTTTCGGTCACATTAAGCGCAATAGCACGGTCTTGCTTACCGTTTTGCTTAGTGACGATTTTGATTGCAGGAAACTCTTTAATGGCGTCTTCAAATCCACGAACACGTTCCAGAATTGGCACAACAGGGATTCCGTCCAGAATCGCCACTTCCCCCTTACCGCCAATGCTTTCTGCCAGGAACTTACCCGCCTGATATCCAGCATCGTAGTTTTTGGAACCGCAAATGAATCGATAGGACCTTCTGCCTGTGCGTCAATCGCAACCGTGATTACGCCTGCTTCTTTTGCTGAAAGTACTGCCGACTGAACACCAACCGAATCGGTTGGATTAATCAGCAAAATATCGATGTCTTTTTGCAGCATGTCTTCGATATCACTGATTTGTTTAGACACATCGTGACGCGCGTCCGTCACTATCACTTTGGCACCGATCTCTTTCGCGGCATCTTCCAGCGACTGTTTCATGGTCACAAAGTAGGCGTTATTCATTTCCTGAAAGGACATACCAATGGTTAAGTCCTTGCTGAAAGCAGTCGAACATGTCGCCGCCAGCAGCATAGCTGAGCTCGCAGCGACTTTGAGCGATTTCGATAGTAGAGACATAATTTCTTCCTTTTGTGTTGGATATTCCCTGTTTCACACCAATGTCAACGTTAACATTCTCAGTTTTAAAAAATGCTCACTTGACTAAGTGAGCAGATCTGTTTCAATGTCAACGTCAACATTTTTATAACCTAGATTACAATTTAGTCATTTTCTGTGACGCCGCCCAAAGTTAGCGTACTTTTTAATCAATAAGTATTTGCATATATGGCGAACATTGGTCGCTAAGTAGATTAAAATCAGAAGGTTATTTCAAAATCAAATCGATAAATTTTGTCGTCTTAAAAGTAAGGAAAAGGCTTTGAGTGGGAAAAAAGGGAACGTAACTATCATTGATATCGCCGAAAAAGCGAACGTTACTAACATTACAGTTTCACGAGCTTTTAACAAACCGGAACTGGTGAAACCGGAAACGCGAGAGCGAATTCTTGCTATTGCCCGCGAGATGAATTATTCCCCTAATGCCTTTGCCCGAACCTTAAAAGGCAGCCAAAGCAATATCATAGGGCTAGTGACCGACAGTACCTTCAACCCGGTTTATTCAGAAATTACCAAAACCCTTTGCCGGGAAGCTGCTGCAAAAGGCTATTCGGTGATGATGTTTGAAACCGATGGCAGCGAAGAAGCCGAAGCCCGCGCCATTTCTGTTCTGTTCAGTTACAAGGCATCGGGAATTCTGCTTTCTCCGGTTCGGGATTCTCAAAACTACACCCCTGCTTATCTTGAGCAGGCTGAAGCCTTTAACATTCCTATCGTTCTTATCGACCGCGACATACCCAATAAAAACCTGCCCGGCGTGTTTCTCGACAACTATGAAATCGGCATGAAAGCCAGCCAGTACCTGGCAAATTTCAATGAAAAGTCGATCTTAATTATTGGCGGTCCGAGTGATTCTGAAATCACACAGGATCGCATCGCAGGTCTTCGTAAGCTGCTGAAAAAGAAGAATGTAGATATCCAAACCATCTATTCTGAGTATGACTATGAAAAAGCATTACCTAAGATTCGGGATGCCTTTCAATCACTCGACTTCACGCCTGAACGTATCATCGGCGTCAATGGATTGATCTCCCTCGCTGCCATCAAGGTGGCAAGAGAAACCAACCTCAACAATGTGCAATTTTTCTCAATCGATGAAGTGCCCAACAGTGACATTTTTGGTTTCCATGTGCCCTGCATTGTCAACGACCCAAGAGCCTGGGGGAAAAACGTCTCCGAGATGATTTTTGGCTTGGTCGATGGTAAAGAAGTCGAACACCGACTTTTCGTTCATGGCAATCTAAAAGAGTAACTCACTGTTTCTATTTAACTTAATTAAAATCTTTCGATTTCCTTCACAGAAAAATCAACATGACTGACAATCGATCGGGATCAAATTTTCCGATCGAAAAACCTCACAACGATTAAAAAACGAGCACTCAATCACATTATTCCATCGTTTTTGGCTGCTAATGTTATCGTCAACATAAAAAGTAACGCTAAACAACACGAGTAAACCAGCCTGAATATCTGCAAGTGGCATAGCTGGCAATGGGTTAAAGCCGCTTGAGATGCATAAGCTTTGGGATGGTTGTTTACTCTAATTTGTTATCGTCATCATTTTTGGCATTCAAACAACAATAAACGGATACCTGATTGTCATTTTTCATTCCTAAAAAATGACAACGTCAACATAAGGAAGTGAACATGAGTAATTTGCCTGAATCAATGAAAGCACTGGTTTGTCATGGTCCGAAAGACTATCGATTAGAGACCATTCCGCTCCCAAAACCAAAAGCCAAGGAAGTGCTCATAAAAGTCAGTGCCTGCGGGATATGCGCCAGTGACATCAAGTGTGAATCAGGAGCCAAAATGTTTTGGGGAGAAGATCCGTGGGTAAAAACACCTGTCGTCCCAGGGCACGAGTTTTATGGTGAGGTAGTAGCGTTGGGAGAAGGTGCGTCCGAGCATTTTGGTGTCGACATTGGCGACAGAATTGTTTCTGAACAGATTGTCCCCTGTAATCAGTGCCGATTCTGTAAGACTGGTAAATACTGGATGTGCGAAGTACACAATATCCGCGGATTCCAGAAAGAGGTGGCAGAAGGAGGCATGGCGGAATACTCGCTGTTCAATTCCGATTCCATCATCCACAAAGTCCCCGATGACATGACTATGCCTGAAGCTGCGTTGATTGAGCCCTTTGCCTGTTCTGTTCACACAGTAAACCGCGCCGACGTTCAGTTTAATGACGTGGTGGTACTAGCCGGGGCTGGTCCTCTTGGGCTCGGAATGGTTCAGGCATTGAAACTAAAGACCCCAAAAATACTGATCGTTATAGACACCATTGATGAAAGGCTAGAACTGTCAAAACAGTATGGTGCCGACATTACGCTCAACCCTTTAAAACAAGATGTAATCAGCGAGGTAAAAGCCCTGACCGACGGTTACGGGTGCGACGTCTACATTGAAGCAACAGGTAACCCAGCAGCGGTATCACAAGGCTTGGATATGGTTCGCAAGCTTGGTCGTTTTGTGGAATTCAGCGTGTTTGGCAAGGACGTGACCGTTGACTGGTCCATCATTGGCGACCGCAAAGAGCTTGATATTCGCGGGGCACATTTGGGTCCGTACTGTTACGAAACGGTCATTGACTTCTTCTCTCGCGGATTAATGACCTCTGAAGGGGTGGTAACTGACGAATACTCCTTGGGTCAGTGGGAAGAAGCCTTTGAATGCGCGCGTGGTCCGGAATCGGTCAAAGTGGTCTTACGCCCATGAGCGGCCTCTATATTCAACGTCTGATCGGGTGCTCTTTGGAGAACCCATTCCGCGCGATCTCTGTGAGGTGCTTATGTATCAGGAACTAAAACAGCGAGTGCTCGACGCCAACCTGTCTTTGCCCAAATATGGATTAGTGACCTTCACCTGGGGCAATGTGTCTGAAATTGATCGTGAACTTGGGGTATTCGCGATCAAGCCTTCAGGTATCGATTATGAGGTCATGACAGTTGAAGACATTGTGGTTCTGGATTTGGAAGGTAACCAAATCCAAGGGCAGCGATCCCCTTCCAGTGATACGCCAACCCACCTGGAGCTTTATCGCCAGTTTCGCGACATTGGCGGTATTGTTCACACCCATTCTCGACACGCAACCATCTGGTCTCAGGCTGGCCTGGACTTGCCTGCCCTTGGCACAACCCATGCCGATTACTTCTACGGTGACATTCCCTGTACCAGACAGCTGACTAATCAGGAAATTGCCGAAGAATACGAACGCAACACAGGCAGGGTAATCATTGAGTGTTTCTCGCAAAGGCAGTTAGACCCTGCGGCCATTCCCGGGGTTTTGGTGAAAGGACACGCGCCTTTTTGTTGGGGGAAAAATGCGGAGAATGCAGTCCACAACGCGGTAGTGATGGAAGAAGTGGCAGCAATGGCACTTCACACTCACACCCTCAATGAAGCTGTCACCTTTCCGCAAAGCCTTTCAGATAAGCACTATCTCAGAAAACATGGCAAGGACGCCTATTACGGACAAAAGGACTGAATACCATCATGCTAAATTCGACATTAATGCGCCCCAGAATGGGAATCTATGAAAAGGCGATGCCACTCGACTGGGAGCTTCCGAAAAAAATTGGCACCGCGAAGTCACTGGGCTTTGATTTTATTGAAATGTCGGTTGATGAAAGCGATGAGCGTTCCGCGAGGCTTAACTGGAACGACTCACAAAGACAAACGGTTCGTGCTGCTATTGAAGAGCACTCTTTGCCGATTCAATCTATGTGTTTAAGCGTTCATCGCAAGTATCCGTTTGGTTCGGCAGATAGCCAGACTCGGGAAAAGGCGTGGGAATGCATGGAGCGAGCCATTGATCTGGCTTATGACCTCGGAATTCGAACCATCCAGTTAGCGGGCTACGATGTGTACTACGAACCCTCTACAGAACTTAGCCATCAACGCTTTATTGAAGGGATGAACCGAAGCGCCAAACTAGCTGAGCAGGCTGGTGTTATGCTGGCTGTCGAGATCATGGAAACGCCTTACCTGAACTCTTTGTCTAAGTTTGAGATTCTAAAAAGAGAAGTCCCCTCGCCTTTCTTTCAAGCTTATCCAGACATAGGAAACATTACCGGCAACAATTACGATACTCTGACTGAACTGGCGCTGAGTAAACACCATATTGTTCAGATCCATTTAAAAGACGTGTTAAGAAAACGCGATGCTTTTGATGGTCAGTTCCGAGATTTGACGATTGGCGATGGCGAGGTCGATTTTGCAGCAGTGCTGTCGACAATGAAAAAGGAGCACTTCAATGTACCTATCGTGTTGGAAATGTGGGCAAAAGACGAACACTGGCAAAGTAACATAGCCAAAGCTCAGCAATCACTTAACCACTCCGCGATATCAGCAGACTGCGAGCCATTGTTTCGCTTTTAATGAAAAAGCGGGCTTATTAGCCCGCGACTCCTTTCCCAAAAAAAATGTAACCCCACCACTTTATACTCAAGTGACTTCAATATAATTAGGTATATTCCTGCATGATCAAAACATTATAAAAAAGGTAAGTTTTTGCTAAAAACACATTAATAAATAAGAATCTTAAAAACAAAATTAATATTAAAATACAATTTAATAACCTATATGTTATTAAATATAAGTGTGCACTAAATCACGGTCATTATTTAAACTCGATGCGATATTGTTTTTCGTTTTTTACAACCAATAAACAACAAGAGAAAACAAATGCTCAACCATAATATCGACAACGTAACAAATACCATTGGCAGATTAAAAGAAACTAGTCTGGGCGATCTATTCACATTGGATGAAAATACGGATTTCTACGCTAGCTGGCCAACACTAAGCCAGCTACTAAACGCCGGAAGTTCTATGACTGCGAGCTTGGGTTCTTCTATCCCGGCTGAGTCAAAATCGTCTGTAGAAAGCAAACTGAACAAGGCTTATGGGCTATTTAGAAATACTTTGCCATTAAACACAGACACTTCCGATACGGATTCTATTCGCGAGATTCTCAGCGTGGTAAAAGAAGTTGAGAAAGAGCTTTATCATTCCAGCTTTCCGCGTCATTTGTCGTTGCCCTATTTTGTCCCCACTCTAACTTTGCACACTGCACTAATTCAGGCTCATCAGTTATTAGATAATTCCACTGCTAATATTGATGATAATTGTGCAACTTCAGAGTTAATTTTCAATAGCATCACTTATTTAAATGACGCGTTAAATTCTGCTTACTTGACTCGTTTCAATCAAATAGAGGTCATTCAGTGTGGTCCTCAAAATAAATATTCCTTTATTAAAGACACAAAAAACAACAAAGCGCTAAGTGATTTATTTGATCATTCAAAAAATATAAATTCCGTCGAAGCAGTAAAAAACAAAAATGCCAACCAAATTGCTTTGGATTATGTAAAAAATATTAATTTCTCAACTGCTCACTTACTTGTCGATGGGCTCGTTAATCACTTTGAAGGACATTTCTCCAATGAAAAATCCTATTCAACAGCAGAAAGTTATAACAAACAGATAGACGTTTGGAACACGGAGCTGGCGCGAAGCGTAGATAATCCGAACCTCGCGCTGCGCGATGACCCTATCTGGGTTTCTGATGACAAAGACTGCTACGACTACGTTAAAGAGTATTATTCCACCGTCGCTATAGCCATGATTGGCGACTTGCCTATTCCTGGCGCTGCTACCCTTTCCGCGGTAACGGGTTTATTTGTCAGTTGGTTAATGCCTGATCAGGCGTCTAAATGGAAGAAATACGCCGAAGCCATTGGCAATTACATTGATCAGCAGTTAACAGAACAGGAACTCAATAATATTGAAAATGAGCTCATCGTAGCCGAAGAAGAATTTGATGCGATATGTAAGTTTTTAGAAGCGAACAGCGATGGCTGGCACTTAGGAGATGAGTTCCCAGATTCAGAAGTGGAAACACGCTTCATCGACCTAATCAACAGCGTGAAGTTAACCAAGCAGCGGATATTCAACCCCAACTGTGAACTGCATAATACATTCCCGTATTTTGACAGGCTTTTCACTCTTTATGGTTCGGTCATCGGCTCTGCAACGGTCAGTTTAAACAGCTACAACACCTACGATGAGTTTCAGGATTTCTACGCAGACGCGAGAGCCTATCTTGATGGAGCAATGAAATCAGCGGTCGATTATCGAACTGAAAAATTGCGTGGTGACTATGGCGGTGCTTCCAACGTTTCACGCATGTACGACGGACAAAGAAGCAGCTTTTACAGTGACAAACGCCCGCTAAATGGCAGCAGCAACCGATGGGACGGGTATTATGCCTTAATCGCTCATCTCGATATCGAGCTTGGCTACGACTATCCGAATAGATTAAAACTGGTCGCTGGCTTACGCAATTTTGATAAATTCAGTCAGAGTTACAATGAATTCTGGACTTCAAAGAATCCCGACCATGTAGCCATTCTTCCACTGTATGACGACTGGAAAGAACTGGTCGAAACCAAACGTGGTGAAGCAAACGGAAAGCGCTCCACAATCGACAGCGGCTACAGCCACTGGAGCAATGGGCCAGGTGTTCAACACAATCTATACTTTGGCGAAAACATGTACCGCTCGCACTTTTTCGGTCCGAGACTGTACGTTGAAGACTCGAACGAAGAAGGGTTCTATGTTGCTTTGCAGGATTACCCTACATTCAAAGGTCAAAACCCTTTAACTGGGGCAACGGAAATTATCGTCCCAATTGAAGACTTTAATAAAGTTGAACTTAGCCCTTGCTATAGCTTAGTTGTGTACAGCGAAGAGAATTTTGAAGGTTCCTCATTCACCTTCTCTAATGGAGGGAATAAGTTTAATTATCAGCGTCTTGATAATAGTGGGTTCACCATCAAGAGCCTGAAGGTAGTTTATACCAAAGACTACTAAAACTTAGCCATAAACTAAAAGTCGGCTACATTATGTAGCCGACTTTTTGTCTATTAAATCATGCATTTCTCGTTAGCTTACGCTAATTACCACGCTGCCCTTACTGTGCATTTGCTCGGCATAGTGACGAGCTTCTTGCAGTTCTTCAAACTGGTAACGGCGATCAATGGTGGGCCTGAGGAAGCCAAGCTCCACCAAGTCTTTTAGCAAAACCAGATCGAGATTTGTGTCTATCCCGTGATTGCAGGCTAGCCTGCGCTTACCAAAGAAAATGGCAGACATCATCTGATAATATTCTGCTAACCCCGCTTCCAGTTTCAGGCAAATACCATTCGGTTTTAGCACGTTGCAGCAAGAATCAAAGCACACCGTATTGGCGACATCGAACACCACATCGTAACTTCTCTCGCCTAAAGTGAAATCGTGTAGTGAATAATCCAACACACGGTCAGCCCCGACAGAGCGTACGAAC
>NZ_AFWJ01000093.1 GCF_000222685.1 Vibrio nigripulchritudo ATCC 27043 | reverse complement strand
CGATCTTGGAAGCCAGTTCAGCCAGCCACTGTTTACAACAGGTTCACTACCCAGAGACAAATTCGCCGCAACATCGAGGTTTTCACACAGTGCCAAATCTTGATAGACGATCTGAATGCCAAGCTGATTCGCACTCTGGGGCGAGTCCACTGTCACCATCTCACCATCTACAAAAAACTGACCTTGATCGGCGATGTAGGCACCCGCGAGTGTCTTCATCAGTGTAGATTTCCCTGCGCCGTTGTCTCCAACCAGCGCCATGACTTCCCCTCGCTGCACTTCAAAATGCACGTTTTTAAGCGCCTCGACACTACCGAATGATTTTCGGATGCCTTCGACCTTTAAATGAGGGACTGCTGCATGTTGTTCCATTGGCATTCCTCGCCTTATTTGCGTCCTTGAATGGGTGGGCTGCGCCAGAAAAGAAAATCTGGCACAAACCCTAATAACTCAAACTGAGTGCTACTGACAGAAACGTGTTTTCGCCGCTTCGCCCTGACATACATCGGATTTGCTGATCGAAGGATCATTATCGATAACGTATGCCACGCCATTTTCACCGACCACCGAGTAGTGCTCGACCGGAACGAAAGACACGTCCGCATCCACACCATTTTTCACGGTGCCAGATGTCAGCGAATCAACACTTTCACCCGCTAATAGCTTGTCGACCACCTGCGCTGTTACGCCGGCCATTTTGTCGAATGGTCGCCACACAGATTGTGTCTGTTGACCAAGCAGAATCAGTTGTAGCGCCTGAACGGTTGCATCTAATCCACTCACAGGAACCTTGCCAGCCATTCCCTGCTCTTCCATAGATGCGATAGCAGCGGCGGCGTTACCGTCGTTTGACGACACCACGCCCTGCACGTTGTTATCCAGTTTGGTGAGCGCCTGATCCATTGAACGACGAGCAATAGCCGGGTCCCAACCCTGCGTCCAGTTTTCATACCCAAGTTTACGCTCGCCAGAGTCAAACAGTGGTTGCAACACGTTCATTTGCCCTTGGAAGATCACCGCCGCGTTCGGGTCAGTTGGAGACCCTTTTAGCATCACCAATGTGTCCCCTTTTTTGGTGTTATCGACGATGTGCTGTGCTTGCGACTCACCGGTTTTTTCCATCGATGCCTGAATCCAGAAACTGGTGTTTTCAGAATGAATCATTCGATCGTAAGCAATAGTGGGTACGCTCGATTCAGCTGCCGAATCGGCAATGATTGCTGCGGACTCACCATCAATTGGAATCACCACAAGCACTTTTGCGCCACGGGTTAATGCCTGTTCAGCCTGACGCTGCTGTGTCGCGGTATCGTTGTTGGCATTGAACACTTCCACTTTGGTGTCTGGAGAAATCTGCTTCATTGCCTGCACAAAAAAGTGCGCATCCTGACTTTCCCAACGAGGGTTCACGTTTTCTGGTAGCAGCATGGCGACAAAATCTTCTGCCAGCACAGGTGTGCTACTCATGGCGAAAGCAGACGCCAGAGTTGCCATCGAAATCATCGCTTTGGTTTTCACGTTCCTAATCATGTTTTACTCCTGCTGTTCATTTCCCTTTGTTACAGCCCAATCGCTCTTATGAGCGAACCGTTTTAGAACATCACTTAGTGTTTGCTTCTAATCTGTCCTTAAGCCTGTCGCTGGCATCCACCAGCAAATTCAGCATGCGATTCTTCGCTTCTTCCCCATCTCCTTTAGCGATCAGTTCGTAAACTTCACGATGGAACGGGATGGACGATTCGTTTTCTCTTGGGTCGGTGTTGGTCAGCCGAATACTGCTTAGCAGCGCTGAAAAAATGATGCCTTCAAGAGCACCTAAAAACTCGTTGTGAGTGGCACGCAAAATGGAGCGGTGAAACTGAGCATCGGCGAATACAAAATCTTCTGTCGAGCTCGTTTCTTTTTCCATCGCTTCAATGGCGTGCTTTATATTGTTTAAATCTTCTTCCGTGGCGCGTTGTGCCGCCCAGTAAGCCGCCTGAGGTTCAAAGATCACCCTGACTTCCATCAGTTGAGACAAGAATTCATCGGTTGGAGGCGTTGCCTGATACCAAGCCAATACGTCGTCGTCCAGCAATCCCCAGTCATTACGAGCACGAACTTTTGTGCCAATTCCACGCCGCACTTCCAGTAGCCCTTTGCCGACAAGTATCTTGATGGCGTCCCGAACACTAGACCGACTCACCTGATAGCGTTCTGCCAGTGCCCCTTCTTCTTCCAGAAGTTCCCCCGGTTTGTATAAGCCCGACACAATGCGACGACCTATTTCCCTTGCCACCTGACTTGCCAAACTTGGCGTTAAGCCTGCAATTTGTTTTAAGTTGTAGTAAGAAAGCTCATTCATAAGATGACCTTAAACATCTGATGTTTGCGTTAATGGTATTAATGCATTTTGTTAATAAATTGATCGAGAACTTTTTGTTCACTAAATGACCAACTCTTATTGCTGAAACACGCGTCTCATTATTGGAGCGCTTTTTATAAGGGAGAGATCACTTATGGATCTTGAATTACGTCTCGGAGGCAGGATAAGAATAGAAAAAGCGCAGCCGGATAGCTGCGCTTTGGAATTACTGTAAAAATGGTTTCCTAGTGTTTCTCTAGGAAGCCCGCATTTTGCTTACTATGGTCATAATGAACACCACAAACAGACCTGCGATGAAGCCTGCCATCCCATTGAGCAGTGTAGGCAGGAACCCGTTAATAAATGGAATCGACGGGATCGACATAATCAGCGATTCGATCAAGTGATGAACAACAGGCACTCCATGTACCACAATACCACCGCCGACCAAGAACATCGCCAAAGTACCGACTACCGTCAATGTATGCATAAGCTTGGGCGCAAATGCGACAAGCCCGTCTCCAATGGCAGAGAGGAATTCCCCTTTTCTTTGCAGATAGAAACCAAGGTCATCCAGCTTGACGATCCCTGCAACTAAGCCATACACGCCAATCGTCATCAGCAGTGCTATCACACTGACGACCAGAACTTGAGTCATAAACGGGCTTTCCTGAACCGTACCCAGTGCTATCACGATAATTTCTGCTGATAGAATAAAATCCGTCCGAATCGCACCAGAAATCTTCTTTCGCTCGTACTCTTCCAGGTTTTCTACATGCTCGGATATGGAGGTAGGTTCTTCTTCATCATTGTGTTGAAAGAGCTTCTCTATTACCTTTTCTGCCCCTTCATAACACAGAAACAAACCACCAATGAGCAACAGTGGTGTAATAAGCCAGGGTGCCACAGAGCTGATTGCTAATGCAGCAGGCACCAAGATAAGCTTATTCTTAAACGACCCTTTTGCGACCGACCAGACAACGGGGATCTCACGCTCAGCTCTTACACCAGATACCTGTTGAGCGTTTAAAGCAAGGTCATCTCCCAATACCCCAGCAGTTTTCTTTGCTGCTACTTTTGACATGACTGCCACGTCATCCAAAACAGTAGCGATATCATCCAACAACGTTAAAAGACTTAAACCAGCCATAAATTCCTTCAGATAAGAAACGACATCTCATATACCCAAGTAACCTCAAGATAAAGGATTCAGAGCCTCATATTCTGTCTCAGTTCAAGGAAAAGAAAGCAGTGTAATGACGAGTCCTTTCCAAGTTCTTTGACGATGAAATGGGACAGAATATGGGCTCCCAAGGGCGAGTTTAACTGGCTTTCATACTGCGTTACCGATTCTTGATTTAGACCCACTAGATCATCAAATCGGAGCCTTGCCTGAAAGCCATTTAATTCTCGCTGAACCTAGTATCTTGAGGTTTCTTGGGTATAAAATGTGCGCCGCCCAAATTGGGCAGCAATTACAAATTGTTTACGAGGCATAATGAAACCTCAAGATACAGATTATAACACTTTGTTACATTTCTAAATATCTATTTTTGGCATAACTCATTGCCGATCTATTGTTAAATAACAAACAGTTACAGAACCCTTACCCATAAGTTTGGTACATTTATCTATATTTCACTTACTTACACGAATGTGATTCCCGCATATGAAACATTTTCTCTCGTTTCTCAATCACGATTCGCTTTACTTTTATATGGAACGCTATACCATTAGAGCCATCTTAAGATTCAGGATTAAAGCCATGAAGAAAATCTGTATGTTTGCTCTAACTCTACTTCTCTCTGCTAATGCTTTGGCAGACATCTCGATCCCAAAAAATCGGGTTGTATGTGAAAACAACGCTGCCATGCAAAAGTTCATGAAAAGAAAAGCCGTTAAGAAAACAACCAATCTTCCTGAAGATTGCCGCGTTCTAGAGCGTAAACGTAAGGTAGAAATAGTGAAGGCGTTCCCAAATAAAGGGTATTTGTTGGTAGAAACCAGGCTTGGGGACAAGCTCTATGTTGATAAGGATGCAATCTCACGCTAAATTGCCGGTTTGTAAGGGAAAATCACCTCGAAAGTTGTGCCTTGGCCTGGTTCACTTTGGCAGTTGATTTTCCCTTCAAGCAAATGAGTGACCAGGTTATATACCACCGCTAGCCCTAGACCATTTCTCCCCTTGCCTCTTTGGGTCGTAAAAAACGGGTCAAATATCTTAGGCAGATCTTCCTGCTCAATTCCTTTGCCCTTATCTGAAATTGCGATTCGAATATCCGTCCCGATGATCTGAGTATCAACTTCTATCCTGTGTTTATCGCATTGCTCCTGAGAATGACAAATAGCATTTTCTATCAGATTATTGAGCACATCGCACAGTGCCTCTCTGGAAACAAATGCCGAAATCCCCGCCTGCCCTTCTATCGCAATTTCAACGTTATCGGATGACGAGAATCCGTTACTGGTGACAATATCTTCAACCAGCTCCTTCACCATTACCGCATCTTCACGGGCTTCTTCCTGCTCTATGGCAATCTTTTTAAAACACTGGATGAGTTGAGACGATTTCTCTAGGTTCTCCTCCACCATCTCAAGACAAGACGCCGCATTCTCGACTAACAGCTCACAACTCTTTTTGGTGAGCTTTCCTTCAGATAATTGATCATTAAAGCTCTTCACCTTCTCACGTAAGTGGGATGAAGATGTAATACAAATACCAATGGGTGTATTTAGTTCGTGCGCAACGCCTTTTACCAAAACACCGAGCGAGGCCATTTTCTCTGATTCCACCAGTTTTGCCTGAGTCTCTTCCAGAGCAAAAATGTTGTCTGTTAAATCCTCAAACGAATCTTCAAGTTGCTTGGTTCTTTTCTGTACCTGTTCTTCAAGGTGGAGATTCAGCTCATCGAGCTCTTTAGACGTTTTACCGAGACGATTGATCACCGAAACCAAAACAACAACGCCGGCTACCATCATGAAAAGAATGATCACCAACGTTGTATATTCCCGTTGCCGAATGTCTCGCAGTAATGCATTGATGTACTTCTGGTCGTCCTGAACCAGACTTGTCAGAATGTCGGTAACTTCCGTTGTTTTTGGTGACATGTAGTTAATCAGTTCTAAAGCAATAGCATCCGAATTTCTCTTTGCCAGAGCGATGATTTCCATCCGTTCCGGGATCATCTCTTTCACCAGAATCAATAGCCATTTCACTTCCTGGTGATCAGGCATTTGCTGATTCAGGTTATTGATCGACTCTTCCAGCGCTTCACTGGCGAGTATTGAGGCATCAGCACTTTCGTGTATCCGTTCTTCATCATTAACGGCGACTAGCTGTATCAGCTCTGTTTCCAACTGATTTAAAGAAGACGTAGCCATTAAAATAGCCTCTGTTCGCTTCTCAGAAAGTGAAATCGTTTCTTCCGCTTTGATGTTCAGCCGAATCAGGGAACTCGTTGCCCAAATCACTAGCACCACAAGAAGCGCTAAAACAATCATCGACACTCTTAGCATTTTGTCTTTTCTGTTATTTAAAATGCTCATTTTTTCTAATCAGCTCAGAATTACGCACTGTTTTGAGTATAGATAAAATTATCGGTAGTTAAGGCGATGAGCCAAATTTTAACTTGAGTGTTCCACTTCTAGAGCAATTGCATTACGTTAGCCATAACGTTATGGAAATAGATGGCTAAGGAAATGCACGGAGTAAATACCAAAAAGATTCTGGTGATGGGGGTATCTGGGTGTGGCAAAAGCCTGATTGGAAAAAGGCTGGCCGACACACTGGATCTGACTTTCTTCGATGGCGACGATTACCACAGCGCCACTAACATCGAAAAGATGAAGCAAGGCATACCTCTTTCAGATGAAGACAGATTCGACTGGCTGCATACGCTCAATGAATTGTTTGTCTCTAATGAAAGCGTTGTTATTGCCTGTTCTGCATTGAAGCCCGAGTACCGGGATATTCTTCGTATTAACAATGAAGACGTTACAGTCATCTATTTACAAGGTGACTTCGACACTATATGGTCGCGCCATCAAAACCGATCCAATCATTACTTCAATGGCAAACAGATGCTTGAAAGCCAGTTTGCGACTCTGATTGAACCAACATCTACAGAAGCGATTGCAATAGATATTTCGATGAATGCTGAAGAGGTGTTGCAATCTGCTTTGACCAGGATTCAAAGGATCGACGAGTGAAAATAAAGAAAAGACTTTGACCAATGAAATACTTCAGAAAAATGATTGAAGGTGTTGTACCTGTCACCGATGCAGAATGGGATAATTTTAAACTCATTTTCAAAACCGTTAAGGTAAGAAAAGGCGAAATTGTTCATCGTTCTGGCGACATATTCAAGGAAATATGGTTCATCAAAAGTGGACTGGCAAGATCGTACTTTACCGATGTAAACGGGAAAGACTTTACCTGGCAACTGTATTTCCGTGGAAAGAGTAAACACGGATTGAACCACTTTATGGATGACAGCGTAAGTTTCTATGAAAAACAGGGCTCTATGTTAAATTTTGAGGTACTGGAAGATTCTGTTTTTTACGTCGCTACACTCGAAGACCTTGACGTAATTATCTCGCAAGATAAGAAATGGGAACGCCTGGCTCGTATCTGGCTTCACGACACCTACTTTTCAGCGACCTACAAGCGCTTAATGTCTCTTATGTCGGAAACCGCTACTGAAAGATATGAGCGCATCATTGAAGAATATCCGTCGATCTTTACTCGCGTTAAGTCCTATCACATTGCGTCATACCTAGGAATTGCACCTCAGACATTAAGTAAATTAAAAAATGAATCTAGGTGAATGAAATGACCCGTTTCTGTTGTGTATTATCAAGTTTTTATTGATGGAGACAATTAAGTGACTGGTTTTCAAGAATTTAAAAACTTACACGAACAAAATAACCTGCTTCACATCGGCAATGCTTGGGATGCAAATAGTGCAATACTGTTTCAGAGCCTGGGATACCAAGCTATAGGTACTTCCAGTGCAGCGATTGCGGAATCGCTAGGGTACCAAGATGGAGAAGATATGAGTTTTGATGAGCTTTTTTCCATCGTTAAGCAGATCAAACAAAGCACATCTCTACCTCTTACCGTGGACCTAGAATTTGGATACAGCAACGAACTTGCCGGTGTCTTGCAAAATATCATCTCTTTAGCCGAGATAGGCGTTGCAGGTATAAACTTGGAAGACTCTAGAGTTGATAATGGGGTCAGGAAAATAGTTGATGCCGACAAGTTCGGAGCCGTCGTTAGAGGTATCAGAGATGGTCTTTTTAAAAAAGGAATCAATGTTTTTCTTAACATAAGAACAGACGCATTTTTAATGGGGCTTGACGATCCCCTAGCTGAATCAGTTATGCGAGCTAGAGTTTATGAAGCTTCCGGTGCGGATGGCATATTTGTTCCCCGTATAACAAGTGATGCCCATATAGAAAAGATCGTGGGTTCGGTCTCCATTCCCGTTAATGTTATGGGCGTTCCGGGCTTACCTGTATTCTCAAGGCTACAGGAGCTTGGTGTTAAAAGAGTCAGTATGGGGCCTTTTTTCTATAAAAAAATGAACCAGTATTTTGCTCGTGAAATTGATTCAATTAACGAAT
>NZ_AFWJ01000094.1 GCF_000222685.1 Vibrio nigripulchritudo ATCC 27043 | reverse complement strand
AGATTCCTCTCTATTGGGATAACTGCGCAAATTTTGTCGGTAAAAAGTGCAGTTTTCCGAACAAAATGTCAGTAAAACTACGTACTGTTCTGGGTGAATTAATGGGATTTATCAGTAACCGAAGACTCTCGATAAACATCATTTTGCTGTCTATCGTCCCTCTTGTTTTGGTGGTGATCATTGTCGCTACGATTCTTTTTACTCAGGCAAAACAATTGGTTGAAGAACAGGTCTCGCTTACTCGCAATAACGTACTTGCCGTGAAGAAACAAGAATTGAAGCAGTACGTAGAAATGGCAATCAAAAGTATTGAGCCTTACTACCAGGATGAAAGCCTGCCACCGGAAGTTGCCAAACAAATCGTGACCGAAAAATTGAGCCAGCTCACGTATGGAAGCGACGGCTACTTCTTTGCCTACACATGGGATGGCGATGCACTGGTGTTGCCTTATCAAACCGAGCGAATAGGAAAAAACTGGTGGAATGTTGAAGATGTTCAGGGCAAAAAGCTGTTGCAGGAATTGATACGAGTCGGGCGAGAAGGCGGTGGATTTGTCGATTATCTGTGGCACAAACCGTCGAAAAAAGAGCCGCTGCCCAAACTCAGTTACGCCGTTTCACTGGATAAATGGCAGTGGATGGTGGGAACAGGGGTGTACTTGGACGACATAGAACAACAAGTCGCCCATATGGAAAACGGGTTTGATGAAAATATAGGGAAAACCAGTACCGCGCTGTTTGTGGTGATGTTCATCGCCATTTCGGCGATTGCTGCGCTTGGGGCGTCGCTCAACCTGAATGTACGTCGTCTGGCGAACCAGCAGTTAAGCATTTTGAATCAGCAGATTATTGATTCTCAGGAAAATGAAAGGCACCGAGTGTCGCGCGAGCTACACGATGGGGTGAATCAGCTTTTGGTGGCGGCGAAATACCGTTTAGACAACGTGTCTAAAGAAACTGATGACGGGAAAAAAGAGCAGGAGCTGGATGCCAGTAAAGACGCGATGGAGCTGGCGATTGTTGAGCTTCGAAGGATCTCTCGGGATTTAAGACCCCCTCAACTCGACGATTTAGGTCTGGTTGCGGGTATAGAAGCCTTCATCAATGACCTGCGAGAGCGTTCTCAGCTTGAACTGATTTTCGAACATGACATCGAAGGCGTCGATCTTCTGCCGGAAGTGGAGACCACTCTCTACAGAGTAATGCAGGAAGCACTGCACAATGTAGAAAAACATGCCAACGCGCAAGGGGTTGACGTAGTAATGCAGCGAGAAGGGAAGCAGTTAATCTTAACCGTCAGTGACGATGGCAAAGGCATTTCTACCAAAGCACTCAAGAACGGAAAAAAAGTGAAAGCCACTTTTGAGCACATGGGGTTACAAAACATGAAAGAGCGTATTCAGGCAATTGGAGGCTCTTTCAATGTCACCAGTACCCCAGGGGAAGGAACGGAAGTGCGCGTAAGTTTGAACATGGAGTTTGTATGATTAGATTGGTATTGGCGGATGATCATCGCCTTATGCAGGATGGTCTTAAATCTCGCCTCGAACGGGAAGACAACCTCGACATACTGGCGTGTGTCGGCACCGGAACAGATGCACTGGAAACCACACTATCTCTGAAGCCTGACGTTTTGCTACTGGATATCAACATGCCCAACCTTAACGGGATTGAGGTGTTGGAAAAGTTAGAAAGTAAGGCGTCCAAAACGGGCGTCATCATGCTTTCCATGCACGACAGCCGCGACTATGTGGTTCGCTCCGTAAAAGCTGGGGCGAAAGGGTATGTGTTGAAAGATGTCGGGTCGGAAGAGCTGGTGATGGCGATCAATCAGGTCGCGCAGGGAAGGTCTTACCTTTGCCCTCAGGCATCTGATCGCTTGCTGGAGCAAATCAATGAAAAGCCTCAGCCGAAAGATGACACGCTGTCGAAACGTGAGTCGGATGTTCTCAAGGCGATTGTAGACGGTGCCTGCAATAAAGAAATTGCCCACTCCCTGCATATCAGTGTTCGCACAGTCGAGACCCACAGGTTAAGGATCAAAAAGAAACTAGGAGCAACGTCAACCGCCATGCTGGTTAAGCTCGCGCTTGAAAAAGGACTGGTACATTGAAATTTAACTCGCGGGTTCAGTATTTAATCCTATGATTAGAACAGTACTAAAAACTGGATCGCGACGTTTTCACGCTGGATTTTAAGCCCAAATCAACTTCTGGCAGTGAAATGCGAATGGATTAGCCCACTAGAGGACACTCAATGTTAAATAATAAAATATGTGTTGTAACAGGTGCTGCCCAAGGAATAGGAAAAGCCATTGTTGAACGCTTTGCCGAGCAAGGTGCACAAATGGTTTATGCCCTTGATATGAATGAACAGGTGTTACAAGAAGCATTTTCATCCCACGACAACGTTAAACCTGTCACCGTTAATATCTGCGATCGTGAAGCCATAACCGCTTTGGTTGAACAAATTCGCAGTGAGTTCAGCCGGATTGATGTGCTGGTTAACAATGCTGGCATCACGCGAGATGGACTGATAGACAGATTGACAGAGCAGGACTGGGACCAGGTGATTGATGTGAACCTGAAAGGTGTCTTTAACCTGACTCAGGCAGTTGCTCCTATCATGATTGAAAACAACCACGGTTCCATTGTAACCATGTCTTCGGTTGTTGGAACGGATGGGAACATTGGTCAGACTAACTACGCCGCCACTAAAGGCGGGGTGATTGCGATGACCAAAGGCTGGGCAAAAGAGTTTGCTCGTAAAGGTGCACAGGTGCGAGCGAATTGCGTCGCCCCAGGTTTTGTTGAAACACCCATGACGGCGGATTTGCCTGAAAAAGTGCTGGATATGATGAAAGGCAAAACCCCGCTTGGTAGAATGGGAACTCCAGAAGACATCACCAACGGTGTCGAGTTTCTTGCAAGTGACAAAGCCAGCTTTATTACGGGGCAGGTACTCAAGATTGACGGTGGACTGGTAATTTAGCCACAAGGTCAATTGTCTGACGTTGTCTTATACGTTTCTTACCCACAACCGACCAGCATGCCATGTTGGTCGGTTGTTTTATTTACATCGTATAAATTCCCAGCAGTTCAACCATCTATCTGAAATTTTCGGACAGAGTGTTTACGTTATCTACCTGAAAAAGTGGTATAACAGGCACAAGGTAAGGAGAAAGTTATGACCAGATTAATTGCAATTGCGGCGCTGATAGCCATCGCAGTACTTCTTTTTCGCTACAGAACCAACGAAAAGGTACAAAAGGGCGTCATTCTTGCATCAATTATTGGGTTTGTAATCTACGTTGTATCTGTCGTAATCACAGAGCTGGTCACATGATGCCGGAGTAGGAAATGGTAGACAAGAATATCCAAGACGAACGCGATGACGATCAGGAAGAAGAAGTTGTCATCATAGAAGAGCGCAACAAGACTTCGTATCTCTATATTGCAGTGGCAGCCGTGCTGGGTTTAGCGATTGGTGGTTTAGGCGGAGCAGTTGTGACTCAAAGCAGTTGGCAGGATGCCTACCTTTCTCAGGAAGAAAAGCTTCAAGCGCTGGAAGGTGAAAAAGCGCAGTTGAAATTGCAGTTAGACAACTACGACAAAGACTCTTCTGAATCTTTGAAAGTAGAGTTAAATAACCAGTCAGATGAAATCACTGAGAAATACGAAGCTCAGATAAAAGAACTAGAGACAACCGTCACCGAACTTGAAAAGGTGAATTTAGAGCAGGAAGCTTTAATCACTCAGCAGAGCTCCCAATTAGAAGAGCTGGGGATTTCAAATCAAAGGCTGAATCGACAGGCAGATTTGCAAGCATCAGTATTTGAGCGCTCTCGCGAAGTGTTCCAGCGTGAAATGGCGATTCGTCAGGAACTGGAAAGCCTGTTGAAAGAGCAAAAAGAGCTATTACCTCAAAAAGATAAACTTGCCAAAGAATGTGATGAGTTTTTGGCGGGCACTTCATGGGATGCATCCTCGGACGCGTGTGATCGCAGTGATGATGTGAATTCCAAACTGAGCCAGATAACACAAATGATCGAAGTTCACCGATTGGATCTGGAACAAATCAAAGCTTTGTCTGAAGGACTGGGCTTAGGCAACTGATACTAGGAAATAGAAAGAACCCCACCATTTGGTGGGGTTCTTCGTTTTAACCCGTTAATTTATCGAAGGTGACTGCTTCATCGGAAGTGACTGCATTTTAAGTTTCAACCAGGCGAGAAAGCTCCATATCGCCGCTAAAATCCAGAGCTGTGCGACCACGTCTTTTATCTGCCATATTTCTGCACCCATCTGATTGATTTTCAAAAAGCCTTGAATGGCAGGTGCACTCGGCAAAACATTCGCCAGCCAGACCAGGGGAGCAGGGATACTTTCCAAAGGCCAGATAAACCCAGCCGTAAATATCAATGGCATTGAGCTGACCAAAACCAACAGTGTCACCAACTCAACGCGGGGCAGAATACCCCCCAACACAACGCCAATCGCACCCGCCCCAATCAGAAATGGCACAAGCAAGATAAACAAATCACCAATACTTGCCAGTCGATTGATCTCATAGAAGTTGAAGCTAAAACCAAAGTAATACAGGCTAAGCGCAACATAAAGTAGACCAAAGATCACGATTCTCGTTAGAGTCAGTTCGGTGGCAGAATACTCGTTCCAATAGCCTTTTCGGTTTCTCTGGCTTGCCGTCAGGATGCCAGTCCCCATGATCAGTGTCTGATGCAGAATCAGCACAAACACAGCCGGAACTACGTAATCGACATAGCCCATTTCAGGGTTGAACGTCGGCTTTAAGTTCAGGTGCACCGGAGAATAGAGCTCAGCGGCTTGAGTCAAAGGCAAGCCATCGGAAACCAATTTAGCCACTTTAGCTTTCGCCGCCAGAGTACCTGACGCCTGAGCTAATCCCTCGACCACAGTGCCAAAAACTAAGAAGTAAGACGCATCGCCAGCATAAGAAAGCACCGGGCTTTTACCCAACATCATGTCGCGGTAGAAGTGCTCAGGAATCACCAAAATACCACTGACTTCGTGAGCCAGAAATTGCGCCTTTGCATCTTCGACTGTATGGGTTCTGGATACAATGCTCACCTGTGGTGTGGCATCCACCATGCGTTCTAGCTGATAACTGGTTTGGCTTTTGTCTAAATTCACAACCGTAATCTGTTGCTGCTGTGCAACCTGATTAGCGTAAGGAAGCGGGTAGAGAAATGAATAAAAAAGCGTACCGCCAAATACGGTTAGAACAATTGCAGGGTGGCTGAAGATGGCTTTTAGCTCATCGCGGATCAACTGGAATACATTCATCGCAATACCACCTGCTTTGATTTCTTCTTGATAAGAATGAGCAACATAAGGAATGGGATAAGGTAACCCAACATTGGAACCAGCTCGTTCAGTGTATCGAGAAAGCTTGCTCCGTAATTAGACTGGTAAACATGGGCTTCGATGTAATGACTAACAGGGAGCATTGATCGCCATGCCTGCGCCCATTGATTCATTTCAGTCACAGGGAAGGTGATGCCCATAAACGCAAAGCTAGGGGCAGTGAATGCACCGGCAAAACTCATTGCACGAGTCGCATCCAAACTTATGAAGAAAAACAGGCTCCCCATAATCATACAAGCCAGCACCATCAAAATTTGAGCGAGAAATAACACCGCAATATTACCGTGAAACGGCCACTTTAAACCAAGGTAAAACCACGCCAGCATGCCCAAACCTTGCAGTATAAACACCGGAAAGTATGGGGCGAGTGAACTCATCACGCGGCGGACAGGCGATTGCCCTAACCATTGTGCTGCTCCCCGCAAGCGCAAATTCGCCGCCAATACCATAACGGTGCCTACTACTATGGCAATCTGCCAGATAGCCGGGACAACTGCGCCAAGCAAAAACTGGCTGTAGTTGGTATTGCTATTAAACAAAGGGGTAATCTGGCTGCGGCTAGGCAGGGCACTTCCCAATGCCTGTGAGGATGTGGTGTCACCTTTAGCTAAGGCTTTACCCGCTTCAACTTTCGCGTTAAACGTGCCTTGAGCTTGCAGCAGTGCTGAATTGATCAGCCGACCAATCAGAATGTACTGCGTATTGACGAAGGCAGACACTTGCGGCGGTTGGTTTAATGCGGTTTGCTTAAAGCTATTGCGTGTGATCACCACATAACCGTAGATGTCTCCGGATGTGAGTGCCTGACTGGCAGACAAGGTATCCGGATAACTCGCCGTGATTTTCAGGCTCGGAGAAGCGTCGTAATGCCTGATAAGCTGATGGGAGAAAGCGGTATTGTCTAAGTCAACGATGCCAATCTTGAGGTCGCGAGCCAATCCCTGCGCGAACACCGCCCAAATGATAAAAGCGACAACGAGTGGAATCCAGGTCAAGGCAGACAAGAGCCATTTGTCTGCTTTGACTACCTCCAATTGCCCCGATAATCGGGTGAGCGTATTCATATCAGAGATTCTCAATAACCACGCTCATGCCCATGCGCAATCCTTCCACTGGTTCTGCCGGGCGAGCTTCTACCTCAAAGGTTCGCATGTCAAAGCCTTGGCTGGAATCAGTCGAACGCCAGGTGGCAAAATCGCCCATAACCGCCACGTGAGACACTTTGAACGTCACGTCTTTGCCAAGTGCCGGAACATTGGCAACAAATTCCGTGCCTTTCGAAAATTGGCTTAGTTTATCTTCGCGAACGTTAAATACTGCCCATGCGTCCTGCATGTCTAGTACAGTGACAACAGGGAAACCCTGCGGTGCCAGTTCTCCCGGGCTAAGCAATACCTGAGACACTTCGCCCTTGAACCAGCTACGAATTTTGGTGTCGGCAGCGAATGCTTCTACTTCTGCGACTGCACCAGCCGCCATTCTGGCTTTTTCGGCTGCCGCGCGTTTGGTTTCATCTCGCGCCCCTTCTTTCGCTAATTCGTACATCTGGTAAGCTGCGCTTTCGGTGTATTTTGCTGCTTGCCACTGGGTTAGCGCTTCGTCTCGTTTTTGCTCCGCCACGACGCCGTCTTTGTAAAGGTTATTGATTCGGTTGTAGGTCTTTTCCATCAAATCAGATGCGGCTTTGGCTTTTTGCCACTGATCCTTCGAAGCCTGAATCTGTTGCTCTCGCGCCCCTTTTTCGGCTTCTTCTGCCAGCGCGCCAGCCGCTTCTTTACTCGCCAGAGCCTGTTCAAGCTTCGCATCCAGTTCAGGGCTATAGATAGTGAAAATAAGATCGCCATTTGCAACCTCGTCGCCTTTGCTTACCATCACCTGATCGATACGACCTGCCACTTTGGAGGAGATGTTGTACTGCTGCGCTTCGATCTGTCCCTGCAAACGCATCGGCTGTTCTTCATACGCGACGTTAAAGCTGTGAACCAGCCATCCACCTAAACCCAGAGCGATAACGCCCGCGACCACAGGTTTTAATAGATTTGTTTTCATGAGTGGTTCTCCAAAATAGCTCGGTTTTCGTATTGTTCGAAGGTGTTCATTTCATTGCTCAGGGCAAGCAGTTTATTTAAGGCAATCAGGTAGTTGAAACGAGCGGCATGCTGTTGAGTACGAATGCTCGCCAGATAAAGCTGAGCATCGACCACTTCCAGAGAGTTGGATAAACCTTGCGAGAATGCCCGTTGGCGAAGTTTGAGGTTTTCTTCCGCCAGATTCAGGCTGGAATCGAGCCCGTTGACTTCTTCTTTAGCCTGTTCGGCTTCCAGATAGGTTTTTTCGACCAGCACCTGCAA
>NZ_AFWJ01000095.1 GCF_000222685.1 Vibrio nigripulchritudo ATCC 27043 | reverse complement strand
AAACCCTTTTCAGTGGTCAACTGTCGCGCTTCTTCTAAATAACTAAGAGGAAGGACTTTACCATTGATGGTGTTTTCCAGGCTCAGAAGTTTGGTACGCGCAAAATGGAAGTCGTCTGGTTTGATTGCAGCGGCGACTTTCTTTAAACAGATTCGACCATCTGGTTCGTTTTCGATTGGCTGAGGCTGAACAGAACCCAGTACTGCCGCGCCTCCTGCTTCATATTGATAATTGTGTGCCTGTTGCCCACAAATGTATTCGTCACCGCGCTCACAATGACTCATCAGGGCGAGCAAATTGGCTTGCGTGCCGGATGTGGTAAATAACGCGGCTTCAAAGCCGTGTCGCTGCGCTGCCCATTGTTCCAAGTCGTTTACAGTCGGGTCATCACCATACACATCGTCACCCAGTGGTGCATCAATCATGGCTTGTTTCATACTTGGGGTAGGTTGAGTGACAGTGTCTGATCTAAAATCCATTATGTCATTTATCCTTTATGGTCGGCGTTTCATAGTAATCCGCATAACTTGGCTTTGTAAATGCTGGCGATGGTTTTAGCATCGGTTAACTCGTCGTTTTTTATCGCATTTTCAATGTCTTCAAGTGAATGAGGAAGTAGCTCAATAACCTCATCGTCATCGCAACTTAAACGATCGGTCTTTTTTAAATCTTTGGCGACAAACAAGTGTTGTATTTCGTCACAGAACCCTGCTAATGGCGTAACCTGCCCTAAAGAATGCCAACTGCCCGCGCTGTAACCCGTTTCTTCTTCCAACTCTCTTTTTGCACAACATTCTGGAGACTCATCTGGCTCCTTGGTGCCAGCAGGCGCTTCCAATATCCACTTTTTCAGAGACGGACGATACTGCCTGATGAGCAGAATTCGGTTGTCTGGAAGGATTGGTAAAATGACAGCAGCACCCGGATGTACGATGGTCGTGTGGGTAATGGGCTTTCCGGTTGGAAGGTTCAAATCCTCTTCGCAAAGCGAGATATTTTTCCAACTGTGTATTGTGCGGGACATAGCGTTTCCATTGCTTTTTTAATGATACTGCTGGCACGCATCTGTTTTGTAAAGACACAATCATGAAAAAAGTCCTACTTCTGACTTTTCCATCACTTAGCTCAATATTTTCCTGATGAAAATCTCATTTACGTAATCAAAGATTTCTTTCCCATCGATTTGGTGTAGATCTGCTATAAGAGTCTAATAAAACAAGATATTACTTGTAACAAAGTGATAACAAATGTATAAAAATACTAAAATGAAATTATCAAATTTGTCTGATGCCGAGGTGTCGAAATGTTAGGTTCTAATAATCCAACTCATGCTCAGAAGGCACTCTTATCAGAACGTATCAATAAATTGGTGCACGCGCTCTCCGATGGAGTGTACGAAAGAGAACATACCATCAAGCTTTGCCTGCTTGCCGCGCTTTCTGGCGAAAGTGTTTTCTTGCTAGGGCCTCCTGGTATCGCAAAAAGCTTAATTGCAAAACGCTTAATACAAGCTTTCGATAACAGCTCATACTTTGAATACCTGATGACTCGTTTTTCCACACCGGAAGAGGTGTTTGGTCCTTTAAGCATTCAGGAATTAAAAGACAACGGTAAATACGTTCGTCTGACAGAAGGATATTTGCCCACCGCTCAAGTCGTTTTCCTAGATGAAATCTGGAAAGCCGGTCCTGCCATCCTTAATACTCTGCTCACCGTCGTAAACGAAAAAACGTTTAAAAATGGTAACGAAATTGAAAAAGTGCCAATGCGATTGCTGGTGTCTGCTTCAAACGAATTACCTGATGAAGACAGTGGGTTAGAAGCTTTATACGACCGCATGTTGGTTCGAGTGTTCGTAAACCGAATTCAGGATAAGCAGAACTTTCGTTCTATGCTTACAGTAGGTACGCCGCAAGAGGCGCAAATTCCGGAAGGGCTGGCGATCACCAATGAAGAGTATCACCAGTGGCTTCAGGATTTGGACACACTCTCTTTGTCCGAGTCAGTATTTGAAAAGCTGTATCAGTTGAAAAGCATGATTGAGCAACGTGTTGACAGTGGTGTTGATATTGCTGATACGGATCTTTATGTGTCTGACCGTCGCTGGAAAAAGGCAGTGAAGTTACTCAAAGCCAGTGCGTACTTTAACGGGCGAGACACCATTAATCCTCTGGACTTGTTGTTACTGCAGGATTGTTTGTGGAACAGCCCTGAATCGCGTGAGATTGTGGAAGAAGTGGTTCGTGATTTCGCCATCAATCATGCATTTGATCAGGTTACGATCAATCAACAGATCGAAACCTGCAAAGAGGAACTGGACGAAGTTCAGGATGAATTGGAAGCCAAACACGCTATGCATCTGTCCGTAGACAGCACAGGTAAACTACTTAAGAAAGAGATTCACCATTTCGATACAGGTAACGCCAAGCGTTATCAGGTCGGGCGTGACTCTGGATTGGTGAAACTTGCGCTGCTGCAAAGCAACATGTCTGTTTGGGAAGGGGAAAAAGGCAATACCCGCTGGGTTTACCTTTCAATGACAGAGCTGGAGAAGGTGATCAAAGAAGGGGGTGGCGATGCCTACGGTTACGTCAACCAAAACACCAATCTGGGGCGTCTGAAGTTTGGTCTGGACGCTGATGAGCAGTTGGTGATTAAAGACATCGCAAACCGCTCGGTCCTGGTTACTTTGGTGACTAACGATGGGCTGGAGGAAGAACTGTTCCAGGAGTGGAGCGAGAAAGCCAATCACGCACTGGAACAACTTACGGCGGCCGAGCATCACCTAAGACAGGTTAAATCCGATTTTCATGGCGCGCTGCCACACAGCTTTATTGACCCGGAGCTACCGACACAAATGGAAGCCAGCATTCAGTCCATCACTCATACGCTTGAGTCGACAAAAGCCGAATGCGAGAAAGTGGCGTTTCGCATCAAACACCTAAACGAGTACTTCGAATAGGAAGGGGACGGAATGTTAGGGGCTGATAGTTTAAATCTGGCGTTAATGATTGCAGATTCAGGGCTGATAGATACGGCGGTCAACGACTTGATGGCACGTTCTCAAGTCATGATGGTGGCAGAAAACAATCGCGGCGTTAAATCTTCAATGAAGAACCACCTTCTTAAATGGCGCGGCAAAGTTAAACGCAAAATGACCAAGGTGTGCGATACCGAGCATTTTCGTAACGAACTGGCACTTTATCAGGAAGTTATTCATTGGACGGAAGACGAGTTTTTCGTCAAGATCCACGACGTGATCAAGCGTCTGGAATGGCATTCTGCGTTCTATTTGCAAGCCAGACGCCTGCTTGAAAAGAACAAAGGGGTCAACAACCCGATGTTCCCGCATTACTTCTGTGACCAGTGGTACAAGAGCCTGAGCGAGGCGCTTAAACAAGCTCAGGTCAGCGAATTGGAAAGTGACAAAGAAAAGCTGCTCGAAGACTTGTACCAACGCATCGAAACCATGAAGAACATGGACAAGGTGACGGAATCTGGTGAAGAAGCGCAAATCGGTAAACTTTGGGATATGGCGTCTGCCAAGTTGTCTAAAACCGACATTTCAACCATGAAGCATCATGCAGACTTCCTAAAAAAGAACGAAACCTTGCAAGACATCGCTGAAAAGCTTGGGCGCATGGCCAGTGAAGTTGAAGACCCAGATCTGAACAAAGCCCCAAATGAAGAGTTAAGAGTCGTCGAAGAGAAAAGTGACGAAGCCACAGACGACATTGTAGGTATTCACGAAAGTGATGATCTCAACAAATTGCTTCCTAATGAAACCATGTTTCTGGCGTATCCTGAACTGGAAGTGGTGTTCTACAAGCATCTGATCGACAAGCGCCTGATGAATTACAAAACTCAGGGCAAGTCGCGAAAACTTCGCAAGGTGAGGGCAGTGACGCCAGACAACGCGAAGGTCGATATCGAAAAAGGACCATTCATCATTTGTGTGGATGCGTCCGGCTCTATGAGCGGTTTCCCGGAGCAATGCGCCAAAGCAATGGCCTACGCGCTGATGCAAATAGCTCTGGCGGAAGGGCGCGAGTGCTACGTTATTATCTTCTCGACCGAGCAAATCACCTATGAGCTGACTAAGCAGGATGGGTTACGCGAAGCCAGTGACTTCTTGTCTTATACCTTCCACGGCGGTACTGATATAGATCCGGTCATTGAAAAATCTATCGATTTGATGTCATCGGATAAATACCGCAATGCAGATTTGGTTGTGATTTCAGACTTTATTGCACCTAAACAACCAGAACACATTCTGGAAAAAGTGAATCAGTTAAAAGAGAAATCAAATCGCTTCCACGCAATCAGTTTATCTAAATATGGGAACCCTCAGTTAATGTCGATGTTCGACCATTGCTGGGCATACCACCCAAATCTTGTGGGCAGAATGTTCAAGAAGTGGTAACGCTTTACTTTCTGTCTTCTTAAACCTAATTTTTTCAATATTTCCAAATAGTGATTTTTAACCAAATAAAGATCAAACAAACGTCGGTTTGCTTTATTAAGCATCAACCGAATGAAAAACTTAAATTTTTGTTTGACTCCTGTTGGTGAATCCGTAAAGTGTGCATCGAACGCGGCGGGAGAGACTCCTAAAGCAGTTCGGTTTGGCGTGTTGGCAGAGTGGCTATGCAGCGGATTGCAAATCCGTGGACCTCGGTTCGACTCCGGGACGCGCCTCCATTGCGACACTAGCTCAGTTGGTAGAGCGCAACCTTGCCAAGGTTGAGGTCACGAGTTCGAACCTCGTGTGTCGCTCCAAATTTTAGTTTGACGATGTTTCGTTAAACTGCGACACAAGGTTTCTTGTGTGTCGCTCTAAATTTTGAAGTGTTGTTTTTATAGAAAATGATGCTGAAGATGGTGTCTTACCCATCGCAATAAAGAATTGCGTGCCCTGGTGGTGGAATTGGTAGACACAAGGGATTTAAAATCCCTCGGCGTTCGCGCTGTGCCGGTTCAAGTCCGGCCCGGGGCACCATCTACAAAGGCTTATCTTTTCACAAAGATAAGCATAACAAATAAAGGCGCCTTGGCAGAGTGGCTATGCAGCGGATTGCAAATCCGTGGACCTCGGTTCGACTCCGGGAGGCGCCTCCATTCTTTGAATGAATAGAAAACCCCAGAAGGTATCTTCTGGGGTTTTTCTTTTTCTAACTGAGCGCAAAGCTACAATTTAAACATCTTTGCAGTGCGGGGTGGCAGTTCAAAGGTGTGATAACGCGAGCTTACCGTTTCTGTTGATCCTGAAAGTACGTCTTTATATGGCATGTGCCAGTTAAATTCGTGTTGGTAGGTATCCACAGTTATATGCTTGCTTTCTCCACATTTATTAATACCAACCACGCCTTGCTTACCGCGTTTAAACAGCAACGTGCATTGGTCACTATGCACCACGGTCATCCCTTGTCCCTGCATCGCGTTGTGGAAGTTGAGCATTTTAACCATGGTTGAATCATTCCATACGTTTGCCCAGCGACCGTTGTCCTGATCTTCGCTGTCTGGCAACTCGTCACTGTAAATCAGCGGGACGCCACCATCACGCCCTAAAACATAGGCATAAGCCAGTTCTTCATCTTTTGGATCTAAGATTTGATGTCTGAAATCCGCATTGTTTGGAATGTCGTGTGTGACCGTGAAGGTAATCGCTCTTGTGCTTTCCAACGCCTGACCGTAAGCCTTTGGATCATGCAGCAAAGTCATACTTCCGTTATAAGAGAAAGCACGTCGGATTGAAGAAAAGAGCGGGAAATCGTACGCGGAATGATTGGTGCCATTCAGATAAGGGACAAGGAATCCGTCGTAGCTGGAATCACCCTGACCACTTCCGGTAATGACTTCACCAAAAATATGCATGTTGGCAGAGATCTGCGGTGTGAAAATCTGATTGATGTGGTGAAGGCTCATGTGTTTTACCGCGTCGACACGAAAGCCTTTGACCCCCATGTTTTTTAGAGCAGCGAGATATTGCCTTTGCTGGTCTATCACCCACGGATTCACTTCTAGGTCTGGTAGACCAGTGTCTCCGTTAGCTCCACATAATCGCCAGTACTGCACGTGTCCTGGGTTTTCCCAGTCAGTAATGCACCCAGCAGGATGAAAATCAGCAGAAGAATACTGATTGTGACTCAAATCGCCATACAGAGTTTGTGCAGCGTAGTAACCCGCACGCTGTTGGTAATCCTGAATTACATCGCTTCCCGGATAGTTGAGTCCATCCTGTTTGAGCGATTCGTTCGCCATGTGATTCATCACAACATCTGCGTAAACATCAACATTGTACTGAGCCAGTGCGTTGATCATGTTTTGTAAATCTTGCTTGTTTCCGATAGGGGAGTCGATAACCCTGAAATCGAGCGGCTGATAGCGCGCCCACCATTTGTCTCCGCGAGACTTTATAGCGGGGGAAATCAACACCTTTTTATAGCCTGCTAGTGCGATTTGTTCTGCTCGCGCAGTGACATCGGAATAATGCCAGTTAAACGCGTGCAAAATAGCTTCAGCAGAGGCAGTTGTAGGAATGGAGAGGCAAGCAATCACAGCTAGTGATGGTTTTATGGATTTTTTCATAGTCTTTGTCTCTTATTATTGGAATAACAAAATCTATGCTTATTGACCAAAGAGTAAACTCAAAAATGTGGTAACCGGAAACCTCATCAACAAGTGTAGGGGTGAAACTTTCTATGATGTGGATTTGATAGAATTTTGTACGTTGTACTCGCTTCTATAATTCTGGCTATGGCATATTAGGGCGGTTTGAGTATATATTCCTAGGCCAAACAGAAGGTTAAGGGCGAAAGGCAAAGCTAATGAAGAAACCGCAAAAGCTGGCTAATGACTTAAAGAAGCAGATCGAACATAAGATCTGGCTGAGCGGTGAAAAGCTTCCTTCCATACGCGCAACCTGTAAGCGATATAAGCTGAGTATAGAAACGGTACTGCAAGCGTATCAGTTACTCGAAAATCAGGGATACATTCAGGCTAAACCTAAATCCGGCTATTACGTGATGCCTCAGCGAGGAATTCATCTCGGTGATGATAAGGTTAAAAAGCTAGAACCGTTTCCAGTAAAAATCAGCGACCTGCTTTACGACGTTCTCCACCGAGCCAAAGACCCGAGCATCATTCCACTCAGCAGCGCGTTTCCTGATCCTGCTTTGTTTCCGCATCAGGCATTATCCCGCAGCCTGGCTAACGCAAGTCGGCAGATGCCGAGTAACAGTATGCTGACAAACCTGCCTCCCGGCAGCGAATCTTTGCGCCGGCAAATTGCACAACGCTACCAACAACGTGGGTTAAATGTGCTGCCCGAGGAAATCGTGATTACCTCTGGTGCTATGGAGGCTCTGAATCTTAGCCTTCAGGCCTGCACCAAACCGGGTGACAGAGTGGCTATTGAATATCCGGCTTTTTATGGTGTGCTACAGGCGTTGGAACGTTTGAATCTGGAAGCGGTAGAAATTCCTACAGACCCTGAATCAGGTCTGGATCTCGATGTGTTGGAATCGGCGCTCAAAAGCATGGACATTAAAGCGTGCTGGTTTATGACCTACGCGCAAAATCCGGTGGGGTATTCGCTAACGGACAAGCAAAAGCAAAGACTTGCC
>NZ_AFWJ01000096.1 GCF_000222685.1 Vibrio nigripulchritudo ATCC 27043 | reverse complement strand
GACGCCGCAAGACGCCATTGCAAAGGGCATTAAGCTGCTGCCACAGGAGATTTCTGTCATGCCTGATATGACAGTCGCAGAGAACATTTGTCTGGGCGACTTACCCGAGAAGTCTGGGTTTATCAAAACCCTGGATTACGACGCTATGAACGGAAAAACGCTGAGGTTACTCAAGCAACTCGGGGTTTCAAACATTAAGCCGGATAGCTTGGTGTCTGTGCTCACTACTCAGCAAAAACGCATTGTGGAACTGGCGCGTGCGCTGGATGGCGAGGCAAAAGTGATCGTACTGGATGAACCAACAGCATCACTCAACCGAAACGAATCTCAAGCCCTGTTTGAATCGATTCGCGAACTGAGCAACAGAGGAGTAAGCATCGTGTTTATTTCTCACTATCTTGATGAAGTGTTTGAGATTTCTGATCGCATAGCCGTGTTGCGTGACGGGCAGATGATCGGCAGTTATGCCAAAGAAGAAACCAGCGTGGATGAAGTACTTAACGCTATGCTGGGAACCACAACCGGACCGCTTTTCCCTGATTCTGATGACACTAAAGGAGAGCCCATTTTCTCACTTTCTAATATGCAGGTTCCGGGACACATCAACGAGCTTACATTTCAATTGCGGGAAGGCGAGATTGTCGGTCTGTTCGGGTTGATTGGATCAGGGCTGGAATATTTTGGTCAGGCAATTTTCGACAGCAAAGCGCTGGGCGGAACGATGGATCTTAAGGTCAGGGGAAAAAGAGTTCATACCCAAGACCCGCAAACAGCAATTCGGGCAGGCATTGGCTTGGTGTCGGCAGAGCGCAAACGCGATGGCATTATTCCCGATATGTCAGTTGCACGAAATATGACGTTAGCTCACATCCATCAGTTTACTCAGAACACATCCATTGTGGATCGAGAAAAAGAGAAAACATTGGTCACACGCTGGATTGATAATTTAGGAATAAAGCTGGCTGATCTAGAACAGGAAATTCGTTTTCTTTCAGGAGGAAACCAGCAGAAGGTGTGTCTTGCGCGCTGGCTGGTTTCTGGCATTAAGGTGCTGATCTTGGAAGAACCCACCCGAGGCGTCGATATTGGCGCTAAGAAAGATATTTACCGATGCCTGCGCGATCTTGCAGAAGAAGGTGTCGCCATTGTTGTGACTTCTACCGATGCCGAGGAAATTGCCGGCATTGCAGACAGAAAAATGGTGCTCGCACACGGAGATGTGGTGTTGGACACGAATAACGATATTACGGTGCATGAATTGATGCACGCCGCTGCCACGCACCACAAAGCGTTGCATTAGTTGGAGTAGGACATGGAATTAATGAAAAAAAGTCAGCCCAATTCAATTAAACCAGAGGGTGATTCCTGGCTTCGCTCTCTATTAGTCGGGCAGTGGGCAAGCTTGATCGTACTGGCATTCTTTTATGCGTGCATTTTGGTGACGTTTTCCACTTTGTCCCCTTGGTTTCTGAGTTATGACAATTTAATGAGCATTGGCACCAACATGGCTGTTGTTGGTTTAATGGCAGCCGCGGGCACGCCTTTGATGATTGCTGGCGGGCTGGATCTTTCTGTGGCTGCAGTCGCTGGGCTCTCTGGTGTAACCGTGTCTATGGTTTATGAGAGCTATGGAAACATCTGGCTTGGCTGTGGCGTCGGTTTAGTGCTTGGTGCGGTTTGCGGCTATATCAACGGTTACTTCGCAACACGGCTCCAGCTCAACCCATTGATCGTCACACTTGGCACCATGAGTATTTTTACGGGTACTGCATTGGTAATGACGGGCGGGCTTTCTAAACCTTTACTCGATGACGCATTTCAGTTTATTGGAAACGGCCAGATCGCCAGTGTTCCAGTGCCCTTCATCCTTTTAGTCTTAATCGTCGCCGTAATCTGGTTTGTACTGGCGAAAACCCGATATGGCAGATATGTCTACGCCTGCGGTGGCAACCAGGAAGCCAGTTATCTTGCTGGGGTCCCTGTGGTGGGTACACAGATGCTTTGGTACATCATGTCAGGTTTAGCCGGAGCCTTAGCTGGCATTGTACTCGCTTCTATGCTGGGGGCGAGTGCTCCCGATGCGGCTGGGCAGAGCCTTCTCACGGTAGTTGCCGCCATTATTTTAGGCGGGACCAGTCTCAAAGGTGGTGTTGGCAGCGTGTGGGGAACGCTGATCGCTGTGTTACTGTTAGGCACATTAAATAATGGCTTGACGCTAATGAATGTTTCGAGTTTCTGGCAAGACATCACTCGCGGAGCAGTATTGCTTTTGGCAGTTGGTGTGGATGCCATTCGAAGAAAAGCGTTGGCGTAATGAGAACGGAAAACGGAATGCACATTGACTCTTACAAATCCATAGAAGCGTCTTCAGTTTCAGAAGCAGTAGCAAAGTACATTCTGGAACAGATCCAGACAGGGAACTTTGCGGCGGGAGAGCGTTTACCCACCGAAAGAGAAATTTCCAACGCCTTGGAAGTCTCTCGCCCAAGCGTAAGAGAAGCGTTGAGAGGGTTAGCGATTTTAGGGGTAGTACAAAGCAAACAGGGAGGCGGCGCTTACGTGTCTTCACTGGATGCGTTTGAACTGCTCAGCCCGCTCCAGTTTTACATGACGTTAGAGAAACTGAGTGTCGACCAGCTCTATGACGCACGGGTGGTGATTGAGTGCGGAATTGTTGAATCGGCGAGTGTGTTGATTCAGGAACCAGATTTAAATCGCCTGAACGATTTGATTCAGCAGCAATGCGAAGCGACGGACGACCCATCGCTATTTCGAAAGCTGGATACCGAATTTCACCGAGTGATTGCCAATGCGTCCGGTAACCCATTTATGCAGCGCATGTCTGAGAGTTTAAATGTGCTTGGCATGGGATATCGAAAAATGGCGAGTGAGACTCCGAACCTTATCCAGCGCAGTATCGAAGATCATAAGTTGATCGTCGAAGCACTCACGCTGCGAAATGCCGAAATGGCAAAGTCTGCGATGAGGCTGCACATGGAACATGTTCGTATCTCGACCCGAGAGTCTGTCGCAAACGAATAGAATTAAACAGGAGAAAAAGATGTCCAAGGAAGGATCAACGAATGCAGGAGCAACCATTGCAGTAATTGGAACAGGGTGGTGGGCGACCTTTAACCACATTCCTGCACTGGAGCAAAACCCATCGGTTAAACGAATTATTGCGGTAGATAAAGACCAAGAACGCCTGAAGATTGTAGCGGACAAGTTTCAAATCGATGCTACTTACACCGATGTCGAAGCCATGCTGGAGCAGGAAAGCGTTGATGGTGTCGTGGTCAGTTCTCCTCACACGGCGCACTTTGCCTGTGCCAAACCGTGCTTACAAAAAGGCATTCCCTGTATTATCGAAAAGCCCCTGACAGCAGACATCAAACAGGCGAGGGAACTGGTTTCCCTTGCAGAATCAAACAACACATTCATCACCATGCCTCATGGTTGGAACTTTGCTGAGTTTACTCATTCAGCAAAAGCGCTGGTTTCTCAGGGCAAGATTGGTCAGGTCTCTCACGTTGTCTGTCAGATGGCATCACCTCTCGCGGACTTGTTCAACGGCGAAGAAATGGTCGACACAGAGTCGCATCTTTTCAGACCGCCTACCTCTACTTGGTCTGACCCCAATAACGCAGGGGGATACGGTTGGGGCCAGCTTACTCATGCGCTTGGTCTTCTATTTGAAATCGCGGATCTCACACCAGCCGACGTGATAGCCAAACAAACGCAGTCTAAAGCAGGCGTCGACTATTACGATGCCGCCATTGTCTCGACAAATGAGAGGGCGTTGGTGAGTTTATCCGGAGCCTCGACCATGCCTAAACACAAGGGCTTTATGCTGGACATTCGAATTTTTGGCACCGAAGGCGTACTCACGGTTGATATCGAGCGACCTCGTGTGTCAGTTTTCCGCCATGACGGACAGGATGAAGAAATCGAACTAGGGTCTGGCGCGACAGATTACGATGGCATGCTGCCAATACATCACTTTGTGGATTTGTGTTCGGGCGATAATGGCGAAATATACGCGTCAGGCACGGTAGGCATGAAGTCGGTTGCGGTGCTGGATGCCATGTATCGCTCGTTTTCTAGCGGAAAAACGGAAGGAGTCTGATATGCGCTTGTCACTCACATCATGGTCGATGCCGCAATGCAGTCTGGATGAAGCGTGTGCAATCAGTAACGCGCTGGGTATCGGTAGTCTGGATATCGGTTACTTTTATCGTTCAGCAATCGATAAATCCGCAGTGCTTTCATCACCAGACACTTACGCCAAAACCATTAAAGAACTGCCACTTGATGTTCCTTGTCTTTATCACCTGTTTGGCGAATCTCTGGAAGACTGGAATCTGGCGCTGGCGTCTTCGCTCGCCAAGAATAAACAGGATTTCAGCAAGGTACTGGAATTCTGCCAGCAGGCAGGTATTGAAACGGCGTTTATCCTCCCTGGGGTGGTTAATCCCGGACAAACGCGAGGCGATGCGATAAAACAGAGCGCAGAAAACCTCAATGTACTGGTTGAGATGTCTAAAGGGACGGGTGTTCAGGTCGCCATTGAGCCTCATGTTCACTCGTGCATTGAATCGCCTGCCCAAACCGAAGCCTTATTGGATGAAGTAGAGGGACTAAAGCTGGTTTTGGATCATGCTCATTACGTCTGTTTGGGCTATCGTCAGGAAGAAATCGACCTATTACTCGCGCATGCCGCGCATATCCATCTTCGTCAGGCAAAAATGGGCTATCTGCAAACTCGTCTGGAGCAGGGCACAATCAACTATCTCGATGTATTTGCGCAGTTAGCCGCCTTGAATTACCAAGGCTATTTGGCGCTGGAATACGTACATCAAGACTACATGGGAACGCTGCATGAAGATGTGCTTTCAGAAACCATCAAGCTGAGAGATGTATTTTCTAACTGGAAAGAAGCGGCTCATGGTTAAACGCAAAACATTTTCAGAAACGCTTACCGAAGCGGATATCCTTGCGGACCAGTTTTCGACGCCTTGGGATGCGCCAACCATTCCGCCTTTTCCGTTTTCGTTTCGCAATGTAGAAGTACTGACGTTTACCTACCGAACCACGCAACAGGCGATCGCAGGCTTGCTGCCCCCTCCGCTTGAGGTTACAGGCGATGTGGTGATGGTACACATCTATCGAATGAACGACACCGACTACATCGGGGACTATCGTGAGTCCAATGTCATGGTCGGTGCCAGTTTGCCGAATGCTAATTTTCCAAATAAAGAACATAGCGGCGCATATTCGCCTTACCTTTTTCTGAACTCAGAAGTGGGCGTCTGCCATGGTCGGGAAGTGCATGGTCAACCTAAAAAACTCGGATCTCCGGATATTCAGTTTCGGGGTGATCTGATGGTCGGGACGATCTCCCGAAACGGAATCGACATTTTCACTGGAACACTCGCATACAAGCAGCAAAAAGACGAAATCGAATCGTTAAGCGAATACATGGATTTTGCCACCAACATTAATTTAAAAGCGGTAAATCATATCGACGGCAAGCCTGCAATTCGACAGCTGACTTCCCGCAAGCTGGCAAACGTAAGAGTGACGGAGTGTTGG
Source organism: Vibrio nigripulchritudo ATCC 27043 (assembly GCF_000222685.1). GTDB lineage: Bacteria > Pseudomonadota > Gammaproteobacteria > Enterobacterales > Vibrionaceae > Vibrio > Vibrio nigripulchritudo. The sequence goes on along the minus strand of NZ_AFWJ01000096.1, from coordinate 1,970 downwards.
TCGGGTCCTTGTACTGTAGAGCTGAGACCCAATGCGCAGGCACCTCTGTTTCGTCTGCCAGTGGTCGAAATGCTGCAGGGGTTTTACTGGAAGGGTGATTTTGACCTGGTAAAGGGTGAAGTCATCTACGACTATTTAGAAAACGAAAAGTAAAGATATAACGAAATCAGGGACTTCACTGCTATTGCTTAGTGAAGGTGGGTTTTTGCACCCTAAATTTAAGGAATGAATCATGAAAAGCTACGCGTGGGTTTTGGAAGTCAGACCCGGATACGAAGAAGAATACAAAAAGCGCCATGATGAGATTTGGCCTGAAATGAGTGAAGAACTTACAAAGTCGGGCATCACTAATTATCAGATTTTTCGTCATGGTTTGACACTGTTCGGCTATTTCGAAACGGATGATCTGCAAAAAACCATCAACTATCTCAGTAACAGTGAGGTGAATGCCAAATGGGGCGCTTATATGACACCAATTATGAAGATAGAAGTGGATACGCAAACTGGTTTCCCGTTTTTACTACCCAATCAGTTTTCATTTAAGGCATAAGGAGAGGTGCAATGGATTTTTCAAGCAGAGTCGTACTGGTCACAGGGGCAAGCCGTGGTCTTGGCGAAGCAACAGCAAAGCTGCTGGCGAAGAAAGGGGCTGCCGTCACCATTATTTCGAATGAACCATCAAAGCTCGGAAAAGTGGAGAGCGCTATTATTGAAAGCGGAGGACGTTGCCTTGCGTTAACCTGTGATGTGAAAGATAGAGAAGCCGTCCAAAGCGTGGTCGATCAAACCGTCGAAAAATTTGGAAAAATCACCGATCTGGTCAATAACGCTGGGGTCATTCAGCCATTAGCTTTGATCGAAGATACCGATTCAGACGCATGGAAGCAGTGTGTTTCCACCCACATTTTCGGCAGTTTTCATTGTGTAAAGGCTGTTATACCTCATTTCAAACAACAAGCCGACTCAAGCATCATCAACATCAGCTCAGGTGCTTCCGAAGTGCCGCTCGACGGTTGGAGCGGTTACAACTGTGGTAAAGCGGCACTCAAAATATTCTCTTCAGTGTTGCATCAGGAAGTCAACGAATACGGCATTCGTGTCTACAGCTTAAGACCGGGTGGTGTGAACTCCCGAATGCAGGACGAAATTCGCGCCGCCAAGATCAACGACATTCCGCATGCGAACATTCCGAAAGAAAACCTTATGCCTCCGATTCATGCCGCCAAAGGCATCACAAGGCTGATTCGCGATACTGAAAAACAATACAACGGACAGGAGCTTGATGTCAGACACCCCCCTTTAATCGGAGATTTTGAGAACGAGGATGAGGGGTTATGAGTGAAAAGAAACGAGTAGTCTGTACGGACTATACCTTCCCAAATCTGGACATCGAAAAAGCGGTGTTGGAAGAGCAGGGCTACGAGCTCGAAGCGTACCAATGTCGGTCCGAAGAGGAAGTCTGTTCAGTCGTTAAAAATGCAGACGCAGTGTTGGTTCAGTTTGCTCCGTTTGGTCGAAAGGCTGTAAACGCAGTTAATCCGGGTACAACTGTGGTTCGGTACGGTGTGGGTTACGACAATATTGATGTGTTATCTGGGCACGAGCATGGTTTAAAACTCGCTTACGTTCCGGATTACTGCACCAACGAAGTCGCGGATCATACCGCCAGCTTGCTTCTAATGTGCCTTCGCAAGAATGTTGCTTTCGACCAGTCGATTAGAGACGGCTACTGGAGAGCGGTGGAAGTCGGAGGTGAACTGAAACCGTTTGAAGAAACCACTGTCGGCTTTTTCGGTTTCGGTCGCATCGGCAAAGCGGTGTTAGACAGGTTAAAACCTTTTGGTTTTCATTTTCTGGTCTGCGACCCACTGATGACGGAGCGCGAAGCAGAATCGCTTGGTGTGACCTTATCGAGTTCTGACGAATTCTGGTCATCCGCTGATGCGTATACGCTTCATGCGCCCGCGACG
>NZ_AFWJ01000097.1 GCF_000222685.1 Vibrio nigripulchritudo ATCC 27043 | reverse complement strand
GTGAGCTGCTTGGTCAGGGTGCCAGCGTGCATTTGAGTGTCTTCTACATACCAGACCCCCAAATCATCAGCGCGCTTAAATAACGCTTTGGTATTGCTGGCGGCACTGATCCCCAAGCAAGCGTAATTGAACGCCCAACCCTGCTGCTGGCAGTAATGATGAATTTGGTTGAATGGTGTGCCAGAGCTTGGTTGTGCATTGGCTTCCGGATTGGTGGATTCAAACGCGCGCAAGTCGAAGTGAGCATCAAAATTGATGATGCCAATACGCGGTGATTTTATTTCTTTCTCTGAAGCCCCTTTTTTCTTTAACGCCTGATGCTTGAAGTAGCGCGCAAGACCAGAAAAGGACGCCCAGGCGATCTCATGTCCACCGCCTAAAGTAATTGCGGGAGTGTGTTTAAGAGTTGAAGAGAGTACATCTGCAAGGGCACTCTGGCTTCGCTCCAGCTCGTCGCCTTCACATGTCACTGTACCGCCATCGAACAATCGCGTGTCTTGGTGCCACGCCATATTCGCCAGTGCTTGTCGAATTTTGTCGGGCGCCTGCTGTGCGCCAACGCGACCTTTGTTACGCGCAACACCAGCATCGCAGGCGAACCCGAGAATCGTCACATCACCCGCTTGTGCATCGGTTGGCGTGCCGTGTTGAATTACGTGATGAACACGATGCCCAAGTTCTGCATCTTCCACATCATTTCGACCCTGCCATTGAAAGCGATTATCCGACATGGTGAATCTCTCCATTTACGATTCGAGCGTGTAAGTGTTGAATACCCACCTGATAGCTCAGGTCTGCGGGGTACGCGATGTTCCAGATAGCAAAATCTGCATCAAACCCGATTTCAATCTGACCTTTGTGGTCTTCTAAACCAAGCGCCTTTGCAGCATGACAGGTCACACCACGCAGCGTTTCTTCAGGCGTTAGGCGGAAAAGGGTGCACGCCATGTTCATCATCAAGGGCAAGTTCGCGAAAGGGGAGGTGCCCGGATTCAAATCGGTCGAAACCGCCATGGGGACGTTATGCTGACGAAGCAGTTCGATAGGCGGCTGCTGGGTTTCCCTCAAGAAATAGAAAGCACCTGGAAGTAAGGTCGCCACCGAGCCTGCTTTAGCAACCGCTTTTACACCTTCTTCATCCAAATATTCGATATGATCAACCGACAGCGCACCGTGTTCAGCCGCTAGCCTGCTACCGCCCAGATTACACAGCTGTTCGGTGTGCCCTTTGATTTTCAATCCGTGTGTTTTTGCGGCTTCGAATACACGCTGAGTTTGCTCCAGACTGAAACCGATGGATTCACAAAACACATCGACGGCGTCCGCGAGGTTTTCTTTCGCAGCTGCGGGTATGATTTCTTCACAAACCAGATCGATATAGGCATCTGGTTGGTCTTTAAATTCGGGTGGTACTGCGTGCGCAGCTAGGAGAGTGGTCTCAAGATGGATCGGGTATTCCTCAGCCAGACGTTTTGCTGCACGGAGCATCTTGAGTTCGTCTTCCAGTGTTAACCCGTAACCTGATTTGATTTCAATGCTGGTTACACCGGTGTTCATCAGCGCTTCAAGGCGAGGGCGAGACAACTCAACCAGCTCCTCAATGCTGGACTGGCGCGTGGCGTTCACCGTTGAAAGAATGCCGCCACCTTGTCTGGCGATTTCTTCGTAAGGTACGCCTGTTAAGCGCATTTCGAATTCATTGGCGCGGTTACCAGCAAAAACCAGATGTGTGTGGCAGTCGATTAAGCCCGGTGTGACCAGCTTGTCCTGACAGTCGATAACCTGAGAATCAGGCAGCGAAACATCAATTTCATCAGAGATTGCAACGATCTTCCCGTTTTCAATCAGCACACTTTTCGGACGCGACACTCTGTAGCCAGCTTCGCCTTCTGTCATGGTCACCAGTTTTGCGTTTATCAGTTTCCGCAGCATGATTTCTTCTTCGAAGTTCAAATGTATATACAAATAAATAGATGAAATCAGAAAGGCGGGCAAGACAGATGTTATAAAAGTGTGATCATTGAGTCGAAAATTGGGTACTCAGACGCTATTGCCTGAGTATTCGCAAGAGGGTGGAATATTATGCGGCTAAATATCGATTTTAGAGCTTAACTTATATCTGGAACCCGGGTGGTAAAGCTGGGCAGAACTCACAAGTTTATCGCCACTCCAGGTTCTTCTGTTCAGTAATAGACAGGGTTCGTATGTTTTTAGCTCTAAGGCATCGCGAATACGAACATCAGGGTTTATGGCTTCCACCGTGTGTTCAATGGCACTTAATGGGCAGTTATCCGACAGGTACTGGTTGGGCGTAATGGTTGAAAAGTCCTGCTTCAAATATTTTGGCGCGTAGGCTGCATTTACCCAACGAACTTCAAGCTGGATGGGCGTGCTGTCTTCAAAATGTATGATCTCACTGTAGAAAATATCACTGCCTAGCATGACACCAAGCTTAGTGGCGATGGCATCGTCGGCTTTGAGTGATTTTTGCTTCAGCACCTGGCTATGGTACTGCTTCCCACGAGAAGACACTTCGTCCGCAATATTTCGAATATCGAGTAGGGGAGATTCTGCTTTTTCTTCCTGAGCACAGACGAAAGTCCCTAATCTCGGAGTTCGCTTTAATTTCCCTTCTGCTACCAAATCCCGAATCGCTTTGTTTACCGTCATCCTGCTCACCTCAAACTGATCCGTCAATTCGAGTTCTGTGGCGATACGTTGACCTACTGGCCATTCGTTAGATTCAATTTTATCCAGAATATAACGTTTGATTTGTATGTAGAGCGGAGTGCTTGCCATTACTGGTACCAATGCTTATTGACTATACAAATGATGCGGAATTTGAAACCCGATATCAAGACACTGGTTTCACAAAACGTTAGTTCGGTCATTGAACAGGTCACAAAACAGACTATTTGGTTTGCACTGGTAAACCGGATGCATAAGTGGATTGGAGCCGATAACCGGAAAGTTTTTTGTATTGAAATTGAGACAGATCTTGGTGGTCAAAATTCGATCTTTATCACGCTTTAAATCTTCTTAAACGTTTAAGGTTAATTAAATGTTAAGAGAAAGTGGCTTTTTACCTCGCCTTCTAATGTTTCCCTTTTTAGGTATCGAGCTGGGTTTCTTAGCATTCACAACACTAAAAAACATGTTAAGAGGGAACATTAAATGAAACGCTACCAAGTTCAGTTACTCACAGCCGCTGTTGCTGCGTCTCTGTCTACAAGTGTATGGTCGCAGGATCTGATTTTTCCAGAGGGAGAAGGATATTTCTCATGGGGAGATCTTAAAGCTTTTGAAAACCTGAATCTGAAAGGACAAACCGTTACGGTTGCCGGTCCTTTTCTTGCTCCGGAAGACACCAAAATCCGAAATGTTTTTGCGTACTTCGAGAAAGTCACAGGCATTGATGTTCAGTACTCAGGGTCTGATGGATTCGAACAACAAATTGTTATTGATACCCAAGCAGGTAGCCCACCTAATATCGCAGCGTTTCCTCAGCCAGGCTTAGCCGCCGACCTCGCTTCTAAAGATCTGCTTGTTCCTCTCGGTGACAAGTATTCCGACTACGTGAAAAAGAACTATGCCGCGGGAAGTTCTTGGGTTGATCTTGGCACCTACAAAAACAAGTCAGGTAAGAAAGAATTCTACGGTGTCTTCTACAAAACAGACATCAAATCATTGGTCTGGTACTCGCCAGACAACTTTGAAGATGCAGGCTACGAAGTCCCACATTCCATGGAAGACCTACTAGCCCTAACAGAGCAAATGGCAAAAGACGGCAATACACCATGGTGCATCGGTTTAGGTTCTGGTGGTGCAACTGGCTGGCCAGCGACTGACTGGGTGGAAGACATTCTGTTGAGAACTCAGAAGCCTGAAGTGTACGACGGCTGGGTGGACAACAGTATTAAGTTTACTGACCCACGAATTGTTGATGCGATCGAGAAATTCGGTGTGTTTGCACTGAACGATAAATACGTAGCTGGTGGCGCGGCATCTGTGGGCACCACCGATTTCCGCGACAGCCCGAAAGGCTTATTCACGGTGCCAGCTAAGTGCTTTATGCACCATCAGGCGAGCTTCATTCCTGCTTTCTTCCCGAAAGGCACAGTTGTGGGTGAAGATGCCGACTTCTTCTATTTCCCTTCTTATGAATCGAAAGACTTGGGCAACCCAGTATTAGGTGCAGGTGTGGCTTACGCGGTAACGAAGGACTCTCCGGCTACCCGTGCAGTGATGGATTACTTACTGACACCACTCGCGAACGAATTGTGGATGGCGCAGGGCGGATTCTTGTCTGCTCACAAAGGCGTAAATGTCGCGACGTATGAAAACGACGCGCAAAGAAAACAGGGCGAAATTTTGCTGAATGCCACTACATTCCGCTTTGATGGTTCTGATCTGATGCCGGGCGCGGTCGGAGCTGGTTCTTTCTGGACTGGCATGGTCGATTTCGTCGGTGGTGAGTCTGCTGAAAAGGTCACTCAGTCTATTCAGAAAAGCTGGGACGATAACAAGTAACCAGCCTTAGTGAACTCAAGGGTGGGCTTTGCTCACCCTCCTATCTCAATTTGTTTGATGGAGAGAGATTGTGATCGATCAACTCCTGGATTCTCTGTCTGCCATGCTTATCGCGGTAACGGTTTCTATCGCCTTTTACTACGCCGCGTATTTTGGTTTAGAGAAAGTGTTATCCAGTAAGAACTTGCAGGGTGAAGAGAAAAGAAAGCGTGATCAGCTCAGGCTGAAAGTGCAGCCATTTATCTTTGTCGGTCCTGCCTTAATATTGCTGACGATCTTTTTGGTGTACCCCGTCATCGAGACATTTCGTCTGTCTATGTATGACAGAACTGCGACCGAATTTGTCAGCTTCAGCAACTACTCATGGGCATTCGGCGACGAAGAATTTTCACAGGCCATTATTAACAACATTCTATGGCTGATATTTGTACCCACACTGAGCACTGGGTTGGGCTTGGTCATTGCCTACCTTGCTGACCGGATCTGGTGGGGGCAAGTAGCCAAAACGCTCATTTTCCTACCCATGGCGATTTCGTTTGTCGGGGCGAGTGTTATCTGGCGTTTTGTTTACGACTACCGAGGCGCAGACAGTGACCAAATCGGATTATTAAATGCCATTGTGGTGGCGCTGGGGGGCGAACCACAAGCCTGGATAGCCTTACCTTTCTGGAACAACCTTCTATTGATGGTCATTCTTATCTGGATTCAAACTGGCTTCGCCATGGTGCTGCTTGGCGCGGCCATGCGTGGGGTTTCTGAAGAAGTCTTGGAAGCGGCCAAACTGGATGGTGCGAATGACTTTCAAATCTTCCTGAAAATTCTTGTTCCTCAAATCATTCCCACCATTTTGGTGGTGTGGACAACCATTACCATTCTGGTGCTAAAAGTCTTCGACATTGTTCTGACCATGACCAACGGGCAGTGGGACACAGAAGTCATGGCGAACCTGATGTTTGACTGGATGTTCCGTGGAGGAGGTGACTTCGGGAAAGGCAGTGCGATTGCCGTTGTCCTGATGATTGCAGTAATTCCGGTGATGTTGTGGAACATTAAAAAGGCAAGGGAAGAATAATGGAAAGAAATAAGAAAAAGCTCTCTGCCGGAACGCTATTCAAACATGGGCTGATCCTGTTCTTTGTGCTGGCCTGGACTTTACCAACTCTAGGGCTGTTGGTCAGTTCGGTGCGAGACAAAGATCAACTGGCGGTAAGTGGCTGGTGGACAGCCATGATCACCACTGAGCGTAATGAAGTGGTGCGCACGGGTAAAAAAGGCAGCGAAATTCGCGAAGGCGACCAGTTTGTTATTCAAGGCAACTTATTTGAAGAAGGATCGGGAAGAACAGTAAAAAGCTGGGGGGAACGTGCAAAAGAAATCGACGCCCATAATCCCGGAGATTCCGTTGAACTGAAAAACGGTACGGTACTGACGGTTCTGGAGAATGGTGATTACCGATGGGAGTCGGATAAACCTTTTACCCACAAACGCGGCAAACGCATTTTTCATGTTGCCAACATTCCGCCTCGGTTCACCTTTGAAAACTATCTGGAAGTGCTGGCATCGGAAGGGGTAGGGCAAGCGTTTGTGAACTCCTTAACGGTGACGATTCCGGCGACCTTTATTCCCATCATGATTGCGGCATTTGCGGCTTATGGTCTGGCGTGGATGGATTTTCGAGGAAAAAGCATCATGCTGGCGATCATCGTTGGTTTGCTGGTGGTGCCTTTGCAAATGTCTCTGATTCCCGTGCTGCGTTTGTATAACGAGTTCGGCAACCTGTTCGACGTTGCCACCAAGTCTTACCCCGGAGTCTGGCTGGCGCATACCGGATTTGGTCTACCTTTGGCGATCTATCTGCTGCGAAATTACATGGCGGGGTTGCCAAAAGAGATCATGGAATCGTCCCGAATGGATGGGGCCAATCATTTCCAGACGTTCACAAAAGTGGTGCTTCCTCTGTCGCTTCCTGCATTGGCGTCTTTCGCCATCTTCCAGTTCCTGTGGGTTTGGAATGATCTGCTAGTAGCCATGGTGTACCTGGGGAACAGCGGAGACAAAATTGTATTAACAGCCCAGCTTCGTGAGCTTTTAGGGTCTCGGGGAGACAACTGGGAAATCTTAACCAGTGGCGCGTTTATTACCATAGTGGTGCCGCTGGTCGTGTTTTTATCGTTGCAGCGATACTTTGTTCGCGGCTTGCTGTCGGGTTCGGTTAAAGGAGGATAATAATGGCAATTTCAAATTCGGAATGGTGGCGTGGGGCAGTGATTTATCAAATTTACCCGCGCAGTTACATGGACAGCAATGGCGATGGAATTGGCGATTTAAACGGCATCACCAGCAAACTGCCTTACATCGCGAAATTGGGTGTCGATGCGATCTGGCTATCCCCCATCTTTACCTCACCTATGGATGATTTTGGCTACGACATTGCTAACTACGTCGAAATCGATCCAATGTTTGGCACGCTAGACGACTTCAAAACATTGCTGGATGAAGCGCATAAGCTCGGGCTGAAAGTGATTGTCGACCAAGTTTACAGTCACAGCAGTGATCAACACGCCTGGTTTGAAGAAAGCCGTCAAGACAGAACCAACCCGAAAGCGGACTGGTATGTTTGGGCAGACGCAAAAGAAGACGGCACGCCGCCGAACAACTGGCTCAGTATTTTTGGTGGGTCGGCATGGCAATGGGACAGCCGCCGTCAGCAGTATTACCAGCATAACTTTTTAGCCTCGCAGCCAGACCTGAATTTCCACAATCCAGAAGTGCAACAAGCCACGTTGGATACGGCAAAGTTCTGGATGGATTTGGGTGTCGATGGTTTCCGGTTGGATGTGGTGAACATGTTCTTCCAAGATAAGAAACTGAGAGACAACCCCCCAGTGAGAAAACCGGAAGAGCAGTTTGTAGGTACGGATAAGAAAAATCCATTCAGCTATCAATATCACTGCCACCAACTGACTCAGCCCGAAAATCTTGAATTCCTGCAGAAACTGCGAGCGGTGCTGGATGAGTACCCAGATCGA
>NZ_AFWJ01000098.1 GCF_000222685.1 Vibrio nigripulchritudo ATCC 27043 | reverse complement strand
CCTATTGAGAGTGTCTGACTCAAACGATGCGACTTCAACGTCTTTCCTTGTTGTCGACCCTGGTGTGTCTTTGAAGTTTCAACCACGAGAAAACGAGTTCCTTTTATCGTACAGACTCAGTCATGGGCGTTACTTTTCTAGCTCAGAAGACAATTTCACCGACCATTTCTTTGATAGCCGCAACTTGATCAAGCTGGGTTTGCGTCATGCAATCAAAGCCGACTTGAGGGTCGCGAGTTTACATGAGGCTCGCGGTACCGGGCTTACGGAAGGTGACAATACTTCATCAGCCATTGACAGACCGCTGGAATATTTAAATCGTTCTATCGTCACGACATACATTTACGGGGCTCCGGGAGCAAAAGGAAGAATCGAAGCCAAGTTGGGTTACAGCGATTTGGAGTACAAAAATTTTCGCCATCTTGGCGGTGTTTCAGACTCCAGAAGTTCACGCTTCAAAGACTATGACAATCGCTATGCTGGGCTGAAGTTTGCGTATCGTTGGTTAACCAACACAAAGGCGATTTTTGAATACGAGATCGCTAAGAAGAATTATGACTTCACAGCAAACGGTGTGCCTTCCCAAGATAGCTTGACCCACAACTACTACGCTGGTCTTGAATGGGATGTTTCTGGGAAAACCTCCGGATATGCCAAGGTCGGTATTCAGGATAAAAACTTCGACGATTCTGACCGTGAAGACTTTACTGGACTCAGTTGGTTAGTGGGGCTGGACTGGAACCCTCTGTATCACTCAACCTGGAGTATTCAGACCTCACAAGTGGCTAGAGATCCTGATCAAGATGGGGATTTTGTGAAAGAAACCATCCTGAATGTTGGGTGGAAGCATTACTGGAGACCGCAAGTTTATACGCGGGCAACTGCGGTAGTAAGTAATCAGGAATACACCGGTGCATTTCAGAATGGTGTGTTGCGAGACGAACGTGCAGTCGAGTGGTCTGCCAATGTGGGTTACGAGTTTAATGAAATCGTCGACTTCTTTGTTGGGGTTAAAAAGACGAACAAAGCATCAAATTGGGAAGGTTACGGTTATGACCAGTTAGTCTGGTCACTTTCTGGCGCCATTGCATATTAGTTGGAGTTATGAAGAAAACATTTTTATCTTTTTTTGTCGCGATGCTCTCTTTGCTGTCCTTTCAGGGGCTTGCGGCATCATTTGCGACAACTTACCAAATCGGACCTGGTGATCGAATTCAGATAAATGTCTATGGCGAGCCGGATCTTTCTTTTAACGAGCTTTTGATTAACTCAAGTGGCACCTTCGATTACCCATACCTAGGCGAAATGGTTGCAAAAGGGAAAACAGCTCAGCAACTTAAACTTGCCATTGAGAAAGGGTTAAAAGGTGATTACCTGATTAACCCTAAAGTGATGGTTAACTTCATTTCTTTTCGTGAAATTTACGTGAATGGAGAAGTGAAGAAGCCAGGCGGTTACGAGTATCAACCTGGATTGACGGTTGATAAAGCCATTGCCCTCGCTGGTGGATTTACCGACAGAGCTGCGCGTAAAAAAATCAATATTACGCCAAATGGCGAAGGGCAGACCCAAAAAGGGGTTCCCCTTGGGCAGTCTGTTAACCCTGGTGACATCATTGTCATTGAGCAAAGTTTCTTCTAAATCATTGAAAATAAGAATTCAAAATCTATGTTAGTGAAAAGTGACGACTTAAAGCGCAATGACGAGTTCATTGATTTAAGTAAATACATTCAGCTGGTTAAAAGGAATTTACTGGCTATCGTTGTCTTTGCTGTTTTTGTTACTGCTTGTGTAACCTTTTACGTATTGACCATTACTCCTGAATTTAAAGCAACATCTACGTTGTTAATTGAAAATCAACAGAAAAAAGTCATATCAATCGAACAGGTAGTTGGTGTCGATACCAGTAAGCAGGAATATTACCAAACGCAATACGAAATCATTCGCTCAAACCGAATTGCAGAAAAAGTGATCAGCGATTTGGGTATTGGTGTGATTGAAAGTGCAAATAATGCGATTTCAAATTCTGGTGAACCTTCTGGGCTGAAAGCTTTTATTAAAAATGCTAAAGAAACGGTATACAACCTACCCGTTTTATCCAACTACATTAAAAAGCCTTTACCTGTGTTGGACGAACAGTTAGAAGACAGCCATCGTCAGCGTGTGTTGCGTGAATTTAAGAGTAACTTGTCGGTTACCCCGGTTAAAAATACTCAGTTGGTACACATTACTTTCTTATCAAAAGATCCTTTAATGGCTGCCAATGTTGCCAATGCGGTAGGTGAAGCTTACATTCAAAACCACGTTGAGTCTCAATTAGAAGCGAACCAACAAGCCTCTATTTGGATTAACTCTCGTTTGGGTGAGTTGCAGCTCCAGTTACAAGCCTCTGAGCTAAATCTGGCTCAGTTTATGGAGCGAGAAGGGTTAGTGGATGCTGCTGGTATCGACAGTCTGGCTACCACAGAGCTGACCAACCTTACCAACCAATTGTCTGAAGCCAGAGATCGCCGTTTAGCAGCAGAATCCCTTTACTCTGTACTACAGAAAAATCGTGATGCCGACCTTTCGAGTCTGTATGCAATCAAGCAGGTCTCTAATCACCCACAGATTCGCGACATCCGTTCTAATGAAGTGGATGCGGAAAAGCGCGTTTTTGAATTGTCCAAACGCTATGGACCTAAACACGACAAGATGATTCGTGCTCAGGCAGAGCTGAAAGCATTGCAGAACCGTTCTACAAAGATTCTGAAGCAGCTTGTTGTCGGTATTGAAAAAGAACTGTCAACGGCGTTGGAGCAAGAGCGCGGCTTGAAGAGAGAGTTAGAACTGAAAAAGAAAGAATTCCAGTCCGTAACACTCAAGAAAGCCGAGTTTGAAACACTGCGCCGTGAAGTGAACACCAACCGCCAGCTTTATGATTTGTTCCTGACTCGCCAGAAAGAAACATCGGCAACCAGTGACTATCAAAATGCAATTGCCCGCTTTACGGACCGAGCCAGTATCCCATTGGTACCAGCTAAACCACGTAAGGTGTTGATTATCGCAATTTCAGCGGTGAGCGCATTTATTATTGGCTTAGCAGCAGCATTCATACTTGAGGCAATGCGAAATACGTTTGAGCGTCGTGCCGATGTAGAAGAGAAGGTGGGTCTTACTGGGCTTGGTAGCGTACCTAAAATTATAGCTAAGAAGTATCGAAAATCTAAGATTGGCGCTGAATTGTTCCTCGATAAAGAACATAAAGACTTTGGAGAGTCGATTCGAAGTATTCGTACCTCATTGATACTCAGCCTTATGCAAAGTAAGCGCAAGTGCGTTGCAGTAACCTCTCCGATTTCTGGAGAAGGCAAAACCACGGTGTCTGTAGCACTGGCAGAGTCTTTTGCTGCTATGGAAAAAGTGCTTCTTATTGACTGCGACCTACGTAAGCCATCAGTTGGTGAGAGATTCAGTCTTAGCAATGCTCAACCGGGTATGACCAACTACCTCTTGATGGGGGCTGAGTTGGAAGATTGTATTTATCACCATGAAGAGTCAGGGCTGGATGTGATGACATCAGGTCTTTTGATACCAAACCCTCAAGAGCTGCTTGGTTCTGAACAATATAAAGAAATGATTGAATCACTGAGCGAAAAGTATGATCGAATCATCATCGATACCCCGCCAGTGAATGTAGTGAGCGATCCAATGTTGGTGGCTAACGTGACGACGTCTTGCGTCATGGTAGTGAAAGCAAACAGCACCAAGGTTAATCAACTGAATTTCGCGATTTCTCGCATGCTCAAATACAAGAGTGTGATTGAAGGTGTTGTTCTCAATCAGGATCAAAGTAAAACGCAGGATGCTTATCAGTACTACGGCTATGAGCACAGCTAGGTTATAAAAAAATGGAAAATGTAAACACACCATCAGTTGATATTACGATCCTGTCATGGGATCGGATAGACGATACTCTGGACGCTATTGATAGCGCACTTTCACAGCAAGGGATTGACCTTAAAGTGATTGTTGTGGACCAGGGCTCTAAACCTGACGGGCTGGCAAAATTGCGTCAGCATTGTCTTAAAGATTCTAGAATTCAATTAGTTTGTAATCGCCAAAACTTGGGTGTACCTGGAGGTCGAAATCAGGCATCTGATCAGGGCACAGGAGAGTTCATTGTCGCTCTTGATAATGATGCAGAGTTTGTCGACGAGCATCAGCTTGCTAAGGCATGTGAGCTGATGCGTAGCGAGCCAGAGCTGGGTGCTTTGGCGTTCCGAATCTTGCGCTTTGGGAGTCAGGAGGATGATCTGACAAGCTGGTCTTACCATGACAGTGCAAGCCAAGCGGCAGAAACCACTTTTTACACAGACCGATTTGTCGGTGCTGGTCATATGCTAAGAAGAGAAGCATTTGATGGGATAAAAGGTTACGACTCAGACCTGTTCTTCCTTCATGAAGAGGTTGATCTATCTAAGCGACTGATGAACGCTCATTACAAGATCAAGTATTCACCTGAGGTGGTGATTGGTCACAAAGTGTCTGCTGAGCATCGAGTGGCTTGGACTGGTGGTCGTTGGACGTTTGATGTCCGCAACAAAACTTATCTTCATTTCAAGTTCAGGACTTTCCTGCCAACTGCAGTTTTTCATACCGGCATTCTGGTCTGGAGAGGTATTCGTTCTGGTCTTATCTGGTCAACGTTTAAAGGGCTTTTCCAAGGTTTTGGAATGGTACCAAAAGCGGTTCGTGCGTGGAAAACTCATCCAGCCGTTGTTTCTGACGCACAAGCAAAGGCATACATGGATTCCTGCTCTCCTACTCAGGGGATGACCGTTATGCAGCGAATCAAAATGCGCCTTCAAAGTGCTAAGCCTGTACCAGTAAAACCAAAGGGATAAAAACGTGGAAAACCTTGCTCCAGTCATTCCATTCAACGAGCAGATTTTGGATTCGTTGAAGCAAACTTTGCTCGATAACTTTCGACCTCATTTAGAGAATCAGGATGCGATTTTCATCGATTATCCTGTTCACCTGAATGTCGGTGACTTACTTATTGCGGAAGGTACAGAAGCGCTATTTCGTGCTTTGAATGTCAATATCGTTGCCCGCATTTCAGAACGAAATCAGGAACGTCTTTTCTATCGTGATATCTCAGAAGACACAGTTTTGGTCCTTCACGGTGGCGGTAATTTCGGCGATCTGTATCCGCATCATCAGTCGCTCCGCGAGCGAGTCATAGAGGTATTTCCAAATAACAAAGTGTTGATCATGCCTCAGTCGGTTCATTACCAGGATCCTTCTCAGTTGACTCAAAAGGTGCCGCTCTTTAAGTCTCATAACAATCTTTATATGTTTGTACGAGATGAGCACTCATTCGACGTAATGAGTGAAGCCTTCGATGAGGCACACCTAAAGCTGCTTCCAGATATGGCATTCGCGATGTCAGACCGCTGGAAAGGGATTGTTCGCACTTCCGAGGGGACACTAAGCCTCAGAAGGCGAGACATCGAAGCAACAGATACTGGTGAAGACGGCGACAGATTTGATTGGGATGATCTTTTCAAACCATTTGATGAACGTTGTTACAACATCGCCAGAAGGCTTGCCAGATATGAAAATAAACTGCATTTAAATTTGGGTTTGGATGCATTCTGGAAATGGTACTCCAATCACCTTATCAAAAGGGCGGTTGAGCGATTTACATCCTATAGCGTTGTCGATACAGACAGGCTTCATGGCATGATTTTGTCTTTACTTGTTGGTAACGATGTTGTCATGCGTGATAACAGCTACGGCAAACTGCGACGTTATGCTACGTGCTGGCTTGGATTAAAGCTCGATGAGGTCTACGCAGAAGACGCAAAGAAAGCTGCAAATGAATAGCCGTGTTATCAAATTGCTGTGGATTGCATTTGAAAAGTTTGGCATGACAATTGTCTCAATCGCCACGTTTTTCATTTATGCAAAGCTTCTGACCCCTTCAGTATTTGGTATGGCGGTGCTTGCACTGTCTATTGGTCAGGGGGCGGCGTACATTTTTGGCAATCTGTTTGAAGATGCGCTGGTTCAGCATAAAGATCCACAGTCGGTGCACTTTGATACCGCGTTTTGGGGAGGCATTAGCTTAAGTGTTGCCCTAAGTTTTTCGATATTGGTAGTCTGCTGGTTGCTTGCTTTAGACACAGAACTCTTTGGTCTAATTGTATTTTCGTTACTCCACATCATCTTAGTCAGCATGGCATCGCTTTATGTAGCGATACTTCGTCGTACAGGGCGATTTGATACATTGGCAAAACGTTCGATGTTATCTCGTTTAGTTGGAGCCGCTTCAGGAGTTGGCTTGGCCTTGTATGGATTTGACAGTATCGCTGTGGTTGCCCATTCAGTGATGATTGAAGTTGTCGGTCTGGCTTATCTACTTCTGGTTTCCAACCACAGAATTGGGCTGAGCTTTCAGCGCAAAGCTTTTTTTGAGCTAGGTTCTGTTGGTTGGATGCTGTGCGTTCGACGCTTAAGTTGGGACGCTTCAATTCGAGGTATTCCAATTTTGCTCGGAGTGACATCAGGGACAGCGGCAGTCGGTCTGTTTGGATTTGCATGGCGTATGGTTGAAATGCCACGTAGTGCTATTGCAAGTGGGTTGCTCAGTTACGCGTTGCCTGTATTTTCACGTCGACAAAACGAAAAAGAAGAGCTGCGTCAACTGTTCCTGGCATCCACAAAATTCACTGCCATGATAGTCACGCCATTGTTTGTTGGGTTGGCCTTAGTGGCTCCAACGTTTGTTCCCTGGCTGTTTGGTGATAAGTGGTTAGATGCGATTTTACCCACTCAGATCTTTGCCATAGTCGCCGTGATTAGCCTTGCCCGGATCTATGTTCCAGTATCATTTACTGCGGTAGCAAAACCGAGTACAGCTTTGATTTCTGATGTAGTTGCTACATTGGTAGCGTTAGCCACTACCGCATTGCTTGGTGCTACCTACGGTGCGATGGCAGCCGCATTTGGCATGCTTTTACGTGTTTTCGTAACGATGCCGTTTAGTATGAAAGGCTACAACAAAATATTCGGGCTTAGCTGGTTTTACCAGATTAAACCCGTTTCCGCTGCTTGGTTGGCTTCACTTGGAATGACGTTTGCTGTTGTAATCTCAGGGCAGTTTATTGAATCGTCATTAGCGATAATATTTTTAGCCTCCTGTTTGATCGGTGCGGCGAGCTATGTGGTTTGCATGAAATTAGTGTATCCCTCTTGGCAGCAGGATTTCCGCCAATTTCTGAATAGATAAAGTTGAAATGATATGAATAACGTCATTATTTTTTCAAACCATCTTCTTGCCTACTCAGAAACGTTTATCCGATCACAGGGAGAAGCATTAAAGCACTTCAAGGCACAGTATGTAGGGAGTGATCAAGTCGAAAAAGGGCTTTCACTTCCTAGTGATCGTGTTCATCTTGTTCGAACAGGCATGCTGGGAACTTTGACGGACAAGTTGTTTAAATTGGGTTTCGTGCATCCTAATT
>NZ_AFWJ01000099.1 GCF_000222685.1 Vibrio nigripulchritudo ATCC 27043 | reverse complement strand
GCAAATCATTGGAGACGATTATCTTGTCACCAACCCAGCCTTGGTCAAACAGGCGATTGCAGACAAAGCGTGCAACGCCGTTCTGGTTAAGGTGAATCAAATTGGGACAGTGTCTCAGGCGATAGAAACTTGTCAGATTACCCTTCAATCAGGCTGGCGTCCTGTTGTTTCAGCGAGATCTGGAGAAACCGAGGATCTGTCCATTGTTGATTTGTCGGTTGGTCTGGGTGCTGGGCAACTAAAAGTAGGGTCGTTCTCCCGCTCTGAGCGGATGGCAAAGTGGAATGAATGTTTAAGAATTGAGGAACAACTGGCAGGGTCTGCTTCCGGATTTGTAAGAGGAATGCCGCTCGCAAACACGTGGTGGGGAGAAGGCAAGAAATAAGGTATGATTTCGGTTTTTAAGGTGCCACCCAGCACCTTAGACCCATCACAGTAAGTCAATGTTCAGACATAGCGTTTTAACTGGCTAGAATCAGCAACAACTTACTGCGATGGGTATTAAGATATCGAACATCCGAAACACAAGGAACTCGCAGCATTGAACAAGCGTGTGACGATAAAAAGTATCGCTAACGAACTCGGCATCTCTCATATGACGGTGTCCCGAGCGCTGGCTGACAGCCCGAAGGTAAAGCCAGACACCAAAAAGCTGATTCAGGAAAAAGCGGCGGAAATGGGCTATATCCCAAACCAGGCTGCCGTTTCGATCCGTGGAGGCCGTTCGGGTGTGGTTGGGCTTCTTATCCCAAACATCGAGAACGAGTTCTATGCTGCCATTGCCAATCAGATGTCGATCGAATGTGCTCGTCACAACCTGCAGTTAATGATTGGCTTAACTCAGGATGACCCTCAGGAAGAAGTCAGCGCCATCACGCGTTTACTGAAGCACAGTGCCATGTCTGTCGTCATGGTGCCTACTCCAAACGGAAGTGAAAATGCGGCTAAGCTACTCAGCGATGTCGATACCATTCAGCTGATCCGAACTCGCCAGAATATTGGTGAATCGGCAGAAATAGTGGTGAATGAATCGAACGCCTTTGAAGAAGCGGTAGTCACTTTGACAAAAGCGGGTTGCCAAAACATCGCATACATTGGTGGTCCCGGCGATCTCAGTACTGGACGGATTCGTCTGGAATCCACTCAATCCGCTTTAAAAAAGCAAAACCTGCCTTTAAATGAACACCTGACTAAACTTGGTGCCCCCTCTTTTGAATTGGGGCTGCAAGCCATGAACGAACTTCTTGAAATGGAAAAAACACCTGACGCAGTCATTACCGCGGGCTTTGAGATTTCAAACGGAGCACTGACTGCGTGTTTGGAGAAAGGCGTTTGTTTGCCTGAGTCGATGAGGTTTGTCGGTTATGGCGATCCTTCTTGGTATCAATGGGTAAATTCGGGCATCTCTACCATCAGTATTTCGATGCAGGACATCGTGGATCAGTGCATGACTTTGCTGCTCGATTATCAGTCTGGTCAGCGAATAAAATCCCAGTCAACGGTGTACGTTGAGGCCAGCTTGGTTCGTCGCCATAGCGCATAGCTTTTTATGATTTAAATACCGTAAGGGTGCGAATGTATTCGCACCCTTTTTAGATTTTGAATGAGAGTCGGTTAGCCAGCCCTAGTAGGTCGTTCTTCCCCCGGACATATCAAACGTCGCGCCAGTTGAGTAAGAGCACTCTTCCGAGCTTAGCCACGCCACCATTGCGGCGATCTCTTCGACACTGCCCATTCGACCCATAGGAATCTTCGCCAGCATATAGTCGATTTGTTCTTGCGTAACGTCTGCCAACATTTCAGTCTTGATTACCGCTGGCGTAATGGCATTCACCGTGATGTTACTGGTTGCCAGCTCTTTCCCCAAACTTTTGGTAAGTGCCAGCACCGCAGCTTTAGACACAGAATACGCAGAAGCATTGGGGTTGCCTTCTTTCCCTGCTACCGACGCGATATTCACTATTCTCCCGTATTGGTTACTTTCCATGTGAGGCACAATGGCGCGGCAGGTATGGAACACCCCATCCAGATTGACGCTCTGAACCTGTCGCCATACATCAAGCGGGTAATTGGTTAGGGTGGTATTGACTCCGGCAACCCCTGCACTGTTTACCAGAATACTGATTTTGCCAAATTGATTGACCACATCCTGCGCAGCCTGGCTGACTTGCTCGTAGTTGCTGACATCCACCACGTGTGTGCTGACATCGCCTTCATTACCTAACGCTTCTTTGGCTTGTTTCAGGTCTTTGTCATTGATGTCCCAGAGCGCTACTTTCGCCCCTGAACTTAGCAGCCTTTTTGCGACGGCCAGACCCATCCCTCGCCCGCCTCCGGTAATAACTGCACATTGGTCTTGCAGATCAAACTTGTTCATTGATGTATCCTTTCCTTCAATTTTTTTGGTCAT
Organism: Vibrio nigripulchritudo ATCC 27043; assembly: GCF_000222685.1. GTDB lineage: Bacteria > Pseudomonadota > Gammaproteobacteria > Enterobacterales > Vibrionaceae > Vibrio > Vibrio nigripulchritudo. Next base: position 5,084 of record NZ_AFWJ01000099.1, on the reverse strand, counting down.
TTCGACTACCTAATGGTTTTCTCTGGGCAGCCCTTTTGGTGCGATTTTTTGATATTTCACGGCAGGCTTGAGCACCATGCCTTCATCCAGCTGAGCCACCATTCCTCGTTGAATTTCCTGCCACGGTGTCTGGTGCGCCGGATAGGGATACCCACCTTGCTTTGCCAACGCAATTCGCCTTTGCTCTAACACATCTTCATCAACCAGCATGTCTGCACTGCCTCGTTCTAAATCAATACGAATGCGGTCGCCCGTTTGCAGGAGAGCCAACCCTCCTCCTACCGCAGCTTCGGGGGAGGCATTTAAAATGGAAGGCGAGCCAGATGTGCCTGACTGTCGCCCGTCACCAATACACGGAAGTGAATGGATTCCCTGTGAAAGCAAATGAGCTGGTGGATGCATGTTGACCACTTCTGCCGCACCGGGATAACCGATAGGACCTGCGCCCCGCATCACTAAGATGGTGTTTTCGTCCATTTCTTTGATGGATTCAGACTCCAGCTTCTGGTGGTAATCTTCTGGGCCATCAAAAACGTAGGCTTTTCCTTCAAACGCGTTGGGGTCGTCTGGATTGCTTAAATAGCGCTGGCGAAACTCATCCGAAATCACCGATGTTTTCATCATGGCGCTATTGAACAGATTCCCTTTTAGGTTGATAAATCCAGCGGATGAAAGAATTGGGTTGTTGATAGGGTGAATGACCTCATAGTTTTTGACATGACAGGACTGACAAAGCTCGCCTATCGATTGCCCGCTCACCGTTAAGGCATCAGGATTGGGTAAGCGATCCGTCTTTAACAGCTCGGAAATGACTGCCGGCACACCGCCCGCATGGTAAAAGTCTTCCCCTAAAAACTGCCCTGCTGGTTGAACATTACAAAGCAAAGGGATGTCGTAGCCGACACGTTGCCAGTCATCGTTAGTCAGTTCTATCCCGCAATGGCGGGCAACAGCATTGAGGTGGATAGGCGCATTAGATGACCCACCAATGGCCGAGTTGACCGCGATTGCGTTTTCAAAAGCGGCTTTGGTCATAACATCGCAAGGTTTAATGTCTTGCTCCACCAGTTCAACAATTCGCTGACCCGTGTTGTACGCCATCTGCCCGCGCTGACGGTACGGGGCGGGAATCGCAGCCGATCCAGATAGCTGCATCCCCAGCACTTCAGCCAGTGAATTCATGGTGCTGGCTGTGCCCATGGTGTTGCAATAACCCACAGACGGGACAGATGCCGTTGCCATGTCCATAAATTCTTCGTAATCAATTTCTCCGGTTGCCAGTTTTTCTCTGGCTGTCCAGATGACGGTGCCAGTACCTGCGCGTTTTCCTTCATGCCAGCCATTAAGCATTGGACCGACACTTAACGCGATTGCGGGAATGTTCACCGTCGCTGCTGCCATTAGCAGCGCTGGCGTGGTTTTGTCGCAACCAATGGTGAGCACCACACCATCCAGTGGATAACCATATAAAGATTCCACTAGACCGAGATATGCGAGGTTTCTGTCGAGTGAAGCCGTGGGGCGCTTACTGGTTTCCTGAATTGGATGCACCGGAAATTCCAAACAAATACCACCCGCTGCCACGATACCTTCCCGCACTCTCTTAGCTAACTCAACATGGTGTCGATTGCAGGGAGAGAGGTCAGAACCAGTTTGAGCGATCCCGATAATGGGTTTACCGGACTGAAGTTCTTCTCGCGTTAAACCATAGTTCAGGCAATGACCAAGATGCAGAGCCGTCATCCCCGGGTCGTCACTATTGTTAAACCATTGCTGAGAACGAAGCTTCATTGTGGATACCAGTCACTCAAAGGGATGACGGTCTGGCTTTGTTCTCCTAGCCCTTCAATGCCAAGGGTAACGACATCATTAATATTCAAATACTGCGGTGGCTTCATACCTGCACCCACCCCCGGCGGTGTTCCGGTACAGATAAGATCACCCGGCTCCAAACGAATAAATTCAGACAAGTAGCTGACAATGGTCGCGATATCGAAAATCATGGTGTTGGTATTGCCCGTTTGTTTACGTTCACCGTTTACGTCCAGCCACATCGAAAGCTCCCGAGCGTTACCCACTTCATCGCCAGTAACAATCATGGGACCAGTCGGGCAGAAATGGGGGAAACCCTTCCCTTTTGCCCATTGACCACTTCTTTCCAATTGCCAAGCACGTTCGGAAACGTCATTCACTAAGGTATAACCCAATACATGGTCCAGTGCGTTTTCTTTGCTGATATTCAGTGCGGTTTTGCCAATCACAACACCTAGCTCCACTTCCCAATCCAGCTTGGTCATTTTCGGTGAATAGAGAATCGGGTCATTCGGAGCGCAAAACGTGCCAGAAGATTTGTTAAACAGGACGGGTTCCGCCGGAATATCCATACCCGCTTCTGCTGCGTGATCGGAATAGTTTAGCCCTATGCAGTAAATGTTGTTTGGCTGGGTCATCGGAGTGCCGACTCTAGCTCCATCCATTGATACTTCAGGGAGTGCAGATAAATCTGCATTGGCTAATCGATGTTTAACTTCGCTCATGGTGTTCGGCGTATAGTCATGAATAATAGAAGACACGTCACGTGCAATTCCTTTTTCATCCAAAGCACAGGGAATTTCTTGTCCTTTGTCTCCAATTCTTAGTAATTTCATTGACTCAGCGTCTCCTTATTTAGCTGTTCTCACAAAGGGAAATCTGGCTCCGAGATAGAAACTCACAAACCATCAGAAGGAGCCAGACTTCGCCCTTTTTTCCTCATTGGCAAGCTTTTGATTCACGTACATTCACAAATTCAATCTTAAACTCACCATTAAATGTTCACGTGAACATTATTACTAACAAAAATATCACCAGTCAAGAATTAATCGTTCATAAAATCAGCAAAACGAGAGCTTACCGACCGATTGAGAAAAGTGCTAAGCAGGAAAAATAAAGGTGTGAGATGAATATTTAACAGACGATAAATGAGAAAGTGACCAGCCAAAAAACTTATTTTGTTAGCCAACTTTCCCCTTGATGATCTTGACCGTACTGATCTTGAGGGTTTCGGAGTGCGCAGGTTTCCAACGACAAACATCCGCAGCCAATGCACCCACCAAGATCGTTCTGCAGTGCTTGCAAGCTTCGTATTTTCCGATCCAGCATCTCGTGCCAGACGCTTGCCATTTCTTCCCACTGCTTTTTGCTGGGAGCCTGATGTTTGGGTAAATGTTCTAGCGCCTGCGAAATGTCTTCTAAAGACAGCCCAACCTGCTGAGCGGCTTTGATCACTGCGATTCGACGAAGCACACTACGATGAAACCGCCGTTGATTACCGGGGTTACGCCAACTGGATATCAGCCCTTTTTGCTCATAAAAGTGAATCGCTGAGACTTTCACCCCAGCCCTTTTCGCCACTTCCCCAACTCCGATATCCATATTTCTCCTCCACTTTTTTCAAAAAAGCGCTTTACCTCAACTTAACTTGAGGTTTTAGAGTAGCACGCAACAATTTCAAATTCACGGAGGAAAAACAATGAGAAATAAAACCCTTCCTTACTTGGCTGGTCGGTTTTTTGATGGTATTTCGTCAGGGCTTTTTATGATGGCACTGCCTTGGATTATTCTTTCAGAGCCTGATATGGGTACATTTGTGGCAATGACAGCGTTAGTCTGTACAACGACCTCATTCTTGGCGACCCCTTTCTTTTCAACACTGATTGATCGCCATTCTCGCAAGGCAATTCTGGTTATCATTCAGGCGATTCAGGCATCAACGGCGGCGCTGGTCTGTATCGCTTACAGTTTTGATTTAGGCTCACACTGGCTGTTGGCTGCAGCTCAGTTGGTTTTTTGGGTATCCAGTAATCTGGCTTGGGTAACCAATAATGCTTTTACTCAGGAAAACTACGAATCCCATGAGTATGCCTCCATCTCTGGCTATCAGGAGATCATACTTCAGGGCACAACGTTAGGGGCTGGCGCTCTGGGTGTTATCTTGCTGGAAAGGTGGGGAATGTGGGAGTTTTCGCTGTTCGCAGCCATCGCATCAGGCATCGCATCTGTCGCCTACTTTGCCACTCCTTACTTTAGAAAACTGCGTAAAACCCAGAAGCGTTCTTTTACCGATCAGCTAACAGAAAGTGTGTCTATATTCCGCGTCGCCCCCCGTTTTTACGCGTTTATTATGCTTTCTTGCCTGTCTTATCCAATCCTGACTTTCTTAGGAAAACTGGTTCCAATCTGGTTTGCAGAAGCTGGGATTTCGGGTGACTGGCTGGCGGCATACAACATCAGTTTTGGCTTAGGCTCATTGTTTACAGGTTTTCTGGTCAGCCGTGTTCTGGGGCAGTTTTCACATCAAGCCATCATGCAGTATTCCATGTTTATCGTGGCTTCGATGCTGTTTGGTATGGCGTTGTACGACAGCCCTCTCTATTTGGTGCTGTTCACCCTAGGGTTTGGATTCTTTAATGCTCTGAATCGCATCGCGCGAACCAATTGGTTACACCACACAGTGGAAGTGTCGCAACGTGGTCGGGTTGATGGAGGGCTGGCGTTGTTTTCAACACTTGTTCAGTCGTTAAGTTACACCCTGATTGCGGTTCTGTCTCATTACGACATTACTCGGTGGGGTTTTGTGATTGCGGCAGTATTGGTTCTTGTCGCCGCTGTCTTGATGAATGTACTGAACAGCAACGACCAGTTTGACCAGCACCCTGTTCCACAAAGTTAAAAATCTGACGGGGTGTCAAAGCACCCCGTTTAACCTTTATTTACCAGATGTATCTAATTCTCTTGGCAACAATTCTGGTTTGGCATAGCTTAAGCGAGATAACCGTTCTGCCGTGTGGTAGCTGTCTAATCCTGAAACAGCGACCAGGTCCAAAGTGTCCAAGTCGATATAGCCATCTTGCATAACGGCTTGCCCTTCAACACGAATCTCTTGCACTTCACCAATCACTAACTCGGTTTGGTTAACGCTCATGGTAGTGTGCTCGCACAAAACCATACCAATCTGCATCGGGCTTTCCTTTACATAAGGAGCTTTGATGACTTCACTCAACTCCGGGGTCAGCCCCACTTTTTCAAACTCCGATTCTTCTTTT
>NZ_AFWJ01000100.1 GCF_000222685.1 Vibrio nigripulchritudo ATCC 27043 | reverse complement strand
CTCCTATTGCAATTCTACAAGAGCACGGTGAGTTTTCAGGTGAAGGTTTCTCAATAATGACCATTTTGTGTTCTTTAATTGAGTTTCTTGAGTCAACTTATCAAGGAAAAAGCTATAAGTTTTTACAAAATGGTGAGCGGCTTGGTGCGCATGAATACTCTTCAAGTAAAGCAGTATTTATCTCGTTTTTAACAAGTAAATCCCCATTTTCTGAACAGTTTAATGAAGAGCTCGCTACTGAGTTTTATAAAAGCATTCGCTGTGGTTTACTTCATGAAGCAACGACAAAAAACGACTGGAGAATATGGGCTAAATCTAGTGACGAGCGCATTATATGCAATGACAAAAAGCTAGTATTTAGAGACAACTTTGAGGCGGGCATTAGAAAGTACATAGATGACTATTGCGCTGAACTGATACAAAACCAAGAGCTGCAACAAGCATTTATACGCAAGTGGTGTAGCTTGTAAACATAACAAAGCATTTAAGAGTGATTCTCAACGCTTGGCATTTTTCATTCCATCGTTGGGTTCAGTGTTTACGGTGGTCAGGTTAGGTTTCGTGGTAGCGTTGTTCACATATATGGTCTCCCCCAATTTTGCAAGTCAGTAGTCCGATTCAAAGCGCAGGTTAACTACCATATATACGGCCCGTTTTAGCGGCTATTGCCTTGGCCAAGATGAGGCAGTCGAACACGAAGTCCTAATCACCTTATCGGTTTTAATAACCAACGTGAGCAGAAGGTTTTCAACGTGTAGGATTTATCCTGTTATTCATCTCACTACGTACTTTGCAAAAGGTTATGGTGTTGTCTTTTAGGCTGGTTGATACTCTTCATTTCTGCGGATGACAGCCCATGCACCCGCATCAGTTTATTGGCTAACGCGACGGCAGCGCGGTTAGGACCTTGCCGTTTTTCAAGCTCCAGTGCCACAAGCTCAGTTTGTCTGATTTATACTTTGCCCTTCTTAATGCCGCTCTGGCACCGTGAACAAGCAACGACCGAATATAGGTATTGCCTTGTTTGGTTATTCCCAATAGCACAACTGTACATCCTGCTGTTCAATGGATTTATGAGGGACGGGGTGGTCTCTTTGATAAAGAGCGAGTTCCGCAATCGCTTCAGCATCGTTATAGTCATTTTTCTGTTTCCGCCGTTGACTTTTAACATGCTGAGGCGGGTAGAGAAGAACGCGATGCCCAAAGTTTGAAAACGCCCGAGCCCAGTAGTGAGCAGAAGAGCACGCTTCCATGGCAATGGTGGAATGTTCTAAATTTGCGATGTGGTTAAGTAACTTAGCTATGTAGATTTTTTTACGCCCAATGTTTTTTCCTTTATGATTGATTTCAAAGAGAAAGAAAACGTTTTTGGCTAAGTCGATACCGATGATTTTGTGATGTTCCATGGTCAGCTCCTTCATCATTTTGATGTCTTCACTTCAAACACGGTTTAGCACGAATTGAAGTGGTAGGGGGAGACCATCTCATCACCTTAACAGGGCATTATATTTATTAAGAGGGAATATGGAAAAATACTTCGATGGAAGCTCTTTCACAATGATGGAAAGTGCAGATGAACGATCTAACGTAATCAACGAGTTTGAGAAAAATACTTGCTCCGCTGTAATTGGAAATACATATAATCAATACCCGAAATGGTGGGATAAAACTAGCCAAGTGTTTAACTCCTGCATTGGTCTAGCTCGTAAAAATGGTCAAGCTACTCTTGCTATGCTGTGTAGAGAAAACGCAGATTTTAGGAAGTACCACCATCTATTTCTTTCAAACCCAGTATCGATGAAAAGCTTTGGTATATGGGCTATGTATCAATCTTTGCAAAACGCTGAATTAAAGTTAATTGAGCAATGTAAGACACCTAGAACTGAGATGTCACTGACAGGTAAGTTGACTGCTAACATAGACCATTGTGCATCTATGGTTCAGGAAAAGTATGAAAAACACCTTTGCCTTGATGGAACACATATCAATTTAGGTGAGGTTGAGCTACAAGTTCAGAATCGAGAAAAGATTACTGGCGCAGATTTTGCGTTATTACTTGAGTGGAAATGCGATAATAATGAACTAATTATTTGTCCAATATACTTTCAGGCTAAAAGAGTGACTACAGTAGATGCTGATATATCCCAGCATAATGAAAGTGTTGGCTATCAATTTCATGCATTGCAAAGTAAACAGCTAAATTCAGCTTATATCTTCTATAATTGCAGCACGCAAGAAACAAACGCTACTCCGAGAGTCCCGGCAGTTAAAAATATTAAAGATATCGTAGTAGATGGTGACCCTAAGAAGACAAGTGCTGTAGACAATGTATTGTCTTTATCGACTTTTCTTTTGGATGTAATAGTAAATACGTCAGAGTATATTACTTTCAACGACCGAGCATCTGCTCTTGGAGCAATCCTTAGCAACATTCAAGAAAATGAACTAGCTAGTGTATTCTCTTTGTCGGTCGACGAAGATGCGAAGTTAAAATACCAAGAAGTATATGACCAATACCTTATGTATAAAAAGGGGCTAGAAGAATCCAGAAATGATGATTCTGGAAGTTCATTTACACCATAAATATAACAAAGCATTTTAGACGGATTCCCAACGCTCGGCATTTTCGGTTTGCTTCAACTTAAGTGTTTACGGCACAATGCTTTAAGTATAGTGGTCTGCGTTGCTCACCACTCAATGCGGCGTTAGTTGCCTTAATAGAACGAGGAAAATTTTGAGAGTAACGATAAACCCAGAGTGGAGCTTTATGGAAGCCCTTGAAGCTGCGAGAGCAGAATATAGAGGATGGGGCAGAGAAGGTACGGGATACAGAAACAATGTGATGATAATGTGGGGCGGCATTGTCGGTAAATCTCGCGCTCTCGGTGACTTAGAAAACTTAATTCGTGATGCTGGCTCAAGAAAACTACTCAGTGATGAGATCCAGTTAAGCGAGTATTCCCTAAAGCTGCTGGAGAAACGTTTTAAGTCATTGCCTGACAGATTTGAAAGTACTAACGCTAATGAAAATTATAAGTTTATCGAAGGTGAGAAGTGTCAGTTTGAGGAAGACACAACTCATGAATTCAAGGAAATTAAGGGCAACAATCCAACAAAAAGCATCCAAAATGTTGTAGACGAGTACATCATTGCATTCTTAAATAGCTCAGGTGGCAGTATCTTTTGGGGAATTTGTGATGACACAACAGTAAAAAGTATCTCATTGTGTGCAGCACAAAAAGATGAGATACGAAAGGCGATAAATAGCAAACTCAGAACGCTTGAACCACAAATAGATCCAACTCAAATAGGTGTTGTTTTTCATAATGTTGCTAGCAGCGATGAAGGGTATGTTATTGAAGTTACTGTGCCCAAATCAAACTCTGACGGGCTCTTTTTTAATTCATCTGGAAACACTTGGGTACGCCTAAATGGATGTAAGCAAAAGCTGCAAGGTTTAGCGCTTCAAGATTATATAATTAAGCGTGTGAAAAATGGCAACTAACAAACGACTATGGCGTCAATAGCTAATTCTTAGCTATATTTTCATCCCACATGACGCCATCTCTTAGCATTGAGTTTAAGATGACAACCATCTTACGAACACAGGCGATGATAGTGACTTTCTTCGGTTTTCCTGATTGAACGAGGCGCGTATAAGTCGCTTTGAAAATAGGGTTACACTGCATAGCAGACATCATCGCCATATACAGAACGGTTCGAACTTGCGCTCTTCCTCCTTGAATCACCCGCTTGCCTTTGTAACGCCCACTTTCTCGAGTAATGGGTGCAACACCAATGAGGGAAGCGGTTTGTTTATTGGTGATGTAACCCAGTTCGGGAACGTTGCTGATGATTGATGCAGATGCGATATTTCCAATGCCAGGAACACTTTGCAGGATGTCGTTTTTGGTCTGATAGTCAGGAGATGATTCGATGAGTTTAACCAGCTTATCCTCAATGTTTGAAATCTGTTTTTTCATGGCGGTTAACATTGGCTTGATGGTCGAATGGAGAGATTTTGGCAATACCTGAATTCGGTTCTTTTCCATTGTTTGCATAGAGAGTAGCTGATTGCGACGTATGACTAAGTCACTCATTAAACTTATGTTTTCTGCTTTTATGATGGAGATGTCGGGCTTGATTGCTTCTGCGTAATGAGCGATAAGCTCAGCATCTAATCGGTCGTTTTTAGCTCTTCGTCCAATGGCTCCTGCAAAGCGTTTAATGTGAATAGGGTTGGCACGAACAATCGGTAATTTAGCTTCTGCACACGTCAGGACGAAGGGCATTTCTAGGCGTCCGGTTGCTTCAATGACGATACGTTCAGGTGAGTGTTTCTTTATAATTTTGATGGCGTCTTTGATGCCTTTGTCGTTGTTTGAGACAGTGAAAAAGAGATTAAGTGGTCGTACAAAAATATCGAGTTGCGCCTTGCCAGTATCAACGCCGATATTAATGCTTTGAAGTGTGTTGGTATTCATAATAAGCTAACTCTTGCTTGCGAAATGCGGGTTCGAGACCCAGTCGACTATTCGAGGTTTGTGCTTAGAGTCCTATGGGGTGTTCATGTTTGTTATCGGTCTCTCGACAGAGGAGCCTAGCTTCAATCGAACTACCCCATAGAAAGCTTTAGTTGCAGCTAAAGCCTGGGTCTCACATTACCCGAATTCAGGAAAGATTATCCATACAAGCGTTTAAGACGGATTCGCAACGCTTGGCATATTCGGTTTGATTTAGCTTTAGTGTCTACGGCAGAATGATTTTGGCTAGGTGGTGGCGTCGCTCACCCCTTAGATCGGCGTTACACAATTTTCGGAGTTTAGAATTGGAAATTATTTATAAAGAATTAACTAAATGTGATATCGATTTACATAGAGAATTTATTTACATTGCTTTATGGGACTCGCCTGACGAACCTAGACGTTCCAGAGATGTATTGGATCATCCCAAGGTGAAAGAGTACTACATAGATTGGGGCGAAAAGGATGATGTTGGAATAATTGCTTATATTGAGGGAGTAACAGCTGGATTTATTCAGTTAAGAGTTAAAGACTCAATTACTAAGCAATACTCAGAGTATCCAGAGTTAGCTATTTCTGTTTTACCTCAATATCAAGGGATGGGGATAGGGGTGTTAATGTATAACGAACTGCTTTCGCGTGTTAAACACTTGTACCCAGGTATTCGGCTAGGCGTCAATCCTAAAAATGAAGTGGCAATTAAGTTTTATAAAAAACTCAATTTTGATTTCTATGCTCACCCCGAAGGCTCTTATCCTCAAATGGTTGTAGAGTTTAATAAAATGTAAACTTCAAGTGATGGGTTCTGGAATACCGCTCGACATTTTGTATGTTGCACCACATATTTAACCGCCACAATGTGCGCCGCCACACATAAGCATAGATGGAATGTTATTTTAATTTAATCAGTAGGTTAGAGTGATTTTCTGGTTTATTGAGAATGACCTTTTCGTTGGAATTAATGGCTGGGATGATAAAGTGATTGTTCGCTAAGTCGATACCGCCAAAACAAGAACGATTAGACATGGTGCCTCCAGTGTTAATTGATACCACCTCTGGGTGGCAGATTCTAGGAAAGGGGAATCCATGTCGTTTGTTAGGTCAATCATTAAATTATGAGTATTAATATGAAAATAGATTTTTGGGGAAAAATTTATATAGGAATAATGTCGATATATTTTATTTTCTCCGGATTTAATGCGCTTTGGGATATTGATAGCAAGCTGGAAAGAATAGGTTTAAGTGCAGTTGATTCTGATGGGGAGATTGCATTTATCTTAATCTATTGCAGTCTAATGATTGGAATAGGTGTAAGTATCGCCCTATTGTATTATTTCAGTAACACATGGGTTCACTCCGCTTTAGTAGCAACAGTGATTATAACTTCGTTCATTGTGTTTCGGTTGGTTGGTTCATATTTAACCGGTACTTTTAGTAGTACTCAAATTACTTTTTTGTTGACTGAAATGATAGAAGTCTCAATTGGTTTGTTTCTTTTATACAAGTCAAATAGGTTCTGTAAATAGTTTACCTTACAAACAATTCAAACAGACCAAAAACGCGTGGCATTTTTAGTTTTCGCTGGGTTTGCTTAAGGTGCTTTGCAGAAGCGGCATTTGTACGTTTTTGGCAGTTTAATTGGGCACTAAATCATAAGGAAGAAACAATGGGTCGTTTATTTTTAGTTATGTGTTTATTAATTCCGTGCTTGTCATATGCAGACAATTTTACTGTATTGGTTGGCTACGAATGTAATCAAGTGTCCAATGAAGTATCGGTGACATATCGCGGAGCGTATAATGAGGCAGGTGATTTACTGAGAGAAAACAAGACCTCGACCCAATGGACTCCATGGTCACTTATAGAATCGATGGAAAATGACGATAGGATCGGTACGTTAAAGACAATAGAGGCTTCTTGTTCTCTTTCTGGAAAAAACTATCAAATTCTCATAGGTCCTATTCCAGGAAATATGAATATTCAAGGTAGATGTGGTGCAGTAATGACTGCATGGGCAGAGATACGGGAAGGAAATACTGTTCTCGTTCCTAGGCGTGAATTTGAATCGGATTGTCATGACTATGACACACCAGTTACAACTGACATAATTTTAGATGCCAAAACTGGCAGAATTGAGTTTAAGACTATTAGTAAGAATGATTTTTACATGTAAAACTAGGTCGGATTTAACAGACAATTTAGGAGTGACTCTCAACGCTTAGCGATTTCACTTCGAGTTGGCTTTGGTGTTTACGGAGTAAGGTTTTAGTATGGTGCGATAGCGTTGCCGCACCTTGGTTGGGCGTTACCAGCTAGAAGTAAAAGGTACTGTCTATGGAATTAAACTATCGTTCAGCTAAATCTGAAGACTTGGAAAGCCTTGTCGCTTTACTTTCAAATGATCCGCTTGGCAGTCAGAGAGAAGACGCTTCTAACCCGCTAAATAGCGCATATCTTGAAGCGTTCGAAGCAATTAGGCGAGATCCAAACAACGAATTGCTGGTTGTTGAATTTGAACATGCTCTAGTTGGAATGCTTCAAGTTACATTTATTCCTTATCTTACACATATAGGTAGCTGGCGATGCCTTATTGAAGGTGTGAGGATCCATAGCGATTATCGGGGGCAAGGGCTAGGTGAACAAATGTTTGCGCATGCTATCGAACTGGCAAAAAGCAAAGGTTGTACGATCGTTCAATTAACAAGTGACAAGCAGCGTCCTGATGCAATCAGGTTTTATGAGAAGCTAGGATTCAAAGCAACGCATGAAGGGTTCAAGCTCGTGCTGTAGGCTGCCTGTTAACGGTTTACTCCAATACAATGGCAATTCAAATTTGATCGGTAAGTTCACATAACAAACGCCAACCTTTAACAGGTTGGCGTTTTCTATTCTGTTGAACATAGATAAAACAAGTGTTGATTTCATCAATGCATTCC
>NZ_AFWJ01000101.1 GCF_000222685.1 Vibrio nigripulchritudo ATCC 27043 | reverse complement strand
TCTTCAACTTTTATTTTCACCAAAAACTTGGCAAAAAAAGCCGACGTGTCATGCACGTCGGCAAATTGAAAAAGGCAGTGTAACTGGGTCTTAGAAGTAGTATTCCATACCTAGACGCCAGCCTAAGTCGCTGTTGCTTTCGCCTGCAACTTTATCTGTATGATGAACTAGACGAGCGTATACCACTGCATTTGAGTCAATGCTGTACATAGCCTGACCAGTTATAGTTTGGTCTTTATCTTTGATAGAATCACCATCAACTTTTGCATCTGTAGAAGCTGCAAAGTTTAGGTTGAATGTCCAGTGCTCAACACCAGTGTAGTATGCACCAAACTTGTACGCGCTTTGTGTACCCTTGTCGTAGCCAGCAGCACCAGTCTTACCACCTGTTGGCTTAACTTCACCAGTTAGGTATGCAGCGTGAACACCGAAACCTTCAAGGTCAACGTTGATACCAGCAATCATTGCATTCGCATCACCACGGTTTTTCGCTTTATCAACAGCTTCACGGTCAGTATTGTTTTCGTAAGCCAGTTTTGCAGTGAATACGCCTGTTGCGAATTGACCACTTGCTGAGTAAACATTTGAACCAGCAGTAGCTTCATCACCACGACCCGCACCAAGAGCAAAGCTGAAGCCACCTAGGTTTGCAGAATCGTAACGAACCATGTTTGATTGACGATCGTAGTTAGTGTTACCTGTGTTACCTACGTTGAAACCGCCACCAGAGCTTTGACCTGTGTATCCATCAACAACTTCAAATAGTGGAGTAAGAACACGACCGAAGCGAACTTTACCAGAGTCACCAAAGTCGAAGCCGCCGTATGTATCACGTACACCTAGACCGCTGTTTTTACCGTCATCTTCAACGTTACCGCCTTCCAATTGCCAGATGATTGTTGGACCACGTTCCCAGTCTGCAGAACCACGAACACCGATACGTGATTCGTTGTCCATTACGATTGGCTTGTCTGCGCCATCAGTTGTTTGAGCGTTTTGCGCTACAGAGATAGCGATTTGACCGTACAGATCAACTGTTTCAGTTGCTGGTTTAGCCAGTGCAGAGCCAGATAGTGCAATTGAAGCCACTGCTGCACCCAGAAGAGTGCGCTTAAAGATCTTTTCCATGGAAAACTCCTAAAATGGATATAGCTGTTTTGTCCGCTATCCACCTCAATTTGGCCGCTAAGGTAGAAAGCATCTTTCCTGTGTGTGATATTCAAAAACTAATGAGTTCACACTTTTTATTCCTGCATACACAGTGTGTATCCACATGACAAAGACTATCTTCGCGAAGAAAAACATCAACGAGAACTTATTTTTTAACTAAAAAAATATGAAGGAGAGCAAAGTTTTCTCAACTTAATGATATGAATCACAGTTATTAATTTTGAGCTAAAAAATAAAGATAGAGACGTTAAAAATCAATAAGTTAAGAAGATCTGCAATTGTGAAACAGTGAAGTGACTCGGAAATGATAAATATCAATAGCTTTAAAAATCAAATTTGGAATATTGATCACTGACAATTGATATCTTTATTTTTGACAAGAATTATTCTGAAAACCTTTACCTAGTTGGAGTTAAAACCTTTTAATCAAACTCTGTGTATATAGCGTGCAACATATTTTTATAGACAAATAATATGGTAATTAGTTGCACTTCTTTCGATTTTTTTATGAATTATTATAAAAAGACCTTGGTGTTAAAAAGAAACTTCCTAAAAATCATTCCATGAAAAAATAACACCAAGATAAAACATAACCATTTAAAATAATTAAGATAAATTGATGAAACATTCTTCGTTTCAAAGTGCAATAAAAAAGCGAGCTATCAAGCTCGCTTTTAAACAAAGTAACTTTAAATAAATTACAAACCTAATATCTCTATTAGAGCCTCTTCATCTTTGACTTCGACTCCGAGATCCTGGGCTTTAGTTAACTTAGAACCTGCCGCTTCGCCAGCGAATAGGATATCCGTTTTCTTAGACACACTTCCTGTCACCTTTGCTCCCAATTCTTGCAGCATAGCTTTAGCTTCATTTCGATTTAGCTTGGAGAAACTGCCAGTAATGACAACGGTTTTTCCTTCTAGTAGCTGAGGCTTATCACTCGATTGTTGTGTGATATCTTCCCAATGGACACCAAATTCCCGAAGTTTTGCAACAACCTCAAGGTTACTCTCTGCCTCGAAGAAACGTTTGATGTGGTTTGCGACGACTTCACCAACATCATTAACTTCAATTAACTGCTCTTTGCTTGCTTCTTGGATGGCTTCCAGTGTTTTAAAGTGGTTTGCTAAGTTTGCTGCTGTTGCTTCACCAACTTCTCGAATTCCAAGAGAGTATAGAAATCTAGGAAGCGTTGTCTGTTTTGATTTGTTTAGCGCATCAACCACATTCTGTGCAGATTTAGGACCCATTCTATCCAAAACGGTAATGACTCCAGCCGAAAGTTTGAAAAGATCTGCTGGGGTTTCCACCATTTCACGGTCTACTAGCTGTTCTATGACTTTTTCGCCTAGACCATCTACATCGAGCGCTTTTCGGGACACAAAATGCTTGAGTGCTTCTTTACGCTGAGCCTGACAAATTAGCCCTCCCGTACATCGGGTAACAGCTTCACCTTCCAAGCGCTCTACGTCTGATTCGCAGACTGGGCAAGCCGTTGGGTATACAATCTCACCAGCATTTTCTGGACGTCTCTCCAGAATCACCCCTGTCACTTGAGGAATCACATCCCCAGCACGTCGAATAATGACGCTGTCACCAATTTTTACACCTAGTCGTTCGATTTCATCGGCATTGTGAAGAGAAGCATTGCTGACAGTAACGCCACCAACAAATACTGGTTCAAGTTTAGCAACAGGCGTGATGGCTCCGGTACGACCAACCTGGAATTCTACGTCGTTCAGAACGGTAATTTCTTCTTGCGCTGGGAACTTGTATGCAATCGCCCAACGCGGCGCTCTCGCGACGAAGCCAAGCTGTTCCTGAATAGCGATGTCATCAATTTTTATGACTACACCGTCTATTTCATACGGCAGGCTATCTCGCTTTTCAAGTATGTCCTTGTAGTACTCAAAGACGTCTTTTAGTCCTTGGACCTGTTTCGTCTCTGGGCACATAGGCAAGCCCCAAGACTTCAATTGCAGAAATCGCTCGTAGTGACTATTAGACAGTTCGCCACCTTCTACAACGCCCACGCTGTACGCATAAAAGCTCAGTGGTCTTGTAGCCGTGATTTTTGAATCCAGCTGACGTAGGCTTCCCGCTGCTGCATTTCGCGGGTTTACAAAAGGCTTCAGACCTTTCTTAAGCGCTTCTTCATTCATCTTGTCGAAGCCCGCCTTAGGCATAAAGACCTCACCACGCACCTCAATGCGAGTTGGCCAGCCTTCTCCCTGCAGAATCAGAGGAATAGCGTTTATCGTCCTAACATTCTCGGTAATGTTTTCGCCAGTGGCACCATCTCCGCGGGTTGCCGCCTGAACTAACACACCGTTTTCATAAAGAAGGCTAACTGCAAGCCCATCAAGTTTAGGTTCACAACTGAACGTTTGAATATCTGTTCCTGTCGCTCTATCTGTTGCTCGGCGATAGAACCCTTCTATTTCTTCATCGTTGAATGCATTATCCAGAGAGAGCATGGGAATCTCATGAGCGACTGACGTAAAGCTATCAAGTGCAGGTCCTCCAACGCGCTGGCTTGGGGAGTCGACTGTAACCCAATCAGGGTTTTGCTCTTCAATTTCCAAAAGCTGACGCATTAACCTGTCGTATTCAGCATCCGGAATCACTGGGCTGTCTTCGACGTAGTATTTTACGGCGTGATGATGGAGGGTCTGCTTCAACTCAGCGTATTGCTGCTCAATGTTCTTACTCATAACGTGCTCTATCGTGCTTAGAAAAAAGGGCTCGAAGCGAGCCCTAATCATTTTATTCAATATACTCAAGTTGCCTCAAGATGCTAGGTTCAGCGAGAGCCTATCTTGAGGTAGCTTGAGTATATTGTATTTGCTTGTATTAACCAGCGTTGAAGTCGCGGATCTGTTGTCGGTACGCATCAAGCCTGTCTGGCGTCATAAGGTTGCGTTGATCATCCAGCACATTTCCACCTAAGTCATCGGCAATCTGCTGCGCGGTTTTCAACATCAATTTGAAATTCTGGTCTGCTTCGCCAAAGCATGGCAACGTCATGAAGAAGGAAATACCCTGAGTTGTAAAGGTGTCCGGATCATCATGCTGAAGTGTTCCTGGTTGCATCATATTGGCCACACTGAACAGTACTTTACCTGTCCCAGACAAATCCGCATGGCGATGGAAGATGTCCATTTCACCGTACAGCAAGCCGTTTTGCTTCATGCTATCAAACAAAGAAGTGCCCACAAACGGATCATCGCCAGCACAGTGAACATTTAGGACTAACACTTCCATTTCTTTTTCAGCTTCAGGCTCTGGCTCAGTGATAACAGGATCTTCAATGCGCTCTTCGTTTTCGAAGTCGGTAGTTTGATTTACTGCGATTTGTTCTGTCTCTTGAGGCTCTGCAACAAATGCTTCTGGTTCCAGAACATTTTCAACAGGTTCATTTTCTTTTGACTTGATTGACTCATCATCTATCGATGAAAAGGAAGGTAGCGATTCTTCACTGTCTACCAATGGATCGTAAGCAGGTACTTCTTTTTCAGTATTGTCAGCAAACTCAGGTTCTTTTCGGGTTTTGCGGATAATTTCGAAATCGTCTTCAGGAGCAAACGCGCGAGTAGCGGTGTAATCTTGTTCTTCTTCCTCAGAGCTTTCCAGCTTACGGTGAGGTTTGTTACCAAATTTGGCTTTTCCTTCTTTTTTACTGGTCCACAACCCGTGGAATAGCAAAGCGGCAATAGCAAGTAAGCCTACGATGATAAGTACTAGTCGCAATTCCTGCATTTTTTACTCTCTGTTCACTGCATCGCTGAAAAAACATTCAAGTGGCAGTCTATTTATCGTATATGTGTGTTACTTTACCAAAAGTCTCTGAGAAATTTGAATAAATATATGGAGACGTCGTTGAACATCGCGTGACCTTCTGCACGCTTTTTCTTTAATTTTACCTTTAAGAGATGAAACGCCTTTCGATTCAGGAAGCGTTCATATCTTGGGTATACTGTTATGTCTACGTTAGAATCGCGAATAGAGCAATCTAGGAAGAACATTTTTATGACAACACACCACCGCAGTGGCATAGGATACTTTTTTCATGGCATTGAGCTGGCATTTCAGCCCGGCATCAGACGATTTGTTATCCTGCCATTACTCGTCAATATTCTGCTGATTGGCGGAGCCATCTATTTTCTTTTCTCTAATCTCAATCAATGGATAGACGCATGGCTTGGCTACCTACCTGATATGCTGTCATGGCTTTCTTATCTTCTTTGGCCCTTAGTAGCACTCGCTATACTGGCTACGTTTACTTATCTGTTCAGCACCATAGCCAATTTTGTGGCAGCCCCATTTAACGGGCTTCTGGCTGAGCAGCTCGAAGCCAAGCTCACAGGCAAAACGCTTAGCGATCAGTCTGTGATGTCTTTACTGAAAGATGTACCAAGAATTCTAGGTCGCGAATGGCGCAAGCTAATGTACTATCTTCCAAAAGCACTTGGGCTCTTTATTTTATTGCTGATTCCAGCACTGGGTCAGACAGTAGGTCCGATACTCTGGTTCCTGTTTTCAGCCTGGATGCTTGCCATTCAGTACTGCGACTACCCTTTTGACAATCACAAAGTCACATTTCAGGACATGAGAAATGATTTGAAACAAAATCAGTCCACCTCTTATGGGTTTGGGTTTATGGTTTCGTTGTTTACCATGATCCCAATATTGAATTTGTTTGTGATGCCCGTGGCCGTGTGTGGTGCAACCGCCATGTGGGTGGACAAATATCGATTACAATATGTGAGATAAGGATTAGGCGAGTCATTACTCATGTAAGACTCGCCTTTTTTGTACAACACTGGTTGCGTATCACAATAGAAAAACCACTCAGTTCACACTATTAAAGCTCTTCATTACACCCTATAAGTTATAACCATTTATTCTTTTTCGGTTGTTTATTAGCACTTTATGCTTAATCAGTAATAACACAGAGTGCATTGTGCACCCTCTACCGTGTAATGAAGGAACATCAACATGAGCAAAATCTACGAAGATAACTCGCAAGCTATTGGTAACACTCCACTTGTTCGTCTGAACCGCGTAAGTAAAGGTAACGTACTGGCTAAAGTAGAAGCACGTAACCCTAGCTTCAGCGTTAAATGTCGTATCGGTGCGAACATGATCTGGGAAGCCGAGAAAGCAGGTACACTTAAGCCAGGCGTTGAGCTTGTTGAACCAACAAGTGGTAACACTGGTGTTGCACTTGCATTCGTAGCCGCAGCTCGTGGTTACAAGCTGACTCTTACTATGCCTGAGTCAATGAGCCTTGAGCGTCGTAAACTTCTTAAAGCTCTGGGTGCAAACCTAGAATTGACTGAAGCAGCAAAAGGCATGAAAGGTGCTATCGCTAAAGCAGAAGAGATTGTTGCAAGCAACCCAGAAAAATACCTGCTTCTACAACAATTCAACAACCCAGCTAACCCAGCGATCCACGAGAAAACGACGGGTCCTGAAATTTGGGATGCGACAGACGGTGAAGTTGACGTGTTCGTTTCAGGTGTAGGTACAGGTGGTACGCTAACAGGTACAAGCCGCTACATTAAAGGCGAAAAAGGCAAAGCAATCACAACCGTTGCTGTTGAGCCAACAGAATCGCCTGTTATCGCTCAAGCTCTGGCAGGTGAAGAAATTCAACCGTCTCCACACAAGATTCAGGGTATCGGTGCAGGTTTCATCCCTGGTAACCTTGATTTAGAACTTATTGACCGCGTTGAGTCTGTTTCCTCTGAAGATGCGATCGAAATGGCTCGTCGTCTGATGGAAGAAGAAGGTATCCTGGCCGGTATCTCATCTGGTGCTGCAGTAGTTGCTGCAAACCGCATTGCGGAACTGCCTGAATTTGCTGGTAAAACAATTGTAACGGTTCTACCAAGCTCTGGTGAACGTTACCTAAGTACAGCACTATTTGCAGGTCTGTTTACTGAGAAAGAAAACCAGCAATAAACACGTAATAAAACTGTGTTGAAATCAATTTTTAGTCTAAAAAAGCCCCATATAGGGGCTTTTTTGTTGATCCCTGCCTCACCTTTGGTAATATCACCTCAGTTTTATTTTTCGCTTCAAAATAAAAAGCGCATTAGTAAAGAATCACTCTGATTTTGCAGCAGTCAAGAACTGCGAGCAGAATGAGTTGAAAACACTGACATCGGGTCAGCGTTTCATTAACTTTGGACTAGCACTGTTAATGATAGATTGTACGCTGCCGACTACAGACACAAAAATAAATCAATTGGGGTATATCACATGTATCAGAAGCAAGTAGAAATCACTGCAGAAAACGGTCTACACACTCGTCCAGCTGCTCAGTTTGTTAAAGAAGCTAAAGGCTTTGACGCTGACATCACAGTGACTTCTAACGGTAAAAGTGCAAGTGCTAAGAGCTTGTTCAAGCTACAAACTCTAGGCCTAGTTAAAGGTACAGTTGTTACTATCTCTGCAGAAGGCCCACAGGCTCAAGCAGCAGTTGACCACCTAGTTGCTCTTATGGACCAACTTCACTAATTAGAACGCTCTTCTCAAAGCCATTTTGCAAACGCAAAATGGCTTTGTTTAAATAAGACGTCTTTAAGCTACAACTACTCGTTAGCATTTTTAGTCAAACACTTTCCGTTTATTGTTGACCATATTAAGGTAAGGCTATGATTTCAGGCATCCTAGCATCTCCTGGTATTGCTTTTGGTAAAGCACTACTCCTTCAAGAAGATGAAATTGTCCTAAACACAAACACTATCTCCGACGATCAAGTAGAAGCTGAAGTTCAGCGCTTCTTTGATGCACGTAACAAATCTTCGGCTCAGCTTGAAACCATCAAGCAAAAAGCACTTGAAACGTTCGGTGAAGAGAAAGAAGCGATCTTTGAAGGTCACATCATGCTTCTTGAAGACGAAGAGCTAGAAGAAGAAATTTTAGCACTGATCAAAAACGATAAGCTTTCTGCAGATAACGCTATCCACACTGTGATTGAAGAGCAGGCGACTGCACTTGAGTCTTTGGATGACGAATACCTAAAAGAGCGTGCAACAGACATCCGTGACATCGGTTCTCGTTTCGTTAAAAACGCACTTGGCATCAACATCGTTTCTCTAAGCGACATTGATGAAGAAGTTATCTTGGTTGCTTACGACCTTACACCATCTGAAACAGCGCAAATCAACCTGGACTACGTTCTGGGCTTTGCTTGTGATATCGGTGGTCGTACTTCGCACACTTCTATTATGGCACGTTCTCTTGAACTTCCTGCGATCGTTGGTACTAACGACATCACTAAGCAAGTGAAGAACGGCGACATGCTTATCCTGGATGCGATGAACAACAAAATCATCGTTAACCCAACAGACGCAGAAATGTCTGAAGCACAATCTATCCGTGACGCTTTCATCGCAGAAAAAGAAGAGCTGGCTAAACTGAAAGATCTTCCTGCTACAACACTTGACGACCATAACGTCGAAGTATGTGGCAACATCGGTACAGTAAAAGACTGTGACGGCATCATCCGCAACGGCGGTGAAGGTGTTGGTCTGTACCGCACAGAATTCCTATTCATGGATCGCGATGCACTTCCTACTGAAGAAGAGCAGTACCAAGCTTACAAAGAAGTAGCGGAAGCGATGCATGGTGAGCCAGTGATTATCCGTACTATGGATATCGGTGGTGACAAAGATCTTCCTTACATGGATCTGCCAAAAGAAATGAACCCATTCCTGGGTTGGCGTGCCGTACGTATTAGCTTGGATCGTCGTGAAATTCTACGTGACCAGCTACGTGGTATCCTACGTGCATCTGCACACGGTAAGCTTCGCATCATGTTCCCAATGATCATTTCTGTTGAAGAAATTCGCGAACTAAAAGCAGCTATCGAAGAGTACAAAGCGGAACTACGCAATGAAGGTCATGCTTTCGACGAAAACGTCGAAATCGGTGTTATGGTTGAAACACCTGCGGCAGCGGCAATTGCTCATCACTTAGCGAAAGAAGTATCATTCTTTAGTATTGGTACTAACGACTTAACTCAGTATACTCTAGCAGTTGACCGTGGTAACGAGTTAATCTCTCACCTATACAATCCACTTTCACCTGCTGTTCTGACAGTTATCAAGCAAGTGATCGATGCTTCTCACGCTGAAGGTAAGTGGACTGGTATGTGTGGTGAGCTTGCTGGTGACGAGCGTGCAACGCTTCTTCTACTAGGTATGGGTCTGGATGAGTTCAGCATGAGCGGAATCTCCATCCCTAAAGTGAAGAAAGTTATCCGTAACTCGAACTTTGCAGAAGTAAAAGCGATGGCGGAAGAAGCCCTTCAAATGCCAACAGCGGCTGAGATTGAAGCGCACGTAGAAAAATTTATCGCAGAAAAAACAAACTGCTAATATAATTCAACAGAATAAAATTAACGTTTAGGAGCATGACATGGGTCTGTTTGACAAACTGAAGAAGCTGGTTTCTGACGACAGTGCTGACGCTGGTGCAATTGAAATCATCGCACCTCTATCTGGCGAAATCGTAAACATCGAAGATGTGCCAGATGTAGTATTCGCTGAAAAAATCGTTGGTGACGGTATCGCTATCAAACCATCTGGTGACAAGATGGTCGCTCCAGTAAACGGTACTATCGGTAAAATCTTTGAAACTAACCACGCATTCTCTATCGAATCTGACGACGGCGTTGAGCTTTTCGTTCACTTCGGTATTGATACTGTTGAACTAAAAGGCGAAGGCTTCACTCGCATCGCTGAAGAAGGTCAAACAGTTAAAGCTGGTGACACTATCATCGAATTCGATCTAGCTCTTCTGGAAGAGAAAGCGAAATCAACTCTAACTCCAGTTGTTATTTCTAACATGGACGAAATCAAAGAGTTGAACAAGCTAACTGGCGCGGTATCTGTTGGTGAAACAACGGTTCTACGCGTAACTAAGTAATTTTTACTTAGAGCATTTAAAAAACGCTGCCCGATGGCAGCGTTTTTTGTTTCTATTTGCGGTCACTTCTGCCTATCTCAATCCTTATCATCACTTCCTCCCGTAATAGCCATCAGTGCTAACTGAGAAAACCCCAAACAAGATCAATTAACACCATTCAAGCGAACAGCACATTCACCTTCTATACCCATTCTTCGTAAAAACATTCAAACGTTAGATCATGTCGTACAACAAGCTTGGAGTCGGAAGGGGAACAAAACGTTTAGATTCAGGAAAAATCTTAGATTAAGGTATGTAGAAATATACTTTTCTTTAGGCAAGAAAAAAGCCCCTTTTCCTTTGAGAGAACTGGGGCTGTTACTAGTCAGAGTCATGCGGAGATCAGAGAAATGAAACATATCCCCGACTAGCCAGGTGCTTCCGATACAAACACTAAAACATTCCGCAGGTGAGAGATGAGAGAGCGTCCTGTTTTTTTGTACCTTCCGCGCTTGCTAACTAAGCGGCATCATACGCCAGTTCACGTCTGCCCTGGCGAAGATGTGCATTACTATTGAAGTAATTGCATCGCTGAGTTTGGCAACTGTTTCGCTTGAGCAAGTATTGAAGTACCTGCCTGCTGCAAAATCTGGTTTTTCGTAAGCTCTGTGGTTTCCACTGCCCAATCGGTATCTTTGATTCGGCTGTTGGAAGCATCCACATTCTCACGAACATTCGCTAAGTTATTGATACTGTGGCTGAGTCGGTTTTGTTTTGCACCTAAATCAGCACGTTGGCTATCAATGTACTTGAGCGCGGCATCCACAACGCTGATTGCGTTCTGAGAGCCTGCTACCGTTCTTAGATCAAGATCCTGAACCGTAGTTTGTACACCCGGACCACCCGTTAACCCGACTTCCCCGGCAAGTGTCCCAGAGATAGTAAGATCACCTTCCAAATGTGGTTCGGCTACGAAAACCTGCATCTGTCCATTTTCACTGACAGAAGCGTGAATCATGTCTGACTGACCATTGATGTAGGTCGCCAGCTCTTCGATGTCATCGCCAGCTTTGGCAATAATATCGACCACCTGTGGCTCACCGTTTTTCGTGGTGAACTCAAACTTGATGTCGAGTTTATCGGCTGGTACACCCCAGTCTTTAGACTTCGCATTTTCCGGTGGAGCGACAAAGGTGCGCCCACCCATCTGAACATCGTCGGCACGGATACTGGTTAATGCCATTACCATGGCTTCACCAGAGTTAGCACCAATCTGGAATGCCGCATCACCAAAGGAACCGTTAAGCAATCTACGTCCACCAAATGATGTGGTTTCAGCAATACGGTTAATCTCATCCTGAAGCGCTACCGCTTCTTCATTGATGGCTCTGCGATCCGCGTCAGTGTTGGCGCCGTTGGCAGACTGAATGGCCAGGTCACGCATACGTTGAAGAACGTTTGTTGCCTCGTTCATCGCACCTTCTGCCGTCTGAGCAATCGAAATACCATCGTTGGCGTTTCGCATTGCCACATCCAGACCACGAGACTGAGCGGTCAATCGGTTAGAGATTTGCAAACCCGCTGCATCATCTTTTGCACTGTTGATCTTGTGCCCTGACGATAGACGCTCCATCGATGTGTTTAAGTCATTAGTTGACTTATTTAGGTAACGTTGTGCCGTCATTGCGGAAACGTTAGTGCTCACTGTTACAGCCATAGTTTGCTCTCCTGTTGAGTTCGCTCTCTCTGCGAACCGGTCAGTTCAATCTTATTGGTTAAGCACTGACCGAAAGTTACTTGTAGAAGTCCAACTTATTAAATGGTGAACTTCTAACTGCACCTAAGTTGTTTCGTTACATTAATACATTCAACTTGTGTGCCAACTTTTCCAACATTTTTACCAAAGAACCAAACTTATCCTTAATTTAATGTTTTTAAAGAGATTATTATCTTTAAAAACTTTTTCTCGCTTCATTTCTTTATATTTCTATCATCAAAGAAACGACCAGCTCACTTTCTACCTACCCCTTTACCGCATAAAGTTTATTGAGCGGCAATGTTTTACCTTTCTCCTCTTGGGGGGCAAACCGGGCACTTAAGGCAAAGCACATAAGGCATAGGTTTGCAGACAAGAGTTAGATGTAATTGAACAGGGTTAAGTCTTTCACTTTTCCGAAAGCTTGTTGGGACGCTTTAAGCGCCAGGGAGTTTTCATTGAACTCGATTACCGCCTGAGCGTAATCCAGATCTTCGAAATTACTTTTTGACTTCGCCATCGAAAGCTTGAAGTCTTCGTGTTGGGATTCCTGAATATCTAACGTATTCAGTCTGGACCCCAAATCGGTGCGCACCGTATTAATGTGTACGAATGCCGCATGAAACTCTTCAGTAACCTGATGTAATTCAGCCGTACCATTTGAATCCGCTACTGAGCGTTCAGAATATTTCATCGCTTTCTGAAAGGTTTCAAAAATGCTGTAGCTTTTCTTAGGCTCAAATGTAATGGCATCACCCGGCGTGATTCTTCCTTTGAACTGAAGGTGTAAATCTTCAAACTTGATGCCTTCTTTTGGATCATAGTTATCCGATTTGACTACTGAACCATCTTTTTCCAACTGATAACCAAAGCTGCCGTCGCCCATATCAACAAAGGTTGCTCTATACTCAGACTGATCGTCGTAATTCAGATTAGTGGCTTTCTCGACCAAAAGTTCCGACGCCACCTGAAGTTCATATTGAGGATCATAATCACCAAGCGGGTTGTCTATTTCCATAAACACTTTATTGCCCGGATCACTGACAGGAATTTCTAGCCCATTGGCAATTTTCATGTTGCGATGATAGGTATCACCAAGGTAAGAAACGTCCCCGGCATAATCACGGAAAAACGGCTGTGACTTAGGTTTGGTACCCGCAAAAATATAGTTACCAGATTCATCCTGGCTGTTCACCAGATTCAGCATGTTCACAACCATCTCTTCAAGCTCACGAGATTTTGCCGCCCGATCTTCTGGTGACAACGCACCGTTAATCATTTCCATCACAGAACGCTTAGCTTCATCTGCGTATTGTTCTGCACTGGCAATCATGACTTCCTGATGCTCTAAACGGTTACGAATCAGTACAATGGAATCCATATATTGACGAAGTTCTTCTGTCTGCTGTTTGATCCCCTGCACATAGTGTGCAGCCAATGGATCGTCTGCCGCGGTCATCAGCTTCTTGCCTGAAGCTAGCTGAGCGTGGTTGTGATGAATTTTGTTTTCCTGGCGCTGAAGATCATTCTGCACGGTTTGATAGTTATGGAAACTGGCGATTCGATTCATCATTTACCCATCCTCCCCTATCTCAGTGCCAAAATGGTGTTGAAGGTGTCATTCGCGCTTTGCATGATTCGAGAAGATGCCATGTAAGCTTGCTGAAACTTCATCATGTTTGCCGCTTCTTCATCCAGGTTTACACCCGAGATCGAAGCGATACGTTCTTTTGCAGCTTCATTTTCTAACTTGGCAACATCGGCTAATCGAGTTGCCGTTGCCGTTCTCAAGCCAATTTCTGTATTTAGATCTTTATACACTTCCAGAACCGTGGAGTTGCCATCATTCATGACTTTTTCGGTCTGGATGTTCTGCATCTTAAGCAAGTTGCCGTTATCACCTTCAGACGGGACAAGGTTTGCCGCAAATTTGTCGTTCTCTTTTGCCCCTGCCGTCAGTTCAAAAACCGTTCCGTTCACGGTAACAGGACCAGATGGCGGGTAAGCCTGAGGCTGCATCACGACCTGACCTTTCATATCCAGAACGGCAAATTGATCTCCGGTAGGGGAAATCACTACCTGAAATTCACGTAGGCTACCGGCTTGAAGAATGTTGAACTTGGCAGTGCCGCGCGCCTCTGTGTAAGAACTCTCATAACTCTGAGCAGCCAGTTGAGCAGCATCTTTCATCTCGACCTTCATCAAGGCTGCTGCACTTTCAGTGGGTCGAATAAGAAAACGTTCACCGTCTTTAGGTGGAGTCTGAATGGAAATTCTCATTCCATCTAAAATGAAATTGTTGGAAAAGTCGCTGCCAGACACTGTGATGACGTCGCCGTTTGGCTTAACAATTCGGTAATCCGAACCGTCGTACTTCACTTCGTATTCGCCGCTGCTGAGTTGCGAAATGTCTTCAATGTACACGCTGACTTCTGCTGTGGATTCCGACATTTGGATCACACGAGATTTTGCCATGTCTTTTGAGTTCACATCGGTAAACAGACTAGTACCAATATCGCCACGAAGGTCCAAACCCTGTGACTGCAGCTTATTCACTTGGTAAGACATGGCTGTAGCCAGTCTTCCTAACTCATCCATAACGTAAGGAATGGATTCGTCACGCGCTTTGAGGTACGACGCTAACTTGCCGTCTAAACCTGCATGTTTGATGGCTTTGATGCCTTTACCTTCAACCATACCAATCCGAAGCTGTTGAGCATCCGGCTGTCCCGGTAGAAGTGTCAGTTCACTGGCTTCCGTACCAGAGACGATAGTGTGACCGTTCCCGATATGGACGTTAAATCCTTCGTTGTTTTTTCTCGGTGTCACTGTGACTTTGGTGTACTGCGCAAGCTCTTTGATCAAACGCTCGTGTTCATCACGAAAGTCGTTATGTGGTCCTGGTGTACGCATCATCAGACGGTGTACATCACGAATCTCTTTTGCTAATGAGTTGATTCGTTCTACCGCCTGTTCCAGCTTTTTATTGATGTTTTCTTTTTCCAATCGCACCACAGAGTGAAAGTGATTCATGTTCTGAGCCACAATCTGGGATTTTTCGAGCAACACTTTTCGCGCCCCCATGTCATTTGGGGAATCGGAAAGTGTCTTGAGAGAATCAAACCATTCGTTGATGTTTTCGGGGATTTTCTTAGACGCCACAGAAGACAACATGGTAGTGATTTGATCCAGATTTTCTTCGGTATCGAGCTTGTTCGAAAAGTTAGTCGTCGTCAGGTTTAACTCATTAACGGCAAATTGGTCCCATGAGCGGCGAACATTTTCCACATGGACACCCATGCCAAATGTTTGCCCCCCATATTGCCGGGGGTCATTGGTTGCCTGCAGAACAGACTGGCGGTTGTAACCCTCGGTATTAGCATTAGAAATGTTATGACCGGTGGTAGTCAGTTGCCGCTGAGCTGTTAAGACACTTTGTCTACCTACGTTGAGTAGATCGGATGCCATGTTGCCCCCAAAAAAGAGTTACTTACGATTGGTTTACACCATTACTGATATAAAAATTGCAATATCTATGCCACAGTTTTAAATCAGGGGAATTTTAGAGAAGGGAGAAGAAAAAGACCGCATAACGTCATGCGGTCTTTTATATTAGTTGGAAATGAGTTCGTCGACTTGCGCTTTCACTTTCAGCACTTTGTCTGCGTAATCAGGATCCGTTGCGTATCCTGCTTTATGGATACCATGGATAAAGGCTTTAGAGTCACCTTGATGTTGAAGCGCTGTCTCGTATCTTGGGTTTTCATTCAAGAAACGTACATAGTCGTTAAAGCTGTCCTGATAATTGGAGTAAGAACGGAAAGACGCTTTCTCTTTGACTGGCACACCATCATAAACTTCCAGAGTCTGGGTAGCGACCTTACCGCCATCCCATCGTTTATCCGCTTTGATATTAAACAGGTTATTACTGGAACCCAGAGAGTTCTTAACCACTTTTTGTCCCCAACCTGTTTCAAGCGCTGCTTGTGCAATAATCACAGAAGCATCAACACCAAGTGCCCTTGCCGCTCTTTCAGCATAAGGTTTTAGCTTATCAACGAACTGCTGAGGATTATCGAATTTAGATTCACCAGCGCCACGGCTGGCAGAAGCTTCATGCACTCGACTCTGGTCGGCAGGCAATCTTAGTGAAGTATCTAACGCTGCGTTTCTCATCGCGATCTCAGACTGGCTTTCACCTGCACCAGCCGACAACTGGGCAACGATCATATCTGCCAACCCCAATGACCCAGAATCACTCAGCTCACTTGCCATCTGTTCATCCAGCATTTGGCGGTAAAAGTCCTGATTCTGGCTTTTCATCAGATCAGACTCAAAAGCAGTATTCGCGTCACGCATCGATTTAAACAGCATGGTGGTGAAAATCGATTCAAACTGCTTTGCTGCAGTTCTGAGTGCCGCTTGCTTTTCTTCTTCCGTTCCCGCTTCTACTGCTCCCTGACGAAGCTTGTCCAAAGAGGAAATGTCATGAATAAAACCAATGTCATTAGGATTCTTAACCATCATAAACTCCCTAGATGATAATCAGCTGACCTTCAATGGCGCCCGCTTGTTTAAGCGCTTGTAAAATCGCCATTAAATCTGAAGGAGCTGCACCTACTTCGTTCACTGCGCGCACGAGATCATCCAATGTTAATCCCGGCTCAAACTTGAACATTTTTCCTGACTGTTCCGATACCTCAATGTCTGTGTCTGGAACAACCGCGGTATTTCCACCACCTAACGCATTTGGCTGGCTGACGTTCAGGTTTTCTTTGATCGCCACCGTCATGCCACCATGAGTCACCGCAGCAGGTTTTAGACGAACATGTTTACCCACCACGATGGTGCCTGTGCGCGAATTAACAATGATTTTGGCAGAGCCGTCAGCGGGGTTGAACTCAATGTTCTCTAATGCAGATAGGAAAGCTACTCGCTGGCTGACTTCTCGTGGAGCACGTACTTTCACAGAGGTCGCATCAATTGCCTGAGCCATTTGAGGACCTAAGAAGTTGTTGACTGCGTCCGCCATGCGTTGTGCAGTTGTGAAATCTGACTCCAGAAGGTTAAAGGTGATGTAATCACCACGACCAAAAGGATTCGGGATTTCACGTTCCACTGTCGCGCCACTTGAAATGATACCTACTGTAGGGTTGTTACCGACAATTTTAGAACCGTCAGCCCCCGTTGCACTGAATCCACTCACCACTAGGTTACCTTGTGCCACTGCGTAGACTTCACCATCCAGACCTTTCAGGAAAGTTTGCAGTAATGTACCGCCGCGAAGGCTTTTCGCACTACCAATGGAAGACACGGTAATATCGACCTGCTGACCTTGCTTAGAGAAAGCGGGTAGCTCTGCCGTCACAATTACGGCGGCGACGTTTTTGGTCTTTGGTTTGGTGCCCGGTGGTAATTGGATGCCGAAGTTTTGAAGCATGGCATTGAAGCTTTGGTCAGTAAATGGCGTGGACTCCCCCGTGCCTGGTAAACCCGTTACCAGACCGTAGCCAACCAATTGGTTACTACGAACCCCTGCAACTTTCGCTACATCCTTAATTCGTGCCGCTTGCGCTGAACTCACTGTCAACATCATCAAACCGGCGACCATTACTGCCCATCTCTTCAACATGTCAAAACTCCGACAATTCTCTCACTTACAGAGCTACATTAAAGAATCGTGCCAAGAATCCAGGCTCTTGCATATCTTGTTGATTTCCGGTGCCAGAATACTGAATTCGTGCATTAGAAATTCTTGTAGACTCGATAGTGTTGTCAAAAGAAATGTCATCCGGACGAATTGTGCCGCTTAGGCGGATATATTCATCCCCTGTATTCAACGTCAGCCATTTTTCACCACGGATAATCAGATTCCCATTGGCTAGCACCTCAATCACTTCAACGGTAATTGAACCACTGATGCTGTTTGACTGGTTTGCCGATGCATTCCCTTTGAATTTGTTCTCGTTACTTAACTCATAAGAAAAGTTGTAATCTTGAATCGTCAGTTCTTGTCCGCCAACACTCAAAGGATCCATGGATGCGTCGTTAGACTTGCTTAAATCTGCGTCGGCACTTTTTGCCGCTTTGGTGTTTTCCGACAGCATGACGGTCACGATGTCACCAATTCCGTGTGGCTTGCTGTCATCATAAAGATTCTGTGCAAAGTGCGTATTAAATAGTGACCCCGTTGCCGTGGCGTAGTGCGCTGGTTTTTCTTTAGGGTGAATCGGCGCCCAGGCCGGGTCACCTGCGACTGGATCGGTTCGACCACGAAGTGTGTCTACGATTCCATTGCCGCCTTCGTTAGACTTGTCGCCTTCAATGGCGTCAACCACTGTAGTACCGGCATTAGGATCCGTCGTTTCAGGCGGCTGTAGCGAAGAACAACCCGCCATCACTAAAGTCATAAATACAAATAGTATACGCATCATGGTCAAGCCCTCATTACAACTGCTGATTCACGAAGCTCATCATCTTATCTACTGATGAGATCACTTTTGAGTTCATCTCGTAGACGCGCTGCGCTTCAATCATGTTCACCAGCTCTTCTGTCACGTTAACGTTGGACGTTTCCAACATAGACTGACGAATGGAGCCTAAGCCTTCCAGACCGGGAACCCCTTCCTGTGGGTCGCCACTGGCCCCCGTTGGTAGGTACATGTTCTGACCGATTGGTTCCAGACCACCTGGGTTGATGAAGTCAACAGTGGTAATTTGCCCCAGAACCTGATTATTTTGCTGACCACGAACTCGGACAGACACTTCACCATCGTTACCAACCGAAATAGAGATCGCGTTATCAGGAATGACAATTTCAGGCTCTAATCGGTAGCCAGAGCCAGACGTGACAATTGCACCTTCGCCATCCAGCGTAAACTGACCGTTGCGGCTGTAGCCAATGTTGCCGTCAGGCAGCAGTACCTGGAAGAAGCCATCGCCTTCAATCATCAAATCGAGTGCGTTACTGGTGGTTTGCGCATTACCATTAGTGTGGACTTTTTGCGTCGCGACCACTTTGGAACCTGCGCCAAGCATCAGACCAGAAGGCAGTTCTGTGTTTTGCGAAGACTGACCACCAGGCTGGTTAATGTTTTGATAGAAAAGATCTTCAAATACCGCTCGACTCTTCTTATAACCAACCGTTGAGGCGTTCGCCAAGTTGTTCGAGATGGTTGAGATATTCGTTTGCTGAGCATCTAAACCCGTTTTACTTACCCATAATGCTGGATGCATAACTCAATCCTCACTTAAATGCTAGCTAGAACGAAGAAGAGATTCGGACGCTTTGTCCATATCTTCTGCGGTACTCATCAATTTGACCTGCATTTCAAACTGGCGCTGAAGGTCAATCAAACTGGTCATTTCACCGACGGCATTCACGTTACTGCCTTCCACCGCGCCCGTCATAATCTTGATGTTGGCGTCAGCTTCGTATTCGTTGTTGTCATTCTTTCCGCGGAAAAGACCATTGGTATCTTTGTACAAAGAACGGTTATCGGTTGCCGTTAACTTAATTCGGTCAACCACTTCGATGGCATCGGCAGGAGCACCCTGCGGGATAACCGAAATAGTGCCATCACGACCGATTTCGACTTTGCTGATAGGAATTGGCAAGGTTATTGGTGCACCGGTTTCACCTAACACTAGGTGACCAGAGCTGTTGGTAAGCAGACCGGTTTGATCGATATGCAGGTTACCGTTTCGGGTTAACCCTTCCTTACCTGTTTTGTCCATAACCGCAATCCAACCATTGCCTTCTATGGTCACATCCAGATCACGGCCTGTAGTAATCACGCTGCCCTGAGCAAAGCTTTGCCCCGGACGCTCAGTCATGCTGAATACGCGAGATGGCAAACCATCGCCATATGCCTGCATAGAGCGAGCCTGCGCAAGATCAGCACGGAAACCTGTTGTGCTAACGTTGGCCAGGTTGTTGGCTCTTAGCTGCATTGCCTGCATGTTTTGTTTTGCCCCGCTCATCGCGAGAAACAGTGAACGATCCATGGTGTGCTCCCATAAAAGTCTATGAAAGCTAAAAAGCAATTAGCATGCCAAAAATATAAGCAATTGATATATAAGGAAATTAATGAATTTCTTGGAGAGAGTTTGAGCGATAAGATCAGACAAGATCTTGCTAGAGGAACAAGCATTGCCGCACAAAGCGGCAATGACAGATGATTGAAGATACTATCGGATTTGCAGGATGTTCTGTTGCAGACCGTTGTGTACTTCTAGAGAACGGGAGTTCGCCTGGAAGTTACGCTGTGCAGAAATCAAGTCCACCAGCTCCTGAGTCATATCAATGTTCGATTGCTCTAGCGTACCGCTCGATACCGAACCGAATGAACCTTTGTTAGATTCACCCCAGATCTTGTCACCAGAAAGCTGAGTTGAGTTCCACTGAGTACCGCCTTTCTTATCCAGACCTTGCTCATTCGGTACACGTACAAGCGCAACACGCCCTAACGTTACCGCTTCACCGTTTGAATAAGTGCCCATGATACTGCCGTACTCATCAAAATCTAACTTAGTAAGGAAGCCCGTTGTAGCACCGTCTTCGTTGAATTTAGTCAATTCAAACGGGGCGGCAAACTGAGTGGCTCCTAACTGGTTGATCTCAATCTGTTGGTTGACGTCTGCACCATTTAGTTCAATAGGAACCGCACCAGTACCAAGAGGTTCAGTTACGATTTTCTGACCGTTGTTAATACTCGACAACGTACCATCGTTATTAAAGCGAATGGTATGCCCGACATGCCCGTTAGGTGCTGTCACGTCTCCTCCAGTTACATTCACTGGCTTTTCACCAGCTTTGTCAGTCACTGTGTAGTAAGAGTGCCAAGTATTCGGTTGACTCGAATCTTTCAAGTAGTACGTTGTCATCTTGTAAGACTGACCCATTGAGTCATAAATGGTCGAAGATGTTGAACGGTTATAAGTGGTCGGGTCCGTGGTATCAAACAAAGCCGGATCTTTTAATTCACCGTTTGCTGGCACGTTCACACCCAGTTCAACATTTTCTGTTGGTTTTGGTCTGCCGAATTCTGCTGGAATGTTTATAGGCGAAGGCTCATAGGACGCGACTTCCCCTGTATCAGGGTTCACCTGATAACCAAGTAGGTATTCTTCATTCGAAGTTACCATGTAGTTATCTTTGTTTAGGTGAAACGCACCATTACGAGTTAACTCGTTTGATAGTGGCTCCAGACGTTCTTTTGCTACTGCAAAGAAACCCGTACCTGAGATACGCAAATCCATCGGGTTATTGGTATAAATACTTGAACCTTCATGGAACTGTTGCGCCACTTTGTGAGCCTGTGCACCATTACCAGTCGCGGTTTTCGCGTTGGTAAAGATTGAGTTCGAGTAAACATCGCCGAACTCGGCACGCGACTCTTTAAAGCCAAATGAGTTGGCGTTCGCAATGTTGTTACTGGTTGTATTCAAGTCCAGTTGAGCAGCGGATAACCCGCTAAGAGCAATATAAGACATTCCAAATTCTCCTATCTAGCTAGCGCTTTTACGCTTTTCCAACTTCTAGTACTTCAGCTAGTCGAACTGGCGATTCAAAGCCAGCCAGATTGAGCAGTACATTCCCATCACCTTTGCCCAGGAGCACGCTGTTCACGTTAGCGTAAGTAGATACTTCAAACTCACGCGTTTCTCCATCCAGCAAACCACCCGCTTTCACGGCGTATTTGCCACCCGGCAATGGGTTACCGTTTTCATCTAATCCGTCCCACTCCACCTTGGCATCACCAGCAGGTTTTGCGCCTACGTCAAGGGTGCGAACAAGTTGACCTTGTGCGTTCTCAATGCGGACAAACAAGTTATCCAGCGCTTGAGGGACCTTGACCATGGCAGACATGCCAGCGTTGTCAGGTTTCATGCCTGCGGCACCTGGTACCAGAACATCACGACCAACCAAAGACGAAGCTTGAAGCGCTTGGTTAGACGTCATTGAAGAGTTAAGACTTTCAAATTGATTGTTCATTTTCCCGATGCCGTCGACGGTCGCAAATGAAGCCATTTGCGCAATCATCTGGTCATTGCTGACCGGCTTAAAAGGATCCTGTTGAGCTAACTGCTTGGTCAGCAACGAGAGAAAATCTTCTTGTTTAAGATCATTTTGCCCCGTTGTTTTCTCAGGCTTGTTCTGCTCTTGCAGGGTTTTAAGCTGATCAACATAGGACAAGCCGCTCTGACCAACATTGTTGATTCCGGCCATTACGTTACCTCCTTATCCCTATTGACCCATCTGCAGCGTACGCAGCAGCATTTGTTTGCTTGCATCTGCTACTTGCACATTCGTTTGGTATGCACGAGAAGCAGAAATCATGTTCGCCATTTCTTCCATCACATTAACGTTTGATTTGAAGATATAACCTTCATCATTCGCCATTGGATGTTCTGGGTTGTACTCCGCATCGAGTGGTTTATCACTCTCGATGATACCCATTACTTTCACTGGAACATTGTGGTCGCGATTATACTTAGCCTTGCTTAACTCCGCCCCAAACACAGCGTGGCGAGCTTTGTAAGTTTCTTCCGCAGAGCTACTTACACTGTTCGCGTTTGCCAGGTTGCTAGAGGTGGTATTTAGACGAACCGACTCAGCGCTCATGGCAGACCCAGTCACATTGAATACATTAAATAAGCTCATCTACTTACTCCCCTTTTAAGGCTTTAGTTAGGTTCTTAAACTTACTGCCTAAGAAATCCAGCGAAGCTTGATGGCGGATTTGGTTTTGCATAAACAGGTTACGCTCCAAATCGACATCAACAGTATTACCGTCACCCGTGTCCGGCTGTGTTGGTAATCGGTATAAAGTGTCCCCAGCAATATTGGTAGTGGCATTAATATGCCGATCGTCCGTACGAGAAAGACCAAAGCTTGCCCCCGACTTTGCCGCTTTAAGCGCCTTGTCGAAATCCATGCCCTTCGCTTTAAAACCCGGGGTATTCGCTTGTGCAATGTTAGTGGAAATCACTTCAGCATTGCGCTCACGTAGCCCGACCGTGTGTTGGTGGATACCCAAAGCTTTATCAAACGAAATAGTCATATCTTGCCTCTACCAAAAGAACTGACTTACCTGTGAATCAATTTGCAATCTGCATGCCAAGTTTTTTCTGGAAGCCTAAAGAAAATAAAATCACAGCTGTAATACAAGCAAATATTAAGCCAAAGGATGTGCAAACAGTGGATATACACTACGTATTTCTTTGGAAGATCCCGTCTGATCTTGCGATCTCAGGGTTCAAAATATTTGGAATGTCATTAGTGAGTGTATACCTATCGCCAGATTTAGTCAGCTATGGCGAGTTGAAGAAGAGATGTGGCAATAAAAAGCCCGGCAAAAATTGCCGGGCTAGATAAAGCATAAAATGCGATTACTTGAGCTTGTAAATAATACCAGGGTTACAACGAACCATATCGAATCGATCAGTAAGACCGGTCAGCGATTCCGAAGCCCCCAATAGTAGGTAACCACCTGGGTTTAGACACCCTGCCATCTGGTTAAGCACTTTTGATTTCATATCTGGTGAGAAGTAAATCAAAACGTTACGGCAGAAAATGATGTCGAACTTACCCAGAAGCGAGTAGCTATCCATTAGGTTCTGAGGGCGGAAGTTAACCATGCGCTTAACATTGTCCTTCACCTTCATTTTGCTGTCGCCCGCGTCTTCAAAGAACATTTTTCGACGCTCAGGAGACAAGCCACGACCCAGTGCCAGGTTGTCGTACACACCAGCTTTACACATGTCTAGCATGCTAGAAGAAATGTCTGTTGCTGTAATAGAGACATTAGGCAACATGCCTGGTTTTTTGGATTGTGTTTCCAAAATGGTCATCGCAATGGAGTAAGGCTCCTGTCCAGAAGAACTTGCGGCAGACCAAATCTTAATTGGGCGCTTGTTTGCCGCCACTTCCGGCAACAGCTTTTCAGACAATACCGAAAACGGGTAATTGTCGCGAAACCATAGTGTTTCGTTGGTTGTCATCGCATCTACCGCAGCAACTCGAAGCTCACGGTTTCGCCCTGTAATGACATCTTTTAACAAGTCAGATAGCGATGAAACATTGAATTTGCTAACCAGAGGACTCAATCGACTTCTGACCAAATACTGCTTACTGTCTCCCAGAACGATCCCACACTGGGATTCTAGAAAACGGCTGAAATCGCGATACTCTTGATCGCTTATAGTTATAGCTGTCATTCAGTTCTCTTTAACCAGATACCGCTGCTTTAACCGCTGAGCCTAACTCATCTGGGTTAAACTTCGCAATGAATTCGTTTGCTCCAACACGCTCAACCATTGCCTGGTTGAACACACCACTCAAGGAGGTATGAAGAATCACGTGAAGATCTTTAAGATCATTATGACGACGGATTTCCGCGGTAAGCGTATAGCCGTCCATTTCTGGCATTTCGATATCAGAGATAACCAGTGAAATTTGTTCGTAGATGCTGCCTTCTGACGCCATCTCAACCAATTTCTCATAAGCTTCTTTACCGTCTTTCACGGCAATAGCTTCAAAGCCAAGCCCTTCAATCGCACGTTGAACCTGCTTACGTGCAACCGTTGAGTCATCCGCAATAAGAATACGACGAACGATTTCTTTCTCTTCTTGTATGTTAGCGATTTCCTCTTTGATGTCCTCACTCATGGTTTCATCAATAGGAGAAATTTCAGCCAAAATCTTTTCTACGTCGAGAATTTCAACCAACTCGTTGTCTATATTAGTAACAGCGGTCAGATAGTTAGCTTTACCCGCACCATCTGGCGGTGGAAGGATCGATTCCCAGTGCATGTTAATGATCCTTTCAACAGAACTGACCAGGAACGCCTGAATGGTTCGGTTGAATTCAGAGATCACCACGAAGCACTTGTCGAGATCTGTAGTTGGACGCCCCCCGGTAGCCAAGCTTAGATCAATAACAGACACGGTTTGTCCGCGAATATGCGCGACACCTTTCACCAAAGGGTGTAAGTTAGGCATCGACGTCAGCTTGGGACACTGGAGAACTTCTTTTACTTTGAATACATTTATGCCGTAACGTTGACGTCCCATTAGACGAAACGTTAAAAGCTCTAATCGGTTTTGACCGACGAGTTGTGTGCGTTGATTCACCGAATCAAGAATACCCGTCATAAGCGCATCTCCATCTCAAGCATTTTCTAGTAAAGTATAATGAAAATCTGACAACCAAGATCATTACATACAAAATAGCGTATTATAAGGTAATTCTCAGTATGCAATCTATATCTAAGTGTAGAGCTTTCTGCAAAAAGTTTGGGAAAAGTATCGGCTTTTGTTTAACTTTCTTTAGCCTATATTGTTCCGCTGCTACTGAGCAACAGATCAAGGATATCCAAAACGCCGCCGAAGCACACGTAAAAGCGACATTAAAGACCGCCTCATCGGACAAGTTGGAGCTGCACGCAGCTAACCTGGACTCCCGTATTAAAGCGACGACCTGTCCATCACCTTTGGTGACCTCTTCCCCCTCTAACTCACGCTCAACCACCAACATAACTGTATTAGTTGAATGTGCAGAAGACAACTGGCGAGTCTACGTTCCGGTGCGCATTTCGTTGATGCGACCATTGGTCACTGCCCTTCGTCCACTAGCCAGAGGTGAACTTGTTAATAAATCAGATATTAGCATAAGTTTTGTCGAACAACGTGCTTATCGTCGATTCGGTTTCAATCAACTGGATCAAGTCGCCGGTGCAAAACTCAAGAAAAATATACGCCAGGGAGAAGTAATAGAAAGAGGCGACATTTGTGTGGTGTGCAGAAATGAAACCGTTGTAATTAAAGCGGTTAAAGACGGACTGGTGATCACAACCAAAGGCAAATCCCTTTCCGACGGAGCACAAGGCGAGGAAGTGAGGGTGAAAAATACCAAATCAAATCGTATAATTAGTGCTATAGTAACTGGAATTGCAGAAGTAACCGTTACGTTTTGATCTGTACAAAGCGGAAAATGAAAAAAGTCGATCTTTTGAGAAAAAATTAGTTAAAGTTTTCCAAACGGGTGTCGATACCATTTGTACAGGTTCTCTTTCATTTGCGAATAAGGCTCAAACTATGGCAAGCATTGATCAATTAAGGTCCGGGCAGAATGTGGCAACCAGCCGCACTCAAACCCGTACAGATTCAAGCGCTACGTCGCGTTCTGATTCTGTCGCCGAACCTAAAGGCGGCAAAGATGCCGTCTCGCTAAGCCAAGAAGGCAAAGCGATCGGTCAACTTCACCAGTCTATGGCTGCCGAGCCGAGCTTTGATAGCGCGAAAGTTGCTGCTATTAAAGAGGCAATAGCAAACGGATCCTACACTGTAGATCCTGAGAAGCTGGCAGAAAACATGGTGAAGTTTGAAGATGAACTAGCTGGACTGTAATAGCTGCAGTCCAGCTTTTTTTCACTCCGAAATCTATGGCAACATTAATCAGTCTACTTGAATACCAAATCCAGAATGCTCAATCCCTTTCGGACTTGTTAGAGCAGGAAAAAGTCGCAATCGCCAACCGTGTCTCTAAAGACATTGAATCTCTGGCGAAGAACAAACTCGATCTTATCAACCAACTTCAGCAGACAGATCAAAGGATCGGAGAGCATTCCGACATCGATCAACTCAAAACCAATAATGATTTTGAAAATAAAGTCAGTCAGATCCAATCTTTGGTGGCAGAGTGCCAGCAAATGAACGAGATCAACGGTGAAGCACTGCAGCGCGCTCAGTTAAGTTTTAATAAACTGCACAACCTGATGCAACAAAGTCGAAGCAAAATTGGCATGACCTATAACGCGGGCGGGCAAACTCAAACCGTTTCGACCTTAGGCACAAATATCAAAGCTTAAAGAAACTCAATCTAGATCGAATTCGTTTTTAAGAATCAAAAAAGCGGCAACCACTTGGTTGCCGCTTTCGATTTATTGAGCACTTTAACTTTATAAAGAAACCGTTGAAGAGAATACCGGATAGGTTCGGTTCAATTAGAACAGGGTCGATTTCTTCTTAACAGGCACTTGCTGAACATCACCATACTCGCGCAGCTTATCCATCTTATCGATATCTAGCTTAAGCTCGGTCACATAGTTATCGCCGACGGCATAGGTTCTCACCACTTCAGCACCACGGATCACACCATCAACTGCACCTGACGCGTATTCAGTACCTAAGCGTTGATCTTCTAGATCCGAACGGGCACTGACTCGTAAACCATAAACTTGCTCCGCCAACTCACGGTAAGCATCCACTTTTGATGCGCGAAGTGCACGAACTTGTTTTTCTTCAGCGGTACGCCCTCTTTGTTCACTGATGCTGGCGTATCCGACCGCAACTAAGACATTCTCGCCGCGGTTATTAATTGGCTGGCAACCTACTGCCACCAGCGCGGTAATCAATAAAAGTAACTTTTTCATCTCTCTCACCTTAATCTCTGCTTCGGGCTATTCTATGGACGTAGGATAATTGTGTTCTGCGTTTTCATCTCTGGATCAGAGCGAATGATCACACCGTCCTGAGTTCGAATGCTTCGCAGAGTTTCAAGGTCTCGACCAATTCGGTCTGCCGGCAAGAAGCCTTGTGCCGTTGCGACTACAATACGTGTTTGCATCCCTACCACTCGGGCATTGACCAATACACCGCCTTCCTGACGCAGCATCGTTCCCGTCAGAACGTATTTCACGTCTTGCTCGCGTGCCAGCTCTTTCCAGTCACGGCTGAAAGCAAAGTCGCCTTCCTGCGTTACACGAATCGAGCCGGTAGTTTTAAAGTCAACCACCTTAAATCCACGGCGCTGGAACTGATGGATAAACCCTTCAGATACTGAGTTACCCAGCCAGTTAGTGGTATCCATATTCTGCAAATCAACAAAAGATGTGATTGCAATGGGTGAGCGCGCTGAAACACTCGTGTTAGAAAGGATCAACTCTTCAGTCAAACTTTCTACAAAGAAGTCCATTGTATGACGCGGTGTATCCATCAGCATAAAGCGGCTGCCTGGGTACGTGTCTTTACCGTCATAAATGGGTGAAAATGCGCATGACGCTAACAGCGATGTCATTGCGACGACAAACCATTTTTTCATTCTCTTCATCTCCGGATATACTTGGCTTCATTACTCCAACGTGTTTACCAGTTGTTGGAACAATACTTGCTTTTCCTTAGTTGCTCGCTAGGAAAAAACTCACCGAAACCTGCTAACCAAATATTTAGCAAAAAACATACCCAAATGGTAAAACACCGATGAAAAAATACGATTTCCGAACCATCTTGTTGATATTCAGTTTGATATTTTCTGCTGGTATTCGCGCGGCGTGGTATGAAGTCAACGGCGATGCGACCATAGTGTCAACAAAAGAGATAGCAAGAATTCACGCCATTGAAGATGCCCTCTATAAAGCCATGAGTTTTTCTGGCGCCGACATCGGCACTTTGAGTTTTATTCAGCCTTTTTTAGAAGATCCTCGTGAAGAATATCAGTTTACTAACCATGAAGTTCGCTACGTAAGAGTGGTTAGTGAAGAGGAATCAGGCGGCAAAGTACGTTTAAAAGTACGGGTAGACATTTACCCTTCGGCAAAGGGTTGCCATGTTGATCAATATAAGAAGACGTTTGCGGTTGGCTTGATCGACATCGTTGAACCAACCCAGGCTGTTATGGGCAGTATGTATTATCTCGGTCGAGATTACGGCACCATTATTAGCCGCCAGCTAAATGAAGAGTCTCTGAGCTTCTACTCTGTTGGCACCACACAATACGAGATCCGCAAAGATCAGCCTGAAGTCGTCAAAATGCTGGCTCAGGATACGGGTGCGCAGTACTTAATGACCGCATCTATTACCGACCTGACTGCGACGATTGAATCTTCACTCTTAGGAAGAGAGACCATCAACCGCCAGTTTGCTATGGAAGTCAGCGTATTTGACGGTAAAACCGGCAACGAGATGTACACCAAGAATTATCGCGAGGTCGCACTCTGGCCATTCCCTAAGACCAGTAAAGTCGACACCAAAGGCGCACGATTCTGGTCTTCTACTTACGGAACAATGATGATGCGGGTAAGTCGCAACGTGATGCTGGACTTGGAATCTGAATTGTCTTGTAAGATCACCCTTCCAGAGATTGTTGCAATAAAAGATGGTGTGGTGACTATCGACCTAGGTCGTCGACATGGCGTAAAGAAAGGCGACACTTTGCAGCTATGGCATACCGGAGCTTTTGTTGACCAACACGGCATAGCACGTAACCGTGTATCCAAAAGTGATATAACTTTAACTGTCACTCGTGTATACGACAAAGGTGCCGAACTTGTTATCAACCAGCCTAATCTGGCTAGAAGTGTGCAGATAGGCGATGTAATGCACAAACAAATTTTCGATTAAAACCAAACGCTTAACATCGTAAGAATTTTAGGTATGATGAAAATACACCGCTCCCGTGGCACAGCTGGATAGCGCGGCCCCCTCCTAAGGGGCAGGTCACAGGTTCGAATCCTGTCGGGAGCGCCATATAAAACAAAGCCTTAGCTTATTTTTTAAGCTAAGGCTTTTTTGTTTATGGTCACACATTGTCCTCAATGTCAGCTCGATGT
This sequence comes from Vibrio nigripulchritudo ATCC 27043, assembly GCF_000222685.1. Lineage (GTDB taxonomy): Bacteria > Pseudomonadota > Gammaproteobacteria > Enterobacterales > Vibrionaceae > Vibrio > Vibrio nigripulchritudo. The sequence continues at coordinate 36,768 of NZ_AFWJ01000101.1, read as the reverse complement.
ACTCTTAATTTTCTAAACAGTGCCTAAGCCATATATTCGGCACGATTGTATTCCCATTTACAAAAGATACGTCTGTGCACCTAATGTGGCAATTTGAATACGTTAAGTAAAGATTCAACAAAAAACCGCCATTGGCGGTTTTTTGATATTCTACCTAAACACTGTATGTCGTTTATTTCGACTGCTTCCTAAATGGAATTAATAACAGGAATAGTAACAGTCCATAAAAAAGAGGAAGCACAGATACACTCAGCCCAATTGCAAAAATTTGGAAGTCGAGTTCAGGTTGCCCTAATGTAAGAACTAACCCAATTAATGTTGCAATAAAACCTGAAGATAAAGCAGTAGATGAAGCAATTCTAACACCATCAGATTGCTCATTAAATTTGCCAGACAAGAAGCCCAGTATAGACATGCTTAATACAAATATCAGGGGATTAAGGTCAACAAAAAGCTCTAATTCCGGAATCATGTTGTGCACAAGAACTAAGCCTACGAGAACATATAGAACTGCAAATACTTTATGCTTCATACATCACCACCAATACCCATAAGCTAATGATGACGGGTTATTTGGAAGACTCAGTACAGACTCTTTATCTTTTAAGTACCTTTTTGAGAAATGCAGGCGCCTAGCACCATATGGGGGAAGACTTTTGAGATGCTCTATAGCGTTTTGAACTCGAGGATCACTAAAAGGAACTCCACTTTCTAACGTTTCTTTTAGTATTGGAACAAATGCTTTATATGCTTTGTCCGAAGCAGACTTATCACTGTATTGACCGTAAACAGTAGACAAGATGTTTTCCAATAAACCAACCACCTGCTGAGACACTCTAAATTTCCTTGTTTTTACTATTATTTTTGGTGCTCAAGCGTATCAATATCATCTAAAGGCTTTTTGAATAAACATCTCACTTATATAAAACACATGGATTACAAATATAGTTTTATATGATTTTTCTCACCACTGATACTTATATATGCTCATATATACATTAAAACGTATGTTAATCAGTACGTGGCAGCGAGCGTATCGCTGCCAACCAATGCATATTACTCCACCTTCAATGAACCTTTCATAATTGCCCAGTGTCCAGGGAAAGAACAGAAGTACGTAAGATCTTTGCCTTTCAGATCTGCCGTTGGGAAAGTCACTGATGTAGTGTCTCCACCACCAATGATCTTAGTAAATGCAATAACACGTTTGTCACCAGGTGGCACGTAGTTGTTGGCAAGGCCTGCCTTCGCGGCATCCAAGGCAACAGGTTGAAAGTTTGCCGTCTCTGCCAGTACCCAGTTGTGACCCATTGCATTTGCAGGTAATGATCCAACGTGTTTTAGTTCGACAGTAAAGTTTTCACAACTTGCAGGTACTGTGATGGCTTTAGTATTGAATTGCATCGCATCAGTCGCTTCAACCGTTATTTGACAAGGGTTTGCAAGCGCAGAGAATGAAAACAATCCAAACACCGCTATCAGTAACTTCTTCATTTTGGGCTCCTTTAACTTTTCTTTTTAGTGATGATTCATTGATAAATATACTCATTATCAATAGTAGATTATTTAACCATAGTGAAATATAAGGAAATAGAGGTCTAGATCATTAAAAACGCTACTAAAGAAGAAAAAGCTCAATACAAAGGTCTGCCCTGGTGAGACATATTGTAATTTTGAATCAAAATCGCATTGTTAGAGCCTATCTGTTGAATGCGCTGGATGCCGCAGATAGCCAGTAAAACCTAAGATAAAGACAATAAGAAAAATGAGGGAATTAAAGCTCAATTTACGTCATAAGGTGCTGTTCTTAACAAATTTATTTGCTTGAGTGCTTCGAACCTAAGAAGCATGAAAAAGATCTATTGTAAAAATGTGACTGGCGTGCCGTGAGAGTTGCGGCGCTCTTCAAACTTTATATAAATTCTTCTATGCTTTTTTATAAGTAACAAACATATCAATTTCGTTCTTTATGAAAAAAAGCAGCCTAACAACAAGTACCGGGCACAGGTTTATTTCTAAAAGCAAGACCGCATTTAAGATTCATATTCATACACCTGACGACACTGTACTTCACCGCTCAGTCGGCTTCGTGCGTATTGGAGAGAAGAAAGGACTTCAGAAAGCCATCAAACTGCGCAATGAACTGGGTAGGGAGATGTGGGGAAAGTTTTGGCGTCGCTTGCTTAAAGATCCTTATCTGATGACCCGACTGCCTCACAGTGTAGAACCTGTGATTGTGTATAAGCCAAACCCGACTAAAACTGACCCTGAACATAGGGATGCGTGTTACTTGGCAAAGTGGCGCGAGTTTGATGAAAACGGGGAATACAAATACAAGACCAAGGTCTGTTCCATTAACAAACATGGAAAGCTGGCGGCATACACTCAAACTAAAAAGGCCTTGTTAGAAGCGCATAAACACAATATTGAGATTCTGACTTATATGGGTCGGCTTAACAGCATTGATCTCAAATAAATATGACTCAATACGATCAAAAAAGGCTGCATACGCAGCCTTTTACTTTCTGTTTTCACCGATTATGCGTTGGCTTCGCGCTCAGCGATGAACTCTAGTGCCATCTTGATGCGAGCAATAACGCGCTCTTTGCCAATCAACTCCATAACTGCGTCAACAGATGGAGACTGACCGCCTCCCGTTACCGCAACACGCAGTGGCATACCGATCTTGCCCATGCCAATTTCAAGCTCTTCACAAACAGCCGCGATAACACCTTCTTTGATGTTCGCTGTTGTCCAGTCTTCTAGCGCTTCAACTTTTGCCAGTGCCAGCTCTAGTGGACCTTTCGCTACACCGCGTAGGTGTTTCTTCGCCGCACCCGCTTCAAACTCAGAAAAGTCTTCGTAGAAGTAGCGAATTTGCTCTGCCAGTTCTACCAGTGTGTTGCAACGCTCGCCTACCAAAGTTATCACTTCAGTTACGGCAGGACCGTTTTCTGTGTTCAGATTCTGGTTGTCCAAGTGCCATTGCAGATGCTCTGCTACGTAGGCTGGATCAGACGTTTTGATGTAGTGGTTGTTCAGCCAGTGCAGCTTTTCTGTGTTGAAAGCTGAAGCCGACTTAGAAATTGCATCCAGGCTAAACAGCTTGATCATCTCTTCTTCAGAGAAGATTTCCTGATCGCCATGAGACCAACCCAAGCGAACCAAGTAGTTGTTAAGAGCATTTGGCAAGTAACCTTCATCACGGTACTGCATTACAGATACTGCGCCGTGGCGTTTAGACAGCTTGGCACCATCGTCACCCAGAATCATTGCGCAGTGTGCAAATGTCGGAACAGGTGCACCCAGTGCTTCATAAATGTTGATTTGACGAGGTGTATTGTTAATGTGGTCTTCACCGCGTACTACGTGAGTGATTCCCATATCCCAGTCGTCCACAACAACTACAAAGTTGTAAGTTGGTGAACCGTCAGTACGACGAATGATCAAATCGTCCATCTGATCGTTAGCAATCTCAATGCGACCACGGATTTGGTCATCAAATACTACGCTGCCCTCTTTTGGGTTGCGGAAGCGCACAACACAAGGGTCACCGTCTTTTGCCGCTTCGTTTGCCGCAACAATTTTTGGATGATTTGCGTCGTAGCGAGGCATTTCTTTGTTCGCTTCTTGCTCTTCACGGATCTCGTCAAGAAGTTCTTTTGACGCATAACATTTGTAGGCTTTGTCTTCTTTAAGAAGCTTTTCTACAAACTCGTTGTAGCGGTCGAAACGCTTAGATTGGAAGTAAGGACCTTCATTCCACTCAAGACCTAGCCATTTCATCCCTTCCAGAATCGCATCCACGGCTTCCTGAGAGTTACGCTCCAAATCAGTGTCTTCGATACGCAGAACGAATTCACCGCCCTGATTTTGCGCGTATAACCAAGAGTAAAGTGCGGTACGTGCACCACCAACATGAAGATAGCCTGTTGGGCTAGGAGCAAAACGAGTTTTAACCGTCATGGGATTTCCTTTGGGTGTTTAAAAGCGGCACCCATTGGGGTACCGCGCAGATAAGGACGAGAAATTGGCGACATTTTACCACCCAATTGCAATTGTACAATGGGCAAAAACAGAGCGTGATGAAGCCTTAAGAAGTGCTTTGCAATGCTATCTGAGTTTCCTGATGCATTTCACGAAGCAACAGGTAAAGCGGCAAGCCAAGAGAAACACCGACCAAGCATGTACCCAGTATCGGTTTCCATGCCTGTGTAAAGCCTATTTTCTTACTGTCGTAGAGAATAAAGCCAATTAAAACAACCGCAGAAATCAGAACATCTAACCAGGCAAACAACCCGATTTTAGTACTATTGATGTGTTCAAATATCAAAGGAATGGAGAATCCAAATTCACCAAACCAGGACAAAAGCGCCGCGTACGGCACCACCGTTCCCACAATACAGCCAACTAAGTAAAATCCTTTCATCCTGCCTCCTAAATCCTAAACATCCAAAAAAGTTGTAACGCTTGTTGACCTTCCCCTTGAGGGAAGGTTTATTCTCATCCCTAATCGAGATTCTTATGAGACGGCTTATGACCAGTTATACGCTTCCTCTCCATGGTTTAAATTGCATGGGATGCGCCAGAAAAGTTGAAAAGGCATTAACCGAACTGCCAGACACTTCCGTGACCGCCATTGATAAACACCAGGTCAATCTGGAGACTAACGCACCTCTCAAAATCCTATTTAATGCTATTCAAAGTTTAGGCTATCAAGCTGGCCATAAACAGGAGCTTAGCTTATCCGGCTTAAGTTGTGGAAAATGCGCAAAAAAATTGCAGGATGAATTTGCACAACATTCGCAAATTTTCAGTTTTGAAGTGACCAAAACAGATGCGACTGTCTATTCGCTTCTTGAACCTGAGGAGCTGATATCTATTGTTGAATCGGCGGGATATCAGGCTTCTCTACCAAATGAAGAACCATCTGAGGTAGCAGAAGAAGTAATCGAGCCAGCCCTTCAACCAGTCTCGCCCGTTCAGGTCAGTGAAACAGAAACTATTCAGCTCACCCTCACCGGAATGACCTGTGCCAGTTGCGTTTCCTCAGTCGAAAAGTCGCTACTCAAAGTAGACTCGGCAAAGAAAGTTCAGATAAACTTGGCAGAACAATCGGCACTGGTGTTTGTTGATGATGCATCCGACAAGGTTAAAGCGGAACTTATCCATTCCGTAGACAGCGCAGGTTATGGTGCCGAGGTTGTGACCAGCGAACAGGAACGCAGAGCGCAACAAGCCGCCCAGTCTCAAGCAGCAATGAGTCACCATAAGAAGGCATCTTTCCTTGCGCTTTCTATCGGAGCACCTTTAATGCTTTGGGGTGTATTGGGTGGCAACATGATGATCCGCCACACCCAAGATCAATGGATTTGGGGTGTCATCGGTGTCATCTGTTTGTGGTTGCTTGCCGTGCCTGGCAAACACTTTTTCGTGAATGCCTGGAAATCACTGACTCACAAGCGAGCCACCATGGATACCTTAGTGGCACTCGGAACGGGGGCAGCATGGCTTTACTCCATGATAGTAGTATTATTCCCAGAATGGCTTCCAGCTCAATCCCGCCACGTGTACTTTGAAGCCAGCGCCATGATCATTGGCTTGATCTCACTTGGTCATTTCATCGAAGCCAAAGCCAAAGCCAAAACCACTCAATCCTTAGAAGCGTTAATGGACCTTCAGCCGGAAACCGCCATTGTTATCGATGAACATGGTCAGGAATCAGAAGTCTCACTCAGCCAGGTCACGATAGGAATGAAACTACGCATTCATCCGGGGGCAAAAATTCCGGTCGATGGCGAAGTCATTCAGGGTGAGAGCTACGTCGATGAGTCCATGCTCACAGGTGAACCCATCCCCAAAGCGCGTTCAGTAGGGGAACAGGTTTCAGCTGGCACCATTAATCAGGACGGAGCTTTGATTATTCAGGCAACAACCGTTGGTGCGAACACCATGCTTGCTCGAATAATCACTATGGTGAGACAAGCCCAAAGCAGCAAACCACAAATAGCTAAATTGGCAGACTCCATTTCTGCGGTCTTCGTACCTGTGGTCGTTGCTATTGCCATTGTCTCAGCACTGATCTGGTACGCCGTTGGTCCTGCTCCACAAGCCAGCTATATGTTGATTGTGGCAACGACGGTTCTGATCATCGCTTGCCCATGTGCGCTGGGGCTGGCGACGCCCCTCTCGGTGACGGTTGGTGTCGGTAAAGCAGCAGAGTTAGGTGTACTTATCAAAGATGCAGACGTTATCCAGCAAGCGAGCAAAGTCGACATGGTCGTGTTCGACAAAACGGGCACGTTAACCGAAGGTAAACCCAGCGTCTCTCACGTTCAGTACTTTGGTGAATGGTCTGAATCCAGTTTGCTTTCTTTGGTGTACACCGCTGAAAGCAGCTCTGAGCATCCCCTAGCTAAAGCTCTGTGTGCCTTCTCCGGCACAGCAAAAAACACTTCTTTGGTCGTAGAACAGTTTGAAAACCACCGAGGGAAAGGGTTAGCCGCAACAATAAATGGTCAGCAGATCCATATTGGTAACGCCAAATTTGTTAGTGGAGAGAAAGTCTTCAACTCAGAATCGAAACCTCAAGGGGAATTCACCGAGGTCTACGTTACAGTAGACAACACCCCGGCAGCCGTTTTCTACATTTCCGACAGCGTGAAACCCGAAGCAAAAGAAGCGATTACGCTGCTTCATGATATGGGCATCAAGGTTGCGATGCTCTCGGGCGACAACCAGAAAGTCGCCCAATCCGTTGCTAATGAATTAGGCATCGATGAAGTGATTGCGGATGTGCTTCCGGATCAAAAAGCGTCGCACATTGAGCAATTGCAACAACAGGGGTACACCGTTGCTATGGTTGGCGATGGCATTAATGATGCACCGGCTCTTGCCCTTGCCAATGTAAGTATGGCGATGGGTGGTGGCTCGGATCTTGCGATAGAAAGCGCCCAGATGACCCTTCTCAACACGTCTCCGGTTACGGTTGCCAAAGCCATTGAGCTTTCAAAAGCCACTGTGAAGAACATGAAACAAAACCTGTTCGGGGCATTTATTTACAACACATTAGGAATACCAGTAGCCGCTGGCGTTTTGTACCCCGCTTTTGGATTCCTGCTCAGCCCAGTTGTAGCTGGTGCTGCCATGGCGCTTTCTTCCATCACGGTAGTCAGCAATGCCAATCGCTTGCGATTATTCAAAATAAAATAGAGGTGAATGATGAAAATCTCACACGTTGTTTTTACACTGGGAATGTTAGGGTCTGCGACTGCCATGGCGGCGCAGGTTGTGACTCATAAGTCTCCCTACTGCGGCTGTTGCAGTGAGTGGGTGAAGCATATGGAAGAAGCGGGGTTTGACGTGGAAGTCAAAGACCACAAAAACCTCAATCCTATCAAGCAGAAACTTGGAGTTTCACCAGAACTTGCCTCCTGCCACACGGCAGAAATTGAAGGGTATGTCTTTGAGGGGCATATCCCTGCGTCAGATATCAAAGCCTTCCTAGATAACCCACCCAAGCAGGCGGTAGGTCTGGCTGTACCGGGAATGCCACTAGGCTCTCCAGGCATGGAATATGGCGACAAGAAAGACCAATACGATGTGTACGCGTTTAATAAAAAAGGTCATACCTTTGTTTACGCAACACACAACGAGAAGTAACAACGCTACTTAAAACGCACATAGAAAAAGAGCCAGCATGATGCTGGCTCTTTTGATTGGACTTAGAACTCTGACGGCGGACTTAGAAACCGTAAGAAGCACCAAATACGAATGCGTTGTTCTTGTTGTCTGCCTGATTGCGGTACTCAAAGTATGGCTGAACACCTTTACGAGTCCAGGTAGCACGAAGCTCGTGATCCATTGAGTTGTCTGCACCTTCTGCAGAGTTCACTACGTAAACGTTGTTGTAAGACAGAGCAACATCTTCATTCAACGTGTAACCAATGCGGTTGTCGAAGCGAGTTTGGTTGTCGCCATCTTTTACTGAGTGGTAACGAGTACGGTTGCTCAAAGACAGGCCGTTATCGAAGTTGTAACCGATTTTCACTAGAGGACGGTATTGAACAGTCTCACCGTTGTTAACAAGGTGGTGGTAACCAGCGGCAACCCATAGGTTTTCGTTGATGTTGAACATCTGTTCTGCACCCAGAGTAATGTAAGGCGTTGGTGCCGCATCGCCCGTTAGTTTGCCAACAGGAATGCCATCGTACTCAACAAGAAGTGTGGTACCAGAATCGAATGTGTGACCCGCTTCCAGAGTAGACGTCGCTTTAGAGCCGTGGATATCGTCGCTGTGGAACTGAGCGTTACCTGTTACATAAGAAGAACCTGCGAAAGCACTGGTAGACATAACCGCTGCTAGAGCTGTAAGAGCAAATACTTTTTTCATTTTAATTACCTATCTTGTTAATCTGCACTGAATCCGTTTTGGTCGAAGAATACGCAATCCAGTTGAATTCTTTTGTCTGCCTCCCTGGCTTGACTCAAATAATTGCAGATATTTTTCGGGCTGCAAAACAAAACCATTTAAACAGTGATCATCTTCAAAATCAAAGGTTGTAAAAACCTAAAAAACCCATACATTCAATATGTTATTAGGTAAAAGTAAAAATATATCAAACCTATTTTTACCAAGCATTCTGCATGAGCTCACACTTATCCGACCATTCCATCGACCAATCAAGAGACTGATCACATAACGAAGACCAATACTTCAACATAATCAGGAATTTTTAGGTAGACATAGCGATCTTGATCACGTTATATCGACTTGTTTTTTCGAGAGGTAATGTAACCAATTGAACATAAAAGAGCGGTTAATACCGCTCTTTTGTATACGAGTTTACTGAGAGGAAGAGACGCAGCTGATGTAGTTGCCATCAGTATTCAAGGGGAAATCATGAAGAGCATTCAACATAAGCTCCAACGCGTGATGACGTTCACCGGGTTCATCCCCAGTATATTTTGATCCCGTCCAGTAATAGGAGGATGTTGGCCAGCCAAAGCGTTTATGCATATCGCCATCCTTTCTCAACTCCGATAACTCGCTTAACGTAGCCAGCCTCCAGTAACGACGACCATTAAAATTCATATGACCCAGTTTACTGCAAAAACTCCAAGCTTCACCTACGCCAGTCAGAGATGGGTTATTCCTAAATTTGACGAAATCGCCCTTAGGTCCCCATCGACCACTTTCAGAATATACGGAGTGATAATGTCTCCCAAACGGCTCTGCCGCATCAGCACCTAGACTGTATCCACCCATATAATCCATCAGAGCCTTACTGGGTGTTCCTGTAAATTGCTTACCATTAAATTCCACCACCTTCAGGCAGGCTGTCGCTGCATTGCCGACGTGAGTGTCGTTCACCTTCCCCCCACAAATCAGCATCGGCTTTACATTTACATTGATAGGGTTACTTGAAATGATATTTCTGCTGACCTTCGATTTAAATTCCCCATGAATGGTCGTAGAGCCGACGTTTTTAGCAGAAAAAATCACATACACCAGAGAGGCAACATCAGAATCAGCGATTTTCCAAACATTGTTAGCAAAAAAAGTTTGCAGATGTTGATACGTCTACTTTTTTTCCATCTTCTAAAGTCACCTCTGCAACTAGCCTTCTCCAATCACCCTGAACTACAGAAAGGTCACTTGGTGTCACTTGAATTTGACGAACATCCGCATCGTTCACCTTTATGTCAGCTGGTAAACTATTAATATGTCCAATGCTCGCCGTTACTTGTGCATTACCAGCGGATACTGGCCACACAGTACCACTCACCGTAACCATAATATTGGATGACGGCGTACTCCAGTTTGTCGATTGGGTTACATCAGCAGAGCTACCATCGCTGTAATACCCGATAGCATTAAGATGAACGGTCTGACTAATCGAACGATATAATTCGGTGTTTTTCTGTTTAATCTCAATACGCTCTAATACTGCAGAAGTGACGTCCACGGCATATTTGACCGAAAGCGATTGGAACAATGCGTTGATGCTTACACGCCCTTCTTTGAGAGCGGTAAGCAACCCCAAATGAGATATGGTCGCGAAATCGGTACTGCCTAAGCTCCAACTTGTTTGATCTGTAACATCAACCTTAGAGTTGTCGCTGTACAAAGCTTCTGCTTTTAACTGTAACCGGTTCCCCTTGGGAACTGAGTTGTTCTTGGCACTTATCAGCAGTTTCTGAAGTGATGCCGGTTTCACTTCAACGTTAACTGACTCACTACTGATAAGGCTCATTGCTGCGGTCACCTTGACAGAGCCGGGTTTAATTGCAGAAAGCGATGTGCCTTTAAATGATGCTATAGACGGATTGTCGGTTTGCCAGACCACCTTATTAGTGACATCGATACTCTGACCATCGGAGTAATGACCTAACGCTTTAAAATTGAGCTTTAGTCCCGCAGGTATCTGACTTTGGTTTGGCGTGACAGAAATAGACTGCAGAACAGCCGAGGTCACCGTAACCTCTGTGGATACTTCCTTACCCTGCATCGAAGCCGTAATCTTTGCTTTTCCTTGCTTATTTGCCTTAACAATTCCTTGAGAAACACTGGCAATTGCCGTGTTATCAGAATGCCAGCGAACACTATTGGTCAAATCTTTCTTCGTTAAATCGCTAAAGACTCCCTCAACACTTAGCGAACGGGATGTTCCTAGCGGTACGCCTTGGTTGAATGGAATCAACTCTAATCTCGACAGAGTAGCCGCAGTCACTTCGATCTCAATAGAATTACTGTCGAAACCAGAATACGCCGCCGATATTTGTGTTTTCCCTATTTTCTTGGATTTAACTGAACCATTGGGATAGAACTCGACGACATCCAGAACGGTGGAATGCCACTTAACCTTGGAGGTGATGTCTTCGACCTTCCCATCCTCGTAAACGCTGACCACTGAAAATCTTTCTTGAGTCCCCAGCGGGAAAGATATTTCTGCTCCTATCCCCGAGCGAGAAGATACTTTTGATAGCTGGATATGGGTAATCTGAGGCGCTTTGACTTCGACTGTTATCGAATCACTTTTCAGCCCTTTATACCAAGCATTGACAGTTGCTCTCCCAAGAGACTTGGCTTTTAGCGCCATCTTTGTGCCAAACACAATATCCATCACCAATGGGTCGGACACTACCCAGGTCACTTCTGATGTGACCATTTGCCTGGATTGATCATTAAAGTGAGCAACCACGCTAATGTCAGAAGATTCATTCAGTAATAAAGAAGTCTGATGGCTCGAATTCGTCCCATTTCCTATCTGAACCTCCAGTTTAACAATACGTTTTGATACTGGAGTGACTGAATTATCTGCCGATCCACCGCCACAGGCAGATACCCCAAACACCACCAGCACGCAGAACATCCATTTCCCAACCAATCCTGCAAATTTACTCAACATATATTTATTCGCCGTCAGAAATTACGGACGAAATTTTAAGCTTCCTGTTAAAGGCAATACATTCTTTTTGCTGAATAAAAAACACTGTTCGTTTAACGAGTTAAATAGCTCCATTTACGCACTTAACTTAAGCTCTCTCGCGATTTAGAAACCCATCTTTCAACGAGGATTAAGATGAAAAAAATTGCACTAACTGTATTAATATCAGTAAGTTCCGCATCAGCTATGGCAGAAGGTAATTTCTATGTAGGTGCTGATATCGCGAAAAGTAACTACGATGCAATTACCAATTTCAAAGCAAAGAACAAAGGTATGGGCTTTGCTGTTCAAGGCGGATATGAAGCTCGTACAAGTGAGTATTTCGCACTGGGTGCAGAGGTTGAATACCTTAAGCAAAGCGGCGTGGAATATTCAGCAAACATGGGTAGCATCAGCGCAAAGTCTGACATCAATGTGTCTTCTGTGAACTTCAACCTAAAGCCTAAGCTGTACCTAGGAAACCTATACCTGGCAACACCAGTAGGTGGTGCATACGTAATGGTTGATGGAAAAGTAGAAGCTTCAGCTAAGATCATGGGTCAAACCATCAAAGTATCTCAAAAGCCATTCTCTGACGGTTTCGGACTCACTTACGGTGCTGAAATTGGTTACGACATCATGGAACAGTTTACGGTTAAAGCTGGTGCGAAGAAGGTTATTGCTGAATCCACAACGTTTTACGCAGGTATCGGCTACAAATTCTAAGCGATTGCTAATTTAGTGATTTCGTAGTCTGTAAACTCTCGCTCTGTTGGAATATGATGTTTCAACAGAGCGTTTCGCTTTCTGGAAAGATGTTAATAAGAAACGCAGAATAACAATTACAGACGATCAGGAGAGCTCCATGTCTCTTTCATTGGCTAAACGACTCGCCATCGCATTATTTCTATTCTTCCCGCTGACTCTCAAAGCTCAGGAGCCTCTATTCTGGAAGGTTCAAAAAGATGGGTATGAACTGCTTGTTATTGGCTCAATTCACGTGGGTGATAAGAGTATGTACCCACTGCCTAAATCTGTTTCAGAGTTTTTGAAACAGAGCGAAGGTTTGATAGTTGAAATCGACCTCAATAAGCCACCGAGTGGCTCCAGCTTCCCAGTTTCAAAATTAAAAACATCCGATGTTCTGGATGCCAAACAATCAGAAAAGGTAGCCGAGATAGCTTCAAGTTTAGGGCTTCCAGACGCTCAAATCCTGAGTTCTCCTCCTTGGTTGTCTGCACTTTCACTACAAATGGCAAATTTTCAGCGTCTTGGTTACAACCCGGCTGACGGGGTAGATTATGTGTTAACCAACGAAGCAATAAAGCAAGAAAAGCCAATACTGCCACTTGAAACCGCAAGCCAGCAATTGGGCTTTCTTAATACACTGCCAAATAACGGCGAACATTTATTGAAGGAAACTCTACTGCATTGGGACACGTCTAATGACGAATTTCATTGCCAGATTGATGCCTGGAAAACGGGTGACAAAAACAGACTGATGCAGCTTCTTCAGGATGGCGAATATGACGAGAGTATTCTGGATATTTTGCTTTACGATCGTAACCGCGACTGGGTAACACAAATTAACAGTGGCAAGTTGCTATCAAAAGAAGGGCAGTACACCGTTGTGGTAGGTACTCTTCACCTTTTAGGCAAAGAGAATGTACTGGATTTACTGAGTCAAAGCGGCTGGAAAGTATCACAGCTTTCTACTTCCACTCCCGTAAGATGTTAAAAAGGAAGGCTTGCGCCTTCCTTCATCTATACTAATTCAGACTTCATCTAACCCAGAGTTTTTCCTGTTGGCTTTCGTACTTTAAAGGGTCTGCTCTTTCCACCCGAATTGTTCTCTGTTCGGTTTTTAGGTTTACCTGTACGTTCGTGCTTGTTTTGAGCGGAACCTTCACCATTCCCTTTTGATGGTCGACGTTTGAAGTCAGTGCCTTTTCCTTTAAACGTCTTAAACTTCTTAGGTTCGAATTTTTCTTTCTGACGGTGGTCGAATAGCTTAGCGTCCGTTGCTTTATCGATCTTTTGACCTTTACCGTCTGTTCGGGAAGCCTCTTCTGTGCCTACCGAACCTTCACACAAACGATGAATATCCGCTACCTCATCGTCCGTCAGGTAACGCCACTTTCCGTTAGGAATGCCGTCGAGCGAAATATTCATGATGCGAACGCGTCTGAGTTTAAATACCTCATAACCCAAAGCTTCACACATACGGCGGATTTGTCGGTTCAGACCTTGAGTCAAAACAATACGGAAAGAAAACTTGGTTTCTTTGGTAATTTTACATGGCAAAGTCACCGTATCGAGAATTTCAACACCGCTTGCCATCTTGTCCAAAAACTCTTGGGTGATGGGTTTGTCGACTCGTACCACGTACTCTTTTTCATGAGAGTTACCCGCACGCAGAATTTTATTTACGATGTCGCCATCGTTTGTCAGAAATATAAGCCCGTCAGACGGTTTATCCAGGCGACCAATAGGGAAAATACGCTTCCGGTGCCCAACAAAATCCACAATATTGCCTTCAATGTGGCGCTCCGTTGTACAGGTGATCCCCGTTGGTTTATTCAAAGCGATATAGATCGATTTCTCTTTCTGGCGCAGGGGATTACCGTCGATCAATACGTCATCGGTAGGCAGAACTTTTACCCCCATCTCAGGCAAACTGCCGTTGATGGTCACTCTTCCCTGTTCGATCAGTTTGTCCGCTTCACGTCGGGAACAATACCCGGTTTCACTAATAAATTTATTCAGCCTTTTAGCTTCAGGTGTCTGCGACATAGTCTGTTTTTTCTCTTTGTTAACGTTTCACAACGGATGACAGTCGGTGTGAAGAAATACTCAATGGTTTTAGCTCATGCGCTTTTGATGGCGTTCGCGATTTTCCAGCTTCTTTTCTGCACTTTTCTTCAGCATCACATAGAGGGCACCCGTGCCACCATGAAAACGCTGAGCACTATGAAAGCACATCACCTCTTTGATTTGAGAAAGCCAGTTCACCACGTAACTTTTCATCAATGCAGGAGGATTAGAGCGCTCTCCTTTCCCATGAACAATCACGACAGTGCGGATATCCATTCTCTGGCACTGCCTTAAAAACTTAACCACTTCATCACGCGCTTCTTTTAGCGACTTTTTGTGTAAGTCTAGTCTTGCCTGAATCGGGTACTTGCCTAATCTCAATTTGCGGTAAACGCCATCCTGAACACCCGGTTTCTGGTATTCAACCAGGTCATCGGGTTTAAGCATAGGAGCATGGTCTATTGAAAGATATTCTGGGTCATCTTCCGACAGAGACATCGCCGCTTCGCGTTTAGCAAGTTGGGCGTCTGTTACCTGGTGTTTCTTCTCATGGATTGCGGTGTCATGTTTGATTGGTGTGACATCACTCATCATTTGCTGGAAGAGATCTAAATCGTCATCTTGAGACATGGGGTCATCTCGAATGCATCATGAACTACATAGCCGGATTATAACCTCAAGATTCGTTTTTATGCAGTGTTTAGAGAAAAGAAAAACCGAAGAAAGCATGGAACTTTCTTCGGTGCAATTTAGTTAATTGCTAAGCGATCTAGTGAGGAGATTTGTCATTCAATACTTTGTAGACGAAGAAGGTGCCGAAAAACAGCATCAGACCAATTGCGCCGAATATTACTATCATTGAAGACAGCCCTACAGCATTACCAAATAGGAGATCTAGCCAAAAGTCCATGTTTCCTCCGTCAGTGTTGAAAGACAAGGTTAACGTTAATACTCGATTACTCTTTAAGCACTGATCTAGATCAACTGTAATTCCGACGTAATAATTTTGTTTATAGCGATGTGTTTTTAGTCACAGATTACCAATATTTGCGCATCATCTAACCAAACAATCAATAAGTTGGGATTTATTAGGAAAATCACTTGCGTCTGCCGTCAGAAACCGTATTATACGCATCCGTCTTGAGGCAAAGCCTTGAGATTTTCGGTGAATAGCGTGGCTTGGTAGCGCATCTCCGGCTCTTAGGAATAGCGGGACCAGAGGGTCCGACCCTTGAGAGTGAAAACGCCAAGAACAATCGGTGAATAGCGCAGCTTGGTAGCGCATCTGGTTTGGGACCAGAGGGTCGGGGGTTCGAATCCCTCTTCACCGACCATATTTTAAAGCCTTGTCTTCGGACGAGGCTTTTTTCGTTTTAAAGAAAACTGGATTTGCGACGCATTTGAGTCGAGGGCTGAAAGCCCAGTCGCATCGAATCCCTCTTCACCGACCACTTTCGAAAGCTTCGTCATTTGACGGAGCTTTTTTCGTTATAGAGGAATCTATATTCGCGACGCATTCGGATCGGGAGCTGGAAGCCCAGTCGCATCGGATCCCTCTCACCGACCATATTTTAAAGCCTTGTCTTCGGACGAGGCTTTTTTCGTTTTGGAGAAGTCTGTATTCGCGACGCATTTGAGTCGGGGGCTGGAAGCCCAGTCGCATCGAATCCCTCTTCAACGACCACATTTTAAAGCCTTGTCTTCGGACGAGGCTTTTTTCGTTTTAGAGAAGTGTGTATTCGCGACGCATTTCGGTCGGGGGCTGGCAGCCCAGTCGCATCGAATCCCTCTTCACCAACCACTTTTGAATGCTTCGTCATTTGACGGAGCTTTTTTGTTTCAGGTGAAGAAGTAAATACGTTATTCAGTTGATAAACACAGGTCGACAAATTGAGCTCGGCACAATGTGGCAAGATCGTTTGGGGCGAGCTCGATTTCTAAACCTCGCTTACCCGCACTGACGCACATGGTTTCTAGTGTGAGAGCAGAAGAGTGAATGAAGGTTGGCAGGGCTTTCTTTTGTCCGAGCGGGCTGATACCCCCTACGATGTATCCCGTGGTTTTCTGAGCGATGTTGGGATCAGCCATTTCCGCTTTTTTCCCTTTTGCTGCTTTGGCTGCCAGTTTCAGGTTCAGTTTTTCATTCACAGGAATGACCGCAACCGCGAGATTTTTGTCTTGCCCATCCAGACAAAACAGTAAAGTTTTAAATACACAGTTCGGATCCTGTCCCAGTGCTTCAACCGCTTCAAGCCCGAAATTCTGGTTATTGGGATCGTGTTTGTATTGGTGCACCTTGTGAGGGGTTTTCTTCTTTTTGGCAAGGTTGATGGCTGGTGTCATAACGATGGATTTCCAGTAAAGACAAAAAAGCGGAGCAACTGCTCCGCCTTTATCAAATCGTAATTACCTCAGCAGGTCAATTACTTGTATACCATTTCACCTTTCGGCTGGTATGCGTTCACGTCGATTGGGCTGTTGTTTTCCAAGTAGTCTTTCAGAACTTCTGCATCAACAAAACCGGTGTTCACGTGACCTGGGTGACCCGACAATTTAGGGTAACCATCACCACCAGCCGCGTTGTAGCTCGGTACTGTGAAGCGGTAAGTTTTCGCTTTATCGAGCGGCTGACCACCGATCTTAACGTTGCTTACTTTGCCATTTTCTACAGTCATAGAAATACCAGCAAACTGAGCGTACGCACCTGAATCAACTGGCTTAGTCGCCACAACGTTTAGATAATCCAGAACCTCTGCACCACTCATGTCGGTGTAAGTCAGAATGTTTGCGAATGGTTGAACCGTCAGTACATCTTTGTATGTAACCGCACCTTCTTCAATCGAGTCACGAACACCACCGGAGTTCATCACAGCGAAGTCAGCTTTAGCACGCTGCATGTGCGCCGTTGCAATCAGGCGACCAAGATTCGTTTGCTGGAAACGTACGACGTTACGGTCACCTTCCAGTTTGCCGTTGGTTTGGGCGATCTTAACATTCAGCTCTGCCTGACCTTTTTCTTGGTAAGGTTGCAGGAATGCCAATACTTCTGGATCTTGTGGGATTTCTTTCTCGATCAGCACGCGTTTCTTCTTACCATCAACCTTCACTTTCTTTTTCAGGTTAACTGGAATCAGATCGTAGCTGACCATTTCTAGCTCGCCGTTACGGAATTCAAAGTCTGCACGACCAACGTATTTACCCCACTCGTGAGCTTGCACGATCCAGGTGCCGTTTTGCTGGTCTGGCTTACACTCGTCAGAAGGTTTGAACTTCTTCTTCGCAACGTTTGGACCTTCCATGCAAACAGGCTCCTGAGAGTGACCGCCTACGATCATATCCAGGGAGCCTTCATCGAGGTAGCGTGCCAAAGCAACGTCGCCCGGCGCATTGATACCACGGTTGCCATTTTCGTAGTGCCCCATGTGCGTAACTGCAAAAATAAGATCAGGTTTTTCAGACTTTTCCAGTTCGGCAATCAGCTTTTTCGCTTCCACTTTAGGATCGCGGAAATCCAAACCACTGATGTATTCAGGGTTACCGATTTTCGCAGTGTCTTCTGTTGTAAGACCGATAACCGCAATTTTGATGCCCTGCTTTTCAAACATATGGTATGCCTGATACTTACGCTTGCCTGTTTCTTTGTCGTAGATGTTGGCAGAAAGCATCGGGAATCCGCCCCATTTAATTTGCTTTTCAAGCACTTCTAATGGGTTATCGAATTCGTGGTTACCCAGAGCCATTGCATCGTAACCCAGCATTTTCATGCCTTTAAAATCAGGTTCTGCGTCTTGTAGGTCAGATTCAGGAACACCAGTGTTGATGTCACCACCAGAAAGCAGCAGTACGCTTCCTCCTTCTGCACGAATCTCAGAGCGAAGCTCATCGATCAACGTCTTACGAGCAGCCATACCATACTCACCGTATTTGTTCTGCCAGAAACGACCGTGGTGGTCATTGGTGTGCAAAACCGTAAGCTTGTAAGTTGTGTCCTCTTCCCATGTTGATGCAGTTGCACAAACAGAAAAAGTCGCAAGTAATGCTGCGCCAATTGCAGCCTTCAAACTTAGGCGTTCCTTCATTGTTATAACCTTTTTAAATTAGTAGGAGTCCAGCGGCATCGAAATTGATGCGAAATCAAGCGAACTTGTCGCTTAAATCATAAAAACTTGAAGGAGTTTAAAGTAACCAAAGAAAACAAACATCTGTATTTCATATTTATGATGGATAGATCACCCAAATCAGGTTCTATATGTGTAACAAAACGCCACGCTTACACAGCATTACTTTTCTGATCACAAGCAAACGTTTACCTGTGAGATAATTAAATAGCGTGTAATTTTCGTCCTTTTATCTTGTATTCGTCGAGTAACTAGGATACTTTTCGCACAACATACCATAAAGTAAATCTTATGTTCAAAACTAGGCAGTTATGATTACTTCAGCTAGAAACTTATCTCTTAAAGTCAAGATCACACTTTCCGTACTCGTTTGTATTTCGATAATCACTTCAATACTGACTTGGCGGGCTTCATCTATCCTTTTTGAGCAAACGCGTCACGGTGTTTACAACCGCGCAATAAGCTTATCGAATACCGCTGTAGAGTCTCTGGAATACTGGCTGGTGTCTCACATGGATGTGGTGGATGCCACCGCAACCGTCACTTCTCTGGAACAAGCAATCGTTGCGATGCCTCAAGCGAAAATAGCAGGCAAATTTGACGAAGTGTTCTTTGCACAGATGAATGGCGATGTATACCTAGCAGGTTCTTCTACTCCTTACCCAGACTTCGATGGTCGAAGCCGAGACTGGTTTAAACAGGCGTCCAGCCAAAGAAAAACCATCGTATCCAAGCCTTATGTGGGTGCTCAGCAAGGTCACACGATGCTGACCATCTCTACTCCGGTGTACGCCAACGGGCAGATGATTGGTGTTCTGGGGGCAGATCTGAAGCTTGAGTCCATTCAAAAGAACATCAATAGCTATCAGGTTGGTGACAATGCATTTGCAATGATGCTGAATGAAGAAGGCACCATCTTGTCACACCCTACCAAGTCACTTCTGATGACCCCTTTCAGTCGCTATGTTCCGACATTGTCGAACAGCGATATCGCGGCAGCTTCAAACAATCAGCGTATTGAAATCTCTGTCCGCAATGGTGCTGAAAAGCTGCTTTACTTTGCATCGGTTCCTAACAGTGACTGGATTTTCGCACTAGAGATGGATCGCGCAACTGAAGAAGCCAACCACGACGCGCTGCTGCAACAGCTTATCTTGACTGGTGTTGCCGTTGCACTGGCTGTGCTGTTTATTATCTGGTGGATGGTTTCTTTCCAGTTGAAAGGGCTTACCCAAGTCAGCAAAGCTCTGGAAGAGATCTCGGAAGGTGATGGCGACCTGACTCAGCGCATTGCCATTCAGTCGAATGACGAAGTGGGACAACTGGCATCGAACTTCAACAAGTTCACTGAAAAAATGCACCAGTTGGTGTCTAACATTCATAACTACTCGACACAGTTATCCAGTCAGGCGGATATGACCTCTCGTCATGCAGATGACAACGCGCAGCGTATTGATCACCAGCAACAGGAGATCAATATGGTGGCGACAGCCGTTACAGAGATGTCGAGCGCGACTCAAGAAATCGCAAACAATGCAGAAAATACCGCGCGCGAGGGTGCGGCGACGGTTGAGATTTCTAATCAGGGTGAACGTGAGGTCCTGAATAGCCAAGAATCGATTCTGTCTCTGGCTTCCGACATCAGTGATGCAACAAACGTAATTGAGGAACTTGAGCAGCACGCGCAGGAAATAAGCAGCATCCTGTCGACCATTCAGGAAATCGCAGAGCAAACTAACCTGCTGGCACTGAACGCGGCGATTGAAGCGGCACGTGCAGGCGAGCAAGGTCGAGGCTTTGCAGTAGTTGCCGATGAAGTTCGCGTATTAAGTCAGAGAACACACGATGCGACTGGCGAAATTAACCGCAATATCGAAACCTTGCAAAGCACCACGCAACGTGCGGTGTCATCCATGCAAACCAGTCAGGGGAATGCAGAAAAAGCAGTGAATGATGCCCGTATCGCTTCAGAAAGTTTGCAGCGCATTACCCAATCTGCCAACTTGATTAACGACATGGCAAGCCAGATTGCGGCAGCGGCAGAAGAACAGTCGCTCGTAACCGCAGAAATTACTCGCAACACCAATGAGGTGAAAGACGTTTCGCAAGCGTTGGCAAATCAGGCACAGGATGCAAGCGCTCAGGCTTCTGAGCTGAACAGCATTTCTGGCGAGCTCTACCAAGAAGTGTCACGCTTTAAGCTTTAACGGCTTTAAACCTTTCGATAAAACGGGCTAATCAGCCCGTTTTTCTTTTCAGTCGAAACTTCATTGTCTGGAGTCGCTCGACTGAGAACGACCAAAGCAAAGCAGGTAGAGACAAGGCACCACGAACAGTACAACGGGTAAGGAGAACAACAATCCATATCCAAGAGTCAGGGACATGGGTCCCATGTACACGTCAGTTCCCCCCAGACCGTACACCAGAGGAATCAAGCCTACTACCGTTGTAATGGATGTGAGAAGTATTGGTCTTAGCCGGCTGCTTGCAGCTTCAATCACTGCGTCATAGCTTGCGTAGCCCTGCTCTCTTAACACGTTGATTTGATTGATGAGCACCAAGGTGTTGTTGACCACTACCCCCATCATCCCCAGCGCTCCGATAAGTGCGAACAGAGAGATATCCTGAAGATGAACCAACAGCGCCATTAACGATGCCACCAGCGCAAATGGAATGACTGACATCACCAGTAGTGGCTGCAACATAGAATTAAACATGATCACCAGAACAAAATAGATCCCAAGTAAAGCCGCAGGGAAGGCAATCAAGATACCGCCGAATGTCTCATTGGTAGATTCAGCTTCGCCACCAATATCCAGAATCACAGAGTCACCAACTTTGTCGGCTAAATCTCGGGCAATATTCGACGAAATTTCGTCTGGTGTCAGGTTCTCATCGATAATCTGCGCGGTAACCATGATTTGCCTGTCGCCATTGTAATGCAGTATTTCTCTTGGAGAATCATACTGCTCAACAGTTGCAAGGCGACTCAATGGCACTTGCTCACAATTTGCGGTGTAAATCTTAGTGGTGCTGAGTTTTTGCAGATTTCGATACTCCTTCGTCAGAATGACTCTGAGATTCACCTCTTCATCCGCCAGCCAAGTTGACGTGACCTGTTCTCCATCGAAAGCAATACGTAACGTGCTCGCCAGATCCTGAACAGTCAGGTTATAACGGGCTAGCCACTCATGCTGAGGAATAATTTTTAGCTGTGTGTCTTTCAAACTTTCGCTATTCGTCACCGTATCCAGCCCTTGGTGCTCCTGCATCCAGGACTGAACCAGTGAAACCGCGTGCTCACGTTCAACCTGCTCATTTCCTATCACTCGTATCTCGACAGGTTCTCCCGGTGGCGGTCCTCCAGCATCCACACTGAATTTCACAAACTCCAGCTTTTTGTCCGAGTTCAACTCATCCAAAAGTGCATCGCTGATTTGATCTGCTGTTCGGCTTCTCTGGTCAAAGTCCGTCAGGTTAATCTGACCGCGGCTAACCGGCGAACCGTAGGTCATTTGATAGCTACTGAGTTCCGACTCCGGAAGGTTTTGAATCGCTTTTTCGAGCGATTCATGCTGCTGACGAAGCTGGTCATTTGGCGTTCCTGGCACAACTTCGGTATACACTTCAATGTACTTAGCCGCCTGAGCAGGAAAGAAATCCAGCTTCATGAAAGTCACCAGAAAACTTCCTATGCCAAGTACAACAACAGACAAACCCAGTACTTTCTTCTTGTGGTTTAGACTGCCGCTAAGTAGCTTTTGGTATTGATCCGTTAAGGTGTTAAATTTGTCTGGTTTGCTTTTTTTCAGCCCCTCTTTTTCGAGTGAAGAAGCCAAATGAGCAGGCAAAGTAAAAGTACATTCTGCCAGTGAGAAAAGCAGAGCGGTTATCACTGTTATAGGAATCACCACCACGGCTTTGCCTAACGTACCGGGAATAAAGAACATGGGAATGAACACCAGCGCAGTGGTGGTCAGGCTGGCAATAATGGGTTTAATGACCTTCTGCGTGCCAGCAATTGCCGCTTCCAAGCCGCTCTTCCCTCGTTGGTATTCGCGATACACGCTTTCAGCCACAATCACGGAGTCGTCTACGATAATACCAATCACTAATAGCATGGCGGCGAGCGTTATACTGTCTAGGTTCATCCCATAAGCGGGCAGCAAAATAACTACCCCAAGCACGCTAAACGGAATAGACACCGATACCCAAAACGCCACCTGACGCTTTAAAATCAGGCTGAGCACCAACAGCACCAGAAGCAATCCGACGCCACCATTGACAGACACAATGGAAAATTTGGATGACATGTCGTCCGCCAAATTCAGGGCAACAGGAAAGCGAAACTCTCCGTTGGTCTGTTGTGACTGTCTATCCAGAAATGCCAATACGCCCGTAATAGTAGCTTTAATGTCGGCATGAGCACTTTTCGATAGCGTAAACAGCACCCCCTGTTCACCGTTGATAACACTGACCTGAGTACTGCGCTCAAAATCGTCTTTGACCGATCCAACGTCTTTTACTCTGATAATCTCTCCGCTGGGAAGTGACGCTATTATGGTGTTTTCAAGCTCCTTAACCGACTGGATTTGAGTGAGCGTCACAATTCGCTGATCGCTGTTCCAGGATTCGACAACACCACCAGACTGCGACAGGTTTCGACTCTTCACCGCACTGATGATTTGATCCAGCGATAAGCGGTATCGGTTGGCTTTAACCGGATCGACTTCAATCCAGAATTCCCGTTCGCGGAACCCATTCATGTTGACAGAGCCAATACCCGGTAAGGTACGAAGTTGCTTTTCCAAGTCCCGAACGTAGGGCTGGAGTTCTGAATAGCTTTTGTCTGTCACAACACCAAAGCGAAGAACTTCAAAGGAAGAGGTGCTGACTTGTTCCACCAATGGGGGCGCTGAAATGTCCTTTGGCAGCCCGCTAGTTCGGTCAACCGCTTGCTGAATATCGCTCACCACTTTTGTCAGGCTGCTGCTTTCATCCAGTTCCAGCGTTATCTCCGACATGCCTTCAACCGAAGAGGAAGTAAACTTTCTCAACCCCTGAACACTTCTGAGTTCTTTTTCTATCCGATTGGTAATATTGAGCTCGACATCCTGAGCAGACGCGCCGGGGTACTGAGTGGTGATGGTTACCTCAGCAAATGCTACATCCGGTAGTTCCTGCAGTTTTACAATACTGGCAGAGCCAACTCCCACCAGCAGAACCATCATGGTGATCACTCTTGCCACCATAGGGCGAGAAGCAAAATAATGAATGAAACCTTTCATCTACTCCCCCTTTGCACTTGGGCTTTGAGTGGATGCGTACACCGTCATACCGGGTCTGTAGACATGATCGATGTTGTCAATGCTGACAAAAACCGGATAAGACTTGGATTGGTCATCAGGTTGAATGCCGATGCGCTCAATGCGAGCTGTCACTTTTTCATCTCTGCTCCCTTCCAACCAAAGCTCGACTGGCATGCCAATACGCAGCTCATCCAGATCATACTGACTGGCAAAGAAACGAATGCGAACGGTATCGATGTTCGCCAATTGAAATAACGGTGTTCCGCGCTCAACCCAGACTCCACTCTCGACATGTCGCTGAGTGATGATGCCGTCTATCGTCGAAACGACCACCGTGTCTTCTAAACTGTTTTTGGCTTCAGTAAGTTGAATGCGGGCGAGCTCCACCGTTGCGCTCGCAGAATCCATATTCGCCTTTGCCACATCCAGCTCATTCTGGGACAGACTCTTCTTTTTCTTTAAAGTCTGATAACGCTGATAAACGGATTGCTTGATGGTCATATCCGCTTTGGCTAACGCCAAGTTAGCTGCTTGTTTCTTTACAGCTAACTCATAATCGAATGCCTGTATCGTCGTCAATTTATTCCCAGACTGGACGCTTTCACCTACCTGACCGTCCACCTTTTCCAGCACACCGCTGACCTGCGACACTAAATGGACGGGGTCAATAAGCTGAACCTGCCCCAACAATTCCAATGCACTGATTTGAATCGATACACCACTCAACGCAGTGGCAACGAATAGGGATTTGCCAATTTTCATAACTTGCCTCTCCTAATTGATGAGGAAAGTCTGCAGGCAGCTATGTCGAAGTTTTGTGAAAGTCAGATTTCGACATAAATTCGACACGAAGTTGCTACACTGTGCATAGATGAAAAAAAGAGCGACAGAAGATGCTGAAAGATAAGAAGATATTGATCGTTGAAGACAACATTGAACTCCAAGGCATTCTGGCAGATTTTCTTGAAGTTAAAGGGGCAGATGTCGATTTTGCATCCGACGGCGAACAAGGAATTCAGCTCGCCACTGAATGCCGTTTCGACGCAGTAATCCTCGATGTCATGATGCCTAAAAAAGACGGTATTCAGGTCATTAAGGAATTGCGTAACGCAGGCAATGACCTTCCCGTTTTAATGTTAACGGCACTCAACAGCAAAGAAGATCTGCTCAATGGTTATCAAAATGGGGTCGACGATTTCATCACCAAACCTTTTGATTTTGATGAACTCGAAGTACGCTTGGCGGCATTAATAAAACGCTATCGCGGTGAAGTTGCCAGTAATCAGCTTTCGTTCGGTGAAATCACTATCGATCAGTCTACTCATCAGGTTTACCGTTCTGGCACTCTGCTTTCTCTTACCCCAGTCATGTACCAAATTTTGGTTAAACTGGTGAAAGCAGCCCCGGAGATTGTCACTCGCGAAAGTCTGATTCATGAAATATGGAAAGAGGATATTCCAGACAATGACGTGCTCAGAAGCCATCTTTATCTTCTGAGGAATGTGGTCGACAAACCCTTTGAACGCCCGCTTCTGACAACCGTTCCCAAAGTTGGGCTAAGATTGGAAAAGTGATGCAAGCTCTTTCCATCAGTGACATAAAACGCAAGCTTATACGCTCATACAGCTTCATTGCTTTTGGTTTGACCGCGCTGATTTACCTCTCTTTAGCGGCGTATCTGATTTTAAGTGAAGACAGACACACCGCCGTTCACTTAGAGTCGTTTAAAGAACTGGCGATAGAGAGATATCAGGACCAACCCAAAAAATTTGAGAAAGTCAGCCCGTTTATCAACGCCTATTTCAGTGAGACAGCTCTTCCCAAAGAGATCCGCTCCCTCATGCCCTTCCCGGTAGATGAAATATCCTCCAATCGAAACATTTTTAATGAGGGCTATTTTATTTTTCATACCCGATTCCTTGGTCCCGACGGAAAAGAGGTTCCGCTGTTTATGACCATTGCGGTCAACGCCAAAGACTTTGGCGATGAGTCCTGGGATTTCATCTTTATCATTTCTATGGTGTTTACTGGCATTCTGGTGTTGGTTCTCCAACTCTCATTGAAGAAGATGTTTAGGGTGATTATGCGCCCAATATCCGAATTGAGTAACCAACTCAGTGTCGAAGGAAAACAGCGATTTACCCTGTCAAACGACTCAATTCTGGAATTGGAACAACTTACCGAGAAGCTGAATCAGTTTTCAGAAATGAAGGAGCGAGTAGCCAAGCAGGAGCTGATGTTTGCCAAATACGCCAGCCATGAGCTGAAAACCCCTATCGCCATCATCCTTGGAGCCGCTAACCTGCAAGGGATGAAAGAGGATCATGATTTTCGAGAGAAACAGCGTGGTCGCATTATAAAATCTGCAAAAGAGATGCAAGCCACTGTTGAAGTGTTGCTGAGTATTGTTAAGCAAGAAAATGCCGGGGATACAGGCAAGGAATATGGTGTTTCAGAAGCGAGTTTTGCTTTGGAAGACTACCAAAACGCCAATCCGAATCTTGATATCCAAATCCACGCGCCAAAAGGCACATCGACTAATCTGCCCCCTTCTGTGTTGTCAATGATTCTTAAAAATCTTGTGGATAATGCGGTCCGGCATACCGAATCTGGTGAAATCAACGTAGCGATTAATCACAGTGAAATCTCAGTTCAGGATACCGGAACCGGATTAATGGGAAATACGACGACAGAACATGGGCTCGGGCTTCTTATCGTAAGACGGCTTTGCGAAAGCTACGGTTGGGCGTTTTCAATTCAAAATCACCCTAATGGCGGCTGCATTGCCAGAATGAATAAACATTGTGAATAGAAAACAGGCATAAAAAAACGGGCTAAAAAGCCCGTTTTCAATAATTAACCACAGCTCTGAATTAGAGACAGTGTTAATCGATTTGAATGTGCTTGAAACCTTTGATCAGGTCATCCAACGCTTTCATTTGCGCCAAGAAAGGTTCCAGCTTGTCTAGTGGCAATGCTGATGGACCATCACACAATGCTTTTTCTGGGTTCGGATGCGCCTCAATAAACAAACCTGCAATGCCTGTCGCTAAGCCCGCTTTTGCCAACTCAACGGTTTGCTCACGACGACCACCAGAAGCCGCACCAGAAGGATCTCGCATTTGCAATGCATGAGTCACGTCGAAGATGATTGGGCTGCCTTTCGACGCCTTTTTCATAACACCAAAGCCCAGCATGTCCACGACTAGGTTGTCGTAACCATGGCAAGAACCACGCTCACATAAAATGATCTGATCGTTACCGCTTTCTTCAAACTTGTCGACGATGTTGCCTACCTGCCCCGGACTCATGAATTGAGGTTTCTTCACGTTGATCACGGCACCCGTTTTCGCCATAGCGTGAACCAGGTCTGTCTGACGAGCTAAGAAAGCCGGAAGCTGAATCACGTCCACCACTTCTGATACAGGTTGCGCCTGCTCTTCAGTATGAATGTCTGTGATGATTTTCACGCCAAAAGTGTCTTTCAGTTCCTGGAAAATCTTCATGCCTTCTTCCATACCCGGACCACGGTACGAATTGATGGAAGAACGGTTGGCTTTATCAAAAGACGCTTTAAATACGTAAGGAATGCCCAGTTTCTGAGTCACTTCCACGTAATGTTCACAGATTTGCATCGCTAGATCGCGAGATTCAAGGACATTCATGCCCGCAAAAAGTGTAAACGGTTTATCGTTAGCGACCTCAAGATCGCCAATTCTGACGGTTTTATGTTCCATTTGAATGTCTCGTCTAGTGAATCGTAATTCGGGTTTCGCTCATGCTGTTAACCTGAGCCTTGAGCAGTTCAGCACCAGGGTCATCTGGACACTGATCGATGAAAAACTGGTAGTCAGTCACAGCGACCTGATGACAATCTAGCTGCTGGTAGATAAACCCGCGATCTCGAATTTCATAAGGGTCATCTGGTACGAAAGTCAAAGCCAGGTCGGTACAATTAAGCGCTAACGTGTAACGCTCTTCACGCAACATAGCCGACTTGATCAGGGCTAGCCAGCGACCAATAACGGTTGGGTGATCAGCTGTCGCAAGGTGTTCAGGTGTAATTTTGGCAAGCGGTCCATCATGACCAATCAACCACGCGCTAAGCGTTTGTTCACTGACATACTCACCATTGAACGGATTGATGTATTTTGCCGTTTCGCCATGCCAGCTCACTTTCACTAAGAATTGGGTCGGAAAGGTTACCCCATCAATCGGAAACCCAAGCTTCTGCCCAAAAAACAAAAGCAATGCTCCCAAGCTGACTGGAATGCCCTTTCGGCGTTCTAACACTTTATCGATGAACGCATTTTCACTCGCAAAATACGCTTCGCTATCGCCTTCAAACTGCCACTGGCAATAAAAAAGACGCAAAAACGCATCGAACTTCGCTTGCTCATTGACTTCATGGCTAAGCTCCAGTTCGGCTTCTTTCAACAGGCGATCCAATTCCAGATTCGCCCATTGCACATTAGTTTCCGGGTCTACGGCAACGTTTAGCGCCAATGCCCCTTCAACCAACGTCATATTGTCTAAGTCTTCGTCGAACAGATTAAACATGATTTAACCTAAAAATAACGGCACTTTTGTCACAGCAAGTTTCCCTGCCATAGCCAACCAGCCTAGCGCGCCAAAAAAAGCAAACGCTCTCAGCAGTTGGTTCTTACCTAATTTTAATGCAAAAAAACCAAGGGCGATGTACGCCAACACACAAGTTATTTTTTCTGTGAGCCACAATCCCGCAGGGGTGAATGGCACAAACCCTGTGATAGCAACCAATCCGATGCCAGAAAGCAACAGCAAGGTGTCGTTAACATGCGGTGAAATCTTCAGAAACTTGTTTTCCAGCACTGGCGACTTCGCCACCATCAGCGCATACCGAATCACGAATAGCAAAGCACTGATCGCGATGGTAAGCATATGAAAATGTTTTAGCGCTACGTACATAATGGTTTTCTATATGTTTGGTGAGCGGATCATTCCGCATTAAGATTGATAACGACCAAGTGTGACCCGATCATTACCTGCATAATCTTTTTCAGTGGCAACGTCTGAATACCCCAGTGATTCCAGCACATCCCGCACAGCTTTCCCTTGCTCATAACCATGCTCCATAAGGAGCCAGCCATCTTGCTCAAGATAGCTTTGGGCATGTGTTGCGATATAGCTGAGATCCGCCATTCCCTTCTCGTCTGCAACCAACGCACTCAGCGGTTCAAACCGAACATCGCCTTGCTTAAGGTGTGGATCGCAAGCGTCAATATAGGGAGGGTTACTCACTATACAAGCAAATTTCGTTCCTTCGGAGACAGGCGAAAACCAACTTCCCTGAAGAAATGAGGCATTTCCGAGATTTAACTGCTGAGCATTTTCCGTTGCCAATGTTTTTGCTTCTTCACGAATGTCGACACCGACAATGTTATGGCTGGGCAGCTCGCTCGCTATCGCCAAAGCAATGGCCCCCGTTCCGGTACCAAGATCCAATACAGAACCTGATGTGGACGGTATCTTTTCTAACGCCAGCTCTACCAGCCTCTCGGTGTCTGGACGAGGGATCAGCGTTGAAGGAGACACTTTAAGCGGCAATGACCAAAATTCTCGCTCACCGACAATGTATGCTACGGGTTCTCCGTTCTGACGTCTTTCCAATAGCGATACAAAGTCTTTGTCCTGTTCAGGGGTGAGTAACTTTTCTGGCCAGGTTAAAAGGTAGCTTCGAGGCTTATCCAAAGCATGGCAAAGCAGAACAGCCGCGTCCAAAGACGGCGATTCGCTGCCGCTTTCTATCAGCTTTTCCGTTGCCGCCTTTAATGTGTCTTCAATACTTAATGGCATAAAAAAGATTTAGTTTTGCTCAGCCAATGCTGCTAACTGATCCGCCTGATGTTCCTGAATTACAGGATCAACCAGAGACTGCATATCCCCTTCCATCACTTCGTTTAAACGGTAGATAGTCAGGTTGATTCGGTGATCAGATACACGACCCTGAGGGTAGTTGTAAGTACGAATTCGGTCACTACGGTCACCAGAACCTAGAAGGTTACGACGCGTTGTGGATTCTTCTTCAGCACGTTTGGCTTCTTCCGCCTGAATGATACGTGCAGCCAGTACCGACATCGCTTTTGCTTTGTTCTTGTGCTGAGAACGCTCATCCTGACACTCTACCACTGTACCCGTTGGCAAGTGCGTAATACGGATTGCTGAATCGGTGGTGTTAACGTGCTGACCACCCGCACCAGATGCGCGGAAGGTATCGATTTTCAGATCAGCCGCTTTGATTTCAGGAATCTCCGCTTCTGGGATTTCTGCCATGATGGCAACTGTACACGCAGACGTATGAACACGACCTTGAGACTCGGTTTCTGGTACACGTTGAACACGGTGACCACCAGATTCAAATTTCAATACACCGTATGCGCCATCACCAACCACTTTGGCAATCATCTCTTTGTAACCGCCGTGTTCTGACTCGTTAGAGTTCACGACTTCTACACGCCAGCCGCGCTTTTCCGCGTATTTGCTGTACATGCGGAATAAGTCGCCAGCAAAGATACCCGCTTCATCACCACCCGCACCGGCGCGGATTTCAAGGAAGCAGTTACGGTCATCGTTTGGATCTTTTGGAAGAAGCAGAATCTGAAGTTCATCCGCCAGACGCTCAATTGATGCTTTCGCTTCTTTGATTTCTTCCTGCGCCATTTCGCGCATTTCTGCATCGTCTTCTTTCGCCATCTCTTCTGCGGCTTCAAGATCGTCTTGCGCTTGCTGGTACGACTGGAAGCACTTAGTCACTTCTTCCAGTTGAGAATACTCTTTAGAAAGGGCACGGAATTTGTCCTGATCACCAATGATTTCAGGATCGCCAAGCAAATGCTGGACTTCTTCGTAACGCTCTACCAGCGTTTGAAGCTTGGTCAAAATTGAAGATTTCATAATATTCTTTAAATAATGTTAGGAGTCATCGAGACCGAGACTCTCTCTTATCACTGTTAGTTTCGCTGGCTCACCTTGTTCAGCGGCACTTTGCAGAGCACGAGTGGGAGCGTGAATTAACTTGTTTGTCAGTTTGTTGCTCAATTCAACAAGAATTTTTTCTGGGTCACCACCAGATGCGAGCGATTGCAGGCTTCTTGTTAACAGCTCCTCTCGGATGGAGTTGGCTGAATCACGGTAATCACGAATACTGTCTACTGCTTGCAATGAACGCAGCCATGTCATGAATGACGCGCTCTCTTCTGCGACTATCGCTTCCGCCTGAATGGCTTCGACTTTGCGCTGCTCTATGTTCTTATCAACAATAGATTGAAGATCATCCACTGTATATAAATAGGCATCGTCCAATTCAGAAACTTGAGCTTCTACATCTCTGGGCACCGCGATATCTACAATCAGCATAGGCTGATGCCTGCGGGCTTTTAAAGCCGTTTCTACCATTCCTTTCCCTATGATCGGCAGGGGGCTTGCTGTGGAGCTGATAACAATATCGGCTTTCGGCAAATGATCCGGTATTTCCGGCAGACTGATCACTGATGCACCGAAATCATCCGCTAACGTCTGAGCACGTTCTCGCGTCCGGTTGGCCACTATCATGTTGCGACAGCCATGCCCGTCCAGGTGTTTTGCAACCAGTTCAATGGTCTCGCCCGCACCTACAAGCAAGGCAGTCGTATCTTCAATCGATTCGAAGATATGCTTGGCTAACGTACATGCGGCATAAGCAACGGAAACGGCATTTCCACCGATTTCCGTTTCGGTACGCACTCGCTTAGCAACAGAAAAAGCTTTTTGGAACAGCTTCTCCATCGTTGCATCGACGGCTTTACCATCTCTGGCATCCGAAAACGCCTGCTTTACCTGCCCCAGAATCTGCGGTTCACCTAAAACAAGGGAATCCAAACCACAAGCCACCCTCATCAAGTGCTTGATGGCAGACTGTTCTTCGTGGATATAAAGGCTAGGCATCAGATCGGCAGATCCAACACCATGGAAGTCAGTTAACCAGTCGATTATCTGACCTTTCCCCGCGTTTTTAACATCGCAGTAAATTTCAGTGCGGTTACAGGTTGATAGGATCACGCCGCCGTTGATGCTCGCTCGGTTAGCAATCTCAGATAGTGCCTGAGTCAGTTTGTCGGGAGAAAAAGCGATCTTTTCTCGCAATTCGACTGAGGCCGTATTGTGATTGATACCAATGGCAAGCAAAGACATGTAGTGAGAGATCTCTGTCCGAAAATACTGTAAGAGTTGGAATTTTACTTTATGGAAGCACCTATTTAAAGGGGGGATTTAAACACTCTGTTAATAAAATGGTATAGTGAGCGCCGAATCAGTGTTACGTGGAGCAAAGTTTGACTAATTCATTCCATTCACCTACTGCTATGCGCCTTTTATCTTTTTTTAAGGCACGTGCCTTCCTGACCTTACTTTTTACCTTGTTTTTAAGCGCCTGTACCACATTACCCGAGGTATCAGACAAGCCGGTCGACTGGGTTAACCATCAGGAAAAACTGGAAACCCTGCAAAACTATGCACTCACAGGGAAAATGGCTTACATCGGAAAAGATAGACGTCAAAGCCTGAATTTCTATTGGAAAAAAAGTCCAGACTCCGAAGAACTCCGCCTGACAACCTTACTAGGGCAAACCGCTCTGCTCCTCACCGTTGACGAAACAGGTGCTACCGTTGTGAACCATGAAGGTGAAACATTTCGTCATGTCAGTAGCAATATTCTTGTGCACAGGCTTACAGGGCTGAGTATTCCTGTTGACCAGTTAAGTGAATGGGTTAAAGGTTCACCTTTTGGCGCAGATTACTATGAACTGAACGAGTCCAATACGCTTAGCATCCTCTCTAAGCAGATCAACGGACAACCGTGGGACATGACTTTCAACCGTTATACCGAAGAGAGCGGATATGTCCTGCCCTCTAGCCTGACCCTTAAACAAGACCAGACAAAAATAAAAATCGCCGTTTCGAAATGGATTGTTTCTCAATGATTTCTCGCAAAACTACTTGGCCTTCTCCCGCCAAACTGAACCTTTTCCTCTATATCACTGGTCAGCGCCCGAATGGATACCATGAGCTACAGACGCTATTTCAGTTTATCGATCATGGTGACGAACTGGTTATCCAGGCAAATCAGACAGGCGAAATCACGCTGACTCCAGAGATTGAAGGGGTTTCTCTTGAAGACAATCTCATCTGGAAAGCAGCGACTGCATTGCAAAAGAAAGCAGGATGCCAGCTTGGTGCACATATAGAACTGGATAAAGTATTGCCAATGGGTGGTGGTATTGGTGGCGGGTCTTCTAACGCTGCAACCACTCTGGTGGCTCTGAACTATCTGTGGCAAACCAATTTAAGCGATGATGAACTTGCCGATATCGGTTTAGCGTTGGGGGCTGATGTCCCGGTATTTGTTCGCGGTCATGCGGCATTTGCTGAAGGCGTCGGAGAAGAGTTGTATTCCGCTGAGCCAGAAGAAAAAGTGTATCTGGTTATCAGACCGAATGTGTCGATTGCCACAGCCGACATTTTCACTCACCCACAATTGACAAGAAACACACCAAAACGAGATCTGGCAACGCTTCTTGACACACCATACGAAAACGATTGCGAAAAAATCGTTCGAATACTCTATCCTGAGGTTGATAAGCAACTTTCATGGCTGCTACAATACGCGCCGTCAAGATTGACGGGCACCGGATCATGCATTTTTGGCGAATTTTCGAGCAAAAAAGAAGCAAATTCAGTGCTCTCTCAGCTACCAGATGATGTACATGCATTTGTGGCTGCAGGCGTAAATCTTTCGCCTCTAAAAGAAAGATTGGCCGGGTACCAATCGGCCGACTCACAATCTATCTAAAACTGGACGCAAACCTGAGGTTTCTACCGTGCCTGATATGAAGCTATTTGCTGGTAACGCTACACCTGAACTAGCCCAACGTATTGCTGATCGTCTATACATCTCACTAGGTGACGCAACTGTTTCACGTTTTTCAGATGGCGAAGTCGCTGTCCAAATTAACGAAAACGTTCGTGGTAGTGATGTATTCATCATCCAATCGACTTGTGCACCAACCAACGACAACCTAATGGAGTTGGTGGTAATGATTGATGCGATGCGCCGTGCTTCAGCGGGCCGTATTACAGCAGTTATCCCTTACTTCGGTTACGCTCGCCAAGACCGTCGTGTGCGTTCTGCTCGTGTGCCAATCACTGCTAAAGTTGTTGCTGACTTCCTTTCTAACGTTGGTGTTGACCGCGTTCTTACTATCGACCTTCACGCAGAACAGATTCAGGGCTTCTTCGATGTTCCTGTAGACAACATCTTCGGTACGCCAGTACTGCTAGAAGACATGCGTGCTCGTGGTCTGGAAGATCCGGTTGTCGTTTCTCCTGACCTTGGCGGTGTTGTACGTGCTCGTGCAACGGCAAAAGCTCTGGACGATACAGACATCGCTATCGTTGATAAGCGTCGTCCTCGCGCTAACGTTTCTGAAGTAATGAACCTAATTGGTGATGTGGAAGGTCGTGACTGCGTCATCGTTGACGACATGATCGACACTGGCGGTACATTGTGTAAAGCAGCTGAAGCTTTGAAACAACGTGGTGCTAAGCGAGTATTTGCTTACGCGACTCACGCTGTATTCTCTGGCAACGCTGCGGAAAACATTGCGAATTCAGTGCTGGACCAAGTGATCATCACTGACTCCATCGAATTGCCTCAAGAAATGGCTGCAACAGGCAAAGTAACTCAGCTTACTCTGTCTAGCATGCTGGCTGAAGCGATTCGTCGTATTAGCAATGAAGAGTCTATCTCTGCAATGTTCAACTAAGAACAGTCTTTTTAAAATGCCCCGCTCAAATGCGGGGCATTTTTTTATCTATCGATCGCCCTCAAACCTTTGCACATACAGGGAATCGACATCCTGTCGCCTAACAAGTTTGAAGTGTGCTATCATAGCGCGCTTTTTGATTATGCAGAGAGACCATTACCTTGAGTCAGACCATAAAACTTCTGGTTGGATTAGCGAATCCGGGTCCAGAATACGCAAGAACCCGACATAATGCAGGGGCTTGGGCAGTAGAAGAATTAGCGCGGGTACACAACGTAACCCTAAAAAATGAAGCAAAATTTTTCGGACTCACTGGTCGAATCATGGTTGATGGACAAGATCTCCGTTTACTGATCCCCACAACCTTTATGAACTTGTCTGGTAAAGCTGTTGCGGCACTTGCCAAGTTTTACCAAATTAAGCCCGAAGAGATCATGGTGGCACACGATGAACTCGACATGCCTCCCGGTGTGGCTAAATTCAAAAAAGGTGGCGGTCATGGCGGGCATAACGGTCTGAGAGACATCATCAGTAAACAAGGCAATAACAAAGATTTCTATCGCCTTCGGATTGGCATTGGCCATCCGGGGCACAAAGATAAAGTGGCGGGCTATGTATTAGGCAAAGCCCCATCCAAAGAGCAAGAATGCATAGATGCAGCGGTGGACGAATCGGTTCGCAGCTTAGATATCTTGCTCAAAGACGGACTCACTAAAGCACAAAATCGCTTACACACGTTCAAAGCTGAATAAGGTTACTATCATGGGTTTTAAATGTGGCATCGTTGGTTTGCCAAACGTTGGTAAATCGACTCTGTTTAACGCACTGACTAAAGCAGGCATCGAAGCAGCAAACTTCCCGTTCTGTACAATCGAGCCAAACACAGGCGTAGTACCTGTTCCTGATCTGCGCCTAGACGCGCTGGCAAAAATCGTTAACCCTCAGAAAATTCTTCCAACCACGATGGAATTTGTCGACATCGCAGGCTTGGTTGCAGGTGCATCCAAAGGTGAAGGTCTGGGTAACAAATTCCTGGCAAACATCCGTGAAACTGATGCGATTGGTCACGTAGTTCGTTGTTTTGAGAATGAAAACATCGTTCACGTTGCAGGTAAAGTATCCCCAATCGAAGACATCGAAGTGATCAACCTTGAACTGGCAATGGCTGACCTGGATTCTTGTGAGCGTGCTATTCAACGTAACGCGAAGAAAGCGAAAGGTGGCGACAAAGACGCGAAGTTCGAACTGACGGTTCTTGAAAAACTGCTGCCAGTTCTGACTGAAGGTGGTATGGCTCGTACTGTTGAATTAGCAAAAGAAGAGCTGGCTGCGATCGGTTACCTGAACTTCCTGACGCTAAAACCAACCATGTACATCGCAAACGTAAACGAAGACGGCTTTGAAAATAACCCATATCTTGATGCGGTTCGCGAATTTGCAGAAAAAGAAAACAACGTGGTTGTGCCTGTGTGTGCGGCTATCGAATCTGAACTTTCAGAGCTGGACGATGAAGATCGCGAAGAGTTCCTTGCCGACATGGGTATCGAAGAACCAGGTCTGAACCGAGTGATCCGTTCAGGTTACGAGCTTCTGACTCTACAAACTTACTTCACTGCTGGTGTTAAAGAAGTACGTGCATGGACCATTCCTGTTGGTGCAACCGCGCCTCAGGCAGCTGGTAAGATTCATACTGACTTCGAAAAAGGCTTCATTCGTGCGGAAGTGGTTGGATACGACGATTACATCCAGTACAACGGTGAAAGTGGTGCAAAAGAAGCAGGTAAATGGCGCTTAGAAGGTAAAGAATACATTGTAAAAGATGGTGACGTAGTTCACTTCCGCTTCAATGTTTAAGCGTTTACTTCAATAATCCAACGCAAAAGTGTTCAAAAAGCCAACAATCTTGTTGGCTTTTTTTAGTTAGCGATACCTATAATCCCGATTTCTTACCTTTATAAACCTCAGTCTGTGCTTAAATCACGGCACTTTTAGATCAGAAATACGTCTCTTTGCTTAAAAAAAGCCCGAACAATTCTAAAATTGCAATTTATTAAAAAAAACTGTTGACGGTTTTCGGTCATATCCGCATAATGCGCTCCGTTCTCGACGATAAGGCGACTTAGAAACGAGAGCAAAAATTTGGAAAATGGCTACGTAGCTCAGTTGGTTAGAGCACATCACTCATAATGATGGGGTCACAGGTTCGAATCCCGTCGTAGCCACCATTTCCTAAGCGCTTTTTACAGAGCTTTTAGGAAAT
>NZ_AFWJ01000102.1 GCF_000222685.1 Vibrio nigripulchritudo ATCC 27043 | reverse complement strand
CTGAACTGACCTGCGTCAGGTAGAAACTCGAAACCAGCCGTTGCCAGTCTCGCTTCCAGTTTGCTTTTATCAATGTCGAAGAAAACGACCAGCTTGTCGAGATCACCACCAAAGTCATCGCGAAGTTTCATGTTCACGATACTCATCAGCATGACCGGATCCATATTTTCGTAATTCGATAAGTTCATTTAAGCATCCTCGAAATCGGAGATCAGGAGATTCGCTGCCGCAAATGCTGCTTTTTCACGAACGTCTTTCGGAAGGTCAGAGTCTGCTGCGATGTCATTGAGCGCTCGAATAGAGCAAGCGATGGCTTTAGGCACATAAGCTTGGTCACCACTGCCTATCTGCGCATACATTTCACGAATCATTTCGCAACAATCGAATACTTTCATAACAACTACCTAGAAAAAGGAAAACTGCGGTCAATATACCGAGATACCCAGGTGACCTCAATATACAAAAAAACAAACTCAAAACATGAGTTTGTTTCAGCGCAAGATGGGGAACAGGTTGGTGCTTATTTAAGCGCTCAATTAGGAAGAATAAAGCTCAGGTGGCTCCGCAATGAGGGAACAAAGCCACCTGAGAAAACTTAACGTTGTACCTGAGCTTCGAGTTGTTGTACAAGCTCGTCAGCAAGACCAAGCTGATTAGCAAGTTCTTTGAGATAACTCTTCTCCATAAAGTTCTGATCATCGACGACCAGAAGCGATGCCAAATATACTTCAGCTGCTTGTTCTTTGTGGGATACTGCCAACGCAATTTCAGAAGGATCCAGAGGTTTATTCAGCTCAGCTTGAACGAGCTGTTGAACCGATTCGTCCGCACCTAATTCAGCAACGGCTTGCTGGATCTTTTGTTGTTCATCAGCATCGACATGACCATCGGCTTTCGCTGCGGCAATCATGGATTTCAAGATCAAAATACTGTGTTGATCTTCTGAAAGCTGAGGAACGGAAGGGGGTGGGGAAGTATTCCCTGACTGGCTTTTCTGCCAGTCGTTGTAAACTTTAAAAGCAAGTGCTCCAAGGGCGGCGGCGCTTCCTACTCCTAAGGCTTTCTTCCCCATTTTGCGGGATTTTTTGGAACCCATTAGCAAGCCGATTAAACCACCTCCTACTGCACCGGCTCCCAATGTCGCTAATTGGCTTTTGTCTTGCCCAAACTGCTGCGCACTTTTACCGAGACTTTGCGCAGTGTTCCCTAGGCTTTGACTACCTTGCTTTAACACATCAGAATTCAGTGCTTGGTTTAACAGACTTTTGAGATCCATACTCACCTCCGCTTTAAAGGACTGAGCCAGAGTACGCCCGGCAATATGAATGAAAGATGAATATGAATCTGTGAGGAGCCAGAGAGTGGAATCAGAAATAAAAAAAGAGCAACTCAGTTGCTCTTTTTTGGATTAAAACTGTAGAGAGGAGTTAAACCAGCTGACCTTTAACG
Organism: Vibrio nigripulchritudo ATCC 27043; assembly: GCF_000222685.1. Taxonomy (GTDB): domain Bacteria; phylum Pseudomonadota; class Gammaproteobacteria; order Enterobacterales; family Vibrionaceae; genus Vibrio; species Vibrio nigripulchritudo. Next base: position 5,933 of record NZ_AFWJ01000102.1, on the reverse strand, counting down.
TGGTCTACAATATCAGCCATGGCTACAGGTGTCTTATCACCTGTGCGGCGGTTTTTGTATTCGAAGTTGCCTTCGTCCATGCTACGGTCGCCAATCACGATAGTGTGTGGGACACCAACCAACTCCATATCAGAGAACATGACACCCGGGCGTTCTTTACGATCGTCGAAGAGCACTTCAATACCTGCTGTGGTTAATTCAGCGTACAGTTTTTCAGCGGCTTCTTTCACACGCTCAGATTTGTGCATGTTCATAGGGACGATAGCTACCTGGAATGGTGCAATCGCGTCTGGCCAGATGATGCCGAACTTATCGTGGTTCTGTTCGATAGCGGCAGCAACAACGCGTGTTACACCAATACCGTAACAACCCATCTCCAGGATAACGTTTTTGCCATCTGGACCAAGTACGCCACAGTTCATCTTCTCAGAGTAGTTCTTACCTAACTGGAAGATATGACCGACTTCAATACCGCGCTTAAGCTGAATAGTACCTTGACCACATGGGCTAGGGTCGCCTTCAACTACGTTACGCAGGTCTTCAATCTGACCAAGCTCGACGTCACGACCCCAGTTGATACCGAAGTAGTGTTTGTCATCAATATTTGCACCAGCGCCAAAATCACTCATTACGGCAACGGTACGGTCAACAATGAACGGAAGTTTTAGACCTACAGGACCAAGTGAACCAGGACCTGCGCCAATCAGTGCACGAATCTCTTCTTCTGTTGCCATTTCAAGTGGAGAGGCAACCTGCGCTAGATTTTCAGCCTTGATTTCGTTTAGCTCATGATCACCACGAATGATCAACGCGATGATATCGGCGTCTACTTCGTCAGAGGCTTTCACGAACAGAGTTTTTACTGTTTTCTCGATTGGCAGTTCAAACTGCTCTACCAGCTCAGCGATGGTTTTCGCGTTTGGCGTATCGACCAACGTCATTTCCTGAGTTGGTGCTGCTAGCTCGGTTGTTGGAGCGAGTGCTTCTGCTTTTTCGATGTTTGCTGCGTAATCCGACTCAGAAGAGAAAGCGATCAGATCTTCGCCACTTTCCGCCAGTACATGGAATTCGTGAGAGCCATTACCACCGATAGCGCCAGTATCAGCAAGAACCGGGCGGTAGTTAAGACCCATACGATCAAACGCTTTGCAGTAAGCATCATGCATAGCGTCGTAAGATTGTTGCAAACCGTCTTTATCAATGTCGAAGCTGTACGCATCCATCATTGAGAATTCGCGTGAACGCATAACACCAAAACGTGGGCGTCTTTCGTCGCGGAACTTGGTCTGAATCTGGTAAAGGTTTAGCGGAAGCTGCTTATAGGAGTTCACTTCGTTACGCACAAGGCTAGTGATCACTTCTTCAGCTGTTGGGCTAAGTACAAACGGACGTTCATGGCGGTCAGTAAGGCGAAGTAGCTCAGCGCCCATTTTTTCGCTGCGCCCTGTCTCTTCCCATAGTTCAAACGGCTGTACAACGGGCATCAAAGTTTCAACTGCACCTGCATTGTTGATTTCTTGACGAACGATGTTTTCGACTTTACGCAGTACACGAAGACCAGTAGGCAGCCAGGTATACAAACCTGAAGCCAGCTTACGGATCATACCTGCACGTAGCATGAGCTGGTGGCTCACTACTTCTGCGTCGTTTGGGGTCTCCTTCAGAGTAGAAAGAAGATAGTTACTGGTACGCATTCAATTTATCCGTTTATTAAAGTTAGCTACTCAAGCCAGAATGGGCAGGAGTAAAGAGTCCCTATTCAGGGAGGTTGGGGCTGTCAGCCCGAATCAAGCCGCTTATGATATCAGCCAAATGTGATTGTCAAAAGTGTTCAATTGCCCGAACTAGCACTAAGTTGTCGCTGACCGAAAATTTTACATTCAAATCGAACAAATTTACTGCGTATTCTTTGCTGTCCGGCTTGTTTTTCTTGTAAGCCGGTCTCGGATCCTGCGCTAACACTTCTGTTATTACATTCACAATTTGAGTGCGATTCGGGTGTTTATCTAGTGCCTCGTATGCGGCAGGCAAAAAACTGACCTCTAATTTACTGGGCGCTTGTTCCGCATACCCGCCTGTTGCGTCAGGGATAGAATCGGAATACGGAATATACGGTTTGATATCGATGACAGGTGTGCCATCTACCAAATCAACACTGCCCAAATCCAAATAGACCTGTTCACCTTCTTTTACAACCCCTTTTAATTCGACCGCTGACATGCCAATACCGTTTGGTCTAAATGTGGCTCGTGAGGCGAATACCCCGATTCTTTCATTGCCCCCTAACCTTGGAGGGCGAACCGTTGGCTTCCAACCTGCGGTTAAATTTTGGTCAAACAGAAATAACAGCCAAATGTGGCTGAATTGCTCAATATCTCGAACAGCTTCTGGAGAATTCGCTTCTCCTGTTAATTTGATTCGTGCTGTTGAACTTGGCGCAAGCCTTGGCTGACGAGGCACAGCAAACTTTTCTTTATAGGGAGATTCTATAAAACCTATAGGAACGATGGAGTGTGTCATGAATGGGAATCGGTGCTCAAAACAGAGTAATTAAGCTGACGATATCATAAAAAATACTTGCAATCTTAAGTGATAATCGTTATCAATATGCACTGTTATAACATAACACTAAGTTTTTCGGAGTTAACTTAAAATGAAACCGGGTATTCATCCTGAATATAGAACTGTCGTATTTCATGACACGAGTGTAGATAAGTACTTTTTGATCGGCTCGACGCTGCAAACAGATCGCACGATCGAATGGGAAGACGGTAATACTTACCCATACTACACCTTGGATGTTTCTTCTGAGTCCCATCCTTTCTACACAGGCAAACAACGTGTGGTTAATAAAGAAGGTCGTGTGGCTAACTTTAACCGTCGCTTTGGCGGCATGACTTCTAAGAAAAAAGAAGAGGCAAGTGAATAATGAAAGTACTAAGTTCCCTAAAAAGCGCTAAGCAGCGTCACCCAGACTGCCAGATTGTTAAGCGTCGTGGACGTGTTTACGTGATTTGCAAAACCAACCCTCGTTTCAAAGCGGTTCAGGGAAAGGTTAAGAAGCGCAAGTAAGCAAACCTTTGTGTAGGTCGTTTAAAGTTTTAAACGATAAACGGCTTAAAAAATCGGTCTCAGATATCTTTCTGAGACCGATTTTTTTATGCCTGAATTTTACCCGGACGTTCTGTAGCGGTTGTGCACCATTTTATAAGAATCTAATTCATTCATTTCGAACAACATTTCTATTGAATTTATACCGTTCGCCGCTTCGTGAAAATTGGTAGGTAGAAATGTGCAGAGTTTCATAATTGTGTATTTGATATGTCGTAAAGTATAAATATTTTGGAGTATTTGTTTGGATAAAATCGTGAAACTGGTTTTAAATTTGTTACAGATTTACCATTTGTAACATTTATGACTTTAAATTACTCTCCATGTAACGTAATCTCCGCCTGCTTTTTTGATAGGTACGTCAAACAAAGTGAGGAATTACTACAAGGAGGGAACAGATGAGTTCATCTGCTTCAAATACACAATATCCACCTAAAAAGTCGTTATTTACACGTTTTCTTGATGGTGTGGAATATTTGGGGAATCTATTGCCCCACCCAATCACTCTATTCGCTATTTTCTGTGTTGCTATTCTGGTTATGTCCGGTATCGCAGGGTACTTTGAAGTCTCTGTTGTCGATCCGCGTCCAGAAGGAGCAAAAGGTCGCTCAGCAGATGGCATGATTCAGGTTGTCAGCCTGCTGAATGCGGAAGGCTTGCAGTTGATCGTAACTAACCTTGTGAAAAACTTTGTTGGTTTTGCACCGCTAGGTACTGTATTGGTAGCTATGCTTGGCGTCGCGATTGCTGAACATTCTGGTCTACTTTCTGCAGCAATGCGCGGCATGGTAATGGGTGCTTCTAAGCGCATGGTAACCTTTACGGTTGTTTTTGCCGGAATCATCTCCAATACCGCTTCCGAACTTGGTTACGTTGTTCTGATTCCACTGGCAGCGATGCTATTCCACTCTTTGGGTCGTCACCCATTAGCGGGTCTGGCTGCGGCATTTGCTGGTGTATCTGGCGGTTATTCTGCGAACCTGCTGATCGGCACGGTTGACCCACTTCTTTCAGGTATTACTGAAACAGCAGCACAGATGATCGACCCTACTTACACAGTAGGACCTGAATCAAACTGGTATTTCATGTTTGTTTCTACTTTCTTCATTGCCATCACGGGTGCTTTCGTAACCGAGAAGATTGTTGAGCCTAAGCTAGGCAAATACAATTCTGAAGAAGCGTCTGAAGATCTTTCTAAAGATGAAATGGGTAAACTGACTGCGCAGGAAAAGAAAGGCCTGAAACTTGCTGGTCTGGCTGTTCTTGTAGTGAGCGGTTTACTGGCGTGGACTATCGTTCCTGAAAACGGTGTACTTCGCAACCCGGTTACAGGTGAAGTAGCTGGCTCTCCATTCCTGAAGAGTATCGTAGCGTTTATCTTTGTTTTCTTTGCAATTCCAGGTTTTGTTTACGGCAAAGTCGTGGGCACAATGAAAACGGATCGCGATGTGATTGATGCCATGGCGAAGTCTATGTCTTCTATGGGCATGTACATTGTGCTGGTGTTCTTCGCCGCTCAGTTTGTTGCTTTCTTTAAGTGGACGAACTTTGGTCAGGTATTCGCAGTTGCGGGTGCAGACTTCCTGCAAAGCATTGGTCTGACTGGTCCTATGCTGTTCTTCGCCTTCATTCTGATGTGTGGTTTCATCAACCTGATGATTGGTTCTGCTTCTGCTCAGTGGGCGGTAACAGCACCTATCTTTGTTCCAATGTTGATGCTGGTTGGCTACGCACCAGAAACCATTCAGGCGGCGTACCGTATTGGTGACTCGACCACTAACATCATCACGCCAATGATGAGTTACTTTGGTCTGATCCTGGCGGTTGCAACGCGCTACATGAAGAACTTGGGCATCGGTACGCTGATCGCGACTATGTTGCCATACTCAATCTGCTTCATTATAGGTTGGAGTATCCTGTTCTACGCTTGGGTATTCGTATTTGGCTTGCCTGTTGGACCAGGTGCAGCAACATACTATACGCCTTAGTCGTTAGATGATTAAAGAAAGCCGAAGTTTATGCTTCGGCTTTCTTGTTTTTAATCGGTATAGAAATGGTGAACGGGTCCGCGACTGTTTCCTACTTCCAGTTCATCAGCATGAGCAATGGCTTTCGTAATGTAGTTTTTTGCCATACTGACAGCCTGTTCCAAAGGCTGACCCTGAGCCAGATAAGAGGCAATCGCAGATGAGAGCGTGCACCCAGTGCCGTGAGTGTTTTTGGAAGCGTGACGTTTTGCGCTGAACCGCGATATCTTTTGGGAAGTGATGAGTAGATCGGTACTACTGTCGTCCGACTCTAGATGACCGCCTTTTAATAAAATGTTTAGAGCGTCAGTGGCTTTTAATGCATCGGTCATTGCTACCATATCGTCTTCATTCTCTGGAAGGTCTAAACCAGTTAGAACTACTGCTTCAGGTAAGTTTGGCGTAATCAGGGTTGCGAGAGGAATCAATTCTTGTTTTAGGGTTTCAACCGCATTGTCTTCTAGTAATTTATCCCCACTGGTTGCAACCATCACCGGGTCGATAACCAAATATTGAGGCTGGTATTGACGTAATCGCCGAGCGACTGATTTGATGATCTGAGCGTCGTTCAGCATGCCCACTTTCACTGCAATCACATTGAGATCGCTAAATACCGAATCGAGCTGTTGTTCGACAAAGTCGACAGGAACGGAATGTATTCCTGACACTCCTTGAGTATTCTGAGCTGTCAGAGCAGTGATCACCGAACACGCATATCCTCCCGTAGCCGAGATAGATTTGATGTCAGCTTGGATGCCTGCGCCACCACTGCTGTCTGAACCAGCAATCGTTAGC
>NZ_AFWJ01000103.1 GCF_000222685.1 Vibrio nigripulchritudo ATCC 27043 | reverse complement strand
CCTGAAAGTTCGATCACCATAGAGGGGAAAGAAGTAAAGCTGACCCACGGCAACCTCATTACTTCTTCAGACAACTTAATCAACGCGATTGATACAGGGATAACCATGACAGATTATGTGCCGCGAGGTGATCTCAATGGTCAGAAAGGTGTGCTGTTCCATTTTGGCGGAAAGGATGACAATGTCGACAGTATTCGAGCTAAGGGCTGCTATCTGGATGTGAGAAACAACAAGCTGGGTCTGATTGAATACACTTCTGAAAGCTGCAAGGGTGATAACACATAAAAATATGTGACCCCGAAAAAATGCCACTTTCAAAAAGTGGCATTAGGGTCTGTTTATGATTGCAAGTCGTGAGCTGGCGGTATCTCTTTAAACACTTTCATTGCTTGCAAATGTTGGGAAATCTTCTTGAACTTGTGAGTCTGTGTCTCATCCCAGATGATGCGATAGTATGGGGAAAGCTCATCAGCAGAGAGTTGATTGTCGCGAATTTCGTCTTCTCTCGACAGCACAACTAAACAGTTATCGCGATTCTTATCTCTGAACTTCTCAACGCATTTTGTGGCAATGTCTTCGTACTCTTCAGGTCGGTCAATTCGACCTTGCATATTCTCTTCTGGGTGGAGATTAGGGTTAAAAATGACTTGCTTAATGCCACACAGAAACCCGATGCGTTCAGACCAATAACCACCAAGCCCTACCCCACAGATTATCGGGTTAGGATCGTTTGAAAACTCCATGGTTTTATGGACTTCTTTGAGCAGATGTTGCATGTCGTGTTTGGGATGCAATGTGCTGTAGTTAATAAATCGCACATCATCATCGATAAACTGAAGCTGAAGCACTTTTTCATGATTTCCTGGGCTGGTGGAATCAAAACCGTGCAAATAAATGATCATGGGACCTCCCGCGGTACCAATGCTTTTGTTATTACTTCAATCTACCACGAAGACTAGGGTTTTAAAGAGGTGAGGTTTCAGGAATGTTGGGGAAAGTGATCGCACTAGCATTTTAAGAGCGTATTTTCATAAGCTGATCTTGCAGTTCCTCTGCTCTTTCCTTGTAAAGGCTTGTTCCCCAGAGCTGATGACCCAGAAGATACCAAAGCAAACCTAAGAGACGAATTTTTGGCAACCAGCCTTTCACCCCCTCTTGCCACTCTTCCATTGCATCAAACCCAATTCCTCGGAACTGACAATACATAGCGACCGCAACTTCCGGGTTCAAATCAGATACCTCAATGGTCATTGCCAGATCCATACTTGGGTCGCCAATCGCCGAGTATTCCCAGTCAATTACACCCAGCCCTTGGTCTGTACGGATCAAGTTATAAGCACCTAAATCAAAGTGGCAAAGTGTTCTATCCGTCTCTGCCAGATAAAGTGGCTCACGGTGCTTTTTGTATAACCTTTCGAGAGACTCGGTTTTGAATTCCGGCTTAATCTGCATCCAATAATGGTCTACTTTCTCTGAAAAAAGTAGCTTCTGGATAGGCTTGTCGTTGATTTTAACCTTGTGGACAGACGCAAGAATGTGCAGCAATTCATCTTGTGAGATCTGATCCTGAACAGGTTCTCCCTCAATCCACTTAACCAGTAGTCCACTCTCATTAAGAAGGACAGGATCGGGTGAAAATGAGTAGTTATTCAGTGCATTCAGCAGATGGAATTCATTCGCACGTGAAATGCCAAAGGAAAGTGTGCTTCTAGATACTGGCCGCCACACGTAATGGCGTTCATCCTGTGAGATTTTCCAGCAACGGTTACTGAGACCGCCTGACAGAAGTTCCATCTGCTCAGGCGGTGAATCGAAATAATCGCTAAGTGAATTCAAGGAATTATCAAGCTGAAGCGCTTCTTGCCATCCCATTTTTGCCACTTAGCGCTACTCCCTTACAGACCTAAGAAACTCTTAGATTTTTGCTTACGAATTTCAGTTTCGTCAGCCCATTCGATCAGACCGGTTTCCAGATCCATCAGACGCATAGTCATTTTGTAGTAAACGTCCTGATCGCTGCCTGCGTTTTTAACGATGCTCGCAAGGTTACCGTAGAGCATGTATTGAGCACCCACCATTTTACCGAACTGGATAGCACTGCTCTGGTTAACAAGCTCATCGTTGTTTTGGAAATTCAGTTGGTCGCGAACAGCTTCAACGCGGTCCATATCAACAAAACGGAATTTGCCTGAATTCAGCATTTTCGTGCTGATGGAATCTGTGATGGATTCCGTATCAATGTGCTCACTGGTTTTGTTCTTGATGCTCTCAACAAACACAATCGGACGGCTGTCACGAGTGATTGCAGCAACAGACCCAGACATCAACATGCTGTCTACCATTTGACCCGCAATGGTTTGCAAGTCGGTAGAACCAAAATCGATGGTGGTTGTTTCTACAGCCTGAGCGTCACCGTAAGACACCTGATTAGAACAACCACCCAGAATTGCGGCTAAACCAAGTAAGGCGATAGCACTTTTTTTCATAATGTTTCCTTAGTTATTAGCTTGGCGAATTTGAACACGGTATTGAGTCGCATTAGGGTTCACAGACACTTCGGATACCGAAATGGTCTCGAAACCACGAATGATGACCTTACGCCAAGGACCCGGTTTACTGTTTACTTCTAAGCCCTTGTCATCGTACCAATAGAAACGGTACTGAACATGCTGATCGCTTTTGTATTTACTAGCCAGGCTAACAATACCTCGTGCATGCCCATTGACTAGGTCAGTATCGATATTTTCGATATCCAAACGACCACCTAAAATGTTGTCGTTCATAATAACTCGTTGAGATTGTCCATCAATGCTAAGCCCCGCAGTGGGTGTCTGAGCACAGCCGAAAACGGCGGCGGACAATAGTACAATCCATAACTTTTTCATTAGATAGCCCCTAATTGTTTATGCCATACTGACGATCCAGTCCCTTGTCGAGAAACCCACACCAACGTGGTTTGTCCGGCTTTAACATTGAAAGTATAGTTTTGACCGTTAACAACAAGGGTATGTTCCCCTGGGTTCACCTGCTCACTGCTGCTAAATACTTCTGCAGGCAACGTTTGCCAGCTACGAGTGTCAGCTTGTTCAGTTAAGGCATTCCAGATACTGAATAGTGCGTTTCCTACGTCGTCACCTTTTGTCGCCTCTCTTCGAAGCTGATCTTTGGCAACCACTCTTAATGCCTGTCGGATGATAATACCCGGCATGCGTTCACTTAAATTGTTTTGCGCCATCAGATTCACATCTACCAATTCGGAACGGTTCAACGCCGTACCGTTTAACATCAAAGATGGCGATGGATAAGTTTCTGTATTCGGGTAATAAGGTAACGCAATACTGTAAATAGATGTCAGATTTTCTTTAGAGTTGTAGACAGGCAAGGAATAGTTAAATGAATCCATTGCCTTCACCACCCTTTGCTCATCCAGAACAATGACGCGACCCTTGCTTTTCGATGGCTTCTTGTACTTCCCATAACGCGCTTCAAAGGTTTTCAGATCCTGACGCATTCCAAGTTTATGACCAACACGCAATACCGCATCAATCACTTCCTTATTGTCGGGCATGACTGCCAGAGCTCGCTTGTAATCAATATAGGCGCTATTGAGGTCGCCGTCGGTCTCATAAAGAAGTGCGGAAAGATAAAGCAGGTATCCATTCTGAACAGCTTTAAGTTTGTCACCAGCATCTGGGTAATTCGCCATGATTGCCGCAATGTTTGGTGACACCCCTTCTCGCTCGGCGGAAACTTGCGCTGACTCCAGTTCAGACTGGCGACGCTTCTTTGCCTGCTCCTGAACTTGGTTTGCACGACGCATTTCAACCAATGCACCAGACAGATCATTTTTTTGCAGATAGTTCAGACCAAGGTATAAGTGTAGGAAGCCCAGCTCGTAGTCGGCGGGTTCATAGGTCGTCATGTTGTCGTTAGTCGCGAGCGCGCCAACGGTGTTCGCAGTTTCGCTGAGAGAGATGGTTGCTCTGTCATTCAGCACTTTGACTGCGTTGTCGCTCACCTTAAGGTAAGACATGCTTTGAGCGTAGTCCTGATTCAGCAGAGAAACGCGCCCTTTTTCCATGTTGTCCAGAATCGGACCTGCAATCTCCGTGTTGAGCTTTTCCTGAGCCTCGGCGTAGTTACCGTTACGGACAGCAAAATACGCCTCTTGTGTCTGAGCACTGTAGTGACTGAATAGATTGCCTGCAGACATAGTGGCACATGCACTTAATAACGCGCTTGTACCAGCTATAAAGAAACTGCGGACGGGTAATGATTTTCGAGCAAAAAACACTCTTGCCTCTAACGTTTAATTATTCTTTTTCTGATGATTTCCGATTCTACCAAACTGATGTTAATCAGCTGATAAGCATAGGACCAAGCGGCTGACCGCCAACCAGATGCATATGAATGTGGTAAACCTCTTGTCCACCGTGTGCATTACAGTTCACGATCAAACGGTATCCGTCTTCTGCAATGCCCTCTTCCTCTGCAATTTTGCGAGCCGCTGTAAACATTCGTCCCATCATAGCTTCATCTTCAGCTTCAACATGGTTAGCAGTCGGGATCAGTTTATTTGGAATAATAAGGATATGCTTGGGAGCTCGAGGGTTGATGTCGCGAAAGGCTGTAACTAGCTCGTCCTGAAATACGATATCTGCTGGAATTTCTCGATCGATAATCTTTGTGAAAATGGTTTCTTCAGCCATGGTCTTGAGCTCCTGAGTGATTGACCGTAAAAATGAGCCTGTGCTTATTTATATATCGCGAATATCTTTTTGATATAGAACCAATAGTATGGCTGAACCCGTTTAAGAAGACAATAAAAAACACTGTACATAACCATATCAATATACAAGATAACGTAATAATAAAACTGTTAACTAGATACCTTTTGTGACCGTACTACGTCAGGAAAGTTTAAAGCTGGTCAAAGTAAAACTTTGAGACACGCCGTAAAATAAGGGCTTTGATTTAATTTATTTTTTGGCTCAGCCGTTACTTTGTATTGGAATGACCATCACAAGGTCCGGCACTTTTGAGCTTTTTTGATCTGGGAGAGAAACGTATGAAGGGATCAGTCATACGGCGCATGTATGCGGGCTTTGCGCTCATCGTAGTGCTATTCATTGCAACCATCACCATCATGATGGGAGGAATGGAAAAAATACACACCAACTTCGAGACGGTAACCAACACGTCTTTACCTTTAGTATCCATGTCTAACCAAACCAGCGTTCGGCTGCTCTCTGCTGACAAAGCGTTTAAAGACTTTTTAACCACACAGAACCAAGAGCGCATGGAGAGCTCCAAAACAGCGTTTGTTGAAGCTCAAAACAGTTTTCAGGATGCTTTGAATGCGTTAGAGAATGCGAGCCGCAATATTCCTGAAATTGCACCAAAAATTGAAGATTTACGCCAGATGGAAGCACAGTATTTTGCCGAAGCACTAGAGGCAATGAACAACTACGCTGCCATGTTTTCTGCTCAAGAGGACGTACAAAAATCTTCTCGCAACTTCCAAAGGTTGCACACAGAGCTCAGTGTTCGCATGAAAGAGTACGTCGACAAGCAAGATAAAATTGCCGTCAAAGTGATGGCTGGCAGCTATTTCGACAAGTTAAAAGACTCTCAAACCGTCACTTCCGACGCGTTAGCAAGCAGCGACACCGAATTTGTCAAAGCCGCAGTAAACAAAAATAAAAAGGCGGTAACACACCTCAACTATGCCTACCGAGGGCTGGTCAACCAACTTCCAGAGTTAAAGGAAGTGTTCGATGAATCCGTTAAGCAGTTTACTCGCGACGTTGGTAAAGCCGGTGGCGTGTTGGATCAGCACTATACCTATCTGGTTGCCCGTCAAAAGCTATACGACAATATCGCCAGCCTTGCAGTCAAGGTAGATGAGTCCATGTCTATCTTAGGCTCCTTTAATGATACTGCTTCAGCTCAGCTCAATGTCTCGCTTGAAGAAGCCGGAGTGGTTTATGAAGAGGGATACGTTAAAGCCATTGGGATTGGAATTGTAGTCTGCGCCATTGCATTGGGTATTGGTTATCATGTTGCTCACAGTGTAAGGGAGCCTTTGACTCGTATTCTTGCCACGCTTGAAGCTCTGACAGCCGGAGATATGACGAAAAGAATTGATATCCGCTATAACAATGAATTCAGTCGTGTCAGCCGCCATATCAACACCCTAGCCGACAGCCTGCATGACATATTGCAGGAGTTGAACGATGCAGCAGACGAACTCACCGAAGTTGCGAATACCAACCGTAAAACTTCAGTCGGAGCACAAGAACAGTTGAACGCTCAGCGTGAACAAACCGCAGGTGTCGCTACTGCTATGACCGAAATGGAGCACTCGGTGACCGAGGTTGCTCAAAGTGCACAAAGCTCATCTGATATGGTTCATCAGGTAGAAACGGCTTCGGAGTCTGGCAGAAAAGTCATGAATGCCAACATTTCTACCATCAATCAACTGGAAAGCCGCTTGAACGAATCAGTTGACGCTGTTTCTCAGCTTCAGAAAATGAGCAGTGAAATTGGCTCCATTCTGGACGTGATTCGCAATATTGCAGAACAGACCAACCTTCTGGCACTGAATGCTGCTATCGAGGCTGCACGAGCTGGTGAGCAAGGGCGTGGTTTTGCAGTGGTTGCCGATGAAGTTCGTGTACTTGCCCAAAAGACAACGCACTCCACCAGCGAAATTGAGAGCATGATCAGCAATCTGCAAACCAGTTCGCACGCTGCAAGCCAAGTCATTAAGAGCTGCATGACCGACATGGAACAATCTGTGGCACAGGCGTCTGACGCGAATAGCGCGATGGAAGAAATTCAGGCACTTATTCTGGAAATCAGCCATATGAGTAATCACATTTCTCAGGCAGCGGCTGAGCAGCAGTCAACCACCACAAGTATCGCAAGAAGCCTGAACGACATTAATAGCATTGCTAATCAAAGCTATGAAGCCATGTCTGAAATCGCTTCCGTCAGCCAGGATCTCAGTCGACTGTCATCTCAACAGGGCGACATTGTTCATCGATTCAAACTGTAATTCCAACCCTAATAGAAGCTCGCAAACGCGAGCTTCTTACTTTCTGTTACACCCGCTCACCACTTGTTTAATTTTTAAAGCAAAAAAATACCGTACAAGTGCAACTCATTGCTCTTGTTATTTAAAACGAGCATCCCCATAACTTAATTGCTTGCTGACTTTTATACCCATGAAATCTAATACTTGGGTTTACCCTCTCATTCTCCAGCAGGCCACTTTATTGAGGACATGAAATGGCCGTACATGTAGGTATTATTGACCAAGACCCGGTGCGCTTGGTGACACCGCT
>NZ_AFWJ01000104.1 GCF_000222685.1 Vibrio nigripulchritudo ATCC 27043 | reverse complement strand
ATATAAAATTCCTTACCGTCAGCACATCTTACAAAGTAAGAACCAAGCATTCCGTGGTACTTACCTTCACCCGGTTTGTAGCCGATGATTGTGGCTTCTGCATCCTGATACTTTTTAAGTTTGAGTAGGTCATCAGAACGACCTGGTCGATATCTTTGGTTCACTTTACGCAACATCACACCCTCGCCATAATTACCGTCAATGGTGTCGAGCATGCTCATTAGCTGGGAATAATTACCTGCAGGCAGGTGTTCGACATAGCGAACATGATGTTGGTTGATCACCTGAATCCAGTTTTGAATGTCGTAATAGCGTTTGGCGTAATCACCAGCAGAATGTGGAAGGTCAAAAACCATGAACTGAATGTCCTGCCACGCACGGTCAGATGGCGTTTTGTCCATCACAGTTTGTTGAACAACGTGAAATTTACCTCGACCAGCCCAAAGTTCACCCTCCATCATGACGGGAGGCAGGTTTTCAATAAACCAAACAGGAGCATGAATCTTTGTACCTTTGCGGCTGTAAAGTGTTTCACCATCCCAAACCACGCGTATTCCGTCGAGTTTCTCCGAAACCCAGTATTCATCAAGATTGACTTCCGATTTGTATTCGTTCGCCAGGAGCAGTGAGTGCTCGGTAGTTCGTTCTGCAATTGCTGACGTTCCGCTCAGCGCAGCGATAATCACGCACGCTAAAATCCTTTTCTTCATTCCTTTCCCTAGTCCTTTGGGTACGACATTAGATTGAATAATGTCATTTATATTTATCGGAATCCGAATCCCCGAGCGAATTATCAGTTGATCAAATGCGATCTATTCTCACCTATTTACTTAAGTCTTTGAAATGATTACAACGCGATCAGACGGTTGTCACTTTTTCAATTTATCTGGTTAAAAGCCTCAAACATCCATTGTTTAGAAACTCAGAGACTAATTTGGTCGAATTTATAACCAAGGTGATCACAAAGACGCCAACCAGTTCAAAAACCTCAAATTTCCACTTGCACCCCTCGCCCGCAGTGGTTAATATCCTCCTCGTTCCAAGGGAATGCGTCCGTAGCTCAGTTGGTTAGAGCACCACCTTGACATGGTGGGGGTCGGTGATTCGAGTTCACTCGGACGCACCATTCCTTTTACTTGGAGCACAAAATTTGGGTCCGTAGCTCAGTTGGTTAGAGTACTACCTTGACATGGTAGGGGTCGGCGATTCGAGTTCGCCCGGACCCACCAAATTTAAACAAAGCCCGCTTATTCAGCGGGCTTTGTTGTTTCTGTTATACCTCTCCTCGCCTTCCTAATCCGTTCATTTTTCATATACATTTCCCCTTACTTTATACAGAATTCACACCCGTTTAAATGCAACAAAACTGTCACATAAAACTTATCAGATCAAATATCAAGAAAGACTCCGCAATTATTTGGCTTTTGATGCTTTACCCACAATTAGAGTGGTTAGTTTCTTTGTTAAATACCAAATATGATTTTAATCAAATAACATCTAAGCAAATAGAAACACTATTAAATAGTTAATTAAGGGGAATTCAGATTAGAAATATTTACTTACAAATATAACGTGAGATATACCATTAAATAAAAGAACAACGGACTGTAAATAATACATATAAATATACAAGCCATTAAAGTGGAGATATTGAAATGGCAAAGGGAATGAGAATTTTTATTATTGACGACTCTAAAAGCTCCCTATATTTAATACAGAGCATGCTAAATGAAATCGGATATAAAAATGTGACAACGTCAACCTCCCCTTCTTTTGCTTTTAAGATGGTTTCAGACGATCCTACAAGATTTTCAGTCGTTTTGACCGACTTAAATATGCCAAATTACGATGGAATGCAAGTCATTAAAATGTTGGGGAAAATTGGTTATAAGGGAGGTGTTGCCATAATCTCCGATGCGGACCACAAAGTCATCAACTTAGCTGTTGAGATAGCAAGAAGACACCGGGTGTTTCTGCTTGGAAGCATACGAAAGCCAGCGTTGTCAGAAGAGTTAAAACGACTTTTAGAAAGAGTTTCCCTGCGAGAAGAAAAGGAGTTCGCAAACCAGGCGTGCATTCCCAGAGACGATTTGATATCAGCTATCAGTAACCGACAGATTCGAGCTTTTTATCAACCCAAAATCAATATATCGGATAGCGGTATCTCTGGCTACGAGGTCCTGGCCAGAGTAGAGCATAAAAAGTCACGCATCTTGCTACCCTGGCAGTTTATCCCCTCTGCCATGAAGTACGGACTCATCAACGAGTTATTTTATGAATTGATGAACACAGCCCTAAGCGAGGTTCAGGCGAAAGAGAAGCAAACTAATCTAAGCTTTAATCTTAGCCCGCAGCAACTCGAAGAAACCCGGCTGCACATAAAGCTAGCGGAAATTGTGAGTAGCTATGATATTGACCCAAAGGAAATCACGTTCGAAATAACTGAAGAACATGCTTTGTCGAGCTTGGTACAGCTAGAGACACTGAATCGCTTAAGAATTCGAGGATTTCGCGTTTCCTTAGACGATTTCGGGACTGGATTTACGAACTTCAAACAGCTCAAGAAGTTGCCTTTTTCAGAAGTAAAAATTGATCGCTCTCTTATAAAGGATATTCATCGAGATACTTTTTCACAAACTGTGGTGAATAGTTTGTATGAACTCGCTCAGTGCCAAAAAATTTCTCTTGTCGCAGAAGGTGTTGAAAAATCCGATGAATTTGAGTTTTTGAAAGACCATTACCAGAAAATTTTAATTCAAGGATATTTGATCAGCAAACCGAAACCTTTAGATAAATTACTCTGTTGGAAGAAAAGTTGGGAATCTATTCGAAGCTAAATTCGATTTTATATTTATAGTGATGCATATAACTTACTAATTGTAATATTTTGTTTCGTAATCAAGTTGGTTTTATTAAAGGAATAAAAAACACAATGATTATATATCCTAAGCAAGGTCACAAAAATTTTATAGGCTTTATATTTAATTTAAGAAGCGGAAATATTCCCATACTTACTCATGATGACATGTTAGTTCTACTTCATGACCGTTCCCTTCTGAGAAGTAAAGTCAGTGGAGGTGATAAGAAAAACCGATACCTTATAGACCAGATTGACCCGTTCAGAGGGCAAGCTTATTTGCTTTTCTCAAGACCTTTTGAAGAGTGGCATGAGTTTATTGCAAATTATTTTATCAATGAGAATCTAAGCCGGATCACCGCAACAGTTTAGTGCCTTCGCTTGCGCACTCGCTACCAGGTTAAGCTGTCCTGGTAGCCCCTTTCAAGATTCCTAACCAAATCCACGGTTTTGTATAACAAGGTTTCCCAACTTAATAACAGTTGTATCTATAATTCTGCGCCAGTTGGCTCTGATGGAAATGTTGCAATGCCCACCTTGTTGGTTTCTTTGTTATTTACTTTTTGCACCTTGACTGTTTTCTCACAATTTAATCTGGAGAATCAGCTACTTGCAAAAGACAAGATAAGCTTTTCAAGCACAAGTTCTATTGCCATACCCAGCTTTTCAGATGGCTGGAGCAAGAACGGACACTGTACTCCCAGGCTAATGGAAAGCTGTTGGTTTTCCATAGAAATTTCCGAACAAGAAAGACAACATTATTCGCTATACCTGGTGAATCGGACTCTCAGTAACGGTCAACTTTTCTTTTTCGAAGATCAACGACTCTTGCTGACAGAAGACTTCAAAGGCTTTCGAGCCATTCAACTGGATAAGCCCTTTTCATATGATCGTATTTACCTGAAAACGCCCAACGAACAATATGCCCTGTTTAACCCAATTTTAGTCAACAACGCACATCTGCTTGGTCAACTCATCACGAGAGACGTTTTTGTTGTTGCCTTGATGACAGTCTTTGCCGTTTTATCTGTCTTTTACGCACGATTTAAATGGCATGAAAGTAAAATATCTTCAGTGTCATGCATTGTCTATATGGCAGCACTTACCCTCTTTTATCTATACGGCTACGGCTTTTTGCCTTTGAGTCACGTTACAGAAAAAGGGATTCAAAATGTAGAATGGTTAAGTAACGATTTTTGGTATTCCTGCTACATCGTCTCTGTTTTTGCATTCTTTCTGACGGTGTATTGCAAGGAAAACAGCAGGCTTAACCCGACTCACATCGTCATCATGGTCGGATTCATTGCTGCTCAAGTTGTCGCGTTGAATGTACTTAAAGCGAGTGAACCGAATTTAATCATCAACATGGCGGGTGGTGCGTTGGTGTTCTATCACCTAATCACCCACAAAGATACGCGATATAAGCCTTTTATTATCAACATGTATGCGGCGTGTTTTGCGGTATCGGTACTGATAGCCATTGCCACTTACCGCAATAGCGAAGTAACCAAGTACCTTTTCCTGTTGCAGGCGATATTTTATCTGTTCCACGTATTAATCATCACGCTTTGTATCTATGAACTGGCGGATATGCGAGTGGTTAATTTCAATGACTACGGACTTATCCTTCGCAAATCCAACAAAGATCCGCTCACAGGCTTGCCAGATGTTGAAATATTGAAAGACAAAGCAGTCTTTGATGAGAAGCAGTTCCTCTATTTCATTACCATCAAAAACATTGACTCAATCAACCGACAACTGGGTCGTGCCAGCGGTAATCACATATTAATCAAGCTCTCTAGGGAGCTTAAGAATGTTGCAAGAGTGAATCAGGGGCAACTCTACAGGGTTAAGTCTTCTAGCTTTTTACTGATTACATCTCAAACCTCGTCCAGCCGCATAATTGATTTAGTTAAGAGCAACCTGACATATTCAACGGACATTAAAGTTGATATCTGCTTTGGTCGCTACGAGACCCAACCGTCTGATTCTTGTCAGACAAGCATGTTCAAAGCTCAGTTGTGTTGCTTAAATGCTGTCGAGCAAGATGCCATGTTTAAAGACTGGAATGACAACGATCATTTCATGCTTTACTCACTTCCAGAAAGAAAGCAAGAAGCAAAGTCTCTCATTCTTTCCAATGCTCTACGGCTGTATTCGCAACGAATATTTCCTCTTTCTGAAAAAGCCAATACAAACAAGTTTGAAGTACTTTGCCGCTTACACTACGAAGGTCAGAACCAACAGGTGATTCCAGCTGGTCAAGTTTTGAAAGTGGTGACACTGCATGGTCTCGAGCAACTACTTGATAAAACCATTTTGTCCAAGGCAGCTTCTTATCTGACTCAACATGAACGTTTGGAACTCGCCGTTAACGTCACACCTAAATCTTTGCTCGACCACGAGCTCGTCAGGTTTCTAAAAACATTACCCCACTCTGTCCGTTCTCGCATGTGTCTGGAGCTGACAGAACAGGATTTTTACGCCATGGACACGAGTTTTTCTTCCATCCTGCAAGAACTCCGAAAGTCTCAGTTGAAGATTGCTCTTGATGACTTTGGCTCGGGTTTTTCCAGCTACGCCACTCTCTCTAATGACGTGTTCGATTTCATTAAGATTGACGGTTCTCTGGTTCAGCATGTTGAGCACTCAAAATTCCAACAAAAAATGATTGAGTCGATTGTAGAACTTGCAGAAATCAACGGCGCAAAGGTGGTTGCAGAGTTTATTGAAAATAGACTTCAGCGCGAAATACTAGAAAAGCTTGGAGTTCACTACGGTCAGGGATACGCCGTACATAAACCTCAGGAAATAAGCGGAGTACTTGATGATTTGGAGGCAAGTCGTGAAGCAAGCTAACGATCTTGATAACCTGAGAGAGCGCGTGTTCCTGAAGCTTTCCATCTTTCTGGGACTTGTTGCCATTCCATTAGCTGCGCTGAATTACTATCTTGGGGATATGGCATTGGCGCTTATTCAACTGACATACACGTTTACTGCGCTTGTTACCTGGAGGATATTTGATCGTTTTCAGACCAAGAGATCATTAATTCGCACACACATTTTGATTCTTTGTGCGGTGATTTTACTCTCCATCATAACCAAGCCCATAAACGAAGGTGTATTTCAGTGGTCCATCTGTTTGCCTGCGATATTTTTCTTCCTTTTGGACAAGAACGAAGGTGTCACCTATTCGCTGCTGTATCTGGTCATCAAAATCATTGCACTCATGTTTATCTGGGAACCTGAGATACAGATATCCGTGGTTAACTTTGTTCTTTCCTACCTGCTGACAGCATCGGTATGCTTCACGTACGAAAGCAAACGCACCAGTTATCAGAAAGACTGGAAAAAGCTGGCACACTTCGATTTTCTGACAGGAGCACTAAACCGACGTGCTCTGGATTGCCACCTTAGCGAGATTCAGAAAAATGAGGTTGATGTACCTGCCGTAGTGAGCTTTGACATAGATAACTTCAAGCAAATCAATGACAGACATGGTCATGATGGTGGCGATCAAGTGTTAATCGAGCTGACCAAACGACTACAGAAATTTTGTGGAGAGCAATACGTCTATCGTGTCGGTGGAGAAGAATTTGTCGTCGCACTATCAAGAGAGTTGCTTGCGTATTCTGGATCAGTAAAGAGCGCCGCTGAGTCAATTTTAAGGTGTGTCTCGATTCATCCTGTCTGCCACAATGAGAAAAGTATTTTTGTCACTGTAAGTGGCGGTTTAGTTACAAGAGACAACTTCGATACCGGAATGTGGTCGGTGCTGGATGAAAATCTCTATATGGCTAAAAAGCACGGTAAGAGCCGGATCTACAAAGACAAAAACCTGCTGGCTTTGTTTGAATAGTATGAATTCGAAAAGCTGCATTATGCAGCTTTTCGAATTTCTGAGTTATTGTGTTTTTAGCTACACGTTTTGCAGTACACCGCGTCTGATCTGGTCTTCTTCGATGGATTCAAACAGAGCTTTGAAGTTACCCTCACCAAATCCTTCGTTTCCTTTACGTTGAATAATTTCGAAAAACACCGGTCCGATAACGGTCTGCGTGAAGATTTGCAGTAAAATACCGTCTTTCATTGGCGCGCCGTCGATCAGGATTTGCAAGTCGCGCAAATGGCTAACGTCTTCTCCATGCCCCTCAACACGTTCGTCTACTTTTTCATAGTAAGTATCTGGAGTTGGCATAAAGTCCATTCCGCGATCGCGAAGTGTCTGAACGGTTTTGTAAATGTCGTCTGTCGTTAAGGCAATATGCTGAATCCCTTCCCCGTTGTATTCCTTCAGGAACTCTTCGATTTGGGATTTATCATCTGATGACTCATTAATCGGGATACGAATCTTGCCACATGGCGCTGTCATTGCCCGGCTAACCAAACCTGTAAGTTTGCCCTCGATATCGAAATAGCGGATTTCGCGGAAATTACCGATTCGCTCATAAAATCCAGACCACACATCCAT
>NZ_AFWJ01000105.1 GCF_000222685.1 Vibrio nigripulchritudo ATCC 27043 | reverse complement strand
ATGGTGAGTTTCAGGGCAAACTGATAGGTGATCTACCCCCATCTTTATTTCACCAAACTATGGAATCGGACAGCCAGTATCTGGATAGAATTCAATCTGTTATGTCAGACATTGCTAAAAGAAAAAGCTCTTACCCTACAGTGATGGTTGGTCATGGTGAATGGATAGGTACTTACCTAAAGCACTATACCCACCAAGCTACATTTGAAATCCCCAAAAATGGACAAAGTGTTTTTGTCCGAGAGCGCTCTTTTATCAAAGAAAGCTGTTTTATCCGAGAGAAAGAAGATTCTGAAAACGAAGGTGTGCAATGATGGAGTGGCTAATCAGCCTATTGTTGAGCGTTCCGTTTTCCATTTGTCTGGCGTTGCTATTGGATGCGTGGTTAGGTGAGCCGAAAAAATTGCACCCTTTGATAGGTTTCGGAAATGCAGCGAACTGGGTGGAACACAAACTTAACCAAAACGGGGCTTCACGAGCTTCTGGGTTACTTGCATGGCACATTATGGTACTGCCTTTGGTGCTGGTGATTGGGGCATTGTCTGTATGGCTTGCCAGTGTTTCAGGCTACGCCTTGTTTGCTTTGAACGTTGTGACTCTTTACGTATGTGTCGGGCAAAAAAGCCTGATTCAGCATGCAGATTGGATCTTCCAGCCTTTAAAACACGGTGATACGGAAGGGGCAAGAGAAAAAGTAGGCTGGATTGTCAGCCGAGAAACCAGCGAGATGACGGAATATCAAATCACCTCGGCAACCGTCGAATCTGTTCTTGAAAATGGCAATGATGCGGTGTTTGGCGCACTGTTCTGGTTTGCAATATTAGGCGCACCCGGTGCCGTTTTGTTCCGCGCCGCCAATACCCTAGATGCCATGTGGGGCTATAAAAATCCGCGTTATAAGGAATTTGGTTTTGTCGCCGCTAGGCTGGATGATGCAATGGGTTATATTCCTGCTCGTTTAACTGCCCTGAGCTATGCCCTTTTAGGAAACACGTCAATCGCACTTCGCTGCTGGAAACAGCAAGCTTCGGCTTGTTCTAGCCCTAATGGTGGTCCTGTGATGACTGCTGGGGCTGGTGCACTCAACATTACGATTGGTGGTCCTGCGGTTTATCATGGCAAGCTTCAGGATAAGATCTTTATGGGCGAAGGGGACAAAGCCACGGCGGAAGATATCCCAAGAGCATGCAAGCTTATTGTTCGAACTAGCGTACTGTGGTGCGGGTTGATGTTGGTTGTAAGTGCAGTAGGAGTGCTATTTTGATTCATCACGGTGGAAAGCTGCTGGAAATGGCAGATAAATATGGCATTCCTTCCGAAGAGTGGCTTGACCTTTCAACTGGGATAAGCCCCTTCACCTATCCTGTAGGCGACATTCCCAATGCTGTCTGGAACAGGCTGCCAGAAGAACAGGATGGGCTGCTGGAAGCTGCCCAAGCTTACTATGGCTCTATGTCTTGTCTGCCGATAGCCGGAAGTCAGGCAGGTATTCAGACCGTGCCTCAGATTCTGGCTGCCAATCACCCTAGATCAGAGCCGCTCACCGTGCTACTGCCCGCAGTGGGGTACAAAGAACATCAACATGCATGGCAACAGCTCGAAAAGGCAGGTCGAGTTAGCATCGAGTTTTACCGCAATGAACCAACAAGGCTTCAGATAAAAAGTGCAGACGTGTTGGTGATCATCAACCCCAACAATCCAAGCACTGTTAAATTCGGTTCTGAAACGCTAAAGCAATGGCTCACAGACATGCCAGATAACTCAACTCTGATTGTTGATGAAGCGTTCATGGACATCACTCAGGAGCAATCCATACTGCGTTTTTACCCGCAAAGTGTGCCAGATAACCTTATGGTGTTTCGTTCCCTTGGCAAGTTTTTTGGTTTAGCGGGGCTTAGGGTTGGGTTTCTGTTTGCGAGCGAATCAAATATCCGCTCTGTGCAAGAATTACTGGGACCTTGGGCGGTCTCTAACCCAGCTCGGTTTGCAGCAAAAAAGGCGCTTTTGGGTTTGGAATGGCAAGCTGAAAACCGAACTCGATTGCTTGAAATGGGAAAGCGCATGAAATCGCTACTCGACCAGATTTTGACAGCGTTGACGGACACACCCTGTTTTACACCACCATGAATGATCGTGCACCAGAACTGTTTGAAAGACTAGCCGAGCAAGGGGTGTTGGTCAGATTATGCGATGAGAAAAATGCACTGCGCTTTGGTCTGCCACTGCAAGAAGCACAGTGGCAGAGATTAGAGAAGGTATTGGAATGCGTAATTGAATAGTGAAGCGGGCGCTAAGACTTGTTCGCCGGTTTGCGGCGCGGTCTTCGGTTACTCTTCTTTTGGTCATCGCCATCTTTTGGATTACGGCGGTTCTTTGGCACGTAATTCAAGATAGAAATCGGCACTTCTTTCTTTGGCTGAAACCCTTCAACCTCTTTACGCACAATCAATTCGCCAATCAGGCTTTCGATCATGCAAAGGTTTTTGAAGTTGTCTTTCGAGACAAAAGAAATGGCTTCGCCAGACTTGCCTGCACGACCCGTACGACCAATGCGGTGAACGTATTCGTCTGGCGGGAACGGTAAATCGTAGTTCACAACGCGGTTTAGCTCGGCGATGTCGATACCACGCGCTGCAACCCCTGTTGCCACCAGGTATTTCAGTTTGCCAGTTTTAAAATCTTCCAGTAACTGGGCGCGCGCTCCCTGGCTTCGTCCACTGTGGAAGGCTTCGGCTTTGATGCCGCGTTTTTCCAACTGCGTCACCAGTTTGGCTGCGCCGTGTTTGGTCTCTATGAAGATCAGCGTCTGACCCCAGTTATTTTCCGTGATCAAATGGCTAAGCAGGGCGGATTTCTTGTCTTTATCAACGGTAACCAACCATTGGTCAATCTTAGGCTTCTCCGCATTTTGCAGGTGAAGCGAAATTTCAACCGGATCAGGCACCGCAGTCTTAGCCAGCTCACGAACCTTGCGCGATAAAGTGGCAGAGAACAGCAGGTTTTGCACATCTTCAGGCAATCGCTCGACAATCTTATTGATGTCTTCGATAAAACCCATGTCGAGCATTTTATCGGCTTCATCCAGAACCAAGATCTCTGCTTCGTCGAATCGCACCGCGCGCTGGGTGAAAAGATCCAATAAACGACCCGGTGTCGCCACCAGAATGTCGATGCCCTCAATCAGCTTTTTCTTTTGCGGACCATCATCCACACCACCGTAGATCGCCAGCGATTTTAAGTTAAGGTGCTTAGCATAGGCTTTGATGCTTTTGTCTACCTGAACCGCCAGCTCGCGAGTAGGCGCAAGAATCAGCGCACGAAAACGCTTTTTCTTTTGAGTTTCAGACTGGCTCAGTGTTTCCAAAATCGGCAGGACAAAACTGGCGGTTTTACCGCTGCCCGTTTGTGCCGCTGCAATGATGTTTTTACCCTTTAACGCCACCGGAATGGCTTGTTCCTGAATAGGGGTTGGCGTTTCGTATCCCAATTCAGAAATGGCTTGGGTGATAGGGCGGCTAAGACCGAGTTTGGAAAATGGCATGTGAAAATCCAATTGAGTTGAAGCACACGTCAACAAAATTAACGCGTCAGAATGGCGCGGAGTCTAACACGAACTCGCTAAGGTTAGCTATTCACGACTCTCTTTGGGAACAGGTCAAGTTGGTCTGTTTGCTTCATGCCTAACTCAAAGGCTTGTCTCACACTCTTGTTGAGGCTGGAGAGGACATCACGTTTCTGGAATCCACGTCGGGTTGCCAGAACAATTTTCCGTTTGGGAAGGGGCTGAAGTACATCTCTGACGTAGCGGCGACGGCGTTGCCCCATGTAAAGGGAGGCAAGGCGGGGAATCAATGTGATGCCTTTGCCCAATTCAACAAATCGTCGCATGGTTTCGAGGGAACCGGATTCCATGATCAGGTTCGCGGTGTCCATGTTCATCAAAGGGTTACAAGACCCAAGTTGAGAGCCGATTTGTTCAATAACATCAGACGCCAGATGAAGCCCATGTTTAATGGCAATATTCATGTCCACACTGGCTTCACCAAATAGAGGGTTGTCTTCAGAAACATAGGCGACATAGGGTTCGTCGCCTACCTTAAACTGATAAAACGCGTTTTCCTTTTCTGGAAGACAACAGATGGCTGCATCAATATCCTCATTAAGCAATGCCTGGGTAATCGCACCAACGGGCATTTCACGGATGTGGATATTGAGTTTGGGGTGAGTATTGCCAAAATCCGGAAGAAATAACGGCAGCAAGTAAGGTGCAATACTCGGGCAGATTCCTAATATACATTCGCCTGAAAGGTCGTTTTGTTCGGATTCTGCCAAAATCTGGAATCGGGAAACCTCTTTTAAGATACACCTTGCCTGCTCAATAAGCTTTACGCCTTTTCTCGTTGGGACGACGGGTGTTCTTGTCCGGTCAAAGATCATCACGTCCAATTTGTGTTCCAGCTTCTGAATCTCTTTGCTCAGTGTGGGCTGGGCTACGTGGCACAGCTTTGCTGCTCTGGCAAAGTTACGTTCAGAGTCAACAGAGACGATGTATTTCAGTTGTGACACGTTCATAAATCAAATGCAATTGATAATCATTATCATTTGAGTCTATGCATTTTTTCTTCGAGGTCAACTGTTTTGTTTAATAAATGCACAAAAAAGAATTGGTTAGTTATTTATAGCCTTTAGCTATGAGCTCTATAGCTAAAGGGATTTAGCGAGCTTTGATGTTCTGCTTCATGCTTGGTGACCGAAAGGAATCGAGTTTAAGGAGAATACCTATGGCTTTAGTGAATGAACTCGCCTCATACGTTGAAAATGCAAGCTTTGACCAGCTTTCCGACGATGCGAAACGCGAGTTAAAAATACGTCTATTAGACAGTTTAAGCTGTGCTATCGGGGCACTGGAAGGTGCACCCATCCGAAGAATTAAAGAACAAATTGACGAGTTTGGCGGAGCGCCTTTGGTCACGCTTATTGGAGGAGGGAAAACCTCTCCCGACCGAGCGGCACTCTACAACTCCGCCTTGGTTCGCTATCTGGACTACAACGACAGCTATCTGGCTAAAAAAGAAACCTGTCATCCTTCTGACAACATTGGAAGTGTGCTGGCAGCCACGGAGTACGCGAAAGGGCATGGTCGCGATTTCCTGACGGCGCTTGGTGTGGCTTATCAGGTTCAATGCCGTCTGTCGGATGTCGCGCCTGTCCGCCATAAAGGTTTCGATCATACCGTTCAGGGGTCATACGGTGCCGCTGCTGGCGCTGCAAAAGCATTGAACCTGAATGCGGAACAAATCGCGAATGCAGTCAGCATTTCAGCGACCGCGTACAACGCACTTCGCGTTACCCGAACAGGCAACCTTTCGAACTGGAAAGGGCTTGCGTTCCCCTCTACGGGGTGGACTTCTACTCACTCAGCATTTCTGGCGATGCGCGGTATTACTGGTCCGGAAGAAGTTTTTGAAGGCAATAAAGGGTTTATCGATGCAATTGCTGGAGATTTCCAAATCCACTGGGCTGATGAGAATCTTGAAAAAGTCACCGATACCATCATCAAGAAATACAACGCCGAAATTCACTCTCAGTCGACTCTTGAAGGTCTGATTGAGTGGCGAAACGAGCATAACATCGACCCAGCCCGAATCCGTTCAATCGAGCTAGAAACGTTTGATGTGGCTTATCACATTATCGGTGGTGGTGAAGAGGGCGGCAAAAAGCTGATTCGAACCAAAGAAGAAGCCGATCACAGCCTGCCGTATATGATGGCGGTCGCCATATTGGATGGACAGGTACTGCCTGCTCAGTACAAGCCAGAAAGAATCGAAAAGCCTGACGTTCAGGAACTGTTGCAAAAAGTGCATGTGAGTGAAAACCCAGACTACAGCGCAAGGTTCCCGGCACAAGAAGCCATCTCAGTTTGCATCACCTTAGACGATGGCACTCAGTTCGATGTTGCAAAAGTCGACTACGAGGGTTTCCACACTTGCCCTGCAAGCTGGGGATTCATCCGAGAAAAATTCGACAGCCTGGCATCCCCGTTTGCTGACACGCAGCTACGACAAAACATTTTTGAAGTCGTCTCTTCATTAGAAGACTTCTCCATCTCTGAATTAACACAACTGTTGGCTCAAGTCCGCCGCGTGGCGGATTGATACAAAAAGGAACTTAAACATGACTGATATTAAAACCCATGGCGTTGGATTTAACTTTCTACAGCGCAATAAACGACCTGAAAAACCGCGCACAGTAGGGTTGACTGAAATACGCGCAGCGTACTATTCCAACTTTGGCCTGAATTATTTCAAAGACATCTTAGAAGCCTCAGGCAACTATGTGGATTCGATTAAGTTTGCCGGTGGGTCGTTCACCTTTATGAATCCGAAAAAGATCCGTGAGATTAACGATCTTGCCCACGATTATGGGGTGCAGGTTTCTACGGGCGGCTTCATTGAATATGTGATTCGCTATGGTCGTGATGCCGTACAGAAGTATGTGCAGGAAACCAAAGAGCTGGGCTTTGACATTATCGAAATCTCAACAGGTTTTATCTCCCTGCCGACTGAAGATTGGCAGCGAGTGATTGAAGATGTCCAGAAAGCGGGGCTGAAAGCCAAGCCTGAAATAGGCATTCAGTTTGGTGCGGGTGGCGACACCGAGCAGGCGGGTCTGGAAAGTGAGGGCATACAGGATACCGGCTTTGCGGTAGAGCAAGCCAAGCGCTTCCTGGATGCAGGGGCTTACATCATCATGATCGAATCTGAGGGCATCACAGAAAATGCGGATCCGTGGCGTGTGGATGTACCGGCACAGTTCATCAATCAGGTTGGGTTAGAGAACCTGATGTTTGAAGCCGCCGATCCGAAAGTGTTTGAGTGGTACATCAAGAACTACGGCATCGACGTGAACCTGTTTGTGGATCACAGCCAGTTGGTTCAGCTTGAATGTTACCGTCAGGGTATTTGGGGAACCAACTCTGTCTGGGGACGCATCAGTAGCTACCGATAGATAGGTACAGAACGGGAAAAACTATCTTTGTTTGGACTTTATGGCGAGAGAGTCGTCCGCTCCA
>NZ_AFWJ01000106.1 GCF_000222685.1 Vibrio nigripulchritudo ATCC 27043 | reverse complement strand
CGCCTCGTTCAATCAGGAAAACCGAAGAAAGTCGCTATCATCGCCTGCGTTCGTAAGATGGTTGTCATCTTAAATTCAATGCTGAGAGATGGCGTCATGTGGGATGAAAATACAGCTAAAAATTAACTGTTGACGCCATAGTCGTTTTTTAGGCATCTTTCGCTGATTGGTACTCTGAGAACTGCATCGCTATTTCTTTTTGTATCCAAGCCTCGTCTACACCAAACTGTTGCCATACAATTGAACTTAATTTCTCGATTGCACGGTCTGCGATTTGAAACATAGTTATGAGACATTGAAGTTGTGAGATCATTTGAGCACGCCCATCAAACTCTGTCATATGAATTGCATAATCATAGAAGAAATCATGAGCCAACCAGTTTCTTTTTTGTAGGGTTTCATCAAGGTGGGCTAGCAAAGTATCAGGTAGATCAACTCGATTTTTTATTTGACCTAAGAGGCGACCAAATGTATTCGAGTTAAGTCTATCGTATAACTCTAACCACTGTTCTTGAGTAAGCGCTGAATCATCAACTAACTTGTAACCCATAGCAAAGTTAACAAGTGCCTTTTCCGCACACTGGGCATTAAATGAAGCTAGCCCATAAAAAGCGAACACTTCTTTCTCATCTCCGGACTCTAACTCTGGAACTGGTTTTAGCTCACCAATATCTATATTCCCAAACTTCAATTATTACTCCTTGATGCCTAACGTCGCGTTAAGTGGTGAGCAACGCAGACCACCCCCACTAAACCATTGTGCCGTAAACACTGATGCCGATTCAAACCGAAAATGCCAAGCGTTGGGAATCCGTCTTAAACGCTTTGTTATGTTTCACTTTTCTAGACAATACATACACTTACATGTAGAATGTCGCACCATAAAAACTATTTTGAGCAATTAACATTAATTTTCATGTAGTTACGTTGAATTTTGTTGAAACTAAGAATTAAAAATGAAAAAACCACAAAAACTGTATCGAGACATGGTGAAGGACACTGATGGGCTACCTAAATTAGGAGCCAACTCCAAAAAGCTAGGTGTTCGTATTCTTGGTTTCAACAAAAAGCCGGGGCAAGTTACGGATATGACTGCTGATGAAGATGGAAACATTGAACCAGGGAAAGGTATGAGCGTAACACCACCTGATATTAAAGAAAATATTAGAGACTTTGCGGCAGAACGCATCGCAGACGGAGATACCGTCCTTTGGGAAATCGATGAATCAGTTTTAGCCCCTCTTAGTCTAAAATTCGTGCAAGATGCTGACGATCATGGCATTATCGAAGCTGCGCACAAAATGTCCGCAGAGAGATATACTACACTAATAGCAAGTACTAGAAAGTTCTGGAGGGAGAGTAATGACTTATAATAATCTTAATAGCCTTGTTAGTTTGCTACAATCTCAACCTGAATTACCTGTAATTACTACTGCGCTAGTAGGAATGCTGAACAATGGTTACAAGCAAAATTCTTTATCAGCAACAATTAGATCTTTCACCCGCAGTAAAGACTTACCTGAAGAATATGAAGATGACTTAGATGACCTGATTGCAGCTATGGGAGGTTGGTGTGATAAAGACTTTGCACTGCACCCGAGTCATTTTGAAAAGAAAAAGCCCTAAGGGCTTTTTTGTATCTATGCCAGATAGATTCGGAAACATAACAATTATTATCAGACAAAATGTCCAAATAATTCATCCACAAGCGCTTGTTTCGCCTTGTGGATTTCTGTTTCAGGCTAGCACATAACATTATGTAATACATGGAGTTATTGTGTATTCGGGCAGGAGGCTGGTCACAAGAATATGAAGTGTTTTAAAACAAAGTGGACATTGCACGTTATTTGATCAGTCTGTGCGTAAAAACAGTGCTGGTGCATCAATTGAAAAGCCTCTTTTTATCGAACGTGCAAGAACCGTAATTATTTTTCCTCTTGTTCCGAGTTCATGGTTAGGAGTTCAATAAGCGCTTCGACTGCCAGCCTCATATCTTCATCAGAAGTAAATTCGGCGGGGTTGTGACTCAGCCCATTTTCACTGCGAACAAACAGCATACCCATGGGAACCAAATCAGCCATGGCGGAAGCATCGTGTGTTGCGCCAGAGGGCAGGGTGAACGAAGGCTGACCAATATTCTTGATAGCGGTTTGCAATCTTGATTGAAGTTCTCCCGAACAGGGTTGCGCGACCTGCTGGTAGGTTTTTTCTGTAGTGACCTGCAATGAACGTTCTTTTGCGATCTGGGCAGCGTATCGGTGAATATGCTCTCCAGCCTCTGTTCGCGTTGCGTCGTCGGGGGAGCGTATCTCAACACTAAAAGCCGCGTGGCTGGGTACGGCATTGACTACATTAGGTTCGACATGTAACCGACCAACGGTAGCTTTGAGATCTGCGGTTTGTCGCGCATAGGATTCAGCTTCAGCAATAACATGGGCAGCAGCACTTAACGCGTCTTTCCTTAGCTCCATTGGGCAGGTGCCAGCGTGGGCAGATTCGCCGACAAACTGGATCTCATGCCGCTCAATACCGCAGATTGCGCTCACGACACCGAGTGCCTGGTTATTGGATTCGAGGACCGGTCCCTGTTCAATATGCACTTCTAAATAACCTAATAGGTCTTGTGGATCTCGGGTAAGCAAGTCTAAATCTTTGCCTGATAAACCAAACTGAATCATGGCTTCACGAATCCTGACGCCTTGCGCATCTGTAAGATCAAGCACAGAAGCATCTAGAGTGCCTGCCAGCGCTCTTGGTCCAATTAATGCAGTAGGGAATCGAACACCTTCTTCGTCGGCAAATGCCATGATCTCAACAGAAAAAGGGAGTTCGACCTTTTGTGAAAGAATCTCTTCCATTGCAATTATCGGTAACACAACGCCCATAATCCCGTCGTACCTGCCGCCTTTTCGAATCGAATCCTGATGAGAGCCAAACAACAGGGTTTTAGAAGAAACTGGGCTGTTATAGCGGCCAATCAAGGTGCCCGCGTTGTCGAGTGTTACCTCTAATCCGGCTTGCTCCATCCAAAGCGTAAGCTGATCAATGGCTTGTTGGTGTTCGCTGGTGAAGGGGCGGCGGGTCACCCCTTCTTGAGTCTCTGAATATTTTGCCAGTTGGGTTAACCAGTTTTGTGCTTTGGTGCCGTAATTTTTCATGAATGGTTCTCAGGTTTTAGATGGGTAGGAACGGATGTCAACCACTGCTGATATTGCGGGTCACAGGTTTTGGCGTAAAGGTTTTGCAGCGCTTTAACAGGGGCTTCGCTGTCGTCAATCCGAAGTGAGAGCGGCGGCTTATCTGGGGAAACAACCAGCAGAGCTGCGGATTGCAACCCTCGTATGTCTCCTCCGGCACATTCCCCCATGGCAAGGCTATGCAGCAAGCGCTCAATAAAGGGTAGGGTTGAAGACCGGGCGAACTCGACCATCCGAGACAGCACCTCTTCACCAGTTAACAGATTTCCTGCGGCTACCCCGTGATCAAACTGAATATTGCCTCGGTATTGGGTGTTTTGAGATCCAGTGAATACCGCAGTCTGCCCATTAACGTTCAAAGCCGCGAGTTGTCTGTGCTCTTTTCCAACATCGGGTATTACCACCTTGTCGAGTGCGTTTTCTGGGGATAACCCTTTTTTCATTAGTGTCAGCACATTTTCACCCCACAATGTGCTCGGGTCCGTACCCTGAGAGGCTGAAATACCACTCAAAGGATCCGCCCTTAAAACCCAGCCCCCAACGCATAAGTTGCCGGTCGCTGCCACACCACCGAGCATAGTGCTATTGGGATCTTTCATCAGCAATGAAAAGGTCATCTGACATCCTCTTTCCTATGCTTATTAATCTAAGCAATAGATATCTTCGTAATGTATTTATCATAATAAATGCTTGCGACATTATATTTATCATGATAAATCTGTTTAAACAATAGCCAGGAAGAGTAAAAAACACACTAAGGAAGGAGATAACACAATGAACGTGTTCCACCGACTATTTACAATTTGCGTATTGGTTATGGGAATAGTACTCCCCACAGCGCAAGCTCAAACTCCGCCTAACGTGCTGATTGTTGGGCAGATAGCGGAACCAAAAAGTTTGGATCCACATGCAGTGACAGCCGTGAATGATTTCCGGATTCTGATGAACGTCTACGACGGTTTAGTACGCTACAAAAGCGGAACGTTAGAAGTGGAACCTGCACTGGCAACGAGCTGGACAATCAGTGAGGATGGCAAAACGTACACCTTTACGTTACGCGATGGGGTGAAGTTTCACGATGGCAGTGCTTTTAATGCTGAAGCGGTGAAATTTAACTTTGATCGTATGCTGGATGAGAAACATCCGTACCACAATACAGGGCCATTTCCGCTTTCTTTCTTCTTTTCTGCCATCGAAAACGTTAAGGCAGTGGACAGCAAAACCGTTGAGTTTACCCTTAACGCGCCTTATGCCCCTTTCTTGTCGAACCTTGCTTATCCTACAGGGTTGATTGTTTCTCCTGATGCAGTAAAAAAACACCAGAAAGACTTTGGACGTCACCCTTCGGGCACTGGCGCATTCAAGTTTGCTGAGTGGGATTCCAATGCCAAAGTCGTGGTGGTCAGAAATGATGACTACTGGGGAGACAAAGCCAAGCTTGAAGCGGTTGTTTTCCGCCCAATTACCGATGCCAACACCCGTGTTGCGGAAATGCTGGCGGGTAGCTTAGACATTATGGTTGAAGTGCCGCCTAACGCATTGGCTGAATTCAACTCCGACCGTTTTGCTGTGAAGCAACAAGCCGGACCGCATGTCTGGTTCCTTATCCTGAATGCCAAAGAAGGGCCATTTGCAGATAAACGCGTTCGTCAGGCAGCAAACTACGCCATCAATAAGAAGGCGTTGGTAGACAATGTTCTGGAAGGAACGGCAGAAGTGGCCGCGGGTCCGACACCTCCTGCATTTGCCTGGGCATACAATGAATCGCTAGAGCCTTATCCTTACAACCCTGAAAAAGCGAAAGCTCTTCTGAAAGAAGCGGGTGTAGAAGGAGCGAAACTGACGTTTTATGTGACCGAAGGGGGCTCGGGTATGCTGGATCCTATCCCAATGGGAACCGCAATTCAGGCAGACTTAAAAGCCGTTGGTCTGGATGTCAGCATTGAAACCTACGAGTGGAATACGTTCTTAGGCAAAGTGAACCCAGGTCTTGAAGGCAAAGCAGACATGGCGGAAATGGCCTGGATGACTAACGATCCGGATACCTTGCCATACTTAGCGCTTCGCACTCAGGCGTGGCCAGATAAAGGCGGATTCAACTCTGGATACTATTCAAACCCAGAAGTGGATAAATTGCTGAATGCGGCACGTGAGTCCACGGATCAGGCTGAGCGCGCCAAACTGTACAAAGAAATGCAAAAAATTGTGCAAGAAGATGCTCCATGGGTTTTCGTTGCCAACTGGAAGCAAAATGCCGTCACCAGTTCGTCGGTGAACGATTTTGCTTTGCAACCGTCTTTCTTCCTACTTTTGAATAACGTCAGCAAGTAATTCACTTACTGCGTTATTCACTGACTAAGCTTACAGTAGCCGGAGCCAATGCTCCGGCGCTGATTCCCCTTATACCAATGGAGTAATGGTATGGGTCAATACCTGCTGCACAGGCTGATTTCCTCAGTGCCCGTATTGTTGGGCATCACAGTGATCGTGTTCCTGATTATGTCTCTGATTCCCGGCGATCCTGCTACCGCCATATTAGGGTCGTACGCAACACCTGAAAATGTACAAAAACTGAATCAGGAACTTGGGCTCGATAAAAGCCTGATAGAGCAATATTTTATCTGGATTTCTAACCTGCTACAGGGGGAGCTGGGGCGTTCGTACTCGTTGAATCGACCAGTATTGGATGAGGTGTTAGAACGTTTTAATGCCACCTTAATTCTGGCTGGAACCAGTTTTGTTCTGTGTGCGTTTTTTGGTGTGGTGGTTGGTGTTATCTCCGCGGCGCGTCAGTTTTCATTCACCGACAGGCTGACTACATTCGTCGTCTTGCTTGGCATTTCTATTCCTTCATTTTTCCTCGGCATGATGATGATTCTGCTGTTTGCGATTCAGCTTCGCTGGTTCCCAGTTTCTGGCATGTTCGCAATTTATGGCGGGGGCGATTTGCCAGACTTGATTTCCCACTTGGTGATGCCTTCACTGGCCTTGGCTTCCGTTGCCACAGGGGTGATTGCGCGTTTGGCTCGCTCTGCCATGTTGGAAGTTCTTAGGCTGGACTACATACGCACAGCCAGAGCGAAAGGGGTCAGTGAGCGTTCGGTGATTTGGAAGCACGCCCTGAAAAGCGCCATGGTTTCGATTGTTCCTGTGCTGGGCATTCAGGCTGGGTTTGTTATCTCAGGGGCGGTTTACATCGAGATGGTGTTTCAGTGGCCGGGAATCGGGCGCATGTTAGTGAACGGTATTTTGCAGCGAGACATTCTATTAGTTCAGGGCGGCGTTGTGTTTGTCGCCGTGTGTTATGTGTTATTCAATGTATTGGTGGATATCCTACAAAGCCTGCTAGACCCGAGGATTCGTTCATGAAGCTGTTTTTTTCGTTATTGCTCAGGAATCCTCTGACTGCGATTGCACTCATTGTTTTTGGCTTCTTGATACTGCTGGTTTGTCTTACGCCTTGGTTAGGGCTTCAGGATCCAGATGCCACCAATACGGCGAACAAGTTTTTGCCCGTGTTTTCTCCCAATCATTTTTTAGGAACCGATCACCTAGGGCGCGATCTCTTCTCTCGTCTGATGTGGGGAACGCAGCTCAGCCTGCTGGTGGGTATCTCTGCATCCATTGGTGCGGCGGTGATTGGATCCGC
>NZ_AFWJ01000107.1 GCF_000222685.1 Vibrio nigripulchritudo ATCC 27043 | reverse complement strand
ACCATTTACCAATCCATTTCACAGCAAAATAAATGTTCATTCGTGTTCTGTGACGTGTTTTTTGTTTGAACTGGACACTCAAAAGGATGTACCCAAGCCCAAGAATTTTTATGGCAGGAACCACAATCGATGCCACAAAAATGATTACCGCGATGCCGGGCATTCCGTTTTTCACCAGAGATGCCACTCCAGAAAAAATCGTGTCTTCCAGTCTCTTCCCGTTGGTCAACAAAATGGAAATGGGAATTACGTTAGCCGGGACAATCGCAATGGAAGCGGCAATCAAGTATGCCCACGTTTTCTGAACTGAAAAGGGACGCCTGTGATGCAGAGGGCTATCGCAGCGGTCACAGCGAATCGAATCGGGTTGCGACAAATGGCAACTGTGGCAGTGAATGTCTTTTCTTGGGTAGTCGAACCCTGATTCTGGCTGCCATGTTTCCCAATATCGGCGAACACTGATCCGAGTGACAAGCATGAGCGAAAACAGCTGCAACATAATGAGCCCCAGCAGCCCCCAGCCGACAAAAATATCCGCATAATCCTGCAACTTGAAGCAGGAAATACCAATGCTGATCAGGAATACATCCAGCATCATCCAGTGTTTTAGGTGCTGAATATTAAGAAGAGAGTATTGAAGGGGGCGAAACCAGCGGTAGCGTAATGAAAGATGAGCCACCACCACAGACATGCAAACAATAAAAGGTGCAATTGAGGCGCAGAACAGAACCAGCAATCCAAGCCCGACAAACCCTTCCTGCATTAATGAAAACGTGCCGTCGGGAAGCGTAGCCGGAATCATCACCCCAAACAGACGAATGCTGATAAAAGGAAAAAAGTGAGAAGGGATAAAAAGCAGAAGGCAGGCGACAGCTAATGCTAAGTCGCCATTAATAGAGCGCTCACCACCGCGGTACAACTGAGTGTTGCAACGGGGGCAATGTGCGCTCTGCCCCTTAGGAATGTCCAGCTTATCGACAGGGAGCTCACAATGCTGGCAAAGGCGTACTTGATTGACTTGCTGCGAGTGCTCCTCAGTCAGCGTCATCTTACTTTCCGCGTTGTAATCTTTATCAATTTTTTGTGACAATGTCACGCTCCGGTTTGAACGCTACCATAGAGTGTTTGATACAGCCCATCCTGTTGAACCAATTCAACATGCGTACCTGCTTGAGTTACTTGCCCGTCTTCTAAAACATAGATCAGATCAGCTTGTTTTACGGCAGACAATCGGTGAGCAACAATCAGTGTTGTTCTTCCAGCGAGGAACTGATTCAGAGCAGAATGCAAAGCAGACTCTGTTGCTGTATCCAGCGCCGACGTGGCTTCATCCAGAATAACAAACTTCGGATCGCTCAGAACCATGCGAGCAATAGCCAGCCTTTGTCGCTGTCCTCCCGAGAGCCTTACACCCTGTCGACCGATTTGAGTATCCAGACCATCGGTCAGTTGCTCTGTCACGTCTTGTAGTTGCGCCACTTCCAGTGCTTTCCAAAGCTCTTGGTCACTGTGATTGCTGCCTAAAGTCAGATTATGCCTTAAGCTGTCATTAAAAAGTATAGGTTGTTGTAATACAACGGCAATTTGTTTACGTATGAGCTCAAAGCCTATATCGTCTGAAGAGTGACCATTAAACGAGATCTGCCCCGAACTTGCTCTGTAAACCCCGATTAAAAGCTGAATCAGGGTAGACTTTCCTCCGCCACTTGCCCCCACAAGCGCTACCTTTTTGCCTGCCGGAATTTGAATCGACAACTCATTGAGTACCGTTTTTTCATCGTTGTAAGCGAAAGTGACGTCTTTGATATCGACATCAACGCTGTTGCTCATGCCAAATGGATCCACTTTACCACCAGTGCGTTTTTCTTCTTCAAGGGCGAGTAAAGAGTTGATGCGTTTCAAAGCAGCTTTTGCGCTGTACCAGGAAAATTGAATTCCCAGAAGCTCCTGAACGGGCGTGAGCATAAACCAAAGGTAACCGAATACCGCAAAAATCTGACCTATGGTCAGATCACTAAACAGGACCATAAGCATGGCAACAGCCCTGAACAGCTCAAAGCCAAGTAAAAATAGTAAGAATGATACTCGACCAGCCGCTTCTGACTGCCACGCGTATTTATCGGCATCGACTCGGATGTCATTCGCTTGCTCTTTCAGCTGATCCAAGAAAATACGTTCTTTGTTAGCAGCTCGCAGTTGGTAAATGCCGTCGAGTGTTTCAATCAGTCGATTTTGGAAGCGTTCAAAAGATTGGTTTTCTCTCTTCTTTAAGTGCTTTACTTTGCCGCCAAGCTTACGAGAGAAGTAAATAACAATAGGGTTAACAAGCAGAATAAAGAGCCCAAGTCGCCAGTCTAGCCACAGGAGAATACCCGCAGTACCGATTACAGTAAGAAAGCTGACAATAAACTTGCTCAGTGTCGACCCGATGAATTGATCGATGGTTTCGATATCAGTGATTAAGTGGGCATTGATGCCGCCACTTCCGCGCGTTTCGTACTGTGCAATGCTGATTCGACCCAGTTTGTCGATCATGATTTCACGCATCTTACAAGTTATTGTCTTGGATACGAGTGTGAACTGCCGACTTTGAAGAATATTAAGCGCCTGCGATGCGCAACGCATCAAAATAACCAGCAACAGGGTAAGGCCTATATAACCCGTTGGAGTTTGCCAGTATTCGGGTAAAACCTGATTCATTGCAGCCAAACCACCGGCTGGCTGGTCCATAAGTACTTCATCGACCATAAGTGGCATAAGTAGGGGAATGGGCACACTGATTAAAGTCGCAGCAATTGCAATCAAGTTAGCGACCATCAAGCGTTTTTTGTGTTTTTTTGCTTGTGTTAAAAGCCACGAACGGCTAATAGTGTGTTCTCTCATAACGAATTTTTTACAAATGCCAGTTTTATTACATCAATGTGGCATTGTACGTACATCTCAGGGAAAAAGAAGAAAATGATAGAAAAGCAGTACCAGACTCTGACAAAGCAAGCACAGGCGATCATTGAAGGAGAGACGGATTTAATTGCCAATTTGTCGAACCTAAGTGCCTTGCTGAATATGGAGCTGGACAGGCTTAACTGGGTTGGTTTTTATTTTATGAAAGAAAACGAGTTAGTGCTCGGTCCATTTCAAGGTAAGCCTGCTTGTGTGAGGATTCCGGTTGGGCGAGGAGTTTGTGGAACGGCCGTTGCAGAAGATAAAGTTCAGCGAATTGAAAATGTCCACGATTTTGAAGGGCACATTGCCTGTGACGCAGAAAGTAACTCAGAAATTGTGATTCCTTTTCGAATTAATGGAGAAATTGCTGGAGTACTGGATATTGATAGCCCTGAAATCGGGCGTTTTGACCAAAAAGACGAAGCGGGTTTGATCTTCTTAATGAAGGAAATTGAAAAGCTGCTCAATTCCCACGCGAACAACGATTAATTTACAACTTGGTTGTGGTTTTTCCTAAGCATGTCACTATAATAGCGAAAATATTTACATGAACGCTTTGCGGACAGGCCGCAACAACCAGGAATCCTCATGGAAAACACTGAAAAGTTAAAAAACAGCAAAGAAGTTATTGCATACATTGCTGAATGTTTCCCTAAGTGCTTTACTTTAGAAGGTGAAGCTAAACCATTAAAAATTGGTATCTTTCAAGATTTAGCTGATCGTCTGAGTGAAGATCCGAAAGTAAGTAAAACTCAGTTACGCGCTGCTCTAAGACAATACACGTCGTCTTGGCGTTACCTACATGGTGCAAAACCTGGCGCAGTTCGTGTGGATCTGGACGGTAACGAATGCGGTGCCCTAGAAGAAGAGCACGTTGAACACGCTAAGACTGCACTTGCAGAAAGCAAAGCGCGAGTTCAGGCTCGTCGTAAAGAGAAAGCAGAAAAAGCACGTGAAGAAGGTAAAGCGAAAGCGAAGGCAAATAAGCCTCAAGCTCGTAAAGCGAAGCCTAAAGCACAAAAACCTCAGAACAATAAAGCAGCAGCGCCTACGCGTCCGTTGAATGACGATGACATGATCATTGGCAACTCAGTGAACGTAAACATGGGTAAAGGGAATATGGCTGCTACAATTGTTGAAATTAACAAGGATGATGTGCGTGTGCAGCTGAACAATGGCCTGCAGATGGTCGTAAAAGCGGAGCACCTACGCGCTTAAAGGAGAAATTCCTACGCATGAAATGTCGTTCTAAATTGACTCTGATTGCTGCCAGCTTTATGTTGGCGGCGTCAGCCCAGGCTCTCGAAGCCAAACTTTCCAAAGCCGACTTGCCACTTCTTGCTCCTGAAGTCCAACACACCACAGCGAGCAAACGAGTGACTTCCAGACTGACTCGTTCACACTACAAGCATTTCAATCTTAATGATGAATTCTCTCAGGCGATGTTTGATCGCTACGTAGAAATGCTTGATTACAACAAAAACATCTTCACTCAAAGTGACATCAACTCATTTGCTGAATGGTCAGTACAGCTTGACGACCAGTTGAAATCTGGCAGCAATATGATTGCGTTTAAGTTGTATAACCTGGCAAACGAAAAGCGTTTTGAACGCTTTGCTTACGCGTTAACTCTGTTGGATCAAGAGATCAAGTTTGATACCGATGAATCGATGATGGTTGATCGCTCTGATGCTAAATGGCCTACAAGCCAGGCAGAGATTAATGAGCTTTGGCGCAAGCGAGTGAAATACGATGCGCTAAACCTGAAGCTGACAGGCAAAGAGTGGTCAGAAATTAAAGAAGTGCTCGAAAAGCGTTACAACAACGCAATGAAGCGTATTTCTCAGACCAAAAGCGAAGACGTTTTCCAGCTTTACATGAACGCGTTTGCCCGTGAAGTAGACCCGCATACCAGTTACCTTTCTCCTCGTAATGCCGAGCAGTTCCAGTCGGAAATGAACCTTTCACTGGAAGGTATTGGCGCGGTTTTACAGATGACCGAAGATTACACTGTGATTCGGTCGTTGGTTGCTGGTGGTCCGGCTTCTAAAAGCAAGCAATTGTCGGAAGGCGACCGCATTATTGGCGTCGCGCAAGACAAGGAAGAGATGGTTGACGTTATCGGATGGCGTTTAGACGACGTAGTCCAGCTCATCAAAGGTCCGAAGGGAACAAAGGTGCGTCTGCAAATTTTGCCTGAAGCAAAAGGAGCAAAAAGTTACGATGTCACAATTGTTCGTGATAAAATCCGACTTGAAGACCGCGCTGTAAAATCTGAAGTGTTTGAAAGAGATGGCAAGAAAATTGGCGTTCTTGAAGTGCCAAGCTTCTATGTTGGTCTTTCCAAAGACACAGACAAATTGATCAGCGAGCTAAAAGAACAAAACGTAGACGGCATTGTTGTTGACCTGAGAAACAACGGTGGTGGTGCGTTAACTGAAGCAACTGCTTTATCTGGTCTGTTCATTAAGAGCGGTCCGATTGTTCAGGTTCGTGACAGCTATGGTCGCATTGAACAGAATAGCGATACTGGTGGGCAGATCAGTTATGACGGTCCGGTTACTGTTCTAGTCAATCGCTACAGTGCTTCGGCATCTGAAATCTTTGCTGCGGCACTTCAGGATTATGGTCGAGCCGTTGTTCTGGGTGAAAACTCGTTCGGTAAAGGTACAGTTCAGCAGCACAGAAGCTTGAATCATATCTATGATCTGTTCGAGAAAGAGCTGGGATATGTTCAGTACACCATCCAGAAATTCTATCGAATCAACGGTGGCAGTACGCAAAACAAAGGCGTTGTTCCAGACATTGCATTCCCAACTGCCGTTGAACCCGAAGAAACGGGTGAAAGTGTAGAAGACAATGCACTGCCTTGGGATCAGATCAAAAAAGCTGAATATTCAGTACTGGATGACAAGTCTAAGTTAATTGCTGAGCTTACTGCGCTTCATGACAAGCGTATTGCTTCTGACTTGGAATACTCCTTCATTAATGAAGATATTGCTGAATACAAAGCAGAGAAGGAAGAAAATTCAATTTCTCTGAATGAGGCTGCTCGTAAGCAAGAACAGAATGAAGCAGAAGATAAGCGTTTGAGCCGAATCAATCAGCGCCAGAAGGCGATGGGAGAGAAGGTTTACAAGAGCTTAGAAGACCTGCCGAAAGATTACGAGGCACCGGATGCTTACCTTGATGAGGCGGTAGCGATAACGGTAGATATCGTCAAGAAAACAACCTCTTAAGGTTAAATAATTTGAAAAGCGAGCATCGTGCTCGCTTTTTTATTGTCAAAAATTAATGTGATATAGATCTAAAATTTTGGGTATTTACTCAATTCACTTCTAAGCTTAAAGAAAAAGCGAGGTAGAAGTGATGAGAGTATTACTATTAATTCTTACCTGTTTTTTGTTAGGTTCGACTCATGCCGAGGTGAAGCAAAAAGCGGATTTGACCCAATTTACCCATCCATTTTTGCTGGGAGACTGGTATCTTTTCAACCCTGAACCAGATGACTCATCAGAAGATTTTCTCGCTATCCGTCTGACCCTTGAGTCTGACTACATCTTCACTATAGAGATTCAGAAGAAAGACCACAGTGTCGATTACTGGCAGGGTCGATATGAAGCGGATGAATCGACACTTGTACTAGGTCTGGATACTGACACTCCTCAAATCTATCAATACCAAAACAATCACAATCAGCTCAATTTAAACGGCGTTGTCTTCCAGAAAGCACTGCCTTCAGCACTTGTAGGGAGCTGGACAAGCGAGTCACTGGGTGGTGATGACATTCTAGCCAGTGACGTGAGCAAAATGGACTTAGTGTTGAAAGCAGATTTTGTCTTCTCATTCCGGGTTGAGTCCAGCGATGGTGT
>NZ_AFWJ01000108.1 GCF_000222685.1 Vibrio nigripulchritudo ATCC 27043 | reverse complement strand
ACGATTCGGCTAAATGGCTGGCTCAGCTGCGTAAAAGTCCAACCATGGCAAATCGCCCGTTTCTCGATGACGTGGACAGTATCAATCACTTTGTGGCTCGCTTTTATGGTCTGACAGGTTCAAGCCTAAGCATCGGAACGGCTTGCGCATCCGGAAATAATGCCATTGGCGAAGCCTTCGAGAAAATCCGTCGAGGTCGCTTAAATTCCGCCATCGTTGGCGGCGCATACGACTTCGACATTAACGGCATGATTGGATTTACTCGTATCGGTGCTCTTACCACAAATCCAGATCCCGAAACTGCTTGTCGACCGTTTGATGCACAGCGAAGCGGGTTCGTGATGGGGAGTGGCTGCGGCATTCTAGTTCTGGAAAGTCTGGAGTCTGCAACCAAACGAGGAGCAACCATACTGGCGGAAGTAACGGGTTACGGTTCATTCACCGACGGATACCGCGCCACAGACCCTGATCCAGAAGGCAGAGCGGCATTCCGAACACTTGCAGGCGCGTTGGAAACATCAGGTCTTAAACCAGAGCAAATCAGCTATATCAATG
Organism: Vibrio nigripulchritudo ATCC 27043; assembly: GCF_000222685.1. GTDB lineage: Bacteria > Pseudomonadota > Gammaproteobacteria > Enterobacterales > Vibrionaceae > Vibrio > Vibrio nigripulchritudo. The sequence continues at coordinate 6,214 of NZ_AFWJ01000108.1, read as the reverse complement.
CCCACGGTACATCCACCAAGATGAACGACAAAACCGAAACTAACGCAATCAGAAAGGTTTTCGGTGAATACGCAAATCAGGTTCCGGTGTCTTCAACCAAATCAATGATTGGTCATGGCATTATGGCGGCGGGTTCACTTGAAGCAGTGGCATGCATCAACGCGATTCGTGATAACAAAATTCATGGTACACGAAACTACCGGACAGCCGATCCAGAGCTGGATCTGGACTACGTAGGTGATGGCGCGCGCGAACTGCCAATTGAGCATGTCATGTCAAATAACTTTGGATTTGGTGGGCAGAATGCCACGGTCATCTTCTCTCGCTTCGGGGGTGAAAAATGAGCGTAGGCCTTTTAGACAACAGCATTGTTTCCAAAGAGTTTAGTGAAACAGAGGCAAGCTTCGTTCTCAACATAAACCTGATAGAACACCGCTATCTGTACTCTCACACTATCGATGGCAACGTGGTGATTCCAACAGTCTTTCTTTTGGAGTACGCCGTCGTTCTGCTGCAACAAAGCCCTTTGGTTGATCAGCTTGAGCTTGAGCTTGAGCTTGATAGCTTCGCCGTTAAAAACATCGATTCGAAGCGCTTTATTCAGATCCAACCTGATATGGACAACCGCTTGTATTTGACGTTTTCAAGAACAGAAGACGCTTTCAATATCGTCATAGGGTGCGACAAGCTGTCTAAAAGTGGAAAGGTCATCCGCACAAATGTCTCAGCCTTCTCTGCAACGCTGGATTTTGAACGTACTGAAGGCACAGAAATCGTGCCTGTTGATGAACTGGAACCATTACCCCTTCCTACCGTCAATAGGTTTCGCAATAAAAGCTTAGCGGTCATGGGACAGCTGTTTGTCACCCCTAACGATGACTATCGCTGGTCGGAAGAGAAAAAGTGTCTGATCAGTTTCTCAGACATGCTTGATACCACCCGATATTACCTTGGTAGCTCGCCAGACGTGAAGCTAACCACACACGTTAACGCGACGATTTCCGGTATCCAGTATCTGGTGTTTTACGCTTTCCTCAGAGATCGCCCAGCCTGGCCATCCGATGTAGAGGAAATCTGCTTTCATGGTCCGCTTACTGGTCGCATTGTGGTCACGCAAATCATGCAAGGGAAAGACGAAAGTCACGTCAATCTCACCCTTAGAAATCAGGAAGACAACAGCCTGATTGCCGAATTCAAAAACTATCAACTACAGGAGCAAAGAGGTCGATGAGTCATTCGTCTCCTTTCTTTATTCATTGGGCAGATTCTATCGAGAAAAGCGACAACACATCGCTGCTCAGCCTGACTATAGATCCAAACAAAATGGTAGCACTGAAACATCACGTATTTGGTGGTGTCTGCCTGTTCCCATTCGCCTATACAACAGAGCTAATGCTGCAAGCTGCGGTACATTGCTCTGGGCTGGATAACCCCTATCCCCTGTTCTTCAAAGAAGTGGAACAACTGCGCGGTATCGCTGTTCCATTCGGAAAAACCCAGAGTGTAAAAGTTGAATGTACCCGAACCGAAAGCGGTGAGTTTGAAGTTCGGCTGATGATGGATTTGACTAACAAAAACGGTAAAGTCATCCGAAAAGACTGCACGGTCGCAACCGCGGTTATTGAGCTTAACAAGGTCTTGCCGGAATCGGATTTTACTGCACAGCCTAAAACGCTTAACCCTGTTGAATTGCCACAATCTCTGTATTACCAAAAGATTCACCCTACCCATGGTCCGCTGTTTCAAACCATCACAGGTCACATCTATCTGGATACAGAATTAGAAGGGATCGCCGGCAAATTCAACCTGAAACGATTAGATAACTGGCAGTCTATCGAGCAGGGGCTGGGCTTCTGGTTATCTCCACTGGCGTTTGATTCCGTCTTACAACTTTCCGTTTTGAATTGCATTCAGATTGAAAGCACAACCAAACCCGACTTTCACGCCAAGCTACCCGTTAAGCTGGAAAACGCCTACTTCCCCGCTCCGTTTAACCCAGAAACAGAATACACAGCACGCGGCTATGTGAATGACATAGACGACAAAGATCAGCGTTCTCGATTCGTTGTTTCAGACGGCAGTGGTGAGCCTTCGGCTCTGATTTCACATGTCACACTGCGAAGAGCACCGCACAAGCACTTTGAAGCATGTGACTTACTAAGAGATTTTGCAAAATATCGTAAGGAAGAGGTGGTTTTGTGAAGTACACCACGCCCCAGTTTGAGCTGAATTACACTGAGAAAGGCAATCAGAATGCAGACCGCACTCTGGTCTTCCTGAATGGCGTTTTTCATGGAGAGCCGTCTTGGATTAAGCAGAGCCGTTATCCGTTTTTCAAAAAGCAGCACCGTCAGCTGTTCATTGATTATCCGGGTTGTGGAGAGTCAAAGACCTTCCAGCCTTTTACTTACGACGATCTTTGCCATGCCATCGCCGATCTTATCTCTGAGCTGAAGCTGCCAAACGTAACGATAGTCGGGTATTCCTTTGGCGGTATTTTAGCCTTGGAGTTGGCAAAGCGATTCCCTGCTCGTATTCAGCAACTCGTTTTGGTCAATTCCGGGCTGGATATCTCTGCCAGAGGCAAAAAGATGATGGCAAGTGTCCAGCATATGATGGAAACCGATGTTGCGCTGTCGACGATATTCTTGTCTATCTACCCTTGGTTTTTCAGCGATCAATATGTTCGGCAACTCAGTGAATTTCAACCTGTTGTGGTACAACGATACGTCGAATACAACCACTCGAAGGAAGCGGTATTAGGGTTTCTGGACACAATAAGTCGCAGGACCTTATCTGACGCCGATAGTCTCAAAGCGCCAGCACTGCTGGTCGGAACGGAAGGCGACATCATCTGCCCGCCCGATCAGCAAAAAGCATTAGTGGATTCGCATCCCGGTTTTCAGTGGGAGTGTCTGCCAATCCACACGCACGCTGCAAACATCGAATCTCACTCCGCAGTGAATCAAATCATTCAAGGCTTTCTGGAGTCCCACTATGACTAATTCATTTGATCTTTATCTCAAACATCCAGACGGGCAGCTTCAAAGCTTTGCTGCTTCAGAAGAAAGCACTCTGGACGAAGAGGCAATCAATACCATTGCACAATCAAAAGATCCCATTGTTCTGGCATTTACCGGAAACACGACACCAGCCACCTTGGACAGTCTGTTTGCGTTGATGCAGCAACTCTATCGCCCATTAATGCGAAAACGTGGTTGCCAGTTTTGGGTCTACTGGAACAAAGGAACGGATCCCGTTATTCAAACTGGTGCTCAAACACTGTGTCAGATAGCTGCAATGGAGCTGGCAGGAAAAAAAGCACGCATCAACTTTCTTTACGGAGATACGCCTTTCACCGCTGAAAGTTATCCATCGCTGTCTCGGATGCAAGGGATTGAATACCTTACCGCTCAATCTGTCGAGTGGTCACCGCAACCTTTGCAAATGGCATAAGGAGTTGAAATGAAAACCGTTTTAATCACAGGAGCTGGAAAAGGAATCGGTGCAGCCATCGCCGAGCATTTTGCTCAAAAGGACTTTGCGGTGTACCTGAACGTACGAACGCTAACACCAGAAGTGGAAGCCAAAGTGGCAAAGTTACAAGCCAATAGCGCCGTCATCATCCCGCTGGTTTTTGATATCAATAATCCAGAGCAAACGGAAAAAGCGCTGGCGAGCATCAACCACCTAGATGTGCTTGTTAATAACGCGGGTATTTTGCGAGACAACCTTATTCCTCAGATATCTCAGGAAGACTGGCAAGCGGTTATCTCGACAAACTTTCACGCAGCTCAGGCAATGTTTGACCAATGCGTACCACTGATGGAAAAGTCCGCGTCACCTTGTATTATCAACTTGGGCAGCATTTCAGGGGTTCGACCGCGAGCAGGGCAAGGCGCATATGCTGTCGCTAAAGCGATGATCATCGATTGGACTAAACAACTTGGATTACAGCCACCTGCGACATTGCCAAATTTAGTCAGCTACGCGATCTCTCCAGGGCCGGTTGCCACAGAGATGATAAAGCAAGCTCCTTGGTATAAACAAAAAGGTGCGTTTGACCGGATCCCGCTTAAGAGATTCGCCGAACCGGAAGAAGTCGCTCAGCTTGCGTTTACACTTGCAACACAGCGCCCTTTCAAAAGTGGTGACAATTTGGTTTTGGATGGCGGATTCATACAAACCACCAAAACGGCATAGTTGTTCAAATTCATGCCGAATTCCAAGACTATCGGAATGGAACAACCGCAACCAGATGAAGCTCATGTCTGGTTGTGGCTTCCTTCTCAGAGCTGGGTGTCTCAGCACTTAGATGACTTATCCGATTCAGAACGAACCCAATATGAGCTCAAACCAGATAAAAGCCGCTGGCAATTTGCATCCAGTAAGCTTTTCCAACGACATGTTCTGTCCTTATACACTGGGCTGTCACCCAAAGCGCACCAAATAAGTAAAAGCACTTATGGAAAACCTTTTCTGGAAGGCTATGACCTTAAATTTAACGCTTCTCACAGCCAGAAAATCATGGTTGTTGGGATTACCTGTCACTCTGAGATTGGTATAGATATCGCAGTCCATAACCATGCATCTCGCTGGAAAAAACGTGCAAATCATATCCTTCATAAAACAGAAGTGGCGAAGGATTCCACTGAGTTCTATAACTTATGGGCTTTAAAGGAATCGTTACTCAAGGCAACGGGAGACGGGTTGGTTCATGGTTGCCATCATTTAGCCCTTCAACCATGTACGGAGGAGAATTCGGTTCTGAAATCATTCCGAAGCTCGCTTGAAGGCTGGCACAGTTATCTTCTTGAGCCACCAACGCGACACGCGAGTCTGGCTTTGTCATCCAGTAAATCATTGACGCGAGTGCGTATTATGTGCTTTGTTACCAACTCAAATTAGATTTAATTTCGCTGTATAAGGATAGTAAAAAGTGGAAATCAAAATCGACCTTCTGGATGGACAAGAGATCATCGCCTTGCTCAATGAACATTTGGAAGACATGTACGCCACTTCCCCGCCAGAAAGCGTTCACGCACTGGATCTGGACGCATTAAAAAAACCAGACATCACATTTTGGTCAGCATGGGATGAAGGAGAACTACTCGGCTGTGCTGCACTAAAGCAGTTGGATGAAACTCATGCTGAAATCAAATCCATGAGAACGGCGCGCACTGCCAGAAATCGAGGCGTCGCCTCCCAACTCTTAAAGCATGTATTGAACGTGGCAAATGAGAGAAACTATTCAAGACTCAGCCTGGAAACAGGGTCAATGGAATTTTTCAAACCTGCACGTACTTTGTATGAAAAGCATGGATTTGAGTACTGCCCTCCCTTCGCAGATTACCAGCCAGATCCTAACAGTGAGTTTATGACCATACAGCTATAGTTCTGAACGCGTTCAACGTTAGGAGTAAATATGAACAACGTCGTGATTGTGACCGGAGGAAGCAGAGGAATTGGGAAAGCAACATCCCTACTGCTCGCCTCCAGAGGGTATAAAGTGTGTGTGAACTTCAGAACCCGTTCAGAAGAAGCAGAAGAGACCGTCCGGTTAATTGAAGAGAAAGGTGGTACAGCCATTGCCTGTCAGGCAGATGTTTCCGTCGAAAGTGATGTGATTCGCTTGTTTGATACCACAGAGCAAGCACTCGGTAAGCTTACGCATTTGGTGAATAATGCGGGTGCGTTGTTTACTCAGTCCCGACTCGTCGATATGGAACTCGAACGATTTAACAAGGTGATGGCTGCCAACGCCACCAGTTGCTTTTTATGTTGTCGGGAAGCCGTTAAGCGCATGACCGATGGCGGGGCAATTGTTAACGTATCTTCTGCTGCTTCAAGGCTAGGCGCACCTTTTGAGTATGTCGATTACGCCGCATCAAAAGGCGCAGTAGATTCAATAACGAAAGGCTTATCTCTGGAAGTAGCAGCTCAGAACATTCGGGTTAATGCGGTGAGACCGGGGTTGATTTACACCGATATTCATACTGACGGTGGCGAACCGGGACGAGTTGACCGGGTAGCACCTTCATTACCTATGCAAAGAGGCGGAACACCGGAAGAAGTAGCAAATGCGATTGCTTGGTTACTCTCAGACGAAGCTTCTTATGTGACTGGCTCTTTCACCGAAATTGCGGGTGGACGCTAGGGTCTAACATCTACCTAAATTATCCAATAAAAAAGCGAGCCATTGGCTAATGCCGAT
>NZ_AFWJ01000109.1 GCF_000222685.1 Vibrio nigripulchritudo ATCC 27043 | reverse complement strand
ACGGCAGTATTCCGGCCGTCGTCAAATACCTTGATAAAGACATAAAGGGTTTAAGAATCGCACTGATCCTTGGTTCTTCCTTACCTCTTTTACTCTATATTCTCTGGCAGGTGTCAACATTGGGAGTACTAAGTCAGGATGAACTGAACGCTCAGGATGGTCTAGCTGGGTTTATGCAGGCACTGTCTTCAACTGTTCAATCTGGATCTGTACAAAATGCTATCTCAGTCTTTGCCGACCTTGCGTTGCTGACTTCCTTTCTAGGTGTGAGCCTGGGTTTGTTTGAATTTCTGGGAGACAGCCTGAAAAAGCACACTAAGGATTCCAGAGTTAAAACAGCGTTGATTACTTTTGTTCCACCAATGGCATTTGCACTTTTCTACCCTCAAGGGTTTATCATGGCATTGGGTTACGCTGCGATTGCCTTGGTCGTACTGGCTGTATTTCTACCTGTCAAAATGGCTCATACGGCGAGAAAAATTCACTCATCAAAATCAACGTATGTAGTTGCTGGTGGCTCTGCAAGCCTTGCAATCTGTATGATTGCCGGTATCACCATTATTGCGACCCAGTTTCTCATCTCTTTCGGATTATTAGCATCCATTGGTTAGATAATGATCACATAGGCTTGAAATACTATTTCAGTTTTCAAGCCAAATTTGTGTTTTTTAACACTTATATGTCAAAAATTTGAATCTTGGCGCAGTTCCAAATGAATCTGGTAACATATCGAAAACCCAAATGGCTTTCTAAATATGTGACTGCTATATTCAAAAACGTTGTTGCGATAAGCGGTTAAGTGCAACCAGAATTATTTTATGTGAAGTTACTTCCAGTTTTTGAGAGGTTGATATGCCGTTTAAATTCGTTTCTTTCGCACCGATCCGGTGTGACAAAAAACCTGCATGCTCATGCCCAAATTGTGGAAGCGAAGATTTCTTGATTTCAGAAAACGGCAAGGTCCTGATATGTGAACATTGTGGCAAAGTCACAAAGGACACCACACCAGAGCCTGAAACCCAGGAAACCGTTCACTAATAAATTCAGATTTCAGATACAAGAAAGGCACCTATAGTCAGGTGCCTTTTTTAATTTTGAGTCTTTGCAGTCCGAGACTGTCGATTTAAGAAGCCGAAAAGTTAAGTTTGAGCTCCGATGTTTTCTGTTCAAAGTTAAACAGAATCTCTTCAATATTTGAAATGGTATGCACCGCTTCATGATCGACTTGGTACTCAGGCTGATTAGGGCGGTAGTAATAGGTCGTCATACCGGCTCTTATCCCCGCTTCTACCCCTTTCAAAGTATCATCAACATAGATGCATTCCTTGGGTGACACGCCCATATTCAAGGCGGTATAAAGCAAAAGGTCTGGTTCTGGCTTCCAACTGTTTGCATCGAATGCGCTGTAGATGGCATTGCGAAAATAGCTGTTTAGCCCTGTTAATCGAAGCGCGTGTTTAATTTTATCGCTTTCGCTATTAGAGGCGATACAAACACCAATGCCCAGTTGCTGAAGCTGGCTCAACAAATAGTTGGCCCCTTTGATCGGCTTGAGCTGTGCTTCGTAAAGAACTTGTTTTCTGTCTCGATAGAGTGGTTCAAGCAAATCCAAAGAGAGATTGCAATTCAGTCTGTGGCAAGTCTCGGCAAGAATGTCTGCGGGTTTCCCCCCCTGAAAGTGATTCAGACAATCTTCTAAACTGATGTTTTTATTGAAATGAGCAAATACATCAACGATCGCCTGACAGCACAACACTTCACTGTCGACCAGCGTTCCTTCACAATCAAAAATCACGCAACGTATTTTATCCATATTACACCCAAGTCAATTGAGGGAAATTTGAGTGTTGTACAGCAACGCTTCTTTGGAAAGCTGAGAAAACGAAATCTGCTAGCAGCAGCCTGAATTTATATCCAAAGTGGCATCTTGATCACGATGCTTATGAATTTTTCTGTCTTATTCTTGTGTAAGTGGGAATGTTGACTACATAGCTCTTTCCAGACGCACCACATTGTCGGGATGTTCGTGGCGAATTTTCACAAATTCATCAATATTTTCAATAAGTAACGAAGTTAAATCAGGGTCAAATTGTTTCCCCTGTTTCTCAAGAAAATATTCCGTGACACTAGTAATGTCCCATTCACTCTTGTAACTTCGGCGGCTGAGAAGTGCATCAAATACGTCTGCAATCGCGGTGATACGTGCATAAATATGAATGTCGCTGCCTTTTTTGCCATTGGGATATCCGTTCCCATCCCAATGCTCATGATGTTCTAGCGCGACTATTGCCGCGAGCGCCATCACATCGCCATCTGAAGAGTTAAGCAGGTTGAATCCACTTATGGTGTGGGTTTTCATTACTTCCCATTCGTTGTCATTCAGCCTACCCGGTTTATCCAAAATGGATTCAGGAATAGCTATCTTGCCAACATCGTGCATGGGTGTAATCACTTCTATCAGTTCGCAATCGGCTTTGTTCATGCCATACAGCTTTGCCAGATACGAAGACAATTTGGCAACCCGCTTAACATGGTTGCCCGTCTCACCCGAACGCGATTCTATCGCTTCTCCTAAAACATGGATCATATCTTTCTGAACTTTCAGGGTTTTCTCGTGTAATTCAAATATCTTTTGATTCTTATTCGCTAACTCCTTTTTTTGACGAATAGAAACAGACTGCAAAGCAATAATCACGATAAGTATCGAAATGATAGTCCCGGAGTAAACCAGCATTTCGAGGTTATCTTCTATGAATGATGAGGGCTTGTTGATGACGAATGCATTGGTTGGCAACGAATAGGCTGGGATACCGAAACGTTTCAATGCCCGAAAGTTGAAGATGTCACTGTGCTGTTTTGCACTGGGCAAATCTTCTGAAAGGTTGAGAGGTACATCTTTCGCCAAAAGCTTAGCCGCGGTTACGCCCAGAAGAAATGGGTCTTGCACCCGCCCCCCTAAAACGTCACCTTTTATATTGTGCTCCCAAAGAACAAATACCGGTGCTTCGCTGGAATCTGCAATCTTTCGCGCAATCTTGTCGTAACTGTGGAAAACGCCCTCTTCAATTTCACTATTGAAATGGGTTAGCAAAACAGCATCTTCACTCGATGCGTTACCAAGCACATTCCGAGCTTGTTCCAGTGTTTCCGCCGTCAATTCAACCAGTTGTATATTCTGATATATATTGAAATGCTTTTTGATCTCGTTGCGAACTATGGTAGAAGTCAGGCTGTTGTCAGAAAGTAGATAAAGTTTTTTAATATTTGGTCTTATTCTTATAATTATTTTTAAATTCTCTAATATATTATCTTCTTCGTATAGAATTGTATTTATATTCGTTATTGAATTTAAACTGGCTTGCCTGTCGTTAATACCAACGGCCACTGTCGGAACATTTCTTACCAGCTCACTATTAAATTCATTCATGAATTTTAATGCTCTGTCGTCGGTAATAATTATTCCATCAAAATAGTAATCTTTATACTTTACTTCCAAAAACTTTTTTAAGTCTTCAAAATAATCATCCCGATGGTTTCGCTTAGTATCCAGGTACTCAATGGAAGGGGCGATAACGGTATTGCTGTTTTGAAAGGCGTAAGAGATCCCCCGCTGAATGTCTGCGGTCCATTCATATGAAGGGTCGTAAGAGTGCAATACAAGGATATGAGGGTTGTGGACACTAGTGTTTGTATGTGACTGATTATATGGGACTTCTTCAGACAAGCTTGCGTAGACCTGCCCTGTAAACAGGCAGGCACAGTATACAAGCATAGCGTTTAAGAAAGAGCGTCTCATAGAGATTTACGTACATATATTTGCAGAACAATGCGAAACATATCACATAAAGAAAACGACTGTCTATTAGCCCTGAGTATGAAAATTGTGGTGCTCTACATAATATTTCTCAGCATCAAAATTATTGCTAATAAAATTAATTAGTTGCTGAACTAAATTTATATATTTCTCAGAAGTAAAATCTTCTAAATATATGTCTGAGATCAATATCTCATTATTATGTAACGTTGATAAGGCGCATCCAACTGGTTCACCATTCTTGAATGCAATAATAATTGGAAAGTCGGGTTCTAAAATAATTTGAGTGAGAAACTCAATCATTAAAGCCTGATCGCTTTCTGACTCCCAATGCTTTGCGCTTAACATAGCAAAACAGATGGTCAGACGATGAAAGTCCACGACATACAATTCATCCGCGACTGCTTCAAAATCGCTTGCTTTCTCTTCAGAATAGCTTTTGTTTGACTGACTGGTCCGGTACAGCTCTCGACCAGCGATGCTCTCTTTGGTAGGAAACTCAACATCGACTTGAGAAGACAACCACCCATTCTTGCGGGTGACGAGGTTTAATATTTGATCGTTTTGAATGGTCAACTGGACTGCCTTATCCTCAATTATCACAACCTATTGAATAGCAATGGCTTAGAAGGTGAAACGCACTATCGAAAGCATACAGGTAGGCGTTTGTTACCTCAACCAGTTATGAACAGATATGTAAAAGCAACCGTCGCGGAATCGTAAACTCGCTCACTTTTGCACATTTATCGCTCGCAGTTCCAATCATATTGTTGTAGCTTGAGAAGATATCATTAGATCTGGGACTTAATATGTTGAAAAAGCTTGCGATTGTACCTCTGCTTGCCTTGGGTTTAACTGCCTGTGATAGCAGTGACGAAGTGGGTGATGTGGGACTTGGGTGGTTCACTCTAAAAGACATCAAACTGAATACTTGGGCTGACCCTATTGTAACAGGCGTGACCTGTCATGTTGCCAGTATAGAAGCAGACTTGAGCTTGGCGGATCCAAGTGACAGTTCCATCTCCTGCCGTCAGACGGGTGACATTACACCTGAAATGATTGCGCAAATCGACAAATCCAAATCCGGTGAAGTGGTATTCAAAAAATCAAAAAGCATCTTCTTTAAAAGCATGAAGATCCGCCGAATTTATGATGCCAAGACACAAACTCTGATGTACCTGTCTTACTCGACTAAAGAAACAACAGGCAGCTTTAAGCACAGCTTGTCTACGGTGCCACTATGGGGCACAAAAGCCTACGTCACACCATCCGCAACAGAAGAATAAACATAGAAATTTAATGGTCTTTGTTCCGAAATATCCTTCGGACAAAGACCGTTTACTGGTAGCTTAGCCAATCAAAGTTGTGTAGAATCCGCGCTTCGTTTTTCAATTTACGCTTGAAACAGCATGAAATTTCCCGGTCAGCGCAAGTCCAAACACTATTTCCCTACCCATTCTCGTGATCCACTTGTCAATCAAATTCGCCAAACACCTAAATTGAGCCGTCCAACGATCGTTGGTGTTGGTCAAACCATTGTGGATATTGAAGCGAGAGTAGATGATGACTTCCTGAAACGATACGATCTAAGTAAAGGTCACTCCCTCGTTTTAGAAGAAGAAAAAGCGGACGCACTTTACCGCGAACTAACAGAGAAAAACCTGATTACCCATGAGTATCCTGGCGATACGATTGGCAACACGCTTCACAACTATTCTGTTCTTGCTGACAGCAAATCTGTCCTTCTTGGCGTGATGAGCAAGAACATCGAAGTGGGTTCCTACGCTTATCGCTACCTCTGCAACACCTCTTCCAGAATGGATCTGAACTACCTGCAAACAGTAGATGGACCAATTGGTCGTTGCTATACCCTGATTTCTGACGACGGCGAGCGTACGTTTGCTTTAAACGTTGGTCAGATGAACCAGCTTTCTCCAGAAAGTATCCCTGAAAAGGTATTCAAGAAAGCTGCGGCGCTGGTTGTTTCTTCGTACCTGATGCGTGGCGAACCTACAGACCCAATGCCGATGGCTGTTCAGCGTGCTGTAGAGATGGCGAAGAAATACGATGTACCTGTAGTGCTGACACTTGGAACGAAGTACGTTATTGAAGGTAATGAGACCTGGTGGCAGGAGTACCTGAAAGAGAACGTGACTGTTGTTGCAATGAACGAGGACGAAGGCGAAGCTCTAACGGGCGAGAAAGATCCTCTGCTAGCCGCAGACAAAGCGCTTGAGTGGGTAGACTTAGTTCTGTGTACCGCAGGTCCTGTTGGACTGTATATGGCGGGATACACAGACGAGCACGCAAAACGTAAGACGACGTTCCCACTTCTACCCGGCAACATTCCAGAGTTCAATAAATATGAATTCAGCCGAGCGATGAAAAAGTCGCAATGCGAACACCCGACGAAAGTGTATTCACACATCGCCCCTTACCTAGGTGGTCCTCTTGAAATTAAGAACACCAACGGAGCTGGCGACGCTGCGCTTTCTTCTTTGCTTCACGATATGGCTGCTAACCTCTACCATAGGTCTAACGTGCCAAATTCGAGTAAGCATGAGCAGAATTATCTGAGCTATTCGTCACTGTCGCAGATTTGTAAGTACGCCAACCGTGTAAGTTACGAGGTACTGACACAGCACTCGCCTCGCCTGACTCGCGCACTTCCTGAGCGTGAAGACAGCCTTGAAGAGGCTTACTGGGACAGATAAAAAAGGGGCTTTCGCCCCTTTTTTATCTGTATATCTAGCAATACCGAGTTATTGTTGCGCTCTAAAACGCTTGGGGGTTGTGCCTGTATGTTTTAACGTTTAGG
>NZ_AFWJ01000110.1 GCF_000222685.1 Vibrio nigripulchritudo ATCC 27043 | reverse complement strand
TTGCGCACTTCTCGCCAAAGCTGACCGCTGGCATTGATCAATACGCCGTGTTCAGGAGATTGAGACGTGGTATAGCCCTCTTCCCCATTTTTGACCAAACGCCAGTAATCCGCTCCGGCAAGCTGAGCGATCTCTTTTTCCGCGCTTGCAGATTCGTTGGCAAGAACAGGCTTGCCAACAAACACAAGAAACAACGAAAAGAAGGTAACGATGATGCGTGGTAACATTTTGGTCCTCTAGCTTTTGGTTGCGTCGAATGCGAGATCTTCACCGCTTGTCCAGCCGGAGCTAATGCCGCCTCTTTCCACCATACGCTGGCGGAAGATTTCAGACACGGTATTCGCATCGCCTGCTAACAAAGCTTTGGTAGAACACAGCTCCGCACACATAGGCAGCTTGCCTTCCGCAATGCGGTTAGCTCCGTACTTCACTTTCTCTTCAGAAGATCCGTTTTCAGTTTCAGGACCGCCAGCACAGAAGGTACATTTGTCCATTTTTCCACGCTCACCAAATGCAGAGGTTTGCGGGAATTGTGGCGCACCAAATGGACAGGCGAACAGACAGTACCCGCAGCCGATACACAGGTCTTTGTTGTGCAGTACGATGCCGTCTTCGGTCTGACGGAAGCAATCCGTCGGGCAAACCGCCATACACGGCGCATCGGTACAATGCATACACGCAACTGAAATGGAGTTTTCGCCCGCTTCACCGTCGTTTAGTGTGACGACACGTCGGCGTTGAAGCCCCCATTCGAGGGCATCGTCGTTTTCGTTCTTACATGCGGTGACACAGCCGTTACACTCGATACAACGTTTGGTGTCACATAGGAATTTCATCTTAGCCATTTTATGACTCCTTACGCTTTACGAATGTTGCAGAGAGTTACTTTGGTCTCCTGCATCTGGGTGACCGGATCATAACCATAGGTGGTGGCGGTGTTTGCCGCTTCACCAAGGACATACGGGTCTGTCCCTTCTGGGTATTTACCTTGAAGATCTTTACCCTGGAACTTTCCGCCGAAGTGGAATGGAACAAATGCCATTCCCGGTTTCACGCGTCTTGTCACCATGGCTTTCACGTGAATACGCCCTTTCTCGGCACCTTCAACCCAGACCATGTCGCCATCCCTAAAGCCAAGATCGTTGGCGTCTTTCGGATTCACTTCTACAAACATTTCCTGTTGAAGTTCAGCCAGCCAAGGGTTGGAACGCGTCTCTTCGCCCCCGCCTTCGTATTCAACCAGTCGACCAGAAGTAAGGATGATGGGGTACTCGCCTGACTTATCCTGATCCTGAATGGATTTGTACAAGGTAGGTAGACGATAGATGGATTCTCTGTCGTCCCATGTTGGGTAGTCGGCAACCAGATCGCGTCTTGGGGTGTACAGAGGTTCACGGTGCAGTGGCACTCGATCAGGGAACGTCCAGACCACAGCTCGTGCTTTGGCGTTACCAAACGGGATACATCCGTGTTTGATGGCGACGCGCTGAATGCCACCCGACAAGTCGGTTTTCCAGTTTTTGCCTTCTGCGGCGGTTTTCTCGGCTTCCGTCAAGTCGTTCCACCAACCCAGTGCTTTAAGCAGTTTGTCGTTGAACTCTGGATAACCATCTTCCAGCTCACAGCCTTTCGAATAGCTGTCCACCGCAAGCAGGTTCTTTCCTTCGAATTCCACACCAAAACGTGCACGGAAGTTACCACCCCCTTCTGCAACTGGCTTGGATGTGTTGTAGAGGATGTGCGTACCTGGGTGTTTCATTTCCGGCGTGCCCCAGCAAGGCCAAGGTAGACCGTAGGTTTCGCCGTGTGCGGGTCCGCCTTCTGCTTCCAGTGAGGTTTTGTGGAAGGTATGCCAGTTCTGCTGATGTTCTTTCAAACGTTCAGGGCTTTGACCCGTATAACCAATCGTCCACATTCCACGGTTGAATTCGCGAGTGATGTCTTCAATCAGAGGCTGGTTGTTTTTGACTTTCACGTTTTTAAACAACTGATCGGAGAAACCCAGTTTCTTCGACAGCAGATACATGATCTCGTGGTCTGGTTTGGATTCAAACAGCGGCTCTACTACTTTGTCTCGCCATTGAAGTGAGCGGTTAGAAGCCGTAACACTGCCATAAGTCTCGAACTGAGTGGTCGCAGGGAGCAGATAGATACCGTCTTTGCGATCATTCATAACAGCCGCAACAGTCGGATACGGATCGACGATGACCATCATATCCAGTTTTTCCATCGCCTTTTTCATCTCGACACCACGAGACTGGGAGTTCACTGCATGCCCCCAATAGAACATGGCTCGGATGTTGTCTTTTTGCTCGATGTTGTCTTTGTTTTCTAAAACACCGTCAATCCAGCGAGACACGGGAATACCCATGTTGTTCATTGGCTTCTTGTCACGGTATTTGTTCTGGTCGAAGCGATTCTGAACCCATTCGAAATCGACTTCCCAGACTTTAGACCAGTGTTTCCACGCGCCGTCAGACAAACCGTAATAACCTGGAAGTGTGTGAGAAAGCACGCCCAAATCGGTTGCGCCCTGAACATTGTCGTGACCACGGAAGATGTTGGCACCGCCACCACTCTTACCAATGTTGCCAAGCGCCAGTTCCAGAACACAGTAAGCACGGGTGTTGTTATTACCTGTGGTGTGCTGGGTACCGCCCATACACCAGACAACACAACCCGGGCGGTTTTCAGAGAGCAGCTTAGCGGTTCTGTAGACTTCCGCTTCACTCACACCTGCAACACGTTCTACTTCAGCAGGCGTCCAGCGAGCGACCTCTTCTTTGATTTCATCCATGCCGAATACGCGTTGGCGGATGAATTCTTTGTCTTCCCAATTGTTTTTAAACACATGCCACAGGATGCCCCAGATAAAGGCGACATCAGAACCCGGACGGATAGAAACAAAGTGATCCGCTTTGGCTGCAGTGCGGGTACGACGAGGATCCGCGACCACGATTTTGCAGTTGTTCTTCTCTTTGGCGATCAGAATGTGCTGCATGGCGACAGGGTGCGCTTCGGCAGGGTTAGATCCAATAAACAACATCGACTTACAGTTGTGCATGTCGTTAAAAGAGTTGGTCATTGCCCCGTAGCCCCAGGTGTTTGCCACACCAGCTACCGTTGTGGAGTGACAAATCCGCGCCTGGTGATCGACGTTATTGGTGCCCCAAAGCGACGCCATCTTGCGGAACATATAGGCTTGTTCATTGTTGTGCTTGGCACTGCCGAGGAAGTAAACCGAATCGGGTCCAGATTCTTTGCGAATTTCCAGTGTTTTGTTGCCAATCTCTTCGATGGCCTGATCCCAGCTAAGCTGTTTCCACTTTCCGCCTTCCAGCTTCATGGGATATTTCAGCCTGCGTTCGCCGTGACCATGCTCGCGTAGTGCCGCGCCTTTCGCACAGTGACCGCCAGCATTAAACGGGTGGTCGAAAGCCGGTTCCTGTCCCGTCCAGACTCCGTTTTGCACTTCGGCATAAATGCCGCAACCCACTGAACAGTGGGAACAGATGGTGCGTTTAATTTCTACGGGGGTATTTGCCGACACACTCTTTGCTTCTGCTTTACGCATCATGCCCGGCGCAAACATAGAAGCCCCTACTGCGGCTCCCCCTGCGGCGAGTGTTGAGTTCTTCATAAAAGAACGGCGGCTTAGTCCGATTTGGCATTCTTCCTTGTTGACACTATCGGAACGCTTGGTAAGTTTCATTCCATTGCTCCTTATAAGGTGTCGTAATAATCACGGATATGTTGCGTTTCTTTGTATCCGGTGGTTGATTCGGTCACCTCTGGTTGTGTTTCCTCAGCAGCAGCGACTTTGGAAGTGCCAGCGGCAAGTGCCCCCGCTACCGTGACCGTGGTCATTCCTTTGAGCAGGTCCCGGCGTTGAGGATCGATGGCTTGTTTGTCTTTCATACATTGCTCCAGTTACGTAAATGGATGCTTTGCATCTCTGTTTTATTGTTCGGTTGCGATCATCTTTGTTTCTCGAACAGGAACACGGGCGAAGCGTGTTTGCTCTATCAACAAAAACTGATTCATCACAGTTGCTAAGGCTGCGTAAAATTGCGCATGCTCAGCTTGCTTTATCTGTACGGTGAGTTTTTCAAACCAAGGTTGTATATGGCGGTTAAAGAACGCGTTTTGCTCGATTTCAGACTCCAGAAGAGACATAACCTCACACAATGCGGCGATATGATCTTCAGGTTCTTTGGTGGTTTCATTGCGTTCAAAACCCAGTCTTTCTAAATCCTGTCGAATTAGAGCCAGAGGCTTTTCCATGAGCGACCCTGTCAGGTGCCAGGATGCGAATGGCATCACTTCTCCTCTGCCAATTCCGATGAAGAGGAGTTGATATTCATCTGCAATGTCTTGTGGGCTGTATATAGCGGCTGCCAGACTGAGTTGAGTCCATGCATCAGACATTCGGCTGTCGGCACCCTCACTGATTTCAATGCCTTGAAGCCAGTCGAGCACCTCTTCTTTAGGAGCTGAGCGCATCAGAGCCGCAAACAGTGCGTAGATGTCGCTTCTCATTGAATCATTTCTTGTAGACTGTTCTGAAATAGTCATTAGACGCCCCCTACACATTCAGCTGTTTTTCTGGATGTTCAGCAAAGTCGCTGAACATGTCGATAACACGGCAGTCTTCACACATCGCGATGCGGTTGATGGCAATTTCATCGCTAAAATGGGAGTGACCACGTAACTTATTCTGTAGCATGGTAATCATAGACTGAGGCGCAAAAGGTTTTCCGCATCGTAAACATTCCGCTGCTTTCTCCTGATGGATCACTTTCGCTTGTATCCGCTCTTCTTTATCCCAGTTGAATCTGGGTTGGAGCGATAACGCGCTTTCTGGGCATGCTTTTTCGCACATGCCACACTGAATGCAGTCTTGCTCTACAAACCTGAGCTCCGGTGAAACTCCGTCATTGTGTAGTGCGCCTGTTGGGCAGACGGCTACGCACCCCATGCACAGCGTGCAGTCCTTGCTGGCACAACTTACGTTGCCGAAAGGCGCGCTGGCGGGGACTGAACTTTGAATTTTTTCTGGTATATGGAGGGAAGAAAGGTGGTCTAGCGATTTAAATAATCTTTCACGCTTCGTGCCTTTTAGTTCACCGATGGGTGTACATAAAGACGAATTCAATAAAGTGGGGCTAGAATCTTTTAGGTCTTCGAGATACAAAACTTGAATTCGTTCGCCCTCAATTCCTAACTGCGAAAGCAGCGCCTGTGCTGTGTCTATCTCCTGCCCTAAAACACGCAAAATGGTTTCTGGCATTTTACGGCTCGCTGCAAACATCACCTGAGTAGCACCATTGGTCAGCGCCGCAAACCAGGTATCAATGCCAACAGATGGCAGTTCTTCCAGTTCAATCGGAATCACATTGTCCGGTAGCGCATTAAGTGCCATCAGGTTGTATGTTTCATGGCGACTGCTGCAAAACAGGATGATTGGGTTATCGCCCTTAGCTTCACGGTAGTTTTTTAGCAGTCCTTCAACAAATGCCTGAGTTTGAGTAGGTTCGGGAATGGCATAATGAATGGCTTCTGTCGGGCAGGCCGTAGCACAGGTTCCGATACCCTGACAAAGGTATGGGTTGATTTGAATTTTGTGTCCAATTTCTTCATTACCATCACTGGTTAATGCTCCGGCTGGGCAGGCATCAACACAACGATCACACCCTTTCACTCCGCGAGAACTGTGTGCGCACTTATCGGTATCCAGCCGAAAATACTTTGGCTTATCAAACGTGCCCATCATGTCGGGGATCGACTCCAGTGCTTCTGGTAAGGTCGGGTACCCTCGTCCACACGGGAAATAACCAGGAACGGGGACTTCTTCTGTCATAAGCCCCTGCAAGGTCATGTCTAGTACTACATCAAAGCAGTCATGCCCAATCGCCGCAGTGGCTAAATTGACGATATTTCCAGCGTGATTCACGGTAACTTTAAAGGCTCCAAGAAAGCCATGAACGTGTGGCTGGTGACCAAAATACAGTCGGGATGGATCGATTAATTGATCGGATTCTGCATCCTGCTCGATACAAAGCAGAGTGAGCGAGTCCAGGTGGTTTAGCTGCGTTTCAATTTCAGCAAGAATTGGAAAAGGACCAATCACTAATGTATGACCCCCACTGTGGTAGCTGACCGTTGGGGGAATGAGGTTGGTCAGCTCCACAGTGTTGGTTAACGCTGCTTTCCTTGCGAATCCGTTTGCACTTGTTGGCTCAGGAAGTTTCTGTTTTAACATTGCTTTATGTTCCATTTTTGAACGTATCTTCGTCCTATATCGGAGGTATAAAGCAATTTGCGATCCAACCGCTCCTAATTGATATTTTGATAGCTTCTAGTTTGGGAATATGTGCGCAATGTTAAGCAGTTGTGACATTTTGTCGCAGGTTAATTTTCTGAGCCTTAGTCAAAATGTACCTACTTTCCATGTGGTATATTTTGTCCAGTTGGATGGCTTTCTTGCATGTTGTCTGCAGAATCTTCCGACTGAATATCTTCACCGTCATTAGTGTTTTGGACGGCTTCATCTTGTTGTCCGATCCTCTGAGGATTCTCCTCCTCTTC
>NZ_AFWJ01000111.1 GCF_000222685.1 Vibrio nigripulchritudo ATCC 27043 | reverse complement strand
AGCGGCGACCTTTAGTGTATCGAACGCCTGATCCATCCTGTCTTCCATCTCATAGGCATAAAACAGCGAATACGCTGGGCTTACGGATGCGGTGATCGATCGTTCAAAATCAGCCTTCAACGCTTCAAGGACCTCTTCTGAGCGTCCCAACTGGCGATACGCCAGATAGTAGCTGCGGATGTAAGACGAGTTGATGTGGTCTAAACAAACCGCCCAGAAGTAGTACTGACAAGCTTGTTCTTTGTCGAGATGTTCCCATGACGCATGCCCGAGATTCCAGAAAAATTCCGCGCTTCCCCAGATGCTCGCTTTTCCTTGCTGAATCAGAGAGTTTCTTAGTTCTTGGTATTCAGGTTTACTGTCTGTCGCCGCCAGCAGGTTATTGAAAATATCGCCATGACCGTACGCTTTATACTGCTCTGCTAACCAGTCTATCGCTGGTTTTTCTCCCTCTAGGGCATAAATGCATTGGTACTGTGACCGAACCAAGTAAACCACATCGGGGAAACGCTGCAGTATTTCTTTGTTCAGGTCATAAATTGCTTGGTTATCTCTGGTCAGAATGGCGGCAAGGCGCTGACCCAGTAAGATGAGTCGGTGTTGGTCATCGATAGATGCCATGGCTCGCAAATGTCGATTTAATGCGGTGACATCCTCTTTGGCATAAGCGGCTTCCAGTTTTCTCCAGGTGGGATACAAATTCGCGGCAGGCAGCGAGAGCAATGCGAGTTTTGATTCCTGCTCCTCAGGCACAATTGCCACGCATTTGGGGCCATTAACGGCATCACATTCTATGGTTTCTTTCAGAAGCGCTTTGCGGTTACCCGTATTGGACGGGTCCATCAGCATCAGCAGTCCAGAATTGGGATCGTAGCCCCGTACTACCTGAAGGTGAGAAGAAAGCCCCTGAGTGGTGACCAATGTAAGCGGAATGCCTGCACCCAGAACATCCATAACGGCTTGTTCTTCCAGATCAAACTCCAGATAGGCAAAACCATTGTCTGATAGCCATTCTCTCTGGCTCTCTTCCGGTGTACCTCCATAGCAGATAAGGCTGGCAATTTCGTCTTCGTTGACTTCCTTACCCCAAAACTGAGCAATCGCAGCCAGAGATGAAGGCGCGCAGGTCATGTGTTTCTGAGCGATGTCCGGAACGGCGACTTTCAAAACGGGCTTAAAGTCTGAGCTTCTCTCCAGATTCTCTTTAAGTATTTTGTTGAATGGTGTTCTGGCGTCTTGCAGATGCTCCACCGCCCGCTCTAGATCTTGATTGTGCAGCGCGATTTCCGCTTTGAGATACTGGAGATAATCATCAGAACGCTTCGTGCCATGCACACTGTATTTAGCCACTTTTTCCAACGCCTGCTCGCATTTCTCCATCTCGAGATTATCAAAACAGAGGATGGCGTAATCCAGCCACAAAGGAACCGACTGAAACTCGGTAATCAAAGGTTCCATCAACGCCATCGCGGCTTGCTTACCTTTGTGCAGTTTTGTCAGTGAAGCTAGAGATTCGAGCGCGGCAGGTGTTTTTTTGTCTTCATAGCTGGTTAACGCAAGCTGATACGCTTCTTCGCGCTTTCCTTCTTCTTCAAGTACCCGAACCCGAATTCGGGTGAGCCAGTCTTGCGAATCCGAATGCTCGCTGGCTTCATCGAGTAGCCTGTGAGTTGTGGCAAAATCACGTAAACGCGAATAGAAAATGGCTTCGGCAGCTATCCAGTCCGACACTTCTGATGGCTTGGATGCCAGCTCTCGCCATTTTGCGAGTATGTCATGACAGTGCACGGCACCTTTCTGGTAGAAGAAATAAAAGAATGCCCGGAATGCGGCGTTGCTATCTGACTTGTTTCGACGCCAGATTTTCAGTGTCAGATATTCCGCTGCGCGAGCACGGCCAAGCTGGCGGAGTAATTTAGCAAGTAGCTCAAGTTGCTGAGTCTCTTCCCAGTCAGCATGGTTGCCCCACTGACTTTCTGCCATATGAAGCGCATCCAGATACAGCCCTTCTTCCATCAGTGTTGTTACTCTGTCAATTACGGCTTTTTCTGACCTTTCAACCACTTGCTCAGAATCCATTCTGCACTCCAATTCGCCAACGTTTTAATTTTCAAGACTTTTATTAAGGTAAATATACCCAAGTGACCTTAAGGTACTTGGGTATAAAATAACAACTTTGGTTACGTCACTTTATGAGCTGAATAAAAAAATCAGCATTGATTATGATTCAGGCTTGAGAAAACGAAAAAAGGCTAAGGGGAAACCTTAGCCTTTGTGCTCGAATGCGATGTTGGAAAAAGCTAGCTCGCCATAATCAGCATAGGTAAACGAAGGATCTCGTCACCGGATGATGCCATGTACACCATGATCCCCACTAGAGAGGCGACCAATCCCAGATACCAAACAAAAGAAACGACCTGACCGTAACGGTCTAGTGGCAGAAGATGGCTATTGTGCCGAGTCCGCCATTCAATCAGAATTTCGATGCTACCCATGATCAACAGGAAGCCAAACAGCGCCAACCCCAAGGTATAACTGGCAACTACACCCGCGAGTGCTGCAAGAATGCACATCACCAACCCAGCAACGCTGTTAAATGAAAAGCTGATGCTCTTTAGTACGTGTCCACCATCCAGCGGCAAAACAGGCAGCAGGTTGATAAGGTTTAGAAACGCATTGAAGGCGGCGAGACCAGCAAAGAATATGTTGCCAGTTACCCAGTACACCACCAGTAAAACCAAAGACAAAACCAAACCAAAGGTTGGTCCCATTATCGATATCACTACATCTTGCCAGCGTGTGTTGATTTTTTCATCCGAGACGGCAAGCCCCCCCAAGAACGGAATCAGGTAGATACCTTTGGTTTTAATACCAAAGTATTTCATCGCACGAATGTGCCCATATTCATGGAATATCAAACACGCTAATAACCCAATCGCAAATTCAAACGAGAAAAACCACGAGTACGCCGCCAGGCTCAACGCGGCTAGCACCCCTTTGATGACTTTGGCGCTTTTCAGTGCCTTCATACCCAGAGCAAACAGCCCGACCACGCTGAACTTACGCTCTTGTTTTACGGGTGTTACCGGGGTTTGTCTTTCGATGTCTTTGGCGTCGCGTCGACCTTCCGCCACCACCTGCTCATTGGCTTTGGCAGCGAAGTGCACATAGAACGGCTGCCAGTTCAAATCCACATTGACCTGGCAATCAATGGCTTGCTCGCCATTGGTCAACTGAAAGCTGTGCAGGTGTTCCTGTCTGTCAGCATTTGCGTCCAACTGCGAAACAAGGGTGTTATCCCAGAATAGCTGCTGCCAGCCTGCCATGGACCCTTCCAGTCGTAATGGCTTCCCTAAAAAATCGATATTAAACAGTTCCAACTGCGTATCCTGTTTTTGCGTTCAATGGCGCGTAGTTTAACCTGAATTCGGGTTTGCTCAAGTCAGATAGAGGTACAGAAGCCATAGTACGCCGACAACAATACACTTGACGTTCCAGGGTGCGCGGAAGAACAAATGAATCAAAACCAGAGGCAACATAAGCGTGACCAATACGTACTCTCGGGTTGTCCATACCTTGTTGGCATCAGAATCTAGTTCATCCCAGCCGTCACCTTGCTCAGATTCAACATTCTGACTTTCCGTATTTGCTCGCTGCTCGGCTCTTCTTGCGCTTTGTTTTACTCGTTTCTGTTCCGCTTTTTGGTTTGGCGTGAGCTCCAGTTCGGGTTCCGGTTTTTCCTCTGGTTCCCACCAGTTTTCACGCGGAATTTCCCCTTTTGCGGCTTTCGCTCTAAGCAAGCGCTTGTTCAGTGCCGTTACTTTGCCATGCTTGGTCTGGATGCCGTATTGACGTTTTAGGTGAACCAAGGTCTTTTGCAGAGGAATACCTTTTTCCGGATCGACCATCGCGACAAAATTGGCATAGCCTTCAAGAGATCGGAACAAATCGCCCGTTCCCCACGTTTTGCCTTCCGGACCATCTAACTCAACCTGCTTCAATACCGCTCGAAAACGTTTAAGGGTTTTACGATCCACCGACAGCTTGTCGTTCACCACCACACCCGTGACTTCCTGCTTCTGATGGCTGCGCATCACACGGGTCTTCTCTGGGTGGAGTGTGAACCCTTCGTCAATAACAATTTGCTTGGCTCGCCAAAGCAGCGATTGCACTTTGTCGGGATCATCGGTGGAAAAGGTCAGATCATCGGCGTATCGGCTATAGGTAAACCCGAGTTTATCAGCCATTCCTTGTAGCCTTGCATCCAGCCGACGACACAGAGCATTGGTAATGGCTGGGCTGCATGGAGAACCTTGCGGTAACCGGCGCTCACCCTGAGCGACAAACCAGGTTTTACCATCCATCTCGAGTTCCTGAACTTCTGGCTCTGTGGTCAAAAGCCCAAATACCGTAGCGAGTTCTTCACTGTAACCCTGCGCGCGAAACAGCCCTTTCACCCGCTTGTAGCTAATGCTTGGGAAGAAGTCTTTCAGATCCATATTGATCACCACCGCCTTACCGACATGGGGCTGAGCATTAGTAACAATACTTTTCCCCGAGACGAATCCGTGCGCGGCCGGATGTACCGTTAACTTCTCCAGAACATTGTCGAGCAGCCAGTACTGAGAACGTTTAAGCCTTGGCATGGGCGCAGAAATATGGCGCTCACCACCGGATTTCTTGGCAATCGTAAAACGCTGATAATGAGAGACGTTCGATACGTCTTTCTGATAGGCAAGAAACCGCAGTTCAGAGACCGAAATACCCATCGACTGGGCGAGTGAGGCAACACTTTCAAAATGAGGAAGATCTTGGCTTTCCAGTTTGCTGGCATCGCTTTCTTTGTTCACTAACCCCAGCGAAACGTCGTCACCCAACCAGGTAAAGCTCTCTTTTTGTTTGTGATACCACGCCAGCGCGCGTTCGTATCGCTCTTGATTACGTGCCTGACGTGTCTGTTCCCGCTTTTCCAGCGCCGCTTTCTTTCGCTCTTTATGAAGCGCTTCCAACGCCTTTTCAGGGTCAGAATACAGGCTGTCGAGCTGGCTCAGTTCACGCATTTTGTGCATCAGTTCAGCGCGGCGTTCAATAAATTCTTGCGTTAAGTTGGGTTGCTCTTCGTCCTTATCCCAAAAACCAAGGCGAATCATTTCTTGCAGGATGTACTCGTCTTTACTGGTTTCCCGAATACGATCATAGATTTCCTGACGGGTCAGTTTTGGGGCTGAGTCAGACAACATTGCCTCCTGGCTATCGAATTGGGATGAGTGATGAGAAGTATCAGACATAGACCGCCTCCCCTTTAATCAAACGGGTATGCAGTGGCGTGGTGCCATAATGAGAAAGTCTGGAAACTAGGGAAGAAGGAGGAAGCAGCGCGACGCGATATTCCTTCGAAGAGTTCTTAGTACTGAGGGTATCAACTTGATGCCGTACGTTACCTATACCGCTCATTGACTTCTGTGAAGTCACACCGCAATAGCGGTATAGGTGACTGTACGGCTCAGTAAAGATAGCATCAGTGATGCGTGGGCAGTCTTTAAACCTGAATGGCGATCCACCATTCGAGATGCAAGGTTCTTCTGCCGCGCTGCTATGGTTTCCCATTGTATGTCTAATGGTTTGTTCAGCAAGTAAATATTGTGAGACTTGGCTCTGTTTTGAGAGGCAGTCCGGGTTTGATAAGACAGCGTTCATCATGCGGTTACCTCCTCGCCCAGTTCTCGGGCGGCTTGCATCCGAAGCGCCAGCATGTGTTCACAAGGTCCCTGTCTCAGTTTGTTGGTATGCCAGAAATGACAATCGCATTCGCCTCCTATCAGACGCTGATCTCGGTCGATTCTCAGAACAGAGCGATACTCTTTTCCATTGTCTAAGGTGACGCCCACAATCTCTTTGATGCCAGACTGCTCCGTAACCTGAATCACGGAAACTAAATTGGCGGCGACCAGACGGCTGGCTTTTTCTTCTCTTTCATTGGTAAAGCGAATTTGATCCAATGCGATAGGTTGATTGTAGAGATGTCGAAGTCGGTACACATCCAGACTCAGGTCATACAAAACCTGTCCCAACTGGCTGTATTGCGCAAGCGCCGATTTCACCACGCTCACGTCCAGCGCTAACCGGGATGCCAGACTGGTAGCGCTCTCTTGTTGGGTTTCCTTGAGGGCTAAATAGACTCGCTGACTGGTCAGTTCATCCACCGTTTTTCGCGGTGCAAGCAGGTCAAACTGACCAGCAGCAGACCAGTCATTAGCACTCCATCCAGACAAACCAAGCGTGAATGTCATATCACCCATGTTCGCCACATAAAAGGATGGCATACCATCCCCCAGCAAGCAGACATCAAAGCTGTCTGCGATAGGCAATAAACGCTCTAGAATCAGGATACGTCTGCGCCCCCAGGTGCGAATGGTTCGGGCTTCATCACCACGGTAGACAGAACGAGGACAGGTAATCACATCGCCCCATGGTTCCATCACAATCTTAATCGGTTGGTCAGGTGTTAATTCAAAACGCATGGAACGGGGTCCAACACGCTC
>NZ_AFWJ01000112.1 GCF_000222685.1 Vibrio nigripulchritudo ATCC 27043 | reverse complement strand
ACTGTTCATTGCATTTGCTTTGTTCTTCTTCTCTTTCACTACGATTCTGGCTTACTACTACATAGCGGAAACCAATATCGCTTACATCCGCCGCTCATTTAAGGTCAGTGGCATGATGTTTGTGCTTAAAGTGATTCTTCTGGCTGCGGTCTTCTATGGAACAGTCAAAACAGCGAACCTTGCATGGGCAATGGGTGACGTGGGTGTTGGCTTGATGGCCTGGCTGAACATCGTGGGTATTCTTATCATCTTCTTTATGGCAAAACCTGCCTTAAAAGCTCTGAAAGATTACGAAGAACAGCAGAAGGCTGGCGTATCTGAGTACACATTCAACCCAGTAAAACTTGGCATTAAAGGTGCCGACTACTGGGAAGAGAAATACAAGCGTAAAACGGGTCAATCCCCGAAAGCTGATGAAGCAGCAGACGGTGTAGAGCAACCGTCTACGTAACGAAAACTCAATAGCAAAAGGGATGGCTAGTGCCATCCCTTTTTTATTCTTTATGGGTTAACCAGCTTCACGAGTTTACCCACATTTTTGGGACCTACTTTGTTAACGGATTCCAGATAGGCTTCATCAACACATACTAGCCAGTTGTCCATGGACTCATGGTCATAACCGTCTGTACGCTGAGGCGTGTTTTCCCATGTCCCTTTGAGTTTAACTTCATCTTTCCCGCCTTCATACGAATAAAAATAATTGAAATTAAAGCCCAAATCAGCGGTGTTACGACGAATATCACCAGACACTCCCCAAGGTGCCTGAACTTCAATGTAGTCACCTATCGGCATGTCTTCGCCAACATCGAGAACAATCGGTTCACCAATCCAAACCTGAGCATCTACCTGTTTTTCTTCACGAGAGACCTTCAACGTTTGGTTTATAGACTCTGGTTTTACCGCGCTTGCTTCACTCAACAAAAACTGTAACAAGCTTGAATAGAATCGCATCTGAACTGGAGTTGGTGCATCCATCTCACCACACTGCCCATATCCATAAACCCCTGTTTGCCCAGCACCTTTGAAGAGCGTGACGTTTGGCGTTTCCAGCATTTCAATGCTGCCTTCAGGGGTAGAAATAATGGCGACTGACTGATCGAGATTGTTGAGATAGGTTACTTTACTTTGAGGTTGCCCTTCTGAATCGACTGAAAAGTTGAGCTTGGTGAATGCCCTCCAAGATTTCAGAACCTCATTTTCTTCCGTTAGGCTTTTTGTATTACTCAGTAAGTCACCGAGTGTTAAGCCGTCTTCTGCAAAACTATTAGTGCTAAAAATCAACGCACTAGTAAACATTAAGTATTTTGTTACTTTCATTTCATTACCATTGAGAGAGCAAGATAATCAATGTACCTTCGACACTTCCAACAAATCAGTAAGTCCGTGTAAGTATGGGTAATCAATATAAAAAATGCCCTCACATCGCTGTGAGGGCATTTTCAATTCTTTATTTCACGAATGAGTAAAAGAGGATTATTCCCACTCAATCGTTGCTGGTGGCTTACCAGAAATATCGTAAACCACGCGGGAAATACCATCCACTTCGTTGATGATTCGGTTAGAAACCTTACCCAGGAAGTCGTATGGAAGGTGTGCCCAGTGTGCTGTCATAAAGTCGATGGTTTCAACGGCGCGTAGCGATACTACCCAATCGTATTTACGACCATCACCCATTACACCAACAGAGCGAACTGGCAAGAATACAGTGAATGCCTGAGAAACCTTGTTGTACAGGTCGGCGTTGTGCAGTTCTTCAATAAAGATCGCATCAGCACGACGCAGTAGATCACAGTACTCTTTCTTGATTTCACCAAGAACACGAACACCTAGACCTGGACCCGGGAACGGGTGGCGGTAAAGCATGTTGTAAGGAAGACCTAGCTCCAGACCAATCTTACGAACTTCATCTTTGAACAGCTCGCGAAGCGGTTCAACCAAGCCCATTTCCATATCATCAGGCAAGCCACCAACATTGTGGTGAGACTTGATAACGTGTGCTTTACCAGTCTTAGACGCCGCTGATTCGATAACATCTGGGTAGATTGTGCCTTGAGCCAACCATTTCGCGTTTTCAAGTTTCTTCGACTCTTCGTCGAATACTTCAACGAATACGTGACCGATAGTTTTACGCTTCACTTCTGGGTCAGACTGACCTTCCAGAGCTTTAAGGAAGCGCTCTTCTGCGTCGACGTGAACGATGTTCAGACCAAACTTGTCGCCGAACATATCCATCACTTGCTCTGCTTCGTTTAGGCGAAGCAAGCCGTTATCTACGAATACACAAGTCAGCTTATCGCCGATAGCACGGTGAACCAGCATGGCTACTACAGATGAGTCAACACCGCCAGACAAACCAAGAATCACTTCATCGTCGCCTACTTGCTCTTTGATACGAGCAACAGCATCTTCGATGATGGACTCAGAGGTCCACAAACGCTCACAACCACAAACGCCAAGAACAAAGTTCTCTAGCATCTGCAGGCCGTTTTTCGTGTGCGTTACTTCTGGGTGGAACTGAACACCGAAGTATTTCTTCTCTTCGTTTGCCATTGCAGCGTACGGGCAAGTATCTGTCTCACCGACTTTCACGAAACCTTGTGGGATTTCTACCACTTTATCGCCGTGGCTCATCCAAACGTCCTGAGTTGCTTCAAGATCTTTGAAGAGTGAAGATTCGCCAGAAACTTCAACCGCAGCGTAACCAAACTCACGCTCGTCAGAAGTTGATACTTTACCACCAAGCTGTTCTGCCATGGTCTGCATGCCGTAGCACACACCAAGCAGAGGAACACCTGAATCGAATACGTATTGAGGAGCACGCGGAGAGTTTGCTTCCGTTACACTCTCAGGACCACCTGAAAGGATGATGCCGTCTGGGTTGAATTCGCGGATGTCCGCTTCTTCTACGTCCCAGCTCCAAAGTTCACAGTAAACACCGATTTCACGAACACGACGAGCCACGAGCTGCGTGTACTGTGAGCCGAAATCCAAGATCAGAATACGTTGGTCATGAATGTTTTTAGTCATTTTCTTTTCTCAAGATAGACAGTTGAGCATTGTCAAAATACGGGGAAGAGGCAGCCAGTTTGTCGCTGCCTCAGAATTTATTTGGCTTACTGACCAGTACGGTAGTTCGGCGCTTCTTTGGTCATTTGTACATCATGCACGTGCGACTCTTTCATGCCTGCACCTGAAATACGTACAAATTCTGCTTTCGTGCGCATGTCGTTGATCGTTGCGCTGCCAGTCAGACCCATGCTTGAACGCAAGCCACCCATTTGCTGGTGAACGATCTCTTTCAGGCGACCTTTGTACGCGATACGACCTTCGATACCTTCAGGTACCAATTTGTCTGCTGCGTTATCAGACTGGAAGTAACGATCAGAAGAACCTTTAGACATTGCACCCAGAGAGCCCATGCCACGGTAAGATTTGTAAGCACGACCTTGGTAAAGCTCAACTTCGCCCGGTGCTTCTTCAGTACCTGCAAACATAGAACCAACCATCACACAGGATGCACCAGCAGCAATCGCTTTACAGATGTCGCCAGAGTAACGGATACCACCATCCGCGATGACAGGAATGCCGTATTCAGCAGCAGCATCTGCCGCATCAGAGATAGCCGTGATTTGAGGAACGCCAACACCCGTTACGATACGAGTCGTACAGATAGAGCCAGGACCGATGCCCACTTTCACTGCGCTAACACCAGCTTCAATCAGAGCTTTTGCACCTGTAGCCGTAGCAACGTTACCACCAATGATATCTAGATCAGGGTAAGCCGCGCGCGTTTCGCGAATACGGTTAAGAACACCTTCAGAGTGACCGTGAGAAGAATCGATAAGCAGAATGTCGACACCAGCTTCAACCAGAGCTTTAACACGCTCTTCGTTACCAGCGCCTGCGCCTACTGCTGCACCTACACGCAGACGACCTTGATCGTCTTTACATGCGTTAGGTTTACGCTCTGCTTTGTGGAAGTCTTTTGCAGTGATCATACCTTTTAGTTGGAATTCATCATTCACAACCAGTACTTTTTCAACGCGGTGCTCTTGCATCAGCTGTTGTACTTCTTCACGAGAAGCACCTTCTTTCACCGTTGCCAGACGCGCTTTTGGCGTCATTACATCTTCTACTTTCTTAGTTAGATCGGTAACAAAACGAACATCACGACCTGTGATGATGCCTACAAGCTCATTGTTATCAGCCACAACAGGGTAACCAGCAAAGCCGTTTTCTTCGGTAAGAGCCTTAACATCTTCGATGGTTGCTGTTGGTTTAACAGTAACAGGAGCAGTAACGACACCTGCTTCAAAAATCTTTACTAGGTGCACCTGATGAGCTTGTTGCTCAATTGACATGTTTTTGTGGATAAAGCCGATACCACCTTCTTGCGCTAGCGCGATTGCTAGGCGAGCTTCCGTTACCGTATCCATAGATGCGGAGATCATAGGAATGTTAAGAGTGATGTTTTTTGTTAGCTGAGTGCGAAGATCAGCTGTATTCGGAAGAACAGTAGAATGTGCCGGGACGAGTAGAACGTCGTCAAAAGTTAAAGCTTCTTTTGCGATTCGTAGCATTTGCAATATCTCACAACAGGGTGTTAATAGGAATAAATCCAAGCTTTATCGTTTCGCATAATAAAGTGATTTGGATTTGATATTGCAGCCGGATTATACGCACAGGGCAATCGCTTTACCACACATTTTTTTATTTTTTATTTGCATTCACCCCCTTGATATGTATTATATTGCCGCTAATTTCCATATTCACGCCTTCGAGATTAGTTGTGTCTTCTCTGACCAATAATAATATTTTCACTGTATCCCGTCTGAATTCCGAAGTTCGTTTATTACTCGAAAATGAAATGGGCATCGTCTGGCTGGTTGGCGAAATTTCTAATTTTTCTGCTCCCGTCTCCGGGCATTGGTATTTCACGTTAAAAGATGCTCGTGCACAGGTGAAATGCGCCATGTTTCGCGGCAATAATCGTCGGGTAACGTTTAAGCCACAAAACGGAAATCAGGTTTTAGTGAAAGCACGCCTTTCTCTATACGAGCCTCGTGGCGACTACCAATTAATCATCGAAAGCATGCAGCCCGAAGGCGATGGTCGACTTCAGCAAGAGTTTGAAGAGCTGAAAATGAAACTCGCGGCAGAAGGGTTATTCGCTCAAAGCTCCAAGCAACCTTTGCCAGAGAACCCAAAGCAGGTTGGTGTTATTACCTCTAAGACCGGTGCAGCACTACACGACATTCTGGACGTGTTAAAGCGCCGCGATCCTAGTCTGCCGATTGTGGTTTACCCAACGATAGTTCAGGGAGAACAAGCTGCTATATCAATTGCTCAGGCGATTGGCAGAGCCAATGAACGCAACGAGTGCGATGTACTGATTGTCGGACGAGGCGGTGGCTCTTTGGAAGATCTGTGGTGCTTTAATAATGAAATCTTAGCGCGCACAATTGCAGCCAGTCAGATTCCGATTGTTTCCGCAGTGGGTCATGAAGTGGATGTGACCATTGCCGATTTTGTTGCTGATGTTCGGGCCCCTACCCCTTCAGCCGCGGCAGAATTGGTGAGTCGGGATAACAATCACAAAGTACTTTCGCTACGCCAAAAGCAGCAAAGCCTGCATCAAAGTTTCCACCGGTTCTTATCAGAGCATAAAATGGCTCTGTCTCTGCTAGAGAGAAAGCTAGAGCGTCAACACCCTAGCTTTCAGTTGCAGCAGCAGAATCAAAGGTTGGATGAATTAGAACAACGTCTGCATTCTGCTGTGATGAAAAAGCTGTCTTCGCATCAGCTTAAGATAACCTCGCTAGAGCACAGACTTGCGCTGAATAGCCCGGAACAAAAGCTCAATCATCTCAGTAACCGTTTATCCAATAGCAAAACCAAGCTGTTTGATGCGATGGACCGGCAACTGCTTTTATCACGGCATCAGTTGTCACTGGCAGCCGAGAAACTGGATACGGTCAGCCCGCTGGCAACGTTAAAACGTGGATACAGCATTACACAGCTTGAGAATGGGAAAGTTGTAACAACAGATAAGAGTGTTGAAGCGGGTGATGTATTGGTCACCCGACTGGCTGAAGGTGAAATTCGTTCGATCGTATCGGAATAATGTCTGTTAGAGAGTGCTTCTATAAAGCTGACTCACTCTCTAGCTTGTAAACGAATTTTACTCGAGATTTAGACTTAAGCTCATTGCAGCTATGACAAAAATAGCTTGCGGAACCACATGCCTGAAGCTTTTCTAAAGGCATATTACAATCTGGGCAGTTCGCCAGCTTCTGGTAGTCTTCTTCGCAAAAATCACAATGGTATAAGCCGCCATTCCACCTTAGTTCACTGTCGCATTTTTTGCAGCTATTCTCGGTCATACTAATACCTCAAAACAATTGATCCCCAGCGACCTTTCCTGCTGGGATAAATTGATAATGCGATTATCTAAGCTGAGTCGCTTTGATCTGAATCACGTCTTGTTGCAAAGAAATTTTCGTGCTTCTAACTCTCTATTTTTTCTGTAATATGGATGTGACTGCACTGGTTACACCTCACATACAGATCTTTTCCGATCTTTTGCTAGATGACATATGATCAGCGATCAGCCTCAAAAAGAACATTTATATAACCACACCCCGAAAGCATAAGTTACATGTGCTGTTTTTGGATTTTAGTTGAAATAAAAATCTACAGACAGCATAAATAAACAGATTTATCCATATTTTGTATTCGATCAAAAAACAGATGACTATAGAATGTAAATGGAAATTACAACATGTGTTTTTCGACATAACTCTCTGATTTTAAATAATTCAACCAAACTTTTGTTGAAAAAAATGCCTGATCTTACTCCAAATATCTCATTCATTTTCGACAGACACAAAAAAAGCGCCTTTCAGCGCTTTCTTCTATCAGTTTTGCTTTCTACCTGTCTCGGTTCTTCATCATGGTCATTAAACGCTTGCGCTTACGCTCTTGTGAAAGAGTCAGCTTGTTGGACTTGCCCTCAAATGGGTTGTCGCTGCTCTGGAAACGAATTCGAATCGGCGTACCCATGATTTCCAACGAACGACGATAGTAATTCATCAGGTAGCGCTTGTATGAGTCCGGTAATTCATGAACCAGGTTACCGTGTACGACAACGATTGGTGGATTATAACCACCAGCGTGCGCGTATTTTAACTTCACACGACGTCCACGTACCATTGGTGGCTGGTGATCGTCTTGTGCCATCTTCATGATACGGGTCAGTACCGAGGTACCTACACGAGTCGTGGCAGATTTGTAAGCTTCTTGAACCGACTCAAACAAATGACCAACGCCAGTACCGTGCAGCGCAGAAATAAAGTGAATACGAGCAAAGTCAACAAAACCCAGACGGCGATCGAGCTCTTTCTTCACCTGCTCTTTTACATCGGTATCCAGACCGTCCCACTTGTTCACAGCGATAACGATCGAACGACCAGCGTTCAATGCAAAGCCGAGCAGGCTTAGGTCCTGATCAGAGATATTTTCACGTGCATCAATAACTAAAAGGACAACGTTCGCATCTTCAACCGCTTTAAGCGTTTTAACCACTGAGAATTTCTCAACAGTTTCATTGATACGAGTACGACGACGTACACCAGCAGTGTCGATAAGCACGTATTCGCGCTCATCACGTTCCATTGGAATGTAGATAGAGTCACGCGTTGTGCCAGGCATATCGTAAACAACAACTCGCTCTTCACCGAGAATTCGGTTGGTTAACGTAGACTTACCAACATTTGGACGACCAATGATTGCCAACTTAATAGGCTGGTCTTGAAGACGCTTAAATTCCGCTTCCGCTTCTTCTTCGGTGTAATCCAGCTTTTCTTCTTCTGGATCTTCAAATTCTGTCAGGTCTTCTAATTCGCCTTCAGTCTTAGCGGCAAACTCTTCAGCAAATGGGTTGAGCGCGCGATCAATCAGAGCCGCTACACCACGACCATGAGCCGCAGCAATTTGATACATGTCATCAACACCCAGCTTCCAGAAGTCAGCACAGGCTGAATCGGCATCAATACCGTCTACTTTGTTCACCACCAGCATGGCTGGCTTTTCAATTTTTCGAAGGTGCTGAGCAATAGCTTCATCTGCTGGTGTTAGCCCCGCGCGACCATCAACCATAAACAGAACCACATCGGCTTCATCAATCGCAGCCAGAGACTGCTCCGCCATTTTGGTTTCTACACCTTCTTCTGTACCGTCGATACCACCAGTATCAATAACAATGAATTCGTGTTCACCCAGTTGAGCCTGACCGTATTTACGATCCCGGGTCAAACCAGGAAAGTCAGCGACCAACGCATCTCGTGTGCGAGTCAGACGGTTAAACAGCGTCGATTTCCCCACATTAGGACGCCCAACCAGAGCAACTACAGGAATCATACGTACCTCTACAATCTCTATTCTTAATGTAGCTATAGGTAAACTGTGGATGATCTTTCCTGAGTTTACCTATAACCACATGGGTTAATTATCAATAAAACGGCTCTTGACTGAGAGCAGCCAAGAGCCGTTTGTGAATTATATCACGTTATCTACTGAATCTGCATTTTCTTTACAGAGCCAGAGCGAGTCACCACTACGTAGCTTTGATCAACAACCACAGGACCTACAGCAAAACCGCTGTCATCCACAAGTTGCTGGGCGACAAACTCGCCAGAATCCAAATCAAGCCAGTGCAAGTAACCTTCGGTATCGCCAACAACCAGACGTCCGTTGACAATGCTTGGTGCGGTGAGCAGACGATGCTCTAACTGATTATTGCTCCAGATCTCGGTGCCACTTCGTGCATCAACGGCAACCAAATGATCTTTATCGGTAACCAGATACAGATTTGTACCGTCCGTAACCATATCCGTCGCTGATGAATAGGTGCGTTTCCAAGTAGGCGCACCCGATCTTAAATCTATGGCAACCAACTGACCATTGACACCTACGATGTACAAGGTGCTGCCGATGATAACCGGAGAGGCATCTGCATCAACCAGGCGATCAATCTCTGTAGACCCTTTTGGAGTGCCTACAGGCTGCTGCCAGATAAGCTGACCACGAGCCACAATCGCTGCTGCAATTCGACCATTAGCGGTTCCCCAGAACACGCCACCAGAAATTGTCACTGGTGTGCTATCACCACGCAGTGTCAGGGCGGGTACTTCTGAACTCACTGTCCACTCTTCAGAACCGTCTTCCTGGTTTAGAGCAACCAAGACACCGCGAGAGGTATGAACCATAACCAGGTTTGCGTCAGTTGCTGGAGAAGCGAGGACTTCGCCTTCCACTTTCGAACGCCAAAGCAGCTCACCGTTCTCAGCCGACAGTGCAATCAGCTCACCGTTTTCACTGCCGATGAACAGCTTGCCATAAGCTGCAGCAATACCACCGGACAAACGTGCCGTAGTTTCAGACTCAATAGTCACTGACCAGTTAGACTTGCCAGTATTTGGGTCAAGCGCTTTGACCTGACCATCACGACTCGCGACAAAAACATTGTCGTATGCATAAACAGGCTTTAACTTCGAAAAGTAGTGCCCTACTCCATCACCAATAGAAGCAGACCATTCTCTCTCTGGAGTGAACTGACTTTCCACAACGGGCAATGGTGCCATGACGATGGTGTCTTCTTCACCGGCACAGCCTGCTAAACCTGCAACAGCCAGCGCGCACATCAAAGCTCGGTTGAGCACTTTCTTCATTCGATGTAACCCTTACTTCGCCAGATCGTCCAGCTTCATTTGTAACGCTTGGCTTGTGTCAGACTGCTGCTGCGCTTCAGAGTAAGCAGCATAAGCGCCTTCAGTGTTGCCCTGACGAAGCAGAATGTCACCACGAAGCTCCGCAATTCGACCTGCCCAACCGGCTTCTTTCACTGAATCTAGCTTAGTCAAAGCATCATCAAACTTTTCCTGCTCTGCCAATACACGAGCTTCACGCACTGTAAGAAGAGAAACGATTGACTCATCTTTGGTGTTCGTTTTCGCCCAGCTTAGTTGCTCAAGTGCTTTGTCTAGCTCACCCGCTTCAACAAACGCCTTCGCCAGTTGAAGTGCAGCCAATACTGAGTATTGAGAATCTTTGTTTGCTTCAATGAATGCCAATGCATCAGAAGAAGACTCGGCACCAGATGTCTGAATTTGCTTTAGCACACCATCGTACGCCAAAGAAGCAGCATTCTGAGCATCAGCCTGTGAGTCTTGATAGAAACGCCAGCCAAAAATACCACCTAAGCCAACCACCGCACCTACGATGACCGCTTTACCATTCTCTTTCCACCATTCTTTAATGGCTTCTACCTGTTGTTCTTCAGTATCGTAGAGTTCCACGTCCTGTCCTCTTTAGATCAAATGCTTAAGTTGCTCGGCAACCTCTGCCTGAGTTACTGTTGTTTGTTCGCCACCAAGTAGATCTTTCAGAACTACCGTGCTTTCAGCTACTTCATTTTCACCCAGCACAAGTGCGACTGCAGCGCCGACTTTGTCAGCACGCTTAAATTGTTTCTTAAAGTTTCCACCGCCAAAGTGCGTCATAACACGCAGACCTGGTAGTGCTTCACGCAGTTGTTCTGCCAGTTTCATGCTCGCCATCAGCGTACCTTCGCCAGCACTCACCATATACACGTCAACCGCTCGGCGAGTTTCAGCCAGTTCGAGCTCTTCCAGCATCAATACCAGACGCTCAAGCCCCATCGCGAAGCCAACGGCTGGCGTTGCCTTACCGCCAAGTTGCTCAACCAGACCATCGTAACGACCACCGCCACATACAGTGCCCTGAGCGCCTAAGCTTTCAGTGATCCACTCAAATACAGTGCGGTTATAGTAATCCAGACCACGAACAAGGCGCTGATTAACTTGGTATTCGATACCAGCAGCGTCAAGAAGTTCACATAAACCAGCAAAATGTGCTTTAGAATCTTCGTCAAGGTAATCGGACAACTGTGGCGCATCAACAAGAATCGCCTGGATATCTTTGTTTTTGGTATCCAGCACACGAAGTGGATTGGTGTGCATACGACGTTTACAGTCTTCGTCCAGGATATCAATGTGTTGCTCCAAAAATGCAATCAGAGCAGTACGGTAATTTGCACGAGCTTCTAAAGAACCGATGGAGTTCAGTTCCAAGCGAACGTGTTTGTCGATGCCAAGCTCACGCCACAGACGCGCCGTTAGCATGATCAGTTCAGCATCAACATCTGGTCCATTCAGACCAAAGACTTCAACACCACACTGGTGGAACTGACGGTAACGACCTTTTTGCGGGCGCTCATGACGGAACATAGGTCCCATGTACCACAAACGCTGTTCCTGGTTGTAAAGCAGACCATTTTCAATACCTGCACGTACACAACCTGCGGTGCCTTCAGGGCGAAGCGTCAGGCTGTCGCCGTTGCGGTCTTCAAAGGTGTACATTTCTTTTTCAACCACATCGGTGACTTCACCAATAGCACGGCTGAATAGATGCGTCATCTCAACGATAGGCATGCGCACTTCACTGTATCCGTACGCACTGATCACATGTTTCACCGCATTCTCCACTTTTTGCCAAAGAGGAGATTGTGTTGGGAGGCAGTCGTTCATGCCTCGGATTGCTTGTATCGTTTTTGCCACAGTTTTATACCGTTGAGATTATTGTTTATCGATTAAATTGATGTCGATGCGGTTATTCTCGTCTAGCATCGACGCCTTCGCGCGAATCTTCGCTTCTAGTTTGTTAACGAGATCATCATTGTCGAAACGCTCTTTCTGGCGTTTCCCGTCTTCGTAAAAGGCACTTTTCTTGTTACTGCCTGCAAGACCTAGGTGGGAAACTTCTGCTTCACCCGGTCCATTCACCACACAACCGATGATGGATACATCCATTGGTGTGATTATGTCTTCGAGACGTTCTTCCAACGCGTTTACTGTGTTGATCACATCAAACTCTTGTCGTGAACAGCTTGGACAGGCAATAAAATTAATGCCGCGCGAGCGGATTCGAAGTGACTTCAGGATGTCGAAGCCCACTTTGATTTCTTCTACCGGATTCGCCGCCAGAGAAATACGTAACGTGTCACCGATTCCTTCTGCGAGCAGCATGCCTAAGCCAACCGCTGATTTCACTGATCCAGCACGTGCGCCACCAGCCTCAGTAATGCCGAGATGGAGAGGTTGGTCGATCTCTTTTGCCAGCAAACGATAAGAATCGACGGCAAGGAAAACATCGGAAGCTTTAACACTGACCTTAAACTGGTCGAAGTTAAGGCGATCAAGGTAATCCACGTGGCGCATTGCCGATTCCACAAGAGCTTCTGGTGTTGGCTCGCCGTATTTCACCTGCAGATCCTTTTCCAAAGAACCGCCATTTACGCCAATGCGAATTGGAATGTTTTTATCACGCGCACAATCGACAACCGAACGAACGCGTGCTTCATTACCAATGTTACCTGGGTTGATTCGAAGACAGTCAACACCATATTCCGCAACTTTCAATGCGATACGGTAGTCAAAGTGAATATCGGCAACCAATGGCACCTTCACCTGCTGCTTAATAAGCTTGAACGCTTCTGCCGCTTCCATAGTAGGAACCGACACACGAACAATATCTGCACCAACGTTTTCCAACGACCGGATTTGTTCCACAGTGGCGTCAACATCGGTCGTTCTGGTGTTGGTCATGGACTGTACCGCAATTGGGGCACCGTCACCGATCGGCACATCACCCACATTGATGCGGGTCGATGCACGACGTTTAATAGGGGATTCGTGTTGCATAATTGCTTTTAGACTAACTCAGCTTGCTAGGGTAATTTGAATCTTGCTACTTTGCCCGCAGTATACCCAGAAAGGTCTACCGCTTCACCAGCAAATGTCATTGTAACACCCTCAGGCGCACCTAATATGACGCTGTAAGGGGCTTGACCGCTCAGAGTAAGCTGATGCCCCGCTTTTTTAACACCAGTTGCAAGGACTTTTCCATCTGCGTCTTTAACCTGAATCCAGCAGTCTGCCGAAAACGACATAGATACTTGATTTGATGTTACTGGAGTTTCAGATTGCGACGGTGCTTCTGGCTGCTGTACGGGCTCATTTTCAACTACTGCGACCTCGGGTTCTGGGTCGGAAACAGTAGATGAGTTATCAACGGGCGTAGCTTCTGTTGATGTGTTTTCTGTCGTTGCTTCGACACTCGAAGCGTCAGGTTGTGTTTGCGAATCAGGCTCTGTTTGAGAAGATGCTTCTCGCTGCAAAGGTTGCGTAGAGGCAACGTTAAGTTCGCGCTGTGCTTCAAGCACAGCTAAATCCGCTTCGGATTCCTGAGATAAAGAACCCTGAGACGAGACAAGTTCAGAGACGGATAAGGTGTCCTGGCTTTGATTTTGCCACCACCAAACCGATGAAATTCCAACTAAAACGACCAACACACCCCAAGTAATTAGCATGATACGGCTGTCGTGTTTTTCGCGGTTAGTTTTTCGGGAAAAGCTTTGCATGGCGTGCTCTTTGTGCTCGTCTTCAAGCGCGCCTTCTAGAAGAGGAAGGACTTCATCATCAGAAAGCCCTACCGCCTTTGCATAAGATCGCAAATAGCCACGGGTAAAAGTGGCTACTTGGTCAGATTTGAAGTTATTTTCTTCAATGTTTTGAATCACTGCTAAGCGGAGTCGCAATCGGTCAGCAATGTCTTTTTGCGATAACCCAAGCTTCTCGCGCTGTTGGCGCAGTACATCACCCGGCAGAGGTAATGTAGAAATAGTCATATTTTCTGCAGTTTGTTCAATACTCATTCGCTACGTACTTCTGATATTGAATCGAGTCTGGGTATTTATCTTTTAATACGCTTGCGTATTTATTTGCCAGAGATTCATTGCCTGCTTGTTTTTCTAGTTGAATGAGCAGACCTAAACTCGATGCACGATACCCATATCTATTATGAAATTTTAAAAGTCTGACCCTTGCTTCACGATACTTCTTTTTTTGTATTTCTATTTGTGTCAACTGAAGTATAGAAACCACTCGGTTTGGGTCATGATCCAACGAACGAGAGAAATAATATTCAGCCTTATCCTGATCACCGTGCTTAAGCGCACACATTGCCGCATTTTGATAGCTGGCTGAAATCAAGTAATAATATGGCTGCTCAATAGCACGGTTAAAGAATGCATCGGCTTCGTCATAGCGTCCGATCTTACAAAGAAATGTACCGTAGTTATTGAGAACATCACCGTTCTTTGGCGACTCCCTTAGTGCCTTCTTATAGGCTTGCTCTGCTTGACCGTTTTCACCGACTTCCTGATAAAAGTGAGCCATTGCGATCAACGAGCGATAATATTTTGGCGCATAGCTCACGGCTTTTTCAAGGTTTTCCCTTGCCCGGATCATGTCTCTCGACTCCAGGTAGTTTAGCCCCAAACTTATACGCGCTTCCGCCGCTTTAATTTTATCGAACTGATTATTAGCGGGTTGTTCAGTAACTGTAACACAACCTACTAACAAACTAACCAGAAATATGCCCGCAATTCTCACCAACATCACACTCCCTTACTGTGCGGGGAGCCTTCCGGGTCAATTATCAAGTCAGATTGACTTCACCGCGATTGGTTCCCCATGCTGTTTAAGTTTTGTTCGTTTTGTACGATCGATCACATCACCAACCAGCTGACCACAGGCTGCATCGATGTCATCACCACGTGTTTTACGAACAGTCACCGTGTAATCGTGCTTCATCAACGTTTTCATAAAACGGTCAATGCGCGAGTTACTTGGCTTGCGATATGGTGAACCAGGATAAGGGTTAAAAGGAATCAAATTTATCTTAGCAGGCGTATCTTTTAACAATTCTGCGAGTTGTCTTGCATGTTCCATATCGTCATTCACATGATCTAACAGAACATACTCAATGGTTACCTTGCCACGGTTAGCATTAGAGGAGGCAATGTATCGTCTTACGGACGTTAAAAAGTCTTCAATATCCCAACGATCATTGATTGGCATGATTTCACTACGAAGCTTATCGTTTGGAGCATGCAAAGAGATCGCGAGCGCAACGTCAATGTTACCTGTCATTTGGTCAAGACCAGAAACCACACCTGATGTGGAAACCGTCACACGACGCTTAGACAACCCAAAACCGAGATCATCAAGCATAAGCTCCAGGGCAGGAATCAGGTTTTTCATGTTGAGAAGCGGCTCGCCCATACCCATCATAACGACGTTGGTGATCGGACGACGACCTGTTTCTTTTTCTAAACCAATTTCACGAGCGGCACGCCATACCTGACCAATGATTTCAGATACTTTCAAGTTGCGGTTAAAGCCCTGCTGAGCGGTCGAGCAGAACTTACACTCAAGTGCACAACCAACCTGAGAAGAGACACATAAGGTGGCGCGATCGTCTTCCGGAATGTAAACCGTTTCAACATCCTGATCGCCCACACGCATCGCCCACTTAATAGTACCGTCCGTCGAGTGCTGAGCTTCTGAAACATACGGTGCACGAATTTCAGTTAATCGCTGAAGTTTCTCACGCAGTTTCTTGTTGATGTTGGTCATTTTCTCGAAGTCGTCGACACCAAAATGGTAGATCCACTTCATGACCTGATCGGCACGAAATGCCTTTTCGCCTAATTCATCGGCGAAATATTTCCGTAGCCCTTTTCGGTCAAAATCCAGCAGATTTACTTTTTCAGTGCTCATGTTGCCTCTCGCGGTGGAACTTTATTTAAGGGCGCGAATTGTACAGCCTTTACCCAATGACAACAAGGGGTCGAGAGTAAGGTTATTGATAAGAGATTAATTTTAAATCGATTAAAAATTAACCAAAATAATATTATCAAGAATAGCAGAGTAAATGTGAGAGAAAAGAGAAGAGATTGTGAAAAAGAAACGCTCTGATATTTCAGAGCGCTTCTTTGAGAAACGTTAGTCGTTACGAGGGCAAATCTCAGAAGTCGGGAAGAAGTACTCGATTTCACGTGCAGCAGATTCTGGGCTGTCACTGCCGTGCACAGAGTTAAAACGCATGCTTTCTGCGTAATCTGCACGGATGGTACCGCATGCTGCTTCCTCTGGGTTCGTTTTACCCATGAGTTCGCGGTAACGTGCAATCGCATCTTCACCTTCAAGCACCTGAACCATAATAGGTCCTGACGTCATGAATTCTTTCAGTCCTTCGAAGAAAGGTTTACCTTCGTGCTCAGCGTAGAAGCCACTTGCCTGTTCTTCAGAAAGGTGGACCATTTTTGCCGCAATGATTCGAAGACCGGCTTTTTCAATACGGTTATAGATTTCACCCACAAGGTTTCGCTTAACTGCATCGGGCTTGATGATGGAAAATGTTCTTTCTAGAGCCATAAGATGTCCTTCGTACTATCGTTATAATATTTTTGCAGGCAGGTTTCCGCCTGCATGCCGAATTCTGATTATTTCGCCTGTTCAGTGAGAATACGAGCCAGAGTGCGAACACCCATGCCCGTTGCACCTGCAGACCACTTATCACTTGCACTCTTACGATACGTGCCTGCGCAGTCAAAATGCAACCAGCCTTTCTTGTAGTCATTCACAAAATAAGACAAAAATGCTGCTGCTGTGCTTGCGCCAGGTGAATACTGACCGCTACTGATGTTTGACATGTCTGCAAAGTTCGACGGAAGCATTGAACGGTGGAAATCAGCCAGCGGAAGAGGCCATAGCCCTTCTTTTTCTTCATTGGCGTATGAAATCGCTTTTGCAGAAAGAGCATTATCGAACGTCAGCAGTGCGTGGTAGTCGTTACCCAATGCGTTCTTCGCCGCACCAGTCAGAGTTGCACAATCAATGATCAGCTCTGGGCTGTGCTCACTCGCATACAGCAGACCATCAGCCAGTACCAAGCGACCTTCCGCATCGGTGTTCATGATCTCAACCGTTTTACCATTCTTGTAGGTAATGATGTCGCCCAATTTGAATGCTCGACCAGAAATCATGTTCTCAGCACAGCAAAGGATCAACTTAACTCGCTTATTGAGACCACGTAGGATCGCAAGTGCTAGACCGCCAGTGATCGTACCGGAACCACCCATGTCCGCTTTCATCGCGTCCATAAAACCAGAAGGTTTAATGCTGTAACCGCCAGAATCAAATGTGATGCCTTTACCAACCAGACACGCAAATACTGGTGCGTTTTCGTCACCTGTTGGGTTGTAGTCTAGTTGTAGCATTGCAGAAGTTCGCTCTGAACCACGACCAACCGCGTAAATGCCTTCCCACCCTTCAGTCAGAAGATCTTTGTCTTTTACAATACGATAAGTTACGTGCTCAGGAGCTAGAGACTTGATGAATTCACCCGCCATAGTTGCCAATTGGCGAGGCGCAACTTCTTCGGCGCTTTTATTGATGATGTCACGAACCCAATCGCCCGCTTTGATGCGCGCTTTCAGTTCTTTTTCTGCATTTTCTTCAAGCTCAGTCCATACCACTGAGTTTGTATTCTTTGGACTACGGAAACCTTGGTAAAACGCCCAGATAGTTTCAACGTTCCAGCCTTCTCCTTCCAGAGATACGGCTTTGATTCCTTGACCATCCAGTTTACGACCCGCACGTTGAGCGACATCTGTCAGTTCGTTGTCTGTATGGTGAATGGTTGCACCTTGCTCGGTAAAAGATAGGATTGCTTTCTCACCCCAATGAGGTTGTGCCGCTTGTGAGGAAATGAATACCGGCATTTGAGTAGACATGATTTCTCCTTGTCTTGGTGTCGTAATCCTTGCAATTCTTTATTACGACTGTGTTTCTTTTCACTAGTTTCAGAATGTTAGCATTATGTTCGAGTTAAATGTCATTTGCATAAAAAAAACGGGCAATTAAGCCCGCTTTTTTCAGTAAATAATGTTAGGTCACATTATTTTGCTTATCTTTTAATCTGCTTCATCCATCCAACACAGAATAATTGCTTCAAGGATTTTTTCGTTTGATCGGTTTGGATCGTCGTCAAAATCCTCTAGCTCGCAAATCCAACGGTGCAGGTCGGTAAAACGCACTGTTTTTGGGTCTGTATCCGGATATAAATCACAAAGCTCAATCGCGATATCTCGCGAGTCAGTCCATTTCAAGCTCATATCTCTTCCCTATTAATGATCTTCAGCCGCGTGGTTTAAGGTGTATTTCGGAATCTCAACAACCAAGTCTTCATCTGCAATAACAGCCTGACAACCAAGACGAGATTCAGGCTCTAGCCCCCACGCTTTGTCTAGCATGTCGTCTTCCAGTTCATCACTCTCATCCAGTGAATCAAAACCTTCGCGAATCACAACATGACATGTTGTACATGCACAGGATTTTTCACACGCGTGCTCAATTCCAATTCCGTTTTTAAGTGCGACATCTAATACAGACTGACCAGTTTGTCCTTCTAATACCGCACCTTCTGGG
This sequence comes from Vibrio nigripulchritudo ATCC 27043, assembly GCF_000222685.1. Classification (GTDB taxonomy): domain Bacteria; phylum Pseudomonadota; class Gammaproteobacteria; order Enterobacterales; family Vibrionaceae; genus Vibrio; species Vibrio nigripulchritudo. The sequence goes on along the minus strand of NZ_AFWJ01000112.1, from coordinate 199,673 downwards.
CAAAGATCTTCATGAGGTAAAACAATAATCTTAGGCATTTTAAATTCTCAAACTTCTTCTGTTAAATGTCATCAACCGACTGACCAGATAAGGCAGTACGGATGGATTTGTCCATGCGTCGTGACGCAAATTCCTGGCTGGCTTTATCAGTATCCTTGATGCCTTGCTCAATCGCGTCGGCATTATCGCCGTTTCGAAGCGCAATCAATGCTTCGATGGATTTCAGTAGCACTTGCTGTTCTTCTTCAGACAACAGCTCGTCACCATCTGCTTGCATAGCAGCGACCAAACCTTCAATTACTCTGTCTGCTTCTACACGTTGCTCTGCCAGGGCACGAGCTTGCATGTCTTCTCTAGCATAGGTCATGGAATCTTTGAGCATGCCAGCGACTTCATCATCACTCAGACCATAAGAAGGTTTCACTTGGATTTCTGCCTGAACACCCGTGCTTTTTTCCATTGCAGTAACAGAGAGCAAGCCATCCGCATCCACTTGATAGGTGACGCGAATATGCGCCGCACCTGCGGTCATAGGTGGGATACCTTTTAACGAGAATTTCGCCAGAGAGCGACAGTCGTCAATCAGTTCACGTTCGCCCTGCGCGACATGAACCAGCATGCCCGTCTGACCATCTTTGAAAGTAGTAAACTCTTGAGCGCGAGCGACAGGGATCGTGGTATTTCTTGGAATGATCTTCTCGACCAGACCTCCCATGGTTTCTATGCCCAATGACAGCGGAATGACATCCAACAACAGCATTTCAGAGTCCGGTTTGTTACCCGCTAAAATATCTGCCTGAATCGCAGCCCCAATGGCGACCACCTCATCGGGATTGATGCTTGTTAGTGGCTCGCGATGAAAAAACTCACCGACCATTTCACGAACGTATAAAGTTCGGGTTGAGCCACCCACCATCACGACTTCTTGAACTTCTTCCGCACTTACACCTGCATCTTTAAGGGCTCGGCGACATGAAAGCAAAGTCTTTTTCACTAGAGGATGAATCAACTCATTGAAGGTGTCACGAGATAGCGAACCTGTCCAAGAACCAAATTTAATCTCGGTAACGGTGGAATCAGACAAAGCAATTTTCGCCTGAGTTGCTACATCCAACAAAGCACGGTTTTCCTGGATCGATAGATCGCCTTGGTAGCCCGATTGCTCTTTGATGTAGTCAGCGATGATATGATCGAAATCATCACCACCCAGAGCAGAGTCTCCGCCAGTGGCTAAGACTTCAAATACCCCTTTGGATAGACGTAGGATAGAGATATCAAACGTACCTCCTCCCAAGTCATAGACGGCAATAACCCCCTCTTGACCAGAATCCAATCCGTAAGCAATGGCTGCTGCGGTTGGTTCATTGAGAAGGCGCAGTACGTTTAATCCGGCTAACTTAGCCGCGTCTTTGGTGCCAGCACGCTGTGCATCATCAAAATACGCGGGTACTGTAATCACAACCCCAGTTAGCTCGCCACCCAAGGTTTCTTCAGCACGCTGACCGAGAGATTTCAAGATCTCAGATGACACTTGAATCGGGTTGACGTTACCTTGATCAGTTTCAATTACTGGCAAACCATTTTCGCTGGCTGTGAATTGATAAGGTAAAGATGGATAACGGTTTTGAATATCTTCCAGAGAACGACCAATTAGGCGTTTGGCGGATATGATGGTTTGTTTTGGGTCAGACTGTGCATGCTCACGTGCAGCAGCTCCGACGACAGGATTCTCAGAGCCATAATACACAACCGAAGGCAGAATGCTTTCACCCTGCGTATCCACTAGCGGCTTGGCGGTTCCACTTCGAACCGATGCCACCAGTGAATTGGTTGTACCGAGATCAATCCCCGCTGCGAGCTTATGCTCGTGAGGCGCGGAGCTTTGACCTGGCTCTGCAATTTGAAGTAATGCCATTGAAATTCCTTTATTATGCGAACAACTTTTCTTCCAGTTGCTCTATCTCATTTTGTAATTTGGCAATAAATTTTAGCTTACGAATACCATTCGCAGCATTTTCCAGTGCTTCTTCAGTCAGTGACTGAACCATCTCATCTAAGTGAGATTGATACAGTTTACTGACCTTTTTTTCAAAATCGAACAGCTCGGACTCTGGATCAGATGAAGACTCGATCTCTTCCAATGCTTCCCTCAGTTCCATTTGCTCCATTAGGAACATCGGGTCTTGCATGGTGTTTTGCTCGTTGCGAATATCTACCCCTTTAAGGGACAAAAGATACTCTGCGCGAGAGATGGGTTGCTTTAAAACTTGAAATGCATCGTTTATTTGAGCGGCTTTCTGAACCGCCATAAGGCGATCGCGTTCAGACGAGGTCGCAAATTTATCAGGATGAAATTGACGCTGAAGTTCTCTAAATTGGGTGGACAACGTGGTGACATCGAGATCAAATTGGCGAGAAATGCCAAACAATTCAAAATGATCCATTATCTGTCTCTCAATAATATTGGGCAAAATTCAAGACGGGTGGAAAGTACAAAACGCAGCCTTCACTGCGTTTTTGTTCATTTTATTTATTGATGTTTGCGATCAAACATTAAAGCTTTCACCACAACCACATTCGCTCTTCACATTAGGGTTGTTAAACTGGAAGCCTTCGTTCAAACCTTCTTTGACAAAATCCAACTCAGTTCCATCAAGATAAACCAAGCTTTTCGGGTCAATGATGATTTTCACATTGTCTTGTTCGAAGATTTCATCTTCGTCATTCAATACATCAACAAATTCGAGAACATATGCCATTCCTGAACAACCTGTGGTTTTTACCCCAAGTCTCAAACCGATACCTTTGCCTCGGTTATCAAGAAATGCTCTGACCCGGCTTGTTGCCGCTTCTGTCATGGTAATGGCCATACTGCACCCTGCTTACATTAGTGAATTTAAGACAGGAGAGAGCTTTTCTCTCCTGCTTTAACTTTAGGAGTCGTGTTTCTTTTTGTAATCAGAAACAGCGGCTTTGATTGCATCTTCTGCCAGAATTGAGCAGTGAACTTTTACTGGTGGTAATTCAAGCTCTTCTGCAATTTCTGCATTTTTAATTGCTGCCGCTTCATCAATGCTTTTGCCTTTTACCCACTCTGTAACAAGAGAGCTGGAAGCAATCGCACTGCCGCATCCATAAGTCTTAAATTTCGCGTCTTCAATAATGCCTTCAGGGGACACTTTGATTTGCAGTTTCATTACGTCGCCACATGCTGGCGCGCCAACCATACCACTTCCGACAGATGGATCTTCTTTGTCAAATGAACCAACGTTGCGTGGGTTTTCGTAGTGATCAATAACTTTTTCGCTGTATGCCATAATCTTTTACCTCGAATCCTCTATATTCCTTAGATTAGTGGTGCGCCCACTCAACCGTACTCAAATCAACACCTTCTTTGTACATATCCCATAGAGGAGACATGTTGCGCAGTTTATCTACTGCTACGCGAATTTTTTCGACGGCGTAATCCACTTCTTCTTCTGTCGTAAAACGACCAAATGAGAAACGGATAGAACTATGAGCCAGTTCATCATCCAGACCTAACGCACGTAAAACGTATGAAGGCTCTAGGCTTGCAGACGTACACGCAGAGCCAGAAGACACAGCCAGATCTTTTAATGCCATCAGCAGTGATTCACCTTCTACAAAGGCAAAGCTGATGTTCAGGTTGTGAGGAACACGTTGGTCAAGGTCACCATTAACGGTTAACGCTTCCATTCCTTCTAAACCTTTTAACATGCGATCGCGCAGGGCTTTAGCATGTTCAAAGTCTTTCTGCATATCTTCTTTAGCGATGCGGAACGCTTCGCCCATACCAACGATTTGGTGTGTTGGCAATGTACCTGAACGGAATCCACGCTCGTGACCGCCACCGTGCATTTGTGCTTCTAAACGAATGCGTGGTTTACGACGAACGTAAAGTGCACCAATACCTTTTGGTCCATAAGCTTTGTGAGCCGACATCGAAATCAGGTCTACTTTCATTTCTTTTACATCTAGAGGCACTTTGCCTGCAGACTGAGCTGCATCAACGTGGAAGATGATTTTGCGCTCGCGGCAAAGCTCGCCGATCGCAGAAATGTCCTGAATAACGCCAATTTCGTTGTTAACGTGCATGATTGACACTAAAACTGTGTCTTCACGCATGGCTTCTTGAAGCTTGTTTAAGTCGATGATGCCGTTGGATTCTGGCTCAAGGTAAGTCACTTCATAACCTTCGCGCTCAAGTTGGCGACAAGGGTCTAAAACCGCTTTGTGCTCGGTCTTACAAGTGATGACGTGTTTGCCTTTTTTACCGTAAAAGTGCGCTGCACCTTTTATCGCTAGGTTGTCTGATTCGGTTGCACCTGAGGTAAAGACAATTTCTCTCGGGTCAGCATTAAGTAGTTCAGCGATTTGCTCACGAGCAGTATCTACTGCTTCTTCTGCCTGCCAGCCATAACGATGCGAACGAGATGCCGGGTTACCGAACGTCCCGTCCATCGTCATGTACTGAACCATTTTCTCAGCAACGCGAGAATCAACTGGGCATGTTGCTGAATAATCAAAATAAATAGGCAGTTTCATTCTTTACTCCAATGTAAGATAGTGCCGCTTTTAATAAGCGATCATTTTATTATCGATTAAGAGCGTGCGTTTACACCGATGGGAGCGGTGTTTGTATTTTTTTGTCCAAACCCATGGTTGAGCGCCAAGTCAATGTCCTGACGGTCAGATATTTCTAACACTTCATTATCAAGCATCAGCTCGCCAAGCGTGATGTTGTTAAGAAACTCACTAATTCTAGCACTTAAGTCACGCCAAAGTGTGTGAGTTAGGCAGCGAGAGCCACCTTGGCAGTCGGCTTTACCGCTGCATTTGGTTGCATCGACAGATTCGTCAACGGCTGAGATAACCATTCCGATTGCAATTTCATTCGCATCTGCACCTAGGCGGTAACCACCACCAGGACCACGAACGCTGGCAACCAGACCTGCTTTACGCAGTTTTGAAAACAGTTGTTCTAAGTAAGAAAGAGAAATTCCCTGGCGCTCTGAAATATCCGCCAGCGGGACTGGGCTCTCTTGCGAATGCAGAGCAACATCTAACATTGCTGTTACTGCATATCTTCCTTTTGATGTAAGTCTCATATCGCATCGTATCCACAGTAAGTTTGTGGATAGAAGTTTTCCATACCTGACTAAATTGGTCAAGTATTTATTTGACTAAAACAGTCAGGTATTTAACCACTGGAAAATTATGGTTATTTTACTTTGATATTTTCTTTTGTACGGAGGTCAAAATCCCTCTCAAGATATTGATTTCTTGTGCTTCAGGTCGAGCTCTGGAGAATAAACGTCGAAGTTTATTCATCACCTGACCAGGGTTATCACTATCAATAAACTGGGTTTGAGTGATGACTTTTTCAAGATGCTCATAGAACATTTCCAACTCTTTATGCCTTGGATATTCTTCCTGCTCGGCTTTAGGATGGATACTTGCCTGCTCGTTTAAATGCGCGACTCTCACTTCGTAAGCGAGAGTTTGAACTGCCATAGCCAAATTCAATGAACTGTATTCTGGGTTTGCTGGAATACAGACATGATAATGACAGCGCTGAAGTTCTTCATTTGTCAGCCCGGTTCTTTCGCGTCCGAATACCAACGCCACAGGATGGCTTTTTCCTTCTTTGGCAAACAGCTCTCCACACTCTCGCGGCTCAAGCATTGGCCATTCCAGTGTGCGCGATCGAGCACTAGACCCGACGACCAAACCACAATCTTCTACGGCTTCTTCAAGGGTACTTACGATTTGGGCATTTAACGCTATTTCACTTGCTCCGGCCGCCAATGCAATAGCCTGAGAATCAACCTCACACTGTGGATCCACCAACACCATATTGGACAACCCCATCACTTTCATTGCGCGTGCTGCACTGCCTATGTTTCCTGAATGAGATGTGCCAACTAATACGACTTTTACTTGGTCTAACATGGTGTTTAGATACCCGCTATTGAAAAACCGCGAAATAGTATCACAACACCAATAAAAAGGTTATCTCAATCCAATGGAGGGGCTTGCTTTCAATCACACTGCCAGAATCCAATGTCAACGTAGGTTTCCACTCACCTCAAAAAGGGTAAAAAATAACCACTTCCTTTTTGTAGGAACTCTGATATACTCCCCGCCGCTTTATCGTTCTTTAACATCCGTTGGGAAATTTGTATGCATCCAATGCTTAACATTGCTATTCGCGCTGCGCGAAAAGCAGGCAATCACATTGCTAAATCACTAGAAAACGCTGACAAAATTGAGTCAACTCAGAAAGGCAGCAATGACTTTGTTACTAACGTAGACAAAGAAGCAGAAGCTCTAATCATCGATACCATCAAAAGCTCTTACCCTGAGCACTGTATCGTTGCTGAAGAAAATGGTCTTATCGAAGGTAAAGATAAAGACGTACAATGGATCATCGACCCACTGGATGGCACCACTAACTTCGTTAAAGGTCTACCACACTTCTCTGTTTCCATCGCCGTTCGTATGAAAGGCAAAACAGAAGTGGCGTGCGTATACGACCCAATGCTTAACGAACTGTTCACTGCTCAACGCGGTGCAGGCGCACAACTCAATAACGCACGTATCCGTGTTCCTCAATTGAAAGATCTTCAAGGCGCAGTTCTGGCAACAGGCTTCCCATTCAAGCAAAAGCAGCACTCTGAATCTTACATGAAGATTGTATCTGCACTGTTTGTTGAATGTGCAGACTTCCGCCGCACTGGTAGTGCAGCACTTGACCTATGCTACTTAGCTGCTGGTCGTGTAGACGGCTTCTTTGAGTTAGGTTTGAAACCATGGGATATGGCGGCAGGTGAGCTGATTGCTCGTGAAGCTGGCGCGATTCTTACGGACTTCTCTGGTGGCACTAACTACATGCAATCAGGCAATATTGTTGGCTCTAGCCCACGCGGTGTTAAATCAATTCTAAAACACATCCGCGAAAACGGTAATGAAGCTATCCTGAAGTAATTTTTACTGTCACACCCTGAATAAAACGCCCGGTTACTATGAAGTGACCGGGCGTTTTTTATTTGGGGAACAACCTAAATTGCGAATTACGAAGCCTGCATCTAAATACTTGCGGGTTGAGTTGAATCCTTGGCTTGTTCTGCTTTCAGTTCACTGTAGATATTGCCCAGTTCCATATAGGAATATCTGTGTTCTACAAACTCGTACACGTTAAAAGAAAGCGCCAGTTTGTAAAGTGAGATAGCGTTACCGTAGTCTCCCTGAAGCTGGTAGCGCTTAGCCAGGTAGAAATAGGTTTCCGTTAAACGCTGCGATAACAGTTCGTTATCGTTGGTAGCACTAACAATTGCCTTAAGAGCCCGTTCTTCTGATATTTGCTCTAGCATTAAAGCAACCATCAACCACCCCCAACGCTCACTTCTCTGCTCGTAGCGAGTCATCAGTTTTTCTTTCGCTGCTTCAGCATCAACTTCACGCTCTATCAGATACAACCACAGCGCTCGAAACGGATCTTCTGGGTCATCGTCATAGTGCGTTGACATTTCTTCCAACGCTAACTCGAACCTTGAGCCATAGTACAAGGCAATAGCACGGTTTCTTTCTGCGTATTGGTTGCTTGGGTCAAGCTCAAGTGTGGAATCAAAAGCATCGTAAGCGGCGTCAAATTCACGTTTTTCAGTGAAGTAAACACCAAGAAGGTTATACACATCTGGCTGACGTGGATTGATGTTTAAAGAGCGCTCAAAATCAAGACGTGCTAGATCGCGTAACCCTACGCTATCGTAGTAGTTACCTCGCTCATAAAACATCTTAGCGCGGACTTCTTCCTTAAGATCCTGTCTTTGCAGAAGCTGAGTTAATCGCGCAATCTGCACTTCCTGCTGAATACTTGGTTGGAGCGGCACCGCCATGGGTGGGTATAGCCACTGGTTTTGGTTGGATGCACACCCTGTCAGTACCAGAGCCGATACAATCCCGACCATTTTTAACCATTTTGCCAAACTGATTCTCCTTAATTCGCGTCAATACTGAGCAGTTATAAAAGTGCTCGTTATATAGTAACCAATACTGAAAAATTTGACGCTTTGTACCTGTTCCCTATAGCAAAAAGGGGAGCCTTAGCTCCCCTTTATAACACGCTTTAATTCAAATGCGTATGCTTGACGCGTTATTCCGCGCTTGGCTCCTCACTTGATGGTGCTTCTTCAGTTTTTTCAACTGCTTCTTTCATACTTAGGCGGATACGGTTTTGGCGATCGATTTCAAGTACCTTAACCTTCACTTCCTGACCTTCAGAAAGGTGATCTGCCACTTTCTCGATACGCTTGTCAGCGATTTGAGAAATGTGTACCAGACCTTCTTTACCACCAAGAACAGCAACGAATGCACCGAAGTCTACGATACGAGTCACTTTACCTGTGTAGATGGTGCCTACTTCAACTTCTGCCGTGATCTCTTCGATACGACGAATCGCTTCTTTAGCAGCTGTACCTTCAGTTGCAGCAATCTTGATTGTACCGTCGTCTTCGATTTCGATGGTTGTGCCAGTTTCTTCAGTCAGAGCACGGATAACTGCACCACCTTTACCGATAACGTCTTTGATCTTGTCTGCGTTGATCTTCATGGTGTGGATACGAGGAGCAAACTCAGAGATATCTTCGCGAGCACCTGAAATCGCCTGATCCATCACAGAGAGGATGTGCTTACGCGCACCTTGTGCTTGGTTAAGCGCGATTTGCATGATTTCTTTAGTGATACCTTCGATCTTGATATCCATTTGTAGCGCAGTGATACCTTCGTTAGTACCTGCTACTTTAAAGTCCATGTCACCTAGGTGGTCTTCGTCACCTAAGATGTCGGAAAGAACTACGAAGTCGTCGCCTTCTTTCACAAGACCCATTGCAATACCTGCAACAGAAGACTTAATTGGTACACCAGCATCCATAAGTGCCAGAGACGTACCACATACAGAAGCCATTGAAGATGAACCGTTAGATTCCGTGATTTCCGATACAACACGTACTGTGTATGGGAACTCATCAACAGAAGGCATTACCGCAGCGATACCGCGCTTAGCCAGCTTACCGTGACCAATTTCACGACGCTTAGGAGAACCAACGAAGCCTGTTTCGCCTACACAGTATGGAGGGAAATTGTAGTGTAGAAGGAAGTGATCTTTCTTCTCACCCGTCAGCTCATCGATGATTTGAGCATCACGCTGTGTACCAAGAGTCGCTGTTACCAGCGCCTGAGTTTCACCACGGGTAAATAGTGAAGAACCGTGAGTACGTGGAAGTACACCAGTTTGTACGTCTAGTGCACGAACCATGTCTTTCTCACGACCATCGATACGTGGGTTACCCGCAATAATGCGGCTACGTACAACATTCTTCTCAAGAGAGCCTAGCATGCCGCGGATTTCGCGCTCATCCAGTTCTTCGTCTTGTGCAAGAAGAGCTTCTACCACTTCGTTCTTGATAGTACCTACTTGCTCGTAGCGCGCCATTTTTTCAGTGATTTGGTACGCTTCTTCGAAACGAGAAACAGCCAGTTCAGCAACGCGAGCTTTAAGCTCTGTGTTTTCTGCAGGCGCTTCCCATTCCCAAGCTGGAGTTGCTACTTCAGCAGCAAACTCTTTAATTGCTGTGATCACAGCTTGCTGTTGATCGTGACCGTAAACAACCGCAGATAGCATTTCTTCTTCTGTCAGGTTGTCTGCTTCAGACTCAACCATTAGTACTGCATTGTCAGTACCTGCTACAACTAGGTCAAGCTTAGAGCTTTCCAGTTCTGTGTTGCTTGGGTTTAGCACAAGTTGACCATCAATATGACCAACACGAGCCGCACCGATTGGACCGTTGAACGGGATACCAGAGATAGCAAGTGCAGCAGAAGTACCAATCATAGTTGGGATGTCTGGCTGAACATCAGGGTTTACAGACATAACAGTCGCGATAACCTGAACTTCGTTTTTGAATGCATCTGGGAATAGAGGACGGATAGGACGGTCGATAAGACGAGCTGTCAGTGTTTCGCCTTCAGATGGACGACCTTCACGCTTGAAGAAACCACCTGGGATTTTACCAGCGGCGTAGGTACGCTCTTGGTAGTTTACTGTAAGAGGGAAGAAGTCCTGACCTTCAACCGCTTCTTTTTTACCTACAACAGAAACAAATACCGCTGTATCGTCCATGTTGACCATAACTGCTGCTGTCGCTTGACGTGCGATAGCACCAGTTTCAATAGTTACGGTGTGGTTACCGTATTGAAACGTTTTTACGATTGGATTCACGTAAATTCCTTAGCTTTGAGTTTTTCAAAGTTGTTGTTTTGAATTAAACACAACAGCGCTTTACCAATCGCGACTAATGAAAAGAATTCGCCCGAATTGTTTTCATTAGCCGCGACCTTTATGGTCGACATCGGTGACTGTAAAGCTGCTTTGTGTGACTGGCAGAAGCCAAATCCGCAGTAGTATAAACTACTTATTGGAAAATGTCTTAAACACCATTCGGTAGGCACAAAAAAAGGAGCCGAAGCTCCTTTTTTCAAACAAACTGATCTTAGCGACGTAGGCCTAGACGTTTGATTAGGTCTTGGTAACGCTCTAGGTTTTTACCTTTAAGGTAGTCTAGAAGCTTACGACGACGAGAAACCATACGTAGAAGACCGCGACGGCTGTGGTGGTCTTGCTTGTGCGCTTTGAAGTGACCTTGTAGGTGGTTGATAGAAGCAGTCAGTAGAGCTACTTGTACTTCTGGTGAACCAGTGTCGCCTTCAGATTGTGCGTATTCAGCAACGATTGCTGCTTTAGTTTCTGCATTCAGAGACATAATTCTCTCCTAATAAGAGTTAAAGTTAAAACTGTGCCAGCCAATCTCTGATTCAGCCGACACGCGAAGCGCGCATTATACGGGGTGTATTTTGTAAACACAAGCGAACAGAATTAAAACTCTAAAAACAAAACCGAAGCGTAAGGCTTCGGTTTCAATTTAGCAGGGTTCTGACGTTACTCTTCGTCTCTAAAGACCACTAAACGCTTGGGTGCCACTTTGCCATCATCGTCGATTTCACCTACGCCAATAAACAATTTTTCGTCACCACTTGTCATGCGAACCGTACCTTCGATCGGTGCACCAAACACCTGAACAGGCTGACCATGCTGAACCATGTGCGTCAGTTCTGCGTTGAGATTGACCTCTGGTAAACCTTCAACAGCGGTATCCATTGGCAACAACAATACATCAAGTAACTCTTTTGGTGGCAAACCTTGATCGTTGGCATGCTCAAGAAGCTCGTTCAGTTGCTCCAGTGTTACCATGCGCTCATAAGGGTAATTGGCAACACCAGTTCGACGCAGATACGTTACGTGTGCTCCGCAACCGAGCATCTCACCCAGGTCATCGGTAATCGTTCGAATGTACGTCCCTTTAGAGCAGTGGACTTCCATTTCGACTTCATCGCCTTCAAATCGAAGCAGCTCAATGGAGTAGACTGTGATTTTACGAGATTCACGAGGTACTTCAATACCTTCACGAGCGTACTCGTATAGCGGGCGACCCTGGTATTTCAACGCCGAGAACATCGAAGGAATTTGGTCCGTCGTGCCTTTGAATTTCTCAATGCATTCAAGAAGCTGTTCTTCGGTGACATTCACATCGCGAGTTTCAACAACTTCGCCATCTGAATCCGAAGTATTGGTACGCTCACCCAGTTTGGCTATCACCACATACCGTTTATCTGAATCCAAAAGGAATTGCGAAAACTTGGTCGCTTCGCCCAGACAAATCGGCAACATGCCTGTTGCTAGCGGATCTAAAGCCCCTGTGTGCCCAGCCTTTTCAGCGAAATAGATACGCTTTACTTTTTGCAGCGCATCGTTCGATGAAATGCCCGTCGGCTTATCGAGAAGAACGACGCCGTTAACCGGACGTCCTTTACGACGACGTCCCATTATTCTTCGTCTCCACGACCTGCATCTTCTTTCTTCTGCTTGTCTTTGCTAACCACTTCACTCACAAGGTTGGACATACGCATACCTTCAACCAGTGTGTTGTCGTAAGTAAAACGAACTTCTGGAGTCAGGCGAAGACGAATACGCTTACCTAGCATCATACGAATTTGAACTTCGTGTTCTTTCAACGCTGCAAGGCTGCTTTCTGGGGTTTGCTCACCCACACATAGGAAAGTCACAAATACTTTTGCATAAGCCAGATCACGAGACACTTCAACGTCGGAGATGGTCACCATACCAATGCGTGAATCACGAACTTCACGTTGCAAAATGAGCGCCAGTTCTTTTTGTAGTTGCTGCGACACGCGCTGCGTGCGGCTAAATTCTTTTGACATTTCTTTTCTCACTATAGAAAGAATGGGGGGCAAAGGCCCCCCATGGTGTATTCAACAACCTTTGCAATCTATCAGATTGATATCATTGCAACTTTGTCAATTAGTCTAGAGTACGTTTCACTTCAACGATTTCGAATACTTCGATTTGATCGCCTACACGAACATCGTTGTAGTTCTTAACGCCGATACCACACTCGTAGCCGTTCTTAACTTCTTGAACGTCATCTTTGAAGCGGCGTAGAGATTCTAGCTCACCTTCGTAGATTACTACGTTGTCGCGTAGTACGCGGATTGGGTTGTTACGCTTGATAAGACCTTCAGTAACCATACAACCAGCGATTGCACCCAGTTTCGGCGACTTAAACACGTCACGTACTTCAGCAAGACCAATGATCTCTTGCTTGAATTCTGGAGCAAGCATACCGCCCATTGCTTGTTTCACTTCGTCAATCAATTGGTAAATGATTGAGTAGTAACGAAGGTCTAGGTTTTCAGTTTCAACAGTACGACGAGCAGAAGCATCAGCACGTACGTTAAAGCCTAGGATGATAGCGTTAGAAGCCGCTGCAAGTACTGCGTCAGTTTCTGTAATACCACCAACACCAGAACCTACGATGTTCACTTTCACTTCGTCAGTAGAAAGTTTACGTAGAGAATCTGCGATAGCTTCTACAGAGCCCTGTACGTCAGCTTTAAGAACAACGTTAAGCTCAGCCACTTCACCCGCAGACATGTTCGCAAACATGTTCTCCAGCTTCGCTTTCTGTTGACGAGCCAGTTTAACTTCACGGAATTTACCTTGACGGTAGTTCGCTACTTCACGTGCTTTACGCTCATCACGTACCACTGTTGCTTCGTCACCAGATGCAGGAACACCAGACAGACCCAAGATTTCTACTGGGATAGAAGGACCTGCCGTTGAGATCTCTTGACCGTTCTCATCGCGCATTGCACGAACACGACCGTATTCCTGACCACAAAGTACGATATCGCCTTTGTTTAGCGTACCAGACTGAACCAGTACAGTCGCAACAGGACCACGACCTTTATCCAGACGAGATTCTACGACTACGCCAGACGCCATGCCTTCTTCAACCGCTGTCAGTTCAAGAACTTCAGATTGCAGAAGAATGGTTTCTAGAAGACCTTCGATGTTAGTACCCTGTTTCGCAGAGATGTGAACGAACATGTTCTCACCGCCCCACTCTTCTGGGATAACGTCGTACTGTGCCAGCTCGTTTTTCACGTTGTCTGGGTTTGCGTCTTCTTTATCGATCTTGTTCACAGCAACAATCAGAGGTACTTCCGCCGCTTTCGCGTGCTGAATCGCTTCGATCGTCTGTGGCATTACGCCATCGTCTGCTGCTACAACAAGAACAACGATATCTGTCGCTTGAGCACCACGAGCACGCATTGCGGTAAACGCGGCGTGTCCAGGAGTATCAAGGAAAGTGATCATGCCGTTTTCAGTTTCAACGTGGTATGCACCGATGTGCTGGGTAATACCGCCCGCTTCACCTGAAGCAACGTGTGCTTTACGGATGTAGTCAAGTGTCGAAGTTTTACCGTGGTCAACGTGACCCATGATAGTAACAACTGGAGCACGAGGAACCGCTTCAGCGTTATTGTCACGATCAGACAGTACTGCTTCTTCCAATTCGTTTTCTTTGCGCAGGATAACTTTGTGACCCATTTCTTCTGCAACTAGCTGTGCAGTTTCTTGGTCGATTACCTGGTTGATGGTTGCCATTGCACCCATCTTCATCATCACTTTGATAACTTCAGTTGCTTTCACTGACATCTTGCTCGCCAGTTCAGAAACAACAATCGTCTCACCGATGACAACGTCAGATTTAGCAACAGAAGCACTCTTATCGAAGCCATGCTGCATGGAAGTTGGCTTAGCCAGCTTACCTTTCTTACCACCACGACCACCACGTTGGTTGCGATTGCCACCATTGCGGTTATTACCACGATCATCGTTGTTGGTAGAAGCTTTCTTCTTACGACGACGAGGAGCTTTCTCTTCGCTTTGGTCAGCTGCATCTTCAGCTTCGCGAGCAAATGTAGAAGTAGTAACGTGGTAGTCACCCTCTTCCATTGATTTCTCTTTCTTTTCAGCTTCTGACCAACGAGCTGCATTCTCTTCAGCTAGCTTACGGGCTTCTTCAACCAGTTTAGCCGCTTCAGCTTCTGCTTTACGCTGTGCTTCTTGTTCCTGACGGCGTTTTAGCTCATCAGCTTCTTGTTTTGCCTGCGAACTTAATTCCGCACTCTTTGTGTTCATTTCTTTCTTAGCCTTATCAGCTTGTACGCGCTTGGCTTTTTCTTCCGCTTCACGTTTAGCTGCTTCCTCAGCTTCTCGTTTGGCTTTCTCTTCAGCTTCGCGTTGTGCTTTCTCTGCAGCTTCACGTTTAGCTAGCTCTTCCGCTTCACGCTTCGCTAGCTCTTCAGCTTCACGTTTTGCTGCTTCCTCAGCTTCTCGCTTAGCTTCTTCGTCGATTGCACTGCGTTTTACGTACGTGCGCTTCTTACGCACCTCTACTTGAACATTTTTACTCTTACCGCCGCCCGCATTCACACTTAAAGTGCTGCGAGTCTTACGCTGGAGAGTCAAGCGCGTAGGCTCGGATTCCCCTGAGGTATCACCATGCTCTTTTTTCAAATGAGTGAGAAGCTTTTGCTTCTCATCGTCAGATACGGTATCTGTGCCCGCTTTTTTCATCCCAGCATCAGCAAGTTGCTCAATCAAGCGGTCAACTGGCGTACCAATCTCATCACTCAGTGCTTTAACCGTTAATTCTGTCATGCCACTTCCTCCTTGCTGAAATTATTCTTCGTCGCCAAACCAACAGATGTTACGTGCAGCCATAATTAGCTCACCAGCACGCTCTTCTGTTAAACCTTCAATGCCTTCTATTTCATCAGTGCCCTGGTCAGCGAGGTCTTCGAGTGTAACCACACCTTTAGCTGCGAGTTTGAACGCCATTTCGCGTTCCAGACCTTCAAGTGCGAGCAGGTCTTCTGCCGGCTCCAGGCCGTCAAATGATTCTTCTTGTGCCAATGCAATGGTCGTCAATGCATCTTTCGCACGCTGACGAAGCTCTTCTACGATTTCTTCGTTCAGACCGTCAACTTCAAGCAGTTCGTTAACTGGAACGTACGCCACTTCTTCAAGCGTTGAGAAACCTTCTTCAACCAGAAGCTCTGCAAAGTCCTGCTCGATGTCCAGGTACTTCATGAAGTTTTCGATAGCCGCACCAGATTCTTCCTGATGCTTCTTCTCTAGATCTGCAACTGTCATTACGTTCAGTTCCCAACCTGTTAGTTGAGAAGCCAGACGTACGTTCTGACCGTTACGACCGATAGCTTGTGCAAGGTTATCGGCTTCAACCGCAATGTCCATTGCATGTGCATCTTCATCAACAATGATGGAAGCCACATCAGCAGGAGCCATTGCGTTGATAACGAATTGAGCAGGATTGTCGTCCCACAGTACGATATCGATTCGCTCACCACCTAATTCGCCAGATACAGCCTGAACACGTGCACCACGCATACCAACACAAGCACCAACAGGGTCGATACGTTTGTCGTTAGTTTTCACTGCGATTTTTGCACGTGAGCCAGGATCGCGCGCTGCGCCTTTTAGCTCAATTAACTCTTCTGCAATTTCTGGCACTTCCACTCGGAATAGCTCAGACAACATTTCTGGCTTAGAACGAGTGACAAACAATTGGAAACCACGTGCTTCCGGCGCCACTTTGTAAAGAAGACCACGTACACGGTCACCTGGGCGGAAGTTTTCACGAGGAAGTTGGTCGTCACGTAGAATCACAGCTTCAGCGTTATTACCAAGATCCAATACGACGGTGTCGCGGTTTACTTTTTTAACTGCACCAGTGATTAGATCACCTTCGTTGTCAATGAATTGCTCAACGATTTGCGCACGCTCAGCTTCACGTACTTTCTGTACGATAACTTGCTTAGCGGTTTGTGTAGTGATTCGGTCAAAAGTGACGGATTCGATATCGTCTTCGATAAAGCCACCTAATTCGATTTCTTCATCATCGTATTGTGCAGCTTCTAGTGAAATTTCTTTTGTTGGGCTTTCTACTTCTTCTACAACCAACCAGCGGCGGTAAGTGTCGAAATCACCTGTTTTGCGATCGATCGCAACACGAACATCGATTTCGATTTCGTATTTCTTTTTAGTAGCTGTGGCTAACGCGATTTCCAGCGCTTCAAAAATACGCTCACGAGGAACCGCCTTTTCGTTAGAAACAGCTTCTACTACCGCTAAAATTTCTCTGTTCATTCTCTAGCCTCTTAAGACTTAAAACTTAGGGATCAGGTTAGCTTTGGAAATGTTGCTTAGAGCAAACTCTTCTTTCGCACCATCCACTGTGATTGTGATCGTTTCGCCTTCTACGCCCTCAATCACACCCTTCCATTTACGACGGTTGCCCATAGCCATTTTCAAGACAAGGCTGACCTCGTGACCAATAAACTGTTGATAGTGTTCTGCTTTAAACAGTGGTCGCTCTAATCCAGGCGAAGATACTTCTAGGTTGTAGGCAACAGAGATTGGATCTTCAACATCCAATACCGCACTTACCTGATGACTTACTTCTGCACAGTCATCGACATTGATGCCATTCTCGTGATCGATGTAAATACGCAATGTTGAATGCTCACCTGCACGGATGAACTCCAATCCAACTAACTCATAACCAGAAGCAGCCACTGGCGCATCTAGCATTTCAGTCAGTTGTCTTTCTAAACCCGTCATGATCTCACCTTTAGATAACCACTCTAGAAACAAAAAAAGGGCTAATAGCCCTATCAAATAGCCCGAACATTACTCATATTTTGCACAACACAAAATACAAATAACAAAAAACCCCGATTAGTCGGGGTTTTTGTTGCTGGACCCTGATATAACTGAACATTATTTTGTTCAGCTTGCGGTTAGGTTATACCGCACAAACTTGCAACCTAAATTCACTACCTATTCATGTGAAATTTGGTTGCGGGGGCCGGATTTGAACCGACGACCTTCGGGTTATGAGCCCGACGAGCTACCAAGCTGCTCCACCCCGCGTCCGACTGCTGAGCATTATACGCCCAAGGCAGTATTTTACAAGTTTGTAGAATCATGGTGCCGAGAGAGGGACTCGAACCCTCACACCTAAGGCACTAGCACCTCATGCTAGCGTGTCTACCAATTTCACCATCTCGGCATAAATTCTTTATTGAGGAATTTCGTCGCCGTTTCCGGCAGGAATTTCACTCGTTACATCAGCCGGTTGCTCAATAGTTGATGCAGCCTGACTTGGGTTCGCTAGAATGCTTTCTGTTTCGCCGCTGTTTGTAGACATACGACCAAGAACCAAGCTAACGATAAAAAATACGATTGCAAAAATTGCAGTTGTTCGGGTTAGGAAATTTCCTGAGCCACTCGCGCCAAACACTGTGTTTGAAGCACCAGCTCCGAACGAAGCTCCCATATCTGCGCCTTTACCTTGTTGAATCAACACTAGGCCAATAACACCAATCGCTGCCAACAGGTAAATCACAAGTAGAACTGTAAACATTCTTCCACCTATGTTCCAAATTGTTGAGCCAGCGCCGTCGTACTGAACCGGGTTACAGAGACAAGGCTAGCGCACCTCCCTTTCGAAGGCGGAGCAATACTATCGAATGCCTATAACGCTGACAAGTAAAAATTCACTAAATTGTAAAGCTTAGGGGTTAAGTGGTCAAAATATTAGCAAAGCGCTAAAAAAAGCACCTTTCAATACATTTAGACAAATAACCCACTATATAAAGAGCAAAGCAACACTCTTTGCTCCCCGTTATTATACTCAGCAGTTTGCTTTTACTGCTTCAGCTATATCAAGCGCAGATTGCTGAACCAACTCAGCATCTTCACCTTCAACCATTACACGTAGCAGAGGTTCGGTACCTGATTTTCTTAAGAGTACTCGACCTTTTTCGCCAAGTTTGCTTTCAACAATTGCCACTGCATCCTTTACAGCCTGAGCGTCGAGCGGGTTCGAATCACCGCTAAATCGAACATTTTCAAGCACCTGTGGATAGAGTGTCATTCCTTGCGACAGTTCGTTCAATGACATCTCGCTGCCAACAACAGAAGCCAGAACCTGAAGAGCTGCAACAATAGCATCACCGGTTGTAACTTTATCCAATAGGATGACATGACCGGAGTTTTCAGCACCGATCTTCCAGCCTTTTTCAAGCAGTTGTTCCATAACATAACGATCACCAACTGCTGCACGTACAAATGGGATACCTAATTGCTTTAGCCCATTCTCCATACCTAGGTTGGTCATCAGAGTGCCGACTACACCACCTTTCAGTTCACCGCGACGCAGCGCATCTCGAGCAATGATGTAGGCAATTTGGTCGCCATCTACTTTGTTGCCAAGCTCGTCAACCATGATGATGCGATCGCCGTCGCCATCAAAGGCCAAGCCTAGGTTTGCTTGCTCTTCTACAACGCGCTTTTGCAGCGCTCGAACATCAGTCGCACCGACTTCATCGTTGATGTTCGTGCCATTTGGTTCCACACCCATAGCGATAACGTCAGCACCCAACTCTTTAAATACGCTAGGAGCAATGTGGTATGTTGCGCCGTGCGCACAATCGACAACGATCTTCATTCCAGCAAGGCTTAGCTTGTTAGGAAAAGTGCTCTTACAGAACTCAATATATCGACCAGCTGCATCGTTAAGTCGAGATGCTTTACCAAGCTGCGCAGACTCTACGCACTCGATGTCCTTATCAAGTTCGGCTTCGATAGCAAGTTCAATATCGTCAGGAAGTTTTGTGCCCTCTGAAGAGAAGAACTTAATGCCGTTGTCATAGTAAGGGTTATGCGATGCTGAAATCACAATTCCCGCTTCCGCACGAAAAGTTTGCGTAAGGTATGCGACGGCAGGTGTAGGCATTGGTCCAGTAAAGGTAGCTTTCAAGCCAGCAGCAGCCAAGCCTGCCTCAAGAGCTGATTCCAGCATGTACCCAGAGATACGGGTGTCTTTACCAATAATGACTTTCTTTGTACCTTGTTTAGCAAGTACACGTCCAGCAGCCCAGCCAAGCTTTAACACAAAATCGGGAGTGATAGGGTACTGTCCAACTTTTCCACGTACACCATCGGTACCAAAATAACGTCTCTTAGACATAATGTTTCCTAGTAATTGTTATTGATTTTCGCAAATTTTATTAATAATTTTCATGGCTTCAACGGTTTCAGGCACATCATGTACACGTATGATCTGTGCTCCTTTTAAAGCCGCAATACTGGCGCAGGTAACGCTGCCGACAACACATTCAGCGGGTTGCTTCTCCAGTATTTTAAAAATCATCGACTTACGGGACATTCCAGCAAGTAGTGGTATGCCAAACTGGTGGAATTTTTCCAAATTTGCCAGCAAATGATAATTGTGCGCTAAGGTTTTGCCAAAACCAAAGCCAGGATCGAGAATCAGTTGTTCTTTTTTAATTCCGGCTTTTTCACAAGCGGTAACACGCTCATTCAAAAATTCGCCAACCTCAAGTAAAACATCCTGATACTTAGGGTTGCTTTGCATTGTTCTTGGCTGACCTTGCATATGCATCAGACATACAGGAACACCCGCACCTGCGGCAACTTCAATGGCACCCGGCTCTTGTAGAGCTCGAACATCATTAATGATATCTGCCCCTGCCTCGACGGC
The DNA here is from genome assembly GCF_000222685.1 of Vibrio nigripulchritudo ATCC 27043. Lineage (GTDB taxonomy): Bacteria > Pseudomonadota > Gammaproteobacteria > Enterobacterales > Vibrionaceae > Vibrio > Vibrio nigripulchritudo. The sequence goes on along the minus strand of NZ_AFWJ01000112.1, from coordinate 179,577 downwards.
CTGTTTCATCACTTCAGCTTTACTGGTATCAATTGAAATCCATACGTCTGACTCGGCGCGTAATGCGGTTATGACAGGGATGACTCGGTTGAGCTCTTCTTGAAGTGATACTTCTGGAGCCCCTGGTCGTGTTGATTCACCGCCGATATCAATGATGCTGGCACCAGCCTGAATCATTGAGTGCGCTTGCTCTAAAGCATGGTCAATATGATTGAACTTTCCACCATCAGAAAATGAATCAGGCGTGACATTGAGGATCCCCATGACCTGAGGAGTAGATAGGCTGAGTGTTTTTTTATTTGAATGTAAAAACATGATGCTGCTAGAAATAGAAAAACCCCGAGTTTCCTCGGGGTTTGAATTTAACTGATTTTATTCAACGTTTTTGTCTGCGCCATCATCAGAAGATACTGACGGCTTATCGTCTGAATCTTTCTCTTCTGTTTTTGGTTGTGCATTTTTTGCGTTGTTTGACTCTTCTTGAGCACGAGTCTGATCGCCCCAGCCTGCTGGCTCACGAACGTCTTCTTTACGCTCCATCAGGTCATCAATTTGACCCGCATCAATGGTCTCGTATTTCATTAACGCATCTTTCATCGTGTGCATGATATCCATGTTTGCTTCTAGGATTTCTCTTGCACGATCGTAGTTGCGGTCAATGATGCTACGAACTTCGTCATCAATTAACTTAGCGGTGTCATCAGAAACGTGCTTGGTTTGCGTTACGCTACGACCAAGGAACACTTCACCTTCGTCTTCTGCATACAGAAGAGGACCAAGTTTTTCAGAGAAGCCCCATTGGGTCACCATCTTACGAGCAATATCGGTTGCACGTTCGATATCATTTGATGCCCCCGTAGATACATGCTCTGAACCATAGATAAGTTCTTCAGCCAGACGACCACCGTAAAGACTGGAGATCATTGACTCAAGATGTTGTCGAGACATACTCACACGGTCGTTTTCAGGCAGGTACATCGTCACACCCAGCGCACGACCACGTGGAATGATAGATACCTTGTAAACAGGATCATGCTCTGGAACCAAGCGACCAACAATAGCGTGACCCGCTTCGTGGTATGCCGTTGATTCTTTGATATCTTCCGACATCACCATAGAACGGCGCTCTGCACCCATCATGATTTTGTCTTTCGCCAGTTCAAATTCAACCATGGAAACGTTGCGCTTGTTACCACGAGCAGCAAACAGAGCCGCTTCGTTAACAAGGTTTGCCAGGTCAGCACCAGAGAAACCAGGTGTACCACGAGCAATCAAAGATGGCTCAACGTCACCAGCAAGCGGAACTTTACGCATGTGAACTTTAAGAATTTGCTCACGACCACGAACATCTGGAAGACCAACAACAACCTGACGGTCAAAACGACCAGGGCGAAGAAGCGCTGGGTCTAATACGTCTGGGCGGTTAGTCGCTGCGATAACGATGATACCTTCGTTACCTTCGAAGCCATCCATTTCAACCAGCATTTGGTTAAGAGTCTGCTCACGCTCATCGTGACCACCACCTACACCGGCACCACGCTGACGACCTACTGCATCAATTTCATCAATGAAGATGATACAAGGTGCGGCTTTTTTCGCTTGTTCGAACATGTCACGTACACGAGATGCACCAACACCCACGAACATTTCTACGAAGTCAGAACCTGAAATAGTAAAGAAAGGTACTTTTGCTTCACCAGCAATCGCTTTAGCAAGCAAGGTTTTACCAGTACCAGGTGGACCCACCATCAATACACCGGTTGGAATTTTACCACCCAGCTTTTGGAATCGACTTGGATCGCGAAGGTAATCTACCAGCTCTTTAACGTCTTCTTTTGCTTCGTCACAACCTGCAACGTCAGCAAACGTCGTCTTGATTTGCTCTTCGCTCATCATACGAGCTTTACTCTTACCGAAAGACATGGCGCCTTTACCGCCACCGCCTTGCATTTGACGCATGAAGAAAATCCACACACCAATCAGTAAGATCATTGGGAACCAGGAAATGAAGATAGTGCCAAGCAGGCTTTGTTCTTCAGGTGGTGTACCAACGACTTTAACGTTTTTATTGATCAGATCATCAAGTAGCTTGCTGTCATACACAGGCATGTATGTTACATAACGAGTGTTGTCACGACGGTAATACGTGATTTCTCTGTCTTTAAATTGAGCTTCTCGAATCTGGCCTTGGCCAACTTCCTGTACAAATGTGGTGTAATCCACTGTTCTGCCGCTGTTTTCTCCCGGTCCAAAACTCTGGAATACCGACATCAAGACTACGGCGATTACTAGCCACAAAATTAAATTTTTTGCCATGTCACTCAAGGTGTCAGCCTCTCGATAACTAATTGTAATTAAAGGTAGGGTACTACAGTTTATACGCTGTAGCTATAGTGTTAAATTGCTCTTTGTAAACGTAAGCTAGCCTTTGTAACCAGTCGCTACAATATAGACTTCCCGAGAACGTGCTCTGGAAGAGTCTGGCTTTCTTATTTTTACGGTCTTAAACATGTCTCGTACATCTTTAACGTATTGATCAAAGCCTTCGCCCTGGAATACCTTAACCACGAAACTACCATTAGGAGCTAGAACTTGTCGACACATATCCAATGCCAGTTCAACCAGATACATCGCTCTTGGCTGGTCAACGGACTGGTTGCCGGCCATGTTTGGTGCCATATCTGACATCACTACATCAACCATATCTGGCTGAATTCGTTCTAGAAGTGCTTCAAGTACCGCATCTTCTCGAAAATCACCTTGCAGAAACGCCACTCCCGCGATCGAATCCATAGGTAAAATGTCACAAGCAATGACTTGCCCTTCTTCTCCTACGAATTTCGCAGCGTATTGAGACCAACCACCTGGTGCAGCGCCAAGGTCTACTACGGTCATTCCAGGTTTCAGTAACTTATCTTTTTCTTGAATCTCTTCAATTTTGAAGATAGCACGTGAACGGTAGCCTTTCTTCTTTGCTTCATTGACATATTTATCATCGAAGTGCTCTTTCAACCAGCGACCAGAGCTGGCTGAGTGTTTCTGTTTACTCATTCGATTCCTAATTGCTTGAATGACCTTCTACCAAGTGAAGTATGGTAGAAATTATAGTCTTCTGGGATAGATGGCGTTAAAATGGCGGTTTTCAACCCTTATAGTAAACAAAATTGGGCGCACAATGAACCTAAGCACCAAACAAAAGCAGTATTTGAAAGGCCTGGCTCACAGATTGAAACCTGTGGTACTTATGGGCGCCAATGGATTGACCGAAGCAGTACTGGCTGAAATTGAACTGGCACTGGATCACCACGAACTGATCAAAGTGAAAGTAGCTTCAGAAGACAGAGAAACAAAGAACCTGATTATTGACGCTATCGTACGTGAAACGAAGGCAGAAAAAGTACAAACTATCGGTAAGATGTTGGTTCTTTATCGCCAGTCTGAGGAACGTAAGATTGAAATTCCTCGTAAGTAAGAAAGCTATCTTACTCATTTGAAGTACTTGTTTACTTCCATCAAAAAAGGTCGCTGGAGCGACCTTTTTTGATATTAAGATGAGTAAGTCTTAAATATACTCAACTTTTTCGATGTCGTAATCTTTGATGCCACCAGGTGTGGTAATGGTGACTTCATCGCCTTCCATCTTACCAATTAGACCACGAGCAATAGGCGAGCTTACTGAAATTTTGCCCGCTTTAATGTCAGCCTCGTCATCACCTACAATTTGATATGTGCTCTCTTGGTCAGTATCCACATCAATCAAGGTGACTGTAGTACCAAAAATTACTTTGCCCGTATTTTCCATTTTGGTTACATCGATAACCTGAGCAACAGAAAGCTTGTATTCAATATCACGAATCTGCGCTTCGCAAATACCCTGCTCTTCACGAGCGGCATGGTATTCTGCGTTTTCTTTTAAATCACCAAGCTCACGAGCTTCTGCAATCGCTTCAGAAATCAATGGACGACGCTTCATCAACGTTTCCAATTCTTCACGTAACTTCTGCTCGCCTTGAGCAGTCATTGGAACTTTTTCCATTTTATACCTCTACAGATAACTGGCTGATTCATTTCACCAGCATCCTCAGACAACAAAACCCCACTCCTGCTCATCGAGTGAGTTGGAGGCGGGGCAAATTGGTTCACATTTCAATTTAGTGTAATCAAACTTTTTCACGAGGTCACGTCTTTCAAAAGTTGGGAGTCACAATTCCTAGAATTGTCCGATTAAATACATTGAATTCAATCACCAAACTTATAAATCAAACCTCACCCAAACATAATTCATATAAAAAAATATAAAAAAAATAATTGAGAAAAAAATCAAAAAAATCATTAACTCATTGTTTCTAATAGGCGGATTAATATCAAAAACCTAAAAAACAATGTTCACTATTTCATTTTATATCATTTTACTAACGGCTAGCTGAACTTTAGGGGTACAACTTCCTCACCTTATAAATGCGAATGAGATCACGCAGTTAGCTGCTGATATCAAACGCATCCCTAAGTGGGCAGGGAATAACCTATCTGCTTATATTTACGGACTAAAATTAGGACTTAGAAAGCAATGAACAAAAAACTGATTGCTCTAGCTGTGGCTGCAGCTGCTAGCACTACTGGCGCTACTGCTGCTGAAATCGCGAAAAACGACAACGCTTCTCTTGAAATGGGTGGTCGTGTTGAAGCGCGTCTATCTCTTAAAGACAACAAAGTAGAAGACAAATCTCGTGTACGTCTAAACTTCCTAGGCAAAACTGAGATCACTGACGAGCTATACGGTCTAGGCTTCTACGAAGGTGAGTTCAAAGCATACAACGAAAGCGGTCACAATGGTCTTAAAGAAGACACCATTGAACACCGTTACGCTTTTGCTGGTATCGGCGGTAACTTCGGTGAAGTAACTTTTGGTACTGTTAAAGGTTCTCTGCAAGCAGTAACTGACTTCACAGATATCATGGCTTACCACGGTAACACTGCTGCTCCTAAAGTAAACGCAGCAGACCGTCCAGATCGCTCTGTAGCATACGCTGGTACTTTCGGTGACTTCGAAGCGCGTGCAAACTACACGTTTGGTTCAGCGACTGCTAACACTTCTACTGACAAAAACGAGAAAGACAACAACGGCGGTTACGCTCTGTCTGGTATCTACAACATCGGTGAAACTGGTGCTCGTGTAACTGCGGCTTACGCAGCTCAAGACGAGTCTGCAACTAAGTCTGTTAAAGAGTTCATGCTAGGTGCTTCTTACGAGTTTGACGCATTCTACGTAGCAGGTCTTTACACCAACATCGACAACCAAGAAGACGGTGCGAACAACGGTTCTAAAGGCGACGGTTACGAACTAGCAGCGGCTTACACTATGGGTCAGGCTAAGTTCACTACGACTTACAACCGTTTGAACAACAAATCAAACGCTGCTAACTCTGATTCAGAAGTAGAAAAAGACAACATCGCTGTTGACGCAACTTACTTCTTCAACGATAACTTCCGTTCATACGTATCTTACAACTTCAATCTGCTAGATTCAGACAAAGTTGGTAAGCTAGGTGCACAGAACGAAGCTGTTCTTGGTCTACGTTACGACTTCTAATTTAGCTTTCAGCTAAGTTTTATAGAAAAGCGCTCGCCATTGGTGGGCGTTTTTTTTCATCTATTCTTTGCTACACTGAACATCGATATGCACCTCTGAACTCATATTATGCGAACTTTGATCACTCTGCTTTCTCTTCTGGCTCTTCCCTCTTTTGCTTATGCACCGTTAGACTCGTTACCTTATGGTTCAAGACACACTTTGCTAGTGTCTGACAGTATGGGGAATCACTCCATCGATTTAGTCAGTGAACAATTTTTCCCGCCAGCCAGCACTTTAAAAGTTGCGACAGCATTGGCAGCCAAGCTGGAATTAGGGGATGATTTCCGTTTCGAGACACATCTCGAAATACAGGAGAAGAATCTGGTTATTCGCTTTAGCGGTGATCCTGAGCTGAAAACCGGGCATCTAACTGCACTTATCACTAACCTAAAAGCACAAGGCATTAATCGGTTAGAAAACGTTATATTGGATAACAGTGCATTCAGAGGGTACGAACGTGCGGTGGGATGGCCTTGGGATATACTGGGGGTTTGCTACAGCGCCCCTGCAAGCGCAATTACTTTAGACAACAACTGTGTACAGGCATCTATTTCATCCAAACCAAATCAGGCTACATCTGTATTTGTTCCAGCCCACCAGCCTATTAAAGTGACCACCGATGCTTTGAGCCTCAGTAAAATGGCGCAGAAATCCAAACGCTGTGATTTAGAACTTCTGACATCGGAAGGAAACCAATACCACTTATCAGGCTGCATGCAAGAGCGAAGTAAACCACTTCCCCTGAAATTTGCCGTTCAGGACACCACTCTTTACGTTTCGGCAATTATTAAGCGTATTCTTGCAGAGAATGACATTCAGGTTAGTGGGAAGATTTACGCAGATAATGTCGTATCAAAAGGCATTATCGTTGCGACTCACCAGTCTGCTCCTTTACCTGAACTGCTGACTATAATGCTGAGAAAGTCTGATAACTTAATCGCTGACAACCTCACGAAAACGCTTGGCGCACGTTTTTACCATCAACCCGGTAGCTTTTCTAATGGCACAGAAGCGATAAAACAGATCTTGTTTACCCGAGCAGGTATCGATCTTGAACATGCGAAGCTAGAAGATGGTTCTGGGTTGTCGCGCAACAACCGACTCACCAGCTCAGATATGGAAAATATTCTAAGGTACATCTGGAAGTATGATGTGAAATTAGGGCTGATCGAGTTGCTTCCAATATCCGGTCAGTCTGGTACGTTGAAATACCGCCAAAGCATGAGAAAGCCCCCTATTGAAGGCAGGCTTGCAGCGAAAAGCGGTTCTCTATACGGAAGCTACAATATGGCGGGGTTTGTATTGGATGAAAATAACAAACCCCAATCGCTGTTTGTTCAATTTATTACCGACTATCACCCTGTTAAGAAAGACGATGCTCCAAAAGTCATAGCCCCTATTTTTCACTTTGAAAAACAATTCTATAAGGACTTGGTTAACTCAACCCTAAAAAGTGATTAACGACAGTAAAATAGATCCAGATACCAGAAATATCGACAATTGAGGCAAGTACCGGGCTAACTAATACTGCAGGGTCTAATTTGCATACTCGCGCAAGTATCGGTAGCACGCCACCTAACGTTGTCGATAGGGTGATTTGTATAAAGAGCGCGGTGGCAATAGCCGTCGCAATCAAATGGAGATCATAATCAGAATCACTTCCTGTACCGTTGAAAAGAAGTATTCTCAAAGCAATAACCGCGACAACAACCACAGCCAACATTACAGCAATTCGGCTCTCTTTCCACATCACACTAAGCCACTGCCTTTTCTTAAGCTCTTTCGTCGCTAAAGCACGAATCACTAATGTCGCCGCCTGAGAGCCCGTGTTTCCGCCAGCCGCGGCAATCACTGGCATGTACACTGCTAGCAATACCAATTGGCTCAATGTATCCTCATACTGCGCAATGATTAGCCCAGAAACGATGCCAAGCAGTGCTAACGCCAATATCCACCCAACTCTCTGCCTGAAATGCTCAAAAACACCTGTACTTAAATACCCTTTGGTCGTTTCTGCTTCCGAGCGGATTAACCCAAGTTGCATTGCATAGTGCCTTGCTCGTAAGTCGTCTCCTTTTTCTTCCAACTTTTGCAATAAGATATGAACGTGTCTAATTGGGCACATTGCCAGCACGCAAACAGCCTCCTCTATCGGCATTACCGTAAGCAGATGAACTTGTTGCGCTTGTTCGTATTGAAGAAAGGCGACGTATGCAGCACTGATTTCTGCATCTGAAAAGTGTGGGGCTTGAATAAAGGTCATAGCGAATCTCCCGATTAGCTTTACGTTTGTGTTTCCCAAACGCAAAATGTGATCGACCATGCCAGCTCAGATGTCTGGTTCTCATGAGTATTTAGAAGGAAAATATAGAAGCTAATACCCTGCCACTCCGACAAGACATTAGATGTTTCAATGCCGGAAGGTTATTTTTCTCTTTGGCTACTTGGAGGATGGTCGGCATTGTTCATAAATAAACTCCTGAAAGCTGCTTTATGCAGCCGAAAAATTCTAGCACAATGTTTTGCGTATCAAGCTCAATAAAAAGTAAATTTATCAGTAAAATAATCAAACAATATCAAGGATATAATCTACTTCAATGAGACTGTTATAACTGATTGATCAATAGTACTCCGTATTGATATTGATTCTCATTAAGTGCAAATCTAGAATGGCTGTCCCTATTGCGAATGTCCTATAATAGGGATTGTAACTTTAACTGACCTCAGGCTGATCTTAACCCAATGGAAAAAGTGCAAAGCAATACATCAATTTCAAATGGAAAGCGCATTTTCCTTATCACACTAGGCTGGCTAACTGTTGCTCTTGCCTTTATTGGGGTATTCGTGCCATTACTTCCAACCGTCCCGTTTTTACTGGTCACTCTTTATTGTTTTGGTGCAACATCGGAAAAATTCCAGACCTGGTTACTCAACAACAAATACTTAGGTCCTATCGCCAACAGACTGAAGAATAAGCAGGGGCTGACCAAAGCTGAGAAAATTCAGTCCTTAATTTTGATATGGCTTTCGATGGGTGCCGTGCTCTATTTTCTCGCGTGGGGAACGCATTGGCAGTATGGGATCATATCCCTGCTGATATTCGAGACTTGGTTTATATTGAGGTTCAAGAGTTACGTGCCGGAGTGACGCACGAACTCCTGAAATAGTGGCATTAAAAAACCTGGCATTTGCCAGGTTTTTTTGTTTTTATTTCAATGTTACACGAGCGAATTTACGCTTACCGACTTGATAAATCGCTGTGCCTGCTTCTGGTACCAGCTTGTTGTCCGCAACTTTTTCACCGTCAATTTTCGCTGCGCCCTGCTTAATCATTCGCATCGCATCAGAAGTCGAATTTACCAAACCGGCTTCTTTTAAAAGGTTCGCAATTGGCAGACCTGCATCGAATTCGAATTCAGGCATTTCGTCTGGCATCGCTCCTTTTTGGAAGCGGTTGATGAACTCTTGCTCGGCTGCATCGGCATCAGCTTCAGTATGGAAGCGTGCGATGATCTCTTTCGCAAGCAAGATCTTCACATCACGTGGGTTTTTGCCATTAGCAATGTCAGTCTTAAACTGCTCAATTTCACCCAGTGGACGGAATGACAATAGCTCGTAGTAGTTCCACATCAGATCATCAGAAATGGACATGATCTTGCCAAACATTTCACTTGGTGACTCACTAATACCAATGTAGTTGTTGGCAGATTTAGACATTTTCTTCTCGCCGTCTAAACCAACAAGCAATGGCATCATCAACACAGCTTGTGGCTTCTGACCGCTCGATTTCTGAAGTTCACGTCCCATCAAAAGGTTAAACTTCTGATCAGTACCACCTAGCTCAACATCTGTTTCCATTGCTACGGAATCCCAACCTTGAAGAAGTGGGTACATAAATTCATGAATCGCAATTGGCTGACCACCAGCATAACGCTTTTTAAAATCGTCACGCTCTAGCATACGTGCAACCGTCTGGTTCGAAGCCAGGCGGATCATACCTTCAGCACCCAGCTCAGATAACCACTCAGAGTTAAACTGAATCTTTGTTTTTGCTGGGTCAAGAATTTTGAAAACCTGCTCTTTGTAAGTTTCTGCGTTACGCAGAACATCTTCGCGGCTCAAAGGAGGACGTGTGTTGTTTTTTCCTGTTGGGTCACCCACCATCGCAGTGAAATCACCGATAAGGAAAGTGACTTCATGACCAAGATCCTGGAATGTACGAAGCTTGTTAAAAATAACGGTGTGACCAAGGTGGATATCCGGCGCAGTTGGATCTGCCCCTAGCTTGATGCGTAAAGGACGCCCTTCTTTTAGCTTTTCAATCAATTCTTCTTCAGGAATCAGCTCTTCTACACCACGCTTTATTTCAGCCAGTGCTGCTTCAATACTCGCCATTCTTGTTCACTCCCACAGATTTGGCAAAAATTTGATATTCCGCCATCTTACTTGAATAGCGCTCAGTTTTGAAACCAGTTAGACTCAGTAATTGTCTTTTTTATATCATTAACCCAATAAATGGATTCCGATGTCTAAATTCGCACGTCTTTCTCTGCTGCATCGAGTATGGATTGCCTTCTTTTCTGCGATAGTGTTTGGCGCAGTGTTTCTTCTTCCAGACGCCAAAGAGCTCAGACCCAATGATCAAACCCTAGAAGTTGGAAAGGTTTATTCCATTGATATAGATGGTACAAATCTCAGCCCGAGCTACGAACCTAAAACCCTTTCTCTTATTCGCTGGGAAACACATAAAGTAGGCTCCGGAGAAAGTGCTGCAATTCTGTTTAACCGCATCGGATTGTCTCCACGTTTGCTGCATAACCTCATCAGTAGCAACAAAGAAATAAATCAGCAGCTCTCCCGGTTAAGACCTGGTGATACGCTAAAATTCGGCTTTGACGAAAATAATGAGCTGATTCATTTGAATCGGCAGCTAAATGCCTTCGAAACCTTCAGTATTACCCGTGCAGATGATCGCTATACCTCTCAACTGAAAAAGAAAGAGGTAAATGTTCAATACAACTATGCCGAAGCCGAAATTACCTCTAACTTTTGGAATGCTGGTGTCACAGCAGGATTAAATGCCAATCAGATAATGGAACTGGCTGGGATCTTTGGTTGGGATATCGACTTCGCTCTGGATATTCGCAAAGGCGACAACTTCCAGGTTCTATACGAAGAAAAGGTTGTAGAAGGTGAAAAGGTTGGTCGTGGCAATATCATAGCCGCTATTTTTACCAACCAGGGGGACACCTTTAAAGCCATTCGCGACAAGAAAACCGGTAACTACTATGACCAAGATGGGCGAGCCATGAAAAAGGCATTCTTGCGCTCCCCTGTTAACTTCCGATACGTGAGTTCCAACTTTAACCCAAGACGACTTCATCCAGTAACGGGGCGCGTCAGACCGCACCGAGGCACCGACTATGTGGCCCCTGTTGGAACGCCAATTTGGGCGGCGGGTGACGGCATTGTTGAAAAGGCTGGTTACAACAAATTCAACGGTAACTATGTTTTCATCAGACACAGCAGCACTTACATTACAAAATACCTTCACCTGAAAAAGCGCTCTGTTAAAACTGGTCAGCGGGTAAAACAGGGACAAACGGTGGGAACATTAGGCGGAACTGGTCGTGTAACGGGCCCTCACCTGCATTACGAATTTTTGGTTAACGGTGTTCATAAAAACCCAAGAACAGTGAAACTACCGGAAGCGAAATCGTTAAAGGGAAAAGCCAAGCAAACCTTTGTTGCTAACTCGAAAATCAGATTAGAGCAGCTAGAAAAGTACAAAGTGTTGTTGCAGCCAATAGAAAGCTAGTTTTCTGACATCAATAAAAAACGCCAGCCCAAGGGCTGGCGTTTGCATTTCTGGCTAGCGCTATCAGGAAGCTTTATCCACCAATTCTAACTCTGGTTCAGACTCAGGTCTGCTCACTTCTTTAGGCTCACGTCCTAGCATCAATAGACACGGAGTCAGTACCAATGTAAGAACCGTGGCAAACGCGAGTCCACCCGCAACTGCCGTTGCAAGTTGAGACCACCATTGAGTACTAGGCGCACCAAATTCAATCTTCTGATTGATTAGGTCGATGTTCATCTCCAGTACCATAGGTAATAGCCCCAGTATGGTTGTCACGGTTGTTAACATAACAGGTCTCAAACGCTGAACACCGGTTCTCAGAATAGCGGTTGTCTTATCTAGACCACGCTTTCTCAACTGATTGTAGGTATCAATCAATACAATATTGTTGTTCACCACAATACCTGCCAGAGCAATCACACCGATACCGGACATGATGACCCCGAATGGTCGTTGGAATATCAGCAATCCGACAAAGACCCCTACCGTTGAGAACAGAACCGCACTCAATATCAGTAGCGCCTGATAGAAGCTGTTGAACTGAGTGATCAATATCAGAGCCATGACTGCCAAGGCAATCAGGAAAGCTTTTTGTAGGAAAGCAGAAGAGTTTTGCTGCTCTTCATTCTGACCTCGGATTTTGTATTCCACACCAGCCGGTAGTTCCAACTCAGACAGTGCCTGCTCAATACCTGGCAATTCGTTGGTCAGGTTATACCCTTCCTTCATGTCTGCCATGATATTGATGATACGGTGACCGTCGATTCGACTGATCGTATCCTGCTTTTGACTTGGAGTGATCTCAGCAAAGTTGGTAATTGGAACCAAACCCGCCTGAGTTTTCACCCTAAGTTGATCAAAACGCCCGATATCACGCTTGTCTTCAGGGAAACGCACCAAGATGTCAACTTCTTCATTGGCATCATCTGGCAAGTAATCGCCAATCTTCAGACCGTTAGTGACAAACTGAACCGTGTTACCCACCAAGGTGGCGTCCGCAGCAAAGCGTGAGGCATCATCACGGCGAATGTCGATTTGCCAGTCGATCCCTTCTTTGCTTGAAGTATCGTTCAAGTTAGTAAATGCAGGGTAGGAATCTGCCCAGTGACGAACTATCTTAGCCGCATCATCTAAGCCACTTGGAATGCGGGAGGACATTTCAATCACAAGATCATTTTCAACAGGAGGACCTGCGTCAGGGAACTTATACTCGATCTCCACGCCAGCAAATTTATCTGTCGCTTCGCGCAGTTCGTCAATAATCACCTTAACCTTGCGGCGATACTGCCAATCAACAGGCGTGATTTGAATTTGCCCGATCTCTTCTTTTCCGCCAGTTTTGGTGTAAACACTTTTAAACTCATCGTGCCCAAGTACAACGGCTTCAACCTCGCGCATGATGGTATCTTTCTCACGAAGAGACAAATCACCATGAGAACGCACTTTTACGGTAAAGAAAGGGGGATCCACTTCTGGGAAGAACTCTGCACCTAACCCCGCTTTTCCATAGGCAAAACCAACGGCAATCGCCAGTAGAATTGCGGACAAAAGTATCTTGAGTGGATGCTTTATCGCAACCGACAAGGTCTTGTAGTAAGCCTTGGTTAAACCTGTTGCCTTTTCAAAATCGCCATCATGCAATGCCACCATCTCAGCTTGTTTAGCAGGCGACACGAATTGAGGTTTACCTAACAGCCCACCTAATACCGGAACAAACAGCAACGCCATGACAAGCGATGCAGACAGCGTTGCGATAAGGGTCAACGGCAAATACTTCATAAACTCGCCAGTTACGTCTGGCCAGAATAGAAGTGGAGCAAATGCAGCCAGTGTGGTTGCGGTAGATGCGGTGATTGGCCACGCCATGCGTTTTGCAGCATCCCGGTAAGCTTCCCGCTTATGAACGCCTTCCTGCATCCGGCGATCCGCAAACTCGGTGACCACGATTGCGCCGTCTACCAACATACCGACGGCCATGATCAACGAGAACAGAACCACGATATTGACGGTAAGACCAAAGATCGCCAACACCAAAAGACCGGTTAGGAAAGAGCCTGGAATCGATACCCCAACCAAAAATGCGGTACGGGTACCTAAAATAGCGATGATCACAATGACCACCAAAATAATGGCAGACAAGATGTTGTTTTGAAGGTCATTAAGCATGATCTTCACATCTTTGGATTCATCCCACGTGTACTTAACCAACAGGTTCGACGGCCAGTCCTCGCGCTTCTGTGCTTCACTAAGAACGGTTTTCACCAGTTCAACGGTATCAATGATGTTTTCACCGGCACGTTTTTTCACATCCAAAACGACGGCGGACTCACCATCTAAACGAGCATAACTTTCCGGGTCACGAAACGCACGTCTGACTGTGGCAATGTCTCCAAAGGTAATCACCTGCTTCCCATCAACTTTAACAGGCAATTCCAGAACATCTTTCAAGGAATCAAAAACTGAAGGGACTTTAACCGAGAATCGACCATAACCGGTATCGACAAAACCCGCGGCAACCACCTTGTTGTTCTGAGCAATCAGGTTATAAATGTCTCCCTGATCCAGACCATAACTTTCCATAAGAAGTGGGTCGACAATGATTTCCACGACATCATCGCGGTCACCAGCAATATCGACTTCCAGAACTTGTCGGAAGCTTTCAAGTTTGTCACGGATCTGGCGACCAATCTGGACGATAGTTCGCTCTGGCACTGTGCCATAAAGCACCACAGAGAGAACTGGCTGCTCAGATGCCAATGTCACTTCGTTGACTGTTGGTTCGTCGCTGTCGGCTGGAAGCTTAGGTTTTGCCAAATCTACCGCTTCACGTACGTCAGCCATGGCTTTATTTAAGTCCACACCAACATTGAACTCTAGCATGACTGAAGCGTGCCCTTCAGACGCCGTCGAGTTCATCTCCTTCACGCCTTCAATCGAACGCAGTTCTTGCTCAATCGGGCGAACAAGCAATCGCTCTGAATCACCAGGAGAGATACCTTGGTGACCAACAGACACGTAAATAATAGGAATGGTGATATCAGGGCTGGATTCTTTAGGAATCGCCTGATACGTCAAAGCGCCAGCAACAAGAATCAGGATCAGGAAGGTGATCATGGTCCTGCTGCGAGATAACGCTGCATCTATCACGGAGTACATAATTCAGTCTCCTACTGACGAATGGCAACTACGGAGTCGCCATCGCGAACGAATCCTTGTCCAACAGTGATGATTTCGACCTGCTTTCCAAGCCCCGTCAACCAAACTCCATCCTGTTCTGCTTTAACCAGTTGGATAGGAACAAATTTCACTTTATCTTCTGCCTGAACGGTCTTAACACCCAGATTTCCAGCCTCATCCAAAGCCAGCATAGCCGGAGTGACTTTTATTGCCAGCTGAGTAGCAAGTTGCAAATCCACTTCAGCGCTGACACCAGCAGATGTTCTCTGCCCTTGGTTAGGAATCTCGACTTCGATAGCAAATGTATTGGTCGCAGGTGAGGAGACTCTGGAAATGTATCGCAGATGTCCTTCTACTTCCTGACCAGTTACCAGACGAACATGGGCTTTTTTATTAAGCTTGAGCTGGTCTACGTGGCGTTCACTGACATCGGCTTCAATCACCAGAGTAGATAAATCGAGCACCTTCGCAACAGGGTCGCCGATTCCTACAAAATCACCCACTTCAATCATCATGTCTTCAATCACGCCACTAAAAGGGGCTTTGACTTCAGTGTTGCTTAGTGCCAGTTGCGCATTTCTCACACCAGCACGAGCTTCCGTAAGAGCAGCCTGTGCAGTGCTGTAAGCGACTTCACCTTGAAGACCACGCTTTTTCAAAGAGTTGGCAGCTTTGAATTCTTTTTCTTTTACCGAGAGAATGGCTCTGGCTTTCTCAAGCCTGATGTCCAGATCGCCTTTATCAATTTGAGCAATAGCCTGCCCTTTTCTAACGGCATCACCTTTACTGACTTTCAAGGCAATGATTTTACCTGCGATTTCAGCACCAAGAGTGGCTTCTCGGTTAGGAGCGGTTCGACCATAAAGGTTGACGCTTTTTGCGGTAGGTTCTGCGCTAAAACTGCTGACGACAACTTTAGCGAGTGGCACTGGCTCTTCTTTTTTTCAGCAGTTGGATTCTCTTCTGCTCGAAGCATTCCTAAACCAAGCCAAACGGTGAGAACTGTAACGAGTATGAGGGAAACCAGCCAGGGGCGTTGAGAAAAAAAGCCATTAATTCTTGCAATTGGCATACTAATTCCTTGTTATTTTTTTGCCTTTTACGACATCCTAACGCAAAAGGCTCAATCTTAGTTGAATTATATCGGAGATACCTTAAACCAAGATTAAGAGCAGGTGGAACAATGCTAATAAAGTATAGAAAACCAGTACAGCGTACCGAGAAAGAAAATGCCACTCAAATCACATAGAAATGAAAAAACCCAGCTTACTGCTGGGTTTTCAAATAATTAAGCTTTGTATCAAAGGTGGGATCAAACGCTAAATGATGCGCCACATCCACAGGTTGTCGTTGCGTTCGGGTTGCTTACGAAGAATCGGCTACCCTCCAGACCCTCAGTGTAATCCACCACACCGCCAATCAGGTATTGCAGGCTCATAGGGTCTACAACCAAAACAACGCCATCGTTTTCAATAATAGTGTCACCTTCGTTGACTGATTCATCAAATGTAAAGCCATACTGGAAACCACTACAACCACCACCAGTGATGTAAACTCGCAATTTCAGCTCAGGATTTTCCTCTTCAGAAATCAGAATTTTTACGCGCGCTGCCGCTGTATCTGAAAAGGACAAGGGTACATTTACTTCGCTCACAACGACCTCTCTCACTCGGCTAATTTGTCAATACGCCGACTTATCTAAATTTACATTATTGGCTGATTATCTAATACCTGACTGCTTCGTTCAAGTATTGCCTAATTCCAACCAGTCCGCACAAAACTTTAAAATGAGTAATGCAAATCCTACCTTTATCGTTACAATGCCTGCGTTCAACTTTTATGAGGATTTCTCCATGACCAAATCAGCCGAGCTGTATCAGAAAGCGCAAGATATAATTCCGGGAGGGGTTAACTCACCTGTTCGTGCTTTTAATGGTGTCGGTGGCTCTCCACTGTTTATTGAGCGCGCTGACGGTGCTTTCATTTTTGATGCTGATGGAAAAGCTTACATTGACTACGTTGGGTCATGGGGACCTATGATTCTTGGTCACAACCATGTTGCCATTCGCGATGCCGTTATTGAAGCCGCTCATCGCGGTTTAAGTTTTGGTGCGCCAACCGAAATGGAAATAAAAATGGCGGAACTGGTTTCCGAACTGGTTCCCTCAATGGAACAACTGCGCATGGTGAGTTCAGGTACTGAAGCGACCATGAGCGCCATTCGCCTGGCTCGTGGTTACACGGGTCGCGACAAAATCCTGAAATTCGAGGGTTGCTACCATGGTCACGCTGACAGCTTGCTGGTTAAAGCAGGATCTGGTGCTCTGACACTTGGTCAGCCAAGCTCTCCTGGTGTTCCCGCAGATTTTGCGAAATACACTCTGACAGCAACATTTAATGACTTAGAGTCTGTTAAAGCGCTGTTTGAAGCCAATAAAGATGAGATCGCCTGTATTATCGTTGAACCTGTGGCAGGCAACATGAACTGTATCCCACCTGTCGCTGGTTTCCATGAAGGGTTAAGAGAAATCTGTGATCAGGAAGGCGCTGTACTGATTTTCGATGAAGTTATGACAGGCTTCCGAGTATCTCAAGGCGGCGCCCAGGCGTACTACAATATTCAGCCAGACCTGACTACGTTAGGTAAAGTCATTGGTGGCGGAATGCCAGTTGGTGCGTTTGGTGGTAAAAAAGAGATCATGCAGCACATTGCGCCAACAGGTCCGGTTTATCAGGCAGGAACGCTTTCTGGTAACCCAGTGGCAATGGCGGCAGGTTACGCATGCTTGACAGAACTGACCCTTGAAGGCAATGAAAAACGATTGGCTGATGTCACTAAGCAACTGGCTGACGGCTTCAAATCGCTGGCGGACAAACACGGTATTCCTCTGGCGGTTAACCAGGTTGGTGCGATGTTTGGTTTCTTCTTTACTGAACAAGCTGAAATCACCAGCTATGAAGATGTCACTAAATGCGATATTGAGCGCTTTAAACGATTCTTCCATTTAATGCTTGAACACGGCGTGTACCTGGCTCCTTCAGCGTTTGAAGCAAGCTTCACTTCTCTGGCACACGGTCAGAAAGAAATCGAAGCGACTCTGGAAGCAGCAGATCGCTGTTTCGCTATTCTGGCAGCAGAATAACCGAAAACACTGAATTTATAGGGGCAGCATTCGCTGCCCTTTTTATTGCCAGTTAACAATCACTAAGATCAAAAGTACAACGACACAAATAGCAAACCAAGGAATTGGCTTTCTAGATTTAGAACATTCCTGCTCTTGCTTACAACACCCCATATCCCAGATGGCCTTATAATCAGTTGATAACCGACTGTATTGTAGCCATTATATGGCACATACCAACCGATATAAGGTCAATACTGTGCCAGACAAACTGAAACTGTCTTCCAGTCACTGGGTGCTGATCATGGCTTTGCTGGTAGCTGGCTATGCCTGTTACTTACTCGTTCAGCCCTACATCAACTCCATCATCTTGGCATTCATTATTTCTCTGCTGATGTTTCCGGTCCATGAGTGGTTAGAAAACAAGATGCCGAATTACAAGAACACGGCTTCGGTGCTGTCGTGTATTTTGCTTACAGTGATCATTGTTCTGCCACTGCTTGCTGTATTCGCTGCAATTGTTCAGCAAGGCTCAGGCTTTTCTCAAAATGCCTACAAGTGGATCACTCAGGGTGGGATACAGGAAGCGACAACTCACCCGCTCGTTGTAAAAGGGCTGAGCTTCGTCAATGAATACCTGCCGTTTGATAACATCGACCCTCAGCACATTGCCCAAAAAGTCGCAGAATTTGTCTCTCAGTTTGGTTCTCAATTGGTTACCTTCAGTGCCAAAGTGCTGGGAGATGCCACTAACTTTCTGATGGACTTCCTTTTGATGCTGTTTGTGCTGTTCTTCTTGTTAAGAGATCACGACAAAATCATCACGGCGGTGCGCCATATCCTTCCTCTTTCTCGCAGCCAGGAAGATCGATTACTGGAAGAGATAGAGAAAGTCTCAAAATCGGCAGTATTAGGTTCTTTTCTTACCGCAATAGCACAAGGTCTAGCTGGCGGTATTGGCATGTGGCTGGCAGGGTTCCCCGGGCTATTCTGGGGTACGATGATGGGATTCGCTTCATTTATCCCTATTGTGGGTACCGCGTTAATCTGGATCCCAGCCGTAATTTACCTCTTCTTTACTGGTGACACAGGCTGGGCAATATTCCTCACCATTTGGAGTGTGGTGATTGTCGGTTCCATTGATAATGTTCTCAGACCCTTGTTGATGCAAGGCAGCGCGGGCATGAATACCCTGATGATCTTCTTCTCACTACTGGGGGGGATCCACTTGTTCGGGCTGATCGGGTTGATTTATGGTCCGTTGATCTTCGCGATTACCATGGTGCTGTTTAAGATTTACGAGGAAGAGTTCCAGACTTTCCTTAACAAGCAAGACAACAGCTAGTTTTTTCATTCTATTAAGCTTCAAGCGATGGTCGGATTATGCGAGAATCCGACCATCTTTTTTTATCGAGATTCCATCCATGTCGGCATACACCGCCCCAAGCCAGATTGCAGAGCGCAACCTTGAATACTTTGAAGGAAAACATGTGTTGGTTGCTGGCGAAGCAGAAGACCTATTCCCACTCGATCTCGCCAAACATTGCGAAAGCGTCACCGTTTTTACGACGCACTATGGCTACTTTCGTCAGTATGAAAAACACCCAAATGTAACGCGCGTTTTTTCTGAAGCATTTACGGAGCAGACCAATGCAGACTTAGTGCTGCTTTACTGGCCAAAAGCCAAAGCAGAGGCGGAATACCTGCTTGCAATGTTGATGAACCACTTGGGTCAGGGGACTGAAATTGTCGTCGTCGGTGAAAATCGCTCTGGCATTAAGAGTATTGAGAAGTTCTTCAAGCCTTATGGCGTAATTAAAAAATACGATTCAGCCCGAAGGTGCTCATTTTACTGGGGACAGTGTACTAGCGAACCTGCACCATTTGAGTTAGCCGACTGGTTTAAATCCTATACCTTGCCAATCAATGGGCAAGATGTCGTGATCAAAAGCTTGCCCGGAGTATTCAGTCATGGCGAGTTTGATGTGGGCACGCAGCTTTTACTCAAGACCCTTCCTGAACTGAAAGGAAAAGTGTTGGACTTTGGTTGCGG
The DNA here is from genome assembly GCF_000222685.1 of Vibrio nigripulchritudo ATCC 27043. Taxonomy (GTDB): domain Bacteria; phylum Pseudomonadota; class Gammaproteobacteria; order Enterobacterales; family Vibrionaceae; genus Vibrio; species Vibrio nigripulchritudo. The sequence continues at coordinate 159,733 of NZ_AFWJ01000112.1, read as the reverse complement.
TGCTGGTGTGATTGGCGCGACTATGGCAATGCAATACCCAGAAATTGCCCTCACTATGTGTGATGTCAGCGCATTGGCTGTTGCTTCATCAAAAGCAACACTCGAAGCAAACGGTTTGAAAGGGAATGTTATCCCAACCGATGTATATTCAGACATTGACGCCGGATTCGACTTTCTGATTTCCAACCCCCCTTTCCATTCTGGGCTGGATACCAGCTACAGCGCGACGGAAACACTGCTTGCCGATGCGCCTGACTACCTCAGCCAGAATGGTAAATTGCATATTGTTGCCAATAGCTTTCTCAAATACCCACCAATCATTGAAGAAGCATTTGGTGAGTGTGTTTTGGTAGAGAAAACCAATAAATTCGCGATCTATCAGGCAAACAAGACAAACTAAATTCCTCCATAAGCTTTCGCCAGTGGCTGAAACCGCTGGCGCCCTTTGCTTCATATGTACTAACACTTTCAATCTATCTCATTTAATTTTTGCGTTATTGCCCACGCTTTGTATTGCACTTACTTGATTAAGAAAAAAAACCTCGTATAAACGTTAAAATCGTCATTTTCTGTTTTGTCGCATTTGCCGAGCCCGCCCCGGCAAAACGGACGTTGCACTAGGCTTATTTAAACGACTCCTATGTTTAAATCTAATAAAAAACAAAAATTTAAACGTCTTCAGCATACTTTAATGGTGGCATTTCTTGTCCTCAGTATTACGCCGCTGACTTTAATTGCTCTCTTCTTTTTGCAGTCTCATAGTAAAGATTTGCAGGAGCAGAGTACTTCTCACCTTCTTTCAGTTCGAGATACGAAAAAACAACAACTTGTCGATTATTTCGATGCAAAAGAATCCGAAGTAATGGGTTTTGTCCGTTCCGAACTGGCTTATAACAGTGGTGGTCGTTTTTACGGCCTTATCAATGCTTTCAGCAACTTAGGCGAAACGATTGAGCAATCGCGGGAGTATGCGCAGCAGCGTTACATTGAAGGATCTGGGGATCAGATAAAAACGTCAATTTTGCCTGAGTCTGATGATTACCAGGGCAGCGAACGTTATCGCTTAATGCACAAGCGTTACCATCGACGTTACGTTGATCTTTTGAAACGCAGTGACTTTGACGACATCTTGCTGGTCGATCTGGATGGAAACGTCGTTTACTCACTCAACAAGCACAACAATTATGGTACGAATCTGGGTTCTGGAAAGTATCGGGACAGCAACCTCGGTGAAACTTTTCAGGCAATAAAATCTCTGGTGAAAAAGCAGAAAGACACGCCAGACATTACGCCAATTGTGATGTCGGATTTTGCACTAGAGGGCAGTGAGCACATCGCGTGGTTTGCCGCGCCTATCATCCAGCAAGAATACCTGCACAGTTATGCCCTATTCCGTTTGCCTAGCACCAAGCTGATTTCTCTGTTTGAAGATACTGCCGCGCGTAAAGCCATCAAGGCATTCTTGGTTGGTAGTGACAAACAGGCTCGTGTTTTTAACGTCACTCAGGAAGAAATTGACAAAAGTAGTGAGATCATTGACCGCGCCCTTAACGGGCAAACCTCAGTCAGAACCTTTATCAATACCGCAGGCGAAAGCATTATTGCGGCTTACACCAGCATTAAGATCCAGAATATTGAGTGGGCATTGATTGCGGAAAGAACCGAAGCTGAGGCGTTTGCTCGGATTCAGCAGCTAGAAAAAGTATTCGTGGTGGCCATGTTGATCGCCATTATCCTCGTGGTGATCTGTTCCCATTATCTTTCTAACTTCATTACGTCCCCGCTTTTAAAACTAACCTGGTCAGCGGAAAGGGTTTCGGCTGGTGATCTCGACGAAGTGATGTTTGAAACACGCCGCAAAGACGAAATTGGTCGTCTGGCGGTCAGTTTCCAGCGAATGCAGCGCTCTATCCGTGAGAAGATCCTCACTATCAAATCACAAAATGAAGAGCTAGAAGCCCATCTGAAAGTGATTCAAAACCAGAATGACGAGCTTCAACTGGCCAACAAACTGAAAGATGAATTCCTGGCAACTACCTCGCACGAGCTCCGTACACCATTGCATGGGATGGTGGGTATTGCAGAGGCGTTAATCAGCGGAGCGAACGGACCAATACCTGCAAATCAGAAACATCAGCTCGATATCATCATTAATAGTGGTCAACGTCTTGCAACTCTGGTTGATGATCTTCTGGACTATCACAAAATGCGCTACGGCAGCCTCGATATTCAGGCTGCCGCCGTTAACCTCTCGTCCTCGACACGCTTGGTACTGGAACTTTCACAGCATTTGCTGGGCAACAAATCGATTCGCATCATTAATCAAGTTCCGATGGATTTGCCTTTAGTATCCGCTGATCCGCAGCGTTTAGAACAGGTTCTCTACAACCTGATAGGTAATGCTATTAAGTACACCTCTGAAGGTAAAATCGTCATTTCCGCTACAGTGCTGGACGATAAACTCCGGGTTCAGGTGGTTGATACAGGTCAGGGGATTCCGGCTGAGCAGCTGGAGCACATTTTTGAGCCCCTCATTCAGGCGGGTCAGGACTCTAGCCGTTACCGTCAGGGGGCGGGATTAGGCTTGTCTATCAGTCGGCAGTTGATCGAACTGATGGGAGGGACACTCTATGTCAGCAGTCAGCCTCTTGTTGGTACCACCTTTAGCTTCTCTTTACCGCTAGCGTCAGATGCAGAGATATCAACGTCGAAGCAGCTTGGAGAACAGAATCATTTCCAGTTGCCAGAAGCAAATGAAAACTCATCACCAGAAGACAATTCATTGCCAGAAAACCCAGAAGGTCCACTTATTGTGGTCGCGGATGATGAACCGGTGAACCTGCAAATTCTGGACAGCTTCCTGCGAATGGAAGGATACAGGGTGAAAGCGGCAAAAGATGGCACCGAGACTCTGGAACTGGTTCAGCAGGAAAAGCCAGAACTGCTGTTATTAGACGTGATGATGCCAGGATTGAGTGGCTATCAGGTTTGCGAGCAGGTTCGTCTGAGCTATGACTTATCTGAGCTGCCGGTCATTATGCTTACCGCGCTAAGCCAGACCAACGACCGAATCAAAGGGTTCGACAGCGGGGCGAATGACTATTTAACGAAGCCATTCAACAAACTCGAGCTGGCTTCTCGAATCAAAGCTCATCTCTCAGCAAGTAAGGCGGAACTTCGTCGAATTGAAAACGACAAGCTTCAGGCAGAGCTTAAGCAAAGAGCACTAGTAGAAGCAAACCTGCTGGAAACACAAGGCAGATTGCTAGAACAGCTTGAATCGGCACCTGAAGCCATTCTGTGCCTTAGGGGCGATGGCAGAATACGGTTTGCAAACGAGGCGGCATCTAAGCTATTTAAACGAACTCAAGAGCAGCTCAAACGTTCAAACGGCGATGAAGTCATCGCACCGAAATACCTCAACCTATCTCAGGAACACTTCTGCGGCGGAATTGACGTCTACATTGACGACAGGCGTGAACACCTTTCAGCGGATGTATTGAAGCTGCCAGAAGGCTCTGACATCCAGTATATGTACATATTCAATGTAGGCGGAGGCATTAACGCAACCCGCATTAATAATCTGGAAACAGCAGTTGAAGCCCTGTCCAGCTATGCGTTTGAAGGAGACAAAGGCAAACTGCAACAGCTTAAAGAACTGGGCGGCGAGTTTACGCGAATCGCAGATAAAGTGTCTGGTCGTGGTGGAGACAAGACAGAGCTCATGAGAGAGATTCTGGTTGATTCAATGTCAACTGCGATTGACTACTGGGAATCGGAAACGGGGCAAACCAAATTCTCCTTCGCAGAACAGAGTGGCTTATGGCGCGTCTACCTTGATCGCAGCACGCTGCAAACTAGAACACTGGATAAATACCTTCGTGTTGAAACTCTGCCAAAAACTCCACGCTGGCGGACGGTATTGAACTCTATCGAGTTTATTCTGGATAACTGCCATACGCCTGGCGCACAGCGTGACAAACTGGTTAGCCTGCGGGATAAATTGCAAAAACTCCTTACCTCATAAATCCGCATTCTGAATCACCTTATAAGCCAGTCGAACATTTTCGTTTGACTGGCTTTTTCTTACCATGCTGCTAGTGGTAATTCTCTTCTTATCCAACCTATCTCCTCATAAATTAAGGTACTCTGAAAACCTTCAAATCACATTAGTAATGTCATTCCATTTTACTTCTGTTCTTGCGTGAATCCATGTTATTTCACCCGTTAAAATAACCTATCTAAAACGCATAAAAACAGTGTCATTTTTAGCGAAAAATATCGAATATCGTCACTACAACTCCAGTTTTGTTATCTGTTTGAGAAGTTAGTCACAACAAATTGTCAGAATAATTTTATCGACGTAAATTAACGATAAAAGTGGATAGTGAGTAAGATCTCTATAATATTGAAATAAAGAAATAGCATTAAATATAAAAGCCAAAAAAGTAAGTAAACACTAACTCCACTTAAAGACACTTCGATTTTTTTTGACAGTGCTCACAAGACAAAATGAGACCTATTCTTAAGTCAAAATCGTCATTTTGACGTTTATGACGTAGTTAAAAGGCGTTTTAACGTTTTTAACGGACTACCCGTTTGACCATTTACGCGTACGGGTGTTTTCTTAGCCTTGACCGACGGCTATAGGCCACCCAACTTCTCTCAATTTCTTGAAGTTGGAGGGATGTTGGGATAGCCACGGCGAGTGTTTATCAATTGATGACATTCACATCCATTTAGTGAAATAAAAGCAATGAGTAAGGAACAGCTATGCTTGCCAATATTAAGAAGACAGCGCTAGCAGTTGCAGTAGTTGCTGCAGCAACTTCTGTAGCTCCAGTAGTTTCAGCTGCAGAACGTAGTGAACTGACTATCCACCCTAAAGAGTTCACAACATTCGTTCGTAACTTCAACCCTTTCTTGGGCGCAACTCATCTACATACAACTTGGGACTTCCTATACGAGCCACTAGTTGTATTTAATGAAATGCACGGCAACACGCCAGTAATGCGTCTTGCATCAGATTACAAAATGTCTGATGACCTAATGAGCGTTACGTTTGACATCCGTAAGGGTGTGAAATGGTCTGACGGCGAAAAATTCACTGCTGACGACGTAGTCTTCTCTTTCGACTTAGTGAAGAACACACCAGCACTTGACCAGCACGGCACAAACAACTGGGTAGCGAACGTTGAGAAAATCGACGAATACAAAGTTCGTTTCCGTTTGACTGAAGCTAACTCCAACGTACCTTACGAAATTGCAAAAGTTTCTATCGTACCTGAGCACGTTTGGTCTAAAGTTGAAGATCCAACAACGTTCATGAACGAAAACCCTGTTGGTTCTGGTCCGTTCACTGAAATCGCTACGTTCACACCTCAACTTTACGTTCAGTGTCGTAACCCTAACTACTGGGACAACGATAACCTAGATGTAGACTGTCTACGTGTTCCTCAAATCGCAAACAACGACCAGTTCCTGGGTAAAGTTGTAAACAGCGAAATGGACTGGACATCTTCGTTCATTCCTGACATCGACCGTACTTACGCAGCAGCAAGCCCTAAACACCACTACTGGTACCCACCAGCAGGTACTCAGGCGTTTGTTGTTAACTTCAAGCACCCAGACGCAGCGAAAAACGAAGCGCTAAATAACGTTGACTTCCGTCGTGCGTTCTCAATGGCTCTTGACCGTCAAACTATTATCGACATCGCATTCTACGGTGGCGGTACAGTGAATGACTTCGCATCTGGTCTTGGCTACGCGTTTGAAGCTTGGTCTGATGAAAAGACTCACAACAAGTACAAAGGTTACAACACGTACAATGTTGAAGGCGCTAAAGAACTTCTGAAAAAAGCGGGCTTCAAAGACGTAAACAAAGACGGTTTTGTTGACACGCCATCAGGTAAATCTTTCGAGCTATTGATTCAATCTCCTAACGGTTGGACTGACTTCAACAACACTGTACAGCTAGCTGTTGAGCAACTAGAAGAAGTGGGCATCAAAGCACGTGCTCGTACTCCTGACTTCTCTGTGTACAACCAAGCTATGCTTGAAGGTACTTACGACGTTGCATACACCAACTACTTCCACGGTGCAGATCCATACACTTACTGGAACAGTGCGTACAACTCAAACCTTCAAGACGGTGCTGGTATGCCTCGTTTCGCGATGCACTTCTTCAAAGACAGCAAGCTAGATTCACTTCTAGACAGCTTCTACAAGACTGCAGACAAGAACGAGCAGCTAGAAATTGCTCACGGTATTCAGCAAATTATCGCATCTAACCAAGTTACGGTTCCTGTGATGTCTGGTGCTTACATGTACCAATACAACACAACTCGTTTCGCTGGCTGGTGGAGCGAGAAGAATCCTAAGGGTCGTCCAAACATCTGGTCTGGCATCCCTGAGCGTCTACTTCACGTACTGGACCTAAAACCAGTTAAGTAAGTACTAACCTTAGCGGTGTACTTCCGTGCACCGCTCATTAAACCCTCCTCTCTTAGTTTAAGATATGGCGCTCGTCGTCAGGGGGTTTCTCGTTCCAAAAAGGGCGTCCTGAAACCAGGATCAGGTAAAAAATCTGGGTGAGTAAGGTATAAGTTATGGGATATTTTTTAAGACGTTTGTCGTTTTACTTTATTGCGCTGTTAGTTGCAGCCACTTTGAACTTCATCATTCCGCGAGCAATGCCAGGTGACCCTGTTACCATGATGTTCGCTAACGCTTCAGTTCAGGTAACACCTGAACGTATTGAAGCAATGAAACAACTTCTGGGCTTCGTAGATGGCGGCTTGTTCGTTCAGTACGTAGCTTACATGAAGAACATTCTAAGCTGGGAACTGGGCACTTCTATTCAGTTTTATCCTCTTAGCGTAAACGAGCTGCTTGGCAGTGCGTTTGGCTGGTCTCTATTCCTAGCGGGTACAGCGGTAGTTCTTTCATTCTCTATCGGTTCAATTTTAGGTATTTTCGCGGCTTGGAAACGCGGTAGCCGTTACGATACTTTCATCACTCCAGGTATGCTGATTATTCAGGCAGTACCTCAGGTGGTTATCGCGATGCTGGCACTGTTTACTTTCGCAATCGGTCTGAAATGGTTCCCAACAGGTTACGCTTACACCGCAGGTACAACACCGGACTGGACAAGCTGGGCGTTTTATAAAGACGCTGCTTACCACGCTGTTCTACCACTGTTCTGTGCTTCTGTAGTCCAAATCGGTGGCTTCCTGGTAAACATGCGTAACAACATGATCAACCTGCTTGCCGAAGATTACATCACGATGGCGAAGGGCAAAGGTCTGAGTGAAAACCGCGTGGTATTCAACTACGCAGCACGTAACGCCTTGCTTCCAAGTGTGACGGCTTTGTCTATGTCACTTGGTATGGCGATCGGTGGTCAGCTTATCATCGAAATCATCTTTAACTACCCGGGTCTTGGTTCGGTTCTATTCAATGCGATTCACGCGCGTGATTACCAAGTTCTTCAGGGGCAACTGCTTATTATGACGCTATTCATGCTGTTCTTTAACCTGGTTGCCGACATGTTGTACGTAGTTCTAGACCCTCGCCTACGTAAGGGAGGCAAATAATTATGAAAGGTTTCGCTAAATTAGTTGCAGGTAACCCGGTTGCGTTAATCGGTGTAATTATCCTAAGCCTGTTTATCTTTATTGCGGTTGCAGCACCACTTATCACTAAGCACGTACCAGACAAACGTACTGGTAAGCCACATGAATACCCAGGTTTCGTTGTAAAAGCCGCTCAGAACAACCCTGATGGCTGGATCGCTGAAAACCTGGCAACTGACCGCCGTACTCTTTTGCTTTCCAAGAAAGCCGATCACGTACTGGGCACAACCCGTATGGGTCGTGACGTTTGGTCTCAGCTTGCTCACGGTGCACGTGTATCACTGGCTGTTGGCTTTGGTGCAGGTATCACAGTGTGCTTCCTGGCTACCATCATTGGTATCTCGGCAGGTTACTTCGGTGGTCGGGTCGACGACATCCTGACGGCTGCCATGAACATCATGCTCGTTATTCCACAATATCCACTCCTGTTTGTGCTTGCTGCCTTTATTGGAGAGGCCGGTCCGCTGACTATTGCCATTATTGTGGGATGCACCTCCTGGGCATGGGGTGCGAGGGTAATTCGTTCCCAAACCCTGGCACTGCGTGAAAAAGAGTTTGTTAAAGCCGCAGAGGTACTTGGCGAGTCTTCCTGGAGAATCATCTTCGTAGAAATTCTGCCAAACCTAATCCCTATCGTAGGGGCAAGTTTCATCGGTTCGGTTATGTACGCCATCATGATGGAAGCCACTATCTCGTTCTTAGGTCTTGGTGACCCGAGCACCATCAGTTGGGGCATCATGCTGTACAACGTACAGACCTCATCATCCATGCTGATTGGCGCATGGTGGGAACTAGTCGCACCGTGTATGGCTCTGACATTGCTGGTTACAGGTCTTGCCCTGCTTAACTTCGCTGTCGACGAAATTGCTAACCCACAGCTACGTTCACACAAAGGTATGAAGCGTTGGAAGAAACTGAACGCTCAAGACCAGAAAGAACGCGAGCCAGAATTGCCACCACAAAATGCACTATGGAGCGGAGATAAATAATTATGACTGAGTCACTCATTTCCATCCGCAACTTATGCGTTGACTACATTACAGACGCGGGCGATGTCCGCGCCTGTAACAACGTAAGCTTTGATATTGGTAAAGGTGAAGTCTTTGGTCTGGCTGGAGAGTCAGGCTGTGGTAAGTCCACCGTTGCCTTTTCGCTGATGCGGCTTCATAAGCCGCCAGCGTTTATCACTGGCGGAGAGGTTATCTTCAATGGCGAAGATATCCTTCAATATAGCGACGAACGCATGCAAGCGTTCCGCTGGAGTGAGATGTCTATGGTGTTCCAGAGCGCGATGAACGCGCTCAACCCAGTCCTTACAATGGAAGATCAGTTCTGTGACGTAATTATGCGTCACACGAACATGACCCGAGAGCAGGCAAAACGCCGTGCCGAAGGATTACTGGAAATCGTAGATATTCACCCTAGCCGTCTAAGCGACTACCCACACCAGTTCTCTGGTGGTATGCGTCAGCGTCTGGTTATCGCTATCGCGTTGGCACTCAATCCAAAAATGATCATTATGGATGAGCCAACCACCGCGCTTGATGTTGTTGTACAACGCGAGATCCTTCAAAAGATTTACGCGCTCAAAGAAGAGTTCGGCTTCTCAATTCTGTTCATTACTCACGATTTGTCACTGATGGTCGAGTTCTCTGACCGCATTGGCATCATGTATTCCGGTGAACTGATTGAAGTAGCGCCTTCGAAAGAAATTCTGGAAAGCCCATATCATCCTTATACAAAAGGGCTGGGAAGTTCGTTCCCTCCATTAACTGGTCCAAAAACCAAGTTAACTGGTATTCCTGGCAACCCGTTGAACCTACTGGAAGTTCCAACCGGGTGTCGTTTTCAGGCGCGTTGCGAACGAGTACACGAAGCATGTACTACCCAAGCAACATCACTGCGTCAAATAGAACCAAACCGCTTCTCTAACTGCCATTTATATGGTCAACCAATCGCTACGGCCAAAGCATAGAGCCAATAAAAAATAAAAAAGCGAAAAAGAGAAACTGGAGACAATTATGAGCAAAGATTTTGGCGAACTGCTAGTTGAAGGAAAGAACGTCGTAAAAGACTTCCCTATCAACAGTAACGCCCTAAACCAACCTATGATGCGTGCCATTAATGACGTGTCATTCAAAATGTATAAAAGCCGCGGTCTGTCGGTTGTTGGAGAGTCTGGTTCAGGCAAATCCACTACGGCAAAAATGATTGCGAAAATGTACGCCCCAACTGAAGGCGTTATCGAATACAAAGGTCGTGACATTCAGTCTATCAACGACAGAAAAGACCTGATGCACTACCGCGAAGGCGTCCAGATGGTATGGCAAGACCCGTTTGGTTCATTGAACCCAACGCACAATATCTTCCACCATATTGCTCGCCCGTTGCTGATTCACAAAAAAGTCACGTCCGGCAATAAAAAAGAGCTCGAAGAGCGTGTGTACGATCTTCTGGAGCAAGTGGGGTTAATTCCACCAAAGGAAACCGCACAAAAATTCCCGCATCAGCTGTCTGGCGGTCAGCGTCAGCGCGTTAATCTGGCAAGAAATATTGCTGTCGGTGCGGAAGTGGTTCTCGCCGATGAACCAACGTCCATGTTGGACGTATCTATCCGAGCAGGTGTTTTAAACCTGATGGAAGAAATGAAATTTGAAAAGCAGATGTCTCTGCTTTACATCACGCACGATATCGCTACGGCGCGTTACATCGCCGAAGATCTTGCCGTGATGTACGTGGGTCACATGGTGGAATGGGGAGATACGGAAGAAATCATTCACGATCCTCAGCACCCTTACACCCAGCTATTGGTATCCGCAGTACCGGATCCTAAGAAATCGATACACGAAAAATTGAAAGGCAATAAGGGTGAGATCCCATTGTGGACACCTGAATCTGTTGGTTGCCCGTTCTCTGGTCGCTGTACTCACGCTTCAGACAAATGTCGTGAAAAGCTGCCAGCGGTAACTCAACTGTCTGACAACCACTTTGTGCGTTGTTATTTGTACGAATAAATATACTCAAGCTAAATTTGAGGCACAGATTTGTGCCTCCCAGATGTACTTTTACGGGAGAACCCCATGCAACTCTTAACTAACCAGATAGGCTACGAAACGTCAGGTACAAAGCACGCAGTGCTATGTATCAGCGAAGCATTGGCTGAAAGCAGTAAAGCTGAACTGGTCAGGGTAGATTCTGATGAAGTCGTGGCTTCTTTTGATGTTGGTCAGCCAACACAAGTCGCCCGCTGGCACCAGGGGCTGTTCTGCGAAATCGACTTTTCGGAATTCGCAGTCGAAGGACGCTATGTATTAAGAGTCAACGAGCTGCAATCTTCTCCTTTTGACATTTGTGAAGGGGTGTTGATGAACACCACTTTCTCGGATGTTTTGCACTACTTTAAATCCCAACGTTGTGGCGGGATTTATGAGAAACAGGATCGCACCATTCCCCTCCTCAACTCAGACAAAACTGTCGACGTTCGCGGTGGATGGTACGACGCGTCAGGTGATGTAAGTAAATATCTGAGTCACCTGTCTTACGCCAATTTTTTAAACCCTCAACAAACTCCAATGGTCGTATGGAATATGTTGAAAGGACTAGAGTTAGTGGAGGAGCGCTCTGACTTTGCAACGTATTCTCGGGTGAGGCTAACCGAAGAAGCACTGTTCGGTGCTGACTTCTTAGCCCGTATGCAACACCCGGAGGGTTTCTTTTATATGACTGTCTTTGACAAATGGAGCAAGGACGTCAAACAACGGGAGATCTGTGCCTACGCAACGCAGGACGGTCACAAATCTGACGACTACCAAGCTGGTTTTCGTCAGGGTGGCGGAATCGCAATTGCAGCTTTAGCCGCGGCTTCAAGGCTCGATGTTTGTGGAGAATTTTCACAAGAGCAATACTTGCAGGCAGCGGAAAAAGGTTACTGGCACTTAAAGGAGTACAATACTCAGTATCTCAATGATGGTGAAGAGAACATCATTGATGAGTATTGTGCATTGCTAGCCTGTGTTGAGCTTTACCGCTCAACCGGCGAGCAGTGTTACTTATCGGAAGGGCAAATGTGGGCAAACCGCCTGTCACTTCGCCAACTTTCCGATGCACGCTTTGAACATTTTTGGGCTGCTACCGACGATGGCAGCCGACCTTACTATCACGCAGCAGAAGCAGGTTTACCTGTGATTGCTCTTTGTGAATATCTTGCCGTCGAAAGACGCGAATCTCAGAAATCCAAAATTCGTGCGGTGGTCAATAAAGCCGTGTCATTTGAACTGACCATCACTCACGATACAGCCAACCCGTTTGGTTACCCTCGTCAGTATGTGAAATCCGTAAACGGAGAAAAGCGCGATGCCTTCTTTGTCGCGCATGACAACGAAACGGGCTACTGGTGGCAGGGTGAGAATGCCCGCCTGGGATCACTGGCAAGCATGATCTATCTGGCGAAGCCATATTTGGATGAATCTTTACTGCCTAAAGCCGAGCAATATGCACAACGCTGTTTAGACTGGATTGTCGGTCTGAACCCTTATGACATGTGCATGCTAGACGGTCATGGCAAAAACAACCCTGACTACCTTCCACAATACGGCTTCTTTAATGCCAAAGGTGGCGTCTGTAATGGCATTACTGGTGGCTTTGAAGACGAAGAAGACATTGCTTTTAACCCTCCGGGGCAAAAAGACGACATGATGCAGAACTGGCGATGGGGTGAACAGTGGATCCCTCATGGTGCGTGGTTCCTACTCGCAACCATGTCGCAGTTCACTACTCAAACGCAGGACAAAATTCAAACACAGGACACAAATCAATGACGCAATATTTGGTCGGGATTGACGGCGGCGGCACCTCTTGCCGAGCGCGAATCAGAGACGAGCAAGGCAACTTGATTGGAGAAGCCAAAAGCGGCAGCGCCAACATCATGTTAGGCGTTGGACTGGCGATGGATTCCATTGTGACTGCGGTATCTGAAGCAGCCAGACAAGGTGGATTGAGTGAATCAGACTTCGCCAGTATGCACCTTGGAATGGCGTTAGCAGGAGCTGAACAGGAATCTTTCTGGCACGACTTTATGGCACTGCCCCACCCGTTCGCCAGTGTGGTGTTAAACACAGATGCCTATGGTGCATGTCTTGGTGCGCATAACGGTGAAAACGGAGCCATCATGATCGCTGGTACGGGTTCTTGCGGCATTTTGCTCAAAGACGGGCAACAGCATGTGGTTGGAGGTCGCGAATTTCCGATATCGGATCAAGGTGGCGGCGCAGTAATGGGTCTGAGCCTGATTCAGCAAGTGCTACTGGCAGAGGATGGTATTGTTCCTAAGACCGCTCTGGCAGAACACGTCATGACCCATTTTGACAACAATGTCGACAATATTGTGGCCTGGTCGAAAACGGCGAAGCCTCGTGACTACGGTCAGTTCTCACCTGCCATTTTTGAACACGCGAAACAGGGCGATGCTTTGGGCATCAAAATGCTTAAGCAAACCGCAGCCGACATCGAAATGTTTTTGATTGCTCTGAATAAGAAGGGGGCAACACAAATTTCGCTGATGGGCAGCATTGCTGAACGCATCGTGAAATGGCTTTCCCCTCCGGTCCAAGAATGGATCGTAGCCCCTAAGCATGATGCGATTGAAGGCGGCATCATGATGGCAAACAAACCTGAGCATAACCTATTCAATCAAGGGTAGAGACTATGAATTATCGTGTCGATCTTGCTGTGCTATCAGAGCAAAATGGAGTATCCCGATTCGGGCTGACTTTGCATAACCTCAGTGATCAGGATTTGTCTGGCTGGGCATTGCATTTCTCATTAGATCGATACATCCTTGCGGACACCTTAAGTCAAGGTGTCATCGATCAAGTGGGTAGCCATTGTGTGCTCTCTACAAACGTCGAACAAAGCCTGTCGGCCAATCATCATTACTACATTGAATTCTCCGTGAATACTTCACCGTTTCGCTACTTGGCGGACGGTATCGATGATGCGTATTTAGAAATTCGTGATGGTGATAGCGTTCAGAACCTAACGGTCGATATCACGCCAATCGCGCTGATGTCGCCATACAAAAAACGTGAATCCATCCCTCAGGTTGAAGCAGCTGATTTCGCCATTATTCCAAAGCCTGCAAGCTTTACGGCGCAAGACGGTTACTTCTCCCTGAGTGATGCATCCGGTCTTAACGTCACCAGCACTCTGGCAAGCAATGCTGTTGAATGGCTAAAGCAGGAAGTACAGTCGCTGACAGGGATCTCGTTAAAGAACAATGCGCAGGGTGACATCGTATTTCGCAGTAATCCAACTCTGGATAAAGGGCACTACTGCCTTAAAATTCGCGAGAAATCTATTACGCTGGAGTCCGGTTCACGCTCGGGTTTCGTTCATGCCTGCGCCTCTTTGCTTCAACTAATATCAGCACAAAAAGTCAGTAGCACACTGCCCAGCATTACCATTAAAGACAGCCCTCGCTATGGTTATCGTGGAATGATGCTGGATTGCGCCAGACACTTTCACAGCGTGGCTCAGGTCAAACAGCTGATCAACCATCTGGCGTACTACAAGTTTAACTACTTTCACTGGCATTTAACCGATGATGAAGGCTGGCGACTAGAGATCAAAGCCTTCCCTGAACTGACTCAAACTGGTTCCAAACGTGGACCAGAAACGCAGAACGATGCTCAGTACAGCCATCTGTCTGAAACTTATGGTGGCTACTACACACAGGAAGAAGTGCAAGAAGTGATCGAATACGCGGCGACAAGATCGATCACCGTTATTCCAGAAATTGATATTCCGGGTCACTGCCGAGCGGCAATCAAAGCCTTACCTGAATTACTGGTTGATCCACAAGACTCTTCTGAATATCTGAGTATTCAGAACTACAACGACAACGTACTGTCTCCTGCTTTAGATGGTACTTACCAATTTTTAGATACCGTTCTGACGGAAGTCGCGGGTTTGTTCCCATCACAATACGTTCATATAGGTGCTGATGAAGTTCCTAAAAATGTCTGGACGGAGAGCCCTAAATGTCAGGCGATGATGAAAGAGCACGGCTACACGGAAGCTTCTGAGCTTCAGGGTCATTTACTTCGCCATGCCGAACGCAAACTGAAATCGTTGGGCAAGCGCATGCTCGGTTGGGAAGAAGCCAAGCACGGAAACAAAGTGTCTAAAGACACCGTTATCTTTGCCTGGATGAACGAAGAAGCTGCGTTGCAATGCGCGCAACAAGGCTTTGACGTTGTGCTGCAACCAGCGCAAACCACTTACCTTGATATGACCCAAGACTATGCGCCAGAAGAACCGGGAGTGGACTGGGCAAATCCTGTACCTCTTGAGATGGCTTACCAGTATGAACCTCTGAGCTCCGCCTCAGAAAACGATCCTGTTCGCCAAAGGATCTGGGGAGTGCAGTGTGCGCTTTGGTGTGAAAAAGTCACTAACCAATCCCGACTCGAATACATGGTATTCCCGCGACTCACTGCACTGGCAGAAGTGTGCTGGAGTCAGGCTAAAGATCGTAACTGGCTGGATTACTTATCCAGACTTAAAGGACATTTGCCACATTGGCAACGCCTGGGAGTGAACTACCGTTCGCCCTGGCAAGAATAACAAGACCCGAGCCTGCTCAGGTCACGGAATTACTAGTTTTTACTGCACTCCTTCGCAGTTTGTTTAAAAGGAAAGAACCATGAAATACGGCTATTTCGATAACGATAATCGTGAATATGTCATTACGCGTCCAGACGTACCAGCGCCATGGACAAACTACCTAGGAACGGAAAAGTTCTGTACTGTTATTTCTCACAATGCAGGCGGCTACTCTTTCTACAATTCACCGGAATACAACCGCGTGACAAAATTCCGCCCGAACGCAACGTTCGATCGCCCAGGACATTACGTTTACCTGCGTGACGACGAAACGGGTGACTACTGGTCAATTTCATGGCAGCCAGTAGCAAAAAGCCTTGATGAAGCGACTTACGAAGTTCGTCATGGTCTTTCTTACTCTAAATTCAAATGTGAGTATGCAGGCATTACGGCAACCAAAACGCTATTCGTGCCAAAAGGCGAAGATGCCGAGATCTGGGATGTGGTTATCAAGAACACCTCAGACAAACCTCGTACGATCAGTGCGTTCTCATTTGTTGAGTTTTCTTTCAGCCATATCCAGTCTGATAATCAGAACCACCAAATGTCTCTGTACTCAGCAGGCACTGAATATAAAGATGGCGTGATTGAGTACGACCTGTACTACAACACCAACGATTTTGAAGGTTTCTACTACCTGGCATCCACTTTCTCTCCGGATTCTTACGACGGTCAGCGCGATAGCTTCTTAGGTCTTTACCGTGACGAAGCTAACCCGATCGCTGTAGAAAATGGCAAATGTTCTAACACGGCTCAAACCTGTTACAACCACTGTGGTTCTCTGCATAAGCAGTTCACTATCCAGCCTGGTGAAGAAGTGCGTTTTGCCTACATTCTGGGTATTGGTAAAGGCAACGGTGAGCGCCTGCGTACTAAGTACCAGGATCTTAACGAAGTTGACGCTTCATTTGCGGGTATCAAAGCTCACTGGGATGAGCGCTGTGCGAAATTCCAGGTGAAATCGCCAAACGAAGGTCTGGATACCATGATCAACGCTTGGACCCTATACCAAGCAGAAACCTGTGTAGTCTGGTCTCGCTTTGCTTCTTTCATCGAAGTGGGTGGTCGTACTGGTCTGGGTTACCGCGATACCGCGCAGGACGCGATTTCGGTTCCTCACTCAAACGCAGGCATGACTCGCAAACGTCTTGTGGATCTCCTACGCGGTCAGGTGAAAGCTGGCTACGGTCTGCACCTGTTCGATCCTGACTGGTTCGATCCTGAAAAAGCAGACGTTGAACCTTCTAAGTCACCAACAGTCGTTCCGACTCCATCTGACGAAGACAAGATTCACGGAATCGAAGACACCTGTTCTGACGACCACCTATGGTTGGTTCCAACCATCTGTAAGTACGTGATGGAAACTGGTGAAGAGAACTTCTTTGACGAAGTCATCCCATACGCAGACGGCGGTGAAGCCACAGTTTACGAGCACATGAAAGCGGCGTTGGATTTCTCTGCGGAATATGTAGGTCAAACAGGCATCTGTAAAGGGCTGCGCGCAGACTGGAATGACTGTCTGAACCTTGGCGGCGGTGAGTCTTCAATGGTGTCGTTCCTACACTTCTGGGCTCTACAAGAGTTCATTGACCTAGCGAAATACCGTGGCGCAAATGAAGACGTAGCCAAGTACACCGAAATGGCAGCCAACGTTCGCGAAGCGTGTGAAACGCACCTTTGGGACGACGAGGGTGGTTGGTACATCCGTGGTCTGACGAAGAACGGCGACAAGATTGGTACGGCGCAACAAACTGAAGGTCGTATCCACCTAGAGTCAAACACGCTAGCAGTACTTTCTGGTGCGGTTTCTCAAGAACGTGGCGAGAAAGCAATGGACGCGGTTGATGAGAACCTGTTCTCTGAGTATGGCTTGCACCTAAACGCTCCATCATTCGCAACACCGAATGATGACATTGGCTTCGTGACTCGTGTTTACCAAGGCGTAAAAGAGAACGGTGCTATCTTCTCTCACCCGAACCCATGGGCATGGGTAGCAGAAGCGAAACTGGGTCGTGGTGACCGTGCAATGAAGTTCTACGACGCACTGAACCCGTACAACCAGAACGACATCATCGAGAAACGAATCGCTGAACCATACTCATACGTACAGTTCATTATGGGACGTGACCATCAGGATCACGGCCGTGCAAACCACCCATGGTTAACAGGTACGTCTGGCTGGGCTTACTTTGCCGTAACCAACTTCATTCTGGGTGTTCGAACTGGCTTCGAAGGTCTGACGGTCGATCCTTGTATCCCAACAGACTGGCCGGGCTTTGAAGTGACTCGTCAATGGCGTGGCGCTACGTACAACATCTCGGTACAAAACCCTGATTCTGTCAGCAAAGGCGTGAAATCTATTACTGTAAATGGCGAAGCGTTTGACGGCGTTATCCCTGTTCTGGCTGAAGGCAGCGTAAACGACGTTGTTGTTGTCCTTGGCTAACTTTTTTTGGTGGGAGGTTTTCTCCCACCCTTTTGATTTTGGTTCATTGTGAGCCACGGAGAGAAATAGGATTTTAATATGATTAAGTTCGGTACAGGTGGCTGGCGCGCCTTTATCGGTGAAGAGTTCACTAAAAACAATGTTCGTTTAGTGGCTCAGGCCGTTGCCAATATCATGTTAAACGAGAAGGTGGAAGACAAAGGATTTGTCGTCGGTTACGACCGTCGCTTCCTTTCCGATAAAGCTGGTCATTGGTTTGCCGAAGTATTGGCAGCCAATGGTATTACGGTTAGCTTTATCAACAAGTTTGTCCCTACCCCAATTGTGATGTTCAAAGCCAAAGAAATGGGATGTGCTTACTCAGCGTGTATTACAGCATCTCACAACCCGGCAGATTACAACGGCATCAAGGTATTCATTGAAGGCGGTCGCGATGCGGATGAAATCATCACGCAGAAGATCGAAGAACAGATTGCGAATCTGACTCTAGAAAATGTTAAGAGCGTCGACTTTGAACAAGCGGTAGAAGACAAGACCATTCTTGAAATTAACCCAATGAATGAGTTTGTCGATTCCATCATTAACTTCATCGACATCGAAGCAATCAAAAAAGCCAATCTGCGCGTATTGATTGACCCAATGTTCGGCGTAGCCAAAAACGCACTTCAGACGGTGTTGATCAACGGTCGTTGTGATGTAGACGTAATCAATGATGGTAAAAACCCCGATTTTGGCGGTTTAATGCCATCACCTAGTGCGGCAACCCTGTATCGCCTAAAACACTTGGTGGCAGCAGAAGGCTATGACATCGGCATTGGTACCGATGGAGATGCGGACCGCTTAGGCATCATTGATGAAAAAGGTAACTTCATTCATCCGAACGAAGTGCTGATGCTGCTTTACTACTACCTGCTGAAATACAAAGGTTGGTCAGGCTCTGTGGTTCGTAACATTGCGACCACGCATATCCTAGACAAAATCGCAGCCGATCACGGCGAGAAAAGCTTTGAGGTTCCTGTAGGCTTTAAGCACATCAGTTCTCAAATGGAAGCCGACGACTCACTTATCGGTGGTGAAAGTTCAGGTGGCTTGACCATTCGTGGTCACATCAAAGGTAAAGACGGTGTGTTTGCATCAAGTTTACTGGTTGAGATGGTAAGCGTCACAGGAAAGAAACTTTCTGAGCTTTTGGATGAAATTTACGGTAAGTATGGCTACGCTTATACAGCAGAGGGCGATTGCACATTTAAGCCTGCGCAAAAAGAAGCGTTGTACAACAAGATTTATGTAGAGAAGCAACTGCCCGATTTCGATTTTGAAATTGAGAAAGTCAGTTATGAAGATGGCGCTAAGGTCTACTTCAAAAATGGCGGATGGGTCATTGCCCGATTCTCTGGGACAGAACCTCTGCTGAGAATCTTCTCTGAAATGGAAGACAAGGAAAGCGCTGAAGCCGCTGTGGCACAAGTAAAAGCATTCCTTTCTCTTTAATCATACAAAACAATTGTCACAATTGTTGTATAAAGTGTTTTGGACGCACTGAATAGCTAGTCACTATTCAGTGTTCGCCGTTAGACTGGTGATATACCCCTATAGGTCCAAAATCAAAGCCCAGCGTTTGCTGGGCTTTCTCTTTTCTTCTCAGATTGATGTTCTACCAATCGTGGTAAGTAGCTGGTATTAAAACGCTAACACGCCATCGGATTCAATCTGTACATTGACCTTCTGGTTGATATCCAGAGCCTCAGAAGAACTGGCGATAAGGCGAGTTCCATTAGCCTCAATCACATATCGACAGTGATCGCCCATAAACTGCTGTTCCAGGATCTGTATGCTGCTTTCATCTGCAGCGCTAACCTTGATGTGCTGAGGTCTTAATAACAGCTCACATTCTTGATCGACATGAATCTCTGCTTGCGCTAGCGCACCTAACACTCCGAACGCGGTATCAAATTTATCGGTAGACACTCGCTTGGCTGGTAGGTAACTGCCGCCTCCAAGAAAATCTGCCACAAACTTACTGGATGGCTGGTAATACAGTTCTGAGGCACTGCCAAACTGCTCGATAACACCGTTGTTCATCACCGCCATTTTGTCGGAAAACGCGAAGGCTTCTTCACGGCTATGGGTCACAAAGATCGCGGTCACTCCCTGTGCCTTAAAGATCTTACGAATTTCGCGGATCAATTCATGGCGAACTTGCGTATCGATATTAGAAAATGGTTCATCCAAAAGCAGAAGATCTGGCTTGTACGCCAGTGAACGGGCTATCGCCACACGCTGTTGCTGACCACCTGATAACTGATGCGGGAACCGATCACCAAATTCATCCAGTTTGACTAGCTTCAACATCTCCTGCACTTTTGCGTGCTTTTCACTCTCGCTCGCAGTACGTAACCCAAACCCAACGTTCTG
The DNA here is from genome assembly GCF_000222685.1 of Vibrio nigripulchritudo ATCC 27043. Classification (GTDB taxonomy): domain Bacteria; phylum Pseudomonadota; class Gammaproteobacteria; order Enterobacterales; family Vibrionaceae; genus Vibrio; species Vibrio nigripulchritudo. The sequence goes on along the minus strand of NZ_AFWJ01000112.1, from coordinate 139,576 downwards.
CTCAACGGTTAGATGAGGAAACAACGCATAATCCTGGAAGATCATGCCAATATTTCGCTTCTCTGGCGGGATCCAGTCCTTGCCGTTATCTATGGTCTGGCAATTGAGTGTCATGGTTCCGCTAGCAAGAGGAAGTAACCCGGCAATGGCTTTCAATAAGGTGGTTTTTCCGCAACCACTGGCACCAAGTAAGCAAACGATCTCGCCATGCTGAACGGTGAGGGATAATGATTCCAGCACCGTCTGCGTTTGGTACTTACACGTCAGGTTTTCAATAGTTAATGCGCAACTCATCAGTGATTTTGCTCCAGTGAACGGTTAACCATAATCAAGGGGATAAGTCCCACAAGTACCAATAAAACGGCTGGCATTGCCGCCAGCTCTAGCTGTTCGTCTGATGCGTAGTTATACACGTATGTCGCCAGCGTCTCGAAGTTAAATGGGCGAAGCAGTAAAGAGGCATTAAGCTCTTTCATACATTCAATAAACACGAGAAGACCAGCGATCAACGCACCACGACGTACCAGCGGTAAATGAATTCTTCTCAGCATCTCGTTGGCATTGCACCCCATGGTGCGAGTCGCCATATCGAGAGAAGGCGATATCTTATTCATGCTGCTTTCGATGCTGCCAATCGCCACAGCGGAAAAACGTACAACCATGGCAAAAATCAGTGCAAGCATTGAGCCGGAAAAGAACAGCCCCGGAGGTGCCCACTCCATCCATTTAGCAAAATCATTGATGCCATGCTCCACTCGGGTCACAAACGTCATCACACCTATGGCGAGAACCGTCCCAGGAACGGCGTATCCCATGGAGGAAAATCGCATCGACATGACGCTGTTGCGACCGGGATTAACGCGTTGGCAGAAATTCACTACCAAAGCGACAGCCACACCTATCACCGCGGCAGACAAAGAAACCTGCAAGCTATTAATGGAGTACTGGCGAAATTCTTCCGTCCAGCTCTGAGCAAAATAAGTATAGGCGTAAGAACCGAGTTGAAGCAGAGGAAGTGCAAACGCAACGGCAACCAGCCCCCAACACCAGGTGAGCGCCGCCCACTTTTTCCAGCCTTGCAGCTCGTAACGTACGTCTTCATGGCTATTAAACTGGGACTGAAAAAGTTTCTGACGGCGGCGGCTGTATCGCTCGGCACTGATCAGTAGCACCACTACCACCAGCATGATGGATGAGATTTTTGCTGCGGCTGAAAGCTCCGAATGGTCGAGCCACGTATCGTAAACCGCGGTCGTTAATGTGTGAACAGCAAAGTAATTAACAGTTCCGAAATCGCCAATGGTTTCCATCGCCACCAGAGAAAGCCCAACAGCAATAGAAGGTCTGGCTAAAGGTAGAGAGATTCTGAAAAAACTCGTCAGAGGTGAGCACTTAAGTAATCTTGCAGACTGAAGCAGAGAAACGTTCTGCTCCATAAACGCTGCTCGCCCGAGCAGGTAAACATAAGGGTAAAGAACCAGTGCCAGAACTATGACTGCACCAGTGAGTGTTCGAATGTCTGGAAACCAGTATTCGCCTGGTCCCCACCCCGTAAGATCACGGAGGAGCATTTGAATAGGTCCGGGAAAGTCAAACCAGTCGGTGTAAACGTATGCCACGATATAGCTGGGCATTGCCAATGGAAGCACCAGTGCCCACTGCAAAATTCTCTCGGTCGGAAGCTTACACATGGCCATTAGCCAGGCACTGGGAACCCCCAGTAACAGTGACAACAGCATGACTCCGGTGACCAGTTTAATGGTGTTGGCAATATAAATTGGCAGTACTGTGCTCATCAGATGTGGAAAGATTTCCGATTCACCGATGGACATATAAAAAATGGCGATTATCGGTAGCGCCAACAGCCCAGCCACACTCCAGCTGCCGACTTTCCAAGTGGTATGATTTTCTTTCATTGCCCAGCGACTTTACAGCAATACAAAATGCGAGGCTCCTGTCGCCAAGACACTTTATATCCCTAATAGAAAACATGGTATTTAGGAAAGTATATCAAAACGACTCTCATTTTGCTTTTCAATCCCTAAAAACTAACAAAGCCATCATTAACAATGAAAGAAGTAAGTAACATCTTATAGTTACTACTATCTACACTGCTTATGATGGCTTTAGAACCATATGCTCAACCTAAGAGATTGAGCAAATGTTTCGCATTACAGATCGAATTTAACTTCGTCTAGAAGTTTGATCGCTTTAGAGTGGTTAGCTGCGATTTCTTCAAGCGAGATAGTGTCCGCTTTGAAGTCACCCCAAGAAGCAACTAGCTCAGAACGCTTAACACCCGCTTTAACTGGGTATTCGAAGTTAACTTCAGCGTACATAGACTGAGCTTTGTCTTTCGTTAGGAATTCCATCAGTTTCTTAGCGTTTGCTTTGTTTGGCGAGTGTTTCGCCATAGCCATACCACTGATGTTTACGTGAGTACCCGCTGCTTTTTGGTTAGGGAAGTTGATGTAAACCGCTTCAGCCCAAGCTTTTTGCTCTTCGTTGTTTACCATCTTGCCTAGGTAGTAGCTGTTACCCAGAGAAACGTCACATAGACCTTCTTTGATCGCTTTAACCTGTGCACGGTCGTTACCTTGTGGAGTACGTGCAAGGTTTGCCTTCACGCCTTCTAGCCAAGTTTTCGTTGCCGCTTCACCTTTGTGAGCAATCATAGAAGAGATTAGAGATACGTTGTAAGGGTGCTTACCGCTACGAGTACAGATTTTGCCTTTGAATTCAGGCTTAGCTAGATCTTCGTAAGTGAAGTCTTCGCCTAGCTTACCAACACGGTCACGAGAAGAGTAAACGTTACGAGCACGAGTCGTGATACCGAACCACTCGTTATTGTCGTCTTGGTATTGAGCAGGAATGTTTGCTTCGATTACATCGCTGTTTACTGGCTGAACTAGACCTTTTTTAGACAGTTCTGCAAGACGGCTGATGTCTACAGTTAGGATAACGTCTGCTGGGCTGTATTCACCTTCCTGAGCCAGCTTTTCAGCCAGACCTTTTTTAGCGAATTTAACGTTTACTTTGATACCCGTTTCTTTAGTGAACTCTTTAAACATTGGTTCAACCAAGAAAGGCTGACGGTAAGAGTATACGTTCACTTCTTCAGCGGCCATAGCAGAAGGAGCAATAACACCACACGCGATGGCTGAAAGAGTCAGCAGTTTTTTCATCGTTTTAGTCCTTTATGAAAGCAATAATGATAATGTTTATCAGTCGCCTTATTATATTCAAACTCCTTCGGTTGACAATCATCCATTCTGTATCAAGATCAAAAAAACCTGCCATTTCTGACAGGTCTATCATTAAATTTAGTAACGATTTGTTTCGTCTCAGATCTTATATTACTTCACTGAGACAAACTCAGGGTACGCACCGACACCACAATCGTGCATGTCCATACCTTCCAGTTCTTCCTCTTCAGAAACTCGAATACCCATAGTTACTTTCAGTACATACCACACGACCAGGCTTGCTCCGAAGACCCAGCCAAAGATAACCGCTGCGCCCAATAGCTGAGTTGAGAAAGCCGCATCTGCATTGCTGACAGGCACCATCATCAAACCAAACAAGCCACATACACCGTGAACTGATATCGCACCAACTGGGTCATCGATTTTCACTTTGTCCATCGCAACAATGCTGAATACAACAAGCGCACCTGCCGCTACACCGATACCAACAGCCACTAACGGAGAAGGAGATAGCGGGTCAGCAGTGATGGCAACTAGACCAGCCAATGCACCATTAAGCACCATAGTCAGGTCAGCTTTGCCCCAAGTTGTTTTACACACTAGCAGTGCTGCAATTGCACCTGCTGCTGCCGCTGCGTTAGTGTTCAGGAAGATTTGACCTACCGCTGTTGCGTTTTCAAAGTCTGAAACCATTAACTGTGAGCCGCCGTTAAAGCCGAACCAGCCAAACCATAGGATGAATGTACCAAGCGTTGCCAAAGGCATGTTTGAGCCCGGGATTGGATAAATCTCACCATTTTTTCCGTACTTACCTTTACGAGCCCCCAGAAGAACCACACCCGCTAACGCTGCTGCGGCACCAGCCATATGAACAATACCTGAGCCAGCGAAGTCACTGAAACCTGCTTCTGCAAGGAAACCACCGCCCCATGTCCAGTAACCTTCCATTGGGTAAATAAAGGCAGTCAGGACGGCTGAGAAGATTAGGAAAGACCAAAGCTTCATTCGCTCAGCGACTGCACCGGATACAACGGACATCGCAGTTGCAACAAACACTACCTGGAAGAAGAAGTCGGACTCAAGTGAGTGATCGGCACCTTCACCCTGAGTACCAATCAAGGCACCAAAGGATGGTAACCAGCCCCCTTCTGCATTATCAACGTACATAATGTTGTAGCCCACAAGCAAGAATGTGGTACAGGCAATCGCGTACAAGCACACGTTTTTCGTTAAAATTTCTGTGGTGTTTTTAGAGCGTACAAGCCCCGCCTCTAGCATGGCAAAGCCCGCTGCCATCCACATAACCAATGCACCTGAAATGAGGAAGAAAAAGGTGTCTAGTGCATATCTGAGTTCAGCTACTGTTACTGATAGTTCCATAATAATATCCCCAATCCCTTAAAGTGCTTCAGAATCCATTTCACCAGTACGAATACGAATCGCTTGGTGAAGGTCATAAACAAAAATCTTTCCGTCACCAATCTTGCCGGTGTGGGCGGCTTTAGTGATGGCTTCTACTACTCGGTCTACGTTTTCTGCCTGTGTGGCAATTTCTAATTTTACTTTTGGTAGAAAATCGACTTGGTACTCGGCTCCGCGGTATAGCTCGGTATGACCTTTCTGACGACCGAAGCCTTTCACTTCGCTAACCGTCATACCTTCAATACCTACATCAGATAATGCTTCCCTTACATCGTCGAGTTTGAATGGCTTAACAATGGCATTTATAAGTTTCATCACGTCCTCTCTAAAATGGTGTAATCCGTTAACACATAAGCAACAATCAAGGAGCGTGCCAAAAACCTAACTCAATGATTTAAAGGGATTTAAGAAGTAGAGGTTGTAAAATGAAAAAAGAGGATGCACAAAAATTGTGCATCCTCTTCCCAAATTTGAAGCAGAGCTCATATCTTTCCCCAAAATGGTGAGTATTTTGAGAATGAAGACCTAAACGCTTTATTTAGTATGACGTTACAAACGCCTTCCAAGCTTTTACTAATTCGACAAAGTCTTCAAATCCACAAGCTGCGCTGCTTTCACTTTCATAAAGATACATATCGGGCTCAGCGCATTCCTGTTCGAACTCGATTCCATTCTCTTGAATCACCACTTCATCGCGATTGATCAACACGCTGATTTCACGACCTTCGATTTTATCTTCATGATGCTGACCTTCCTTCATCCATTCGAGTCGCTGCAGAATACCATCAATTACACTGAGCTGAGCGTTCACTTCTTCCTGCAACCAGCGTCCCACAATCTCATGCCCCATGCTGCACTTGACCATGTAGTCACCCGTTAAGCTGTTTTTAGTGAATTGGTATTCCATTGTCTGTTACCCGCAAATTTCAGAGGAAGCGGAGTGTATCACTTAGTTGATAGAGAGGCGAAGCTCACCTAATTCTAATTTTAGAAAATAAAGAGGAAGTGAGTGATGCGATAGTGAGATTGGAAAGTAAAAAGCGCCCCGATTGGGGCGCTTTAGATATCAGAATTTCCTTAAGCTTATGCTGGCTCTTGGAAAATCACCGTATCTGCTTTCTTGGTGTACTGATCCATTTTATGGAAGTTCAGGTAGCGATACGTATCCGCTGCTGTCGCATCAATCTGCTTCGCGTATTCCAGGTACTCTTCATTAGAAGGGATATGACCAAGAATCGCACCAACTGCGGCTAGCTCAGCAGAGGCTAGGAACACGTCTGCACCTGTACCCAAACGGTTAGGGAAGTTACGCGTTGATGTGGACATTACTGTCGCTTTGTCTGCAACTCGTGCCTGGTTACCCATACACAGGGAACAGCCTGGAGTTTCGATACGAACGCCCGCACGACCGTAGATACCGTAGTAACCTTCTTCTGTAAGCTGGTCACGGTCCATTTTCGTTGGTGGTGCAATCCATAAACGCGTATCCAGCTGACCGTTATGCTTATCAAGAAGCTTACCGGCTGCACGGAAGTGACCAATGTTGGTCATACAAGAACCAATGAATACTTCATCGATTTTCGTGCCTTGTACAGAAGACAGTAGACGAGCATCATCTGGATCATTTGGCGCACACAGGATAGGTTCATTAATCTCTGCAAGATCAATTTCAATCACGTGGGCGTATTCTGCGTCAGAATCAGCTTCCATCAACTCTGGATTAGCCAGCCACTCTTCCATTGCTGTGATACGACGCTCGATGGTACGCACATCGCCGTAGCCTTCAGAGATCATCCACTTAAGCATGATGATGTTCGAGTTCAGGTACTCCTCAATCGACGATTGAGACAGCTTAACGGTACAACCCGCCGCTGAACGTTCTGCAGACGCATCTGACAGTTCAAATGCCTGTTCAACCGTCAGGTGTTCAACACCTTCGATCTCAAGAACACGACCAGAGAACTCATTGATCTTACCTGCTTTCTCAACAGTCAGAAGACCTTGCTGAATCGCGTAGTAAGGGATGGCATGTACCAAGTCACGCAGTGTGATACCTGGCTGCATATCGCCTTTAAAGCGAACCAGAATCGATTCCGGCATATCAAGAGGCATAACGCCTGTTGCAGCAGCAAAAGCAACCAGACCAGAACCAGCTGGGAAAGAAATACCCAGAGGGAAACGAGTATGCGAGTCACCACCCGTACCAACAGTGTCAGGAAGTAGCATACGGTTTAGCCATGAGTGAATTACACCATCACCAGGGCGAAGAGAAACACCCGCACGGTTCATGATGAAATCAGGCAGTGTGTGGTGAGTGTTCACATCAACAGGTTTCGGGTACGCCGATGTGTGACAGAATGACTGCATGACTAGGTCTGCAGAGAAACCAAGACACGCCAAGTCTTTCAACTCATCTCGAGTCATAGGACCGGTTGTATCCTGAGAACCTACTGTTGTCATCTTCGGCTCACAGTAAGTGCCTGGGCGAATACCCTCTACGCCACACGCTTTACCCACCATCTTCTGAGCAAGGGTGTAACCCTTACCAGTATCGGCGGCTGAAACGGGACGACGGAATACGTCTGAAGACTCAAGACCCAGAGATTCACGAGCGCGGTCAGTAAGTCCACGGCCAATGATAAGAGGGATACGACCACCAGCACGTACTTCATCAATCAATACGTCTGTTTTCAGGCTGAATTCAGCCAGCGTTTCACCAGACTCATGGTTACAAACTTTACCTTCAAATGGGTAAACGTCGATAACGTCGCCCATGTTCAGCTTAGTCACATCCACTTCGATTGGCAGTGCGCCTGCATCTTCCATTGTGTTGAAGAAGATAGGGGCAATTTTACCGCCAAGTACGTAACCACCCGCTTTCTTGTTTGGCACATTAGGGATGTCGTCACCCATAAACCAAAGTACGGAGTTAGTTGCGGATTTACGAGAAGAACCAGTACCTACAACATCACCGACGTAAACAAGCTGGTGACCTTTCTCTTGCAGTGCTTCAATCTGCTTAATTGGACCGATAGTTCCCGGAGAATCTGGGTTGATACCTTCACGTTCGTTTTTCAGCATAGCCAAAGCGTGAACAGGGATATCAGGACGAGACCATGCATCCGGCGCAGGAGACAGGTCATCAGTATTGGTTTCACCCGTTACTTTAAATACAGTAAGTGTGATTTTTTCTTTTAGCTCTGGCTTGCTTAGGAACCATTCAGCATCAGCCCATGACTGAAGTACTTGCTGAGCGGAAGCATTGCCAGATTTAGCTTTCTCTTCAACGTCATAAAACGCGTCGAACATAAGAAGTGTATGAGAAAGTGCTTTAACAGCAATTGGCGCCAGATCTGCATCATCAAGAAGAGAAACCAGCGATTCGATGTTGTAACCACCTTGCATCGTACCCAATAGCTCAGCGGCTTTCTCGCGGCTAACCAATGGGGATGTAACTTCATTTTTGGTAATAGCGGTAAGGAATCCAGCTTTAACGTAAGCGGCTTCATCTACGCCAGGTGGGATACGATTTTCTAGAAGATCAATTAGGAAAGCTTCTTCGCCTGCGGGCGGATTTTTTAATAATTCTACAAGTCCTGCGACTTGTTCAGCATCAAGGGGTCTTGGAACGACTCCTTCTGCGGCACGCTCTTCGACGTGTTTACGGTAGGCTTCAAGCACGACTCATTCCTCTCATTGCGGTTTGACCTCCCTTGTGATCAAGAGGTGCAAACATCCTTGGAAAAACTTGGCTGCCTTGCCGCTTTTATTATGAATAGTCTTATTCTGATTCTTAATAATCAACAGCGGCATAGGGCCAAACTGTGGGGTGGAGAATAGCAAATTTAACTTAAAATTAAAATCTTATCATTTTGACCAACATAGCAACTTGAGACTAAAGTTCTATGAATTTAAGCATTTTTATTCGCGTTAAAAAGCCGTTCCCACGATTAGGTATACCGAACTGAAACGTTCTTCTGTTTGCCCGTACGCTAAAATTATAGGCCCAATCGGAGATTTCACACCTGCAAAAACCGACCCAGCCACGTACATTGGCGCTTCACTGATTTTCAAATTGGGATCAGACCACACTCCACCATATTCCGCTGAAGCTCCGAGGTAAACCGGAGAGCGGAACAAGCCGAAGTCGTTGTCAAACCAACGGTAACGGTACACCAAACTGCCGAAGATTTTGTTCTGTCCGATCAAACTATTTCCTGATAAGCCAGACAGATTCAGAAACCCTCCCAGAGACTTAGGCATAATCGGGATGGTTGCATTCCGGCTGCGGGTCACCTCATATTCAGCCATTCCGACCAAAGTATGACGTTGATAGCTGTGTGCGGTGCCCAATTGAATGGTCACTTCATTGACCCGGTCTTCGGTATAAGTTTCTTTTTGATCCTCTTGTATGTTGTCTTCTGACGCCAATAGTTCAAAGTGAGCTAAGTTCCCTTCCGCAGGAAAACTCATATCATCAAACGTATCGTATCGATAACGCGCAAAAAGTCCTTTTCGGTTGAAATTCTGCGTGCCAAATTTGGGCAATGAAGAAAGAGAGAAATCGCCGACCGTGTACCGAGCACCGAATTTAAATTCATGATTAAAAGAAGGTGCGATCCCTAGTGCTGCTTCTGCCGTAAATTGAACATAGTTGATCGGCAGGAAATCTTTGCTCCCCGCTAACGTTACTTCTTTCAGAAAATCTTCATCAAAAGGCAACTGCCGATTTTCATTCACATAAGTCATCGAAGCACTGGTAAACAGCTTTTGCTCATTGAATATAGGGCTATACCATTCAGCTTCAATAAGCTTATCAGACCCCATTTCTAAATTAGTGCGAATTTCAGCACCTTTGTCGTTTAAGTCGGTGAAGTTAACACTTAGCCCGATCGAGTATTGGCTTGTGTTCTGAAAATCGTCTTCCAGGTAGAAGCGGAAATCGACATAGTTTGGTCCCCACTCCTTTTCATTCACCTCGACGTAAAGCGTAGTTTTTCCCTTGTCGTCCTGATCGTAGCGGTACAAAACCTGTTCGAATCGGTTTAAGGAGTAGAGGCTGTGAACCCGAGTTTCCAATTCATCCAAGGTGTATCGTTTACCGGGCTCAAGCGACAAAAACTGTTTGAGGACGTTATCGTTGTAGTGACTGTTGTTGATGATTTCGATTTCGTCCACAACCAACTGATCACCGTAAACAATAGAACGCCTAGCATCCTGCTTACGGTTGATGTATGCCTGATACTGTATCGGGCTGGTCGCGAAGCGCTGAAGCGCCTCTTTTGATTCGATGGCGGCAATATAACCAAGCTCATAGGCATCAGGCATTCGAGAGAAGTCGGTTGTCGACATATCGCCGACTTTTGGGCTTAACAGAACATCGTTATCCGTGAGTTTCTTCGACTGCCGATGAGTGCTTCGCTGAACCATGTAGTTCGATAGCTGATCGCCCACATTGATAAACGTTTTCAATTCGTGACGGGATTGATAGTCGGTACTGATATCAACAGCGATAATCAGATCCGCCCCCATTTCCCGCGCCAGCTCAACAGGCATATTGTTAGTCACACCACCGTCAACAAGCAGCTTTTCTCCCATGGGGAATGGAGGTAAGGCTCCGGGAACAGACATGCTTGCCATCATGGCATCGGTCAAATATCCGCTATCCAGAACGACGGGCTCAAGTTTCACAATATCGGTCGCGACAGCTCGATAGCGCACAGCGAGCTCATCGAAAGAGTACATTGGGGGTATGTTTCCTGCGGCTTCGCGCAGAATTCGATGCATGTTCTGCCCCTGAACCACACCTTTTGGTGCGGTAACATCACCAAAACGTAAGCCAAGGTCAGTTTGAATTTGATAGCGGTCGTAATATTGTTTTTCACGAACGGGAAGCTGGTCGCGATTGACCCTGTCTCTGTAACCAGAGCTCCAGTCTATGGTGTGGATGAAGGACTCAATTTCATCGGCAGACATCCCGGTGGCGTACATGCCACCAACAAATGCACCCATGCTGGTACCTGTAATGATATCAACCGGAATATGCATCTCTTCCAGCGCTTTTAGCACACCAATGTGGGCAGCACCTTTGGCACCGCCCCCAGCCAATACAACCGCAATAACAGGACGCTCTTTCTCTGTTTCATTTTCAGAATTTGCCAATGCCATCTGGCTAGTCAGTAGTACCGCACTCAAAATAATGGCGGCGATTCCTTTACACCAAAAATGAAACAAGAGACCTCCTATTTATGGGTCAATGACTCTAAGAACATTAGCCCAGCTATTCAAATAAGCGGCTTAACCAATTGGCAGGTCCGCTTTTACATGCTTCCTTTACGTCACCAGATTTATCCCATACGGGCAACGTAAATGCTTTTTTGCAATCTATTTTTAAACCACCATCCGGTTTAAGCGCAAACCCCATGGTCGTAATTTGTACTGGCCATGGAAGAATCAGTTGTTCCGGTATCCGGTTCTGCAGGTACTGGTGATAAACCCGAAGTGCACCACTTGCTCCTGTCAGCTTGGTGGGTTTGTTGTCATCCCTTCCAAGCCACAAGGTCACCACTTCTCGCCCATCGACACCAACAAACCAGCTGTCCCGGGTATCATTACTGGTTCCCGTTTTGCCCGCCAGTGTCATGCGACTAAATTGACCTTGCAAATATCGACCAGTTCCCTCAGATACCGCTTTTTTCATTGCATAGGTCGTTAGCCAGGCAGCCTGTTGAGGTACGCGCTGGGATACCTTCGGGATTGAACGATAAAGCACATTCCCTTCCAGATCTTTGACGCTGCGCAACGCACTCAATGGCGCTTTTTTTCCGGAATTGGTGAGTGTCTGATACATCTGAGACACCTGATATGGTGTCAGAGAAAATGATCCGAGAAACATAGACGGCACCGGACGAATTTCCTGCCTATCGACACCGAGCCTCTCAAACGTATCCATCACCGCGGGAATACCCAGCTTCAGCCCTAACCTGACCGTAGGCACATTGAGTGACTTAGCAAAGGACTGGTAAAGCGACACATCACCACGATACTTTCTGTCGTAGTTTTTTGGCGACCACACACTGCCCTGGCTTCCTTTAAGCGAGAACGGCGTATCTTTAAGGGTCGTCGCCAATGTAAATTCTGCTGGGCTTTGCAATGCAGTAAGATAAACCGCGGGTTTAGCCAGAGAACCAATCGGTCTGGATGCGTTCAGTGCCCGGTTAAATCCGTCGTAACCGGTTCGTTTGCCTCCTACCATGGCTCGAATTTCTCCGCTTCGACGGTCAACCGCAATGCCTGCGGCTTCCAGCCCTTTTCCTGCCCGAAGTTCAAGTTGCGGAATTTTCGATTTGATGGCTTTCTCCAACTCAAACTGAGATACCGGATCCAGAGACGTAAACACCTTTAGCCCAGCCTGACGCTGAAACGCGTCGCCGACTTTTTGTTTCAACTCGCGGCTAACTTGCTGGAAATATGCAGGCTGTCTGCTGGCAATCTGCGGTTTTTCCTGTGTATCCAAATCTCGGCTTGCCGCCATCTCAAACTGAGCAGCAGTTAAAATGTCGTGCTGCATCATCAGACGAAGCACTAAATCACGACGCTCTTTCGCCCTTTCTGGCTTGCGAACCGGGTTGTAATAGGATGGTCCCTTCACCATTCCGACCAGCAAAGCAATCTGATCAATACGCAACTCTTGTAAAGGCTGACCAAAATACAACCTTGAAGCCAAGCCAAACCCATGAATGGCTTCTCCACGGCTCTGCCCCAAATACACTTCGTTCAAATAGGCTTCGAGTATGCGATCTTTGCTGTAACGATAATCTAAAATCAGCGCGATATACGCCTCACGCACTTTTCGCCACAACGTTCGTTCACGCGATAAGAATAAGTTCTTCGCCAACTGCTGGGTCAGCGTACTGCCACCTTGCACAGTTCGACCTGCTTTTACATTCGCAACCAGTGCTCGCAGTATCGCAAAAGGAGACACCCCTTCATGCTGATAGAAATCCCGGTCTTCGGTCACCAGAAGTGCATCCACCAGCACTTCTGGGAACTGCTCGCGCTTCAAAAACAGTCGATTTTCTTCGGTGTTTTTTTCCAGCATTCCAAGCATTTTGGGATCGATGCGCAAATACCCCATGTCTCGCTCTGATTCCAGCGACTTAATTCGCTCCAGCCCCTGCTCATTGAAGTAGAGCATGACGTGTCGCGACGCTTCGGGGCCATCTTCAAATTCGAATTCACGGCGAATGAGTTCTATCTTGGTGGAAGAGGAGGAATACTCACCTGGGTGTCTGGGTGAACGCACTTTACGGTAGTTGAGGACGTCCAGCTCTTTTCGAAGCTGGGGTAAGGTAACAGGGCTTCCCGGGCTCAATGTTAGAACACGGCCATAAACCACCGTTGGTAAATCAAATAGCTGTCCATCAAATTTCTGCCTGACGACGCTATCCAGATAGATCCCAACAAAAATCAGAACCGCGAACACTGTCACGGCGCTTTTCCATGTCAGGCTCCACAGAGTTCGCAACCAACCTCTCTGTACTTTCTTCTTTGTTCTTCGTTTAGTCGCCGGTTTTCTGGGGCTTCGCTTCTTAGTCGTCGCCTTTTTTGTGGTTCGCCCTGACGTTTTCTTTTTCTCTGTCATGAATTCAGTTGTCGCTTGGTTTTTGTGGTGGCTTCGTGATTAGACGGATCATCTGGCCATGGATGTTTTGGGTATCGCCCTTTCATTTCTTTTTTGACTTCATGGTAAGACCCTTGCCAAAACGCCGCTAAGTCTTGGGTTATTTGAATAGGTCGCCTTGCGGGAGACAACAATTCTAACGTTACGGCAATTTTTCCTTTGGCTATTCTCGGAGATGCCTGTTCCCCAAACACTTCCTGAACTCTGGCAGAAAGGTGCGGTGGCTTTCCTTCCTGATAGCGAATCTCACGTGTCTGCCCAGTCGGAAGTGGATAACGCTCGGGGAGCCATTCATCAATACTCTGATTCAAAGGCCAACCCAAATACGCATTGAGTGCCTGATACATATCCACTTTTTTTAACGCCTTCATGTTAGAAACCCCATTCATAAATGGCAACAACCACTTATCGAGATTTTCAACTAAGCCGGAATCTGAGACATCTGGCCAAGATTCTTCTGAAAGCCACTCGCGAGCGCAGCGAATTCGGTTCAATAACCCCGAGGCTTTGTCTGACCAGAACAACACATCCAACCCATTTTGCTTGATATGATTCAGCAGAGCCTGTGATTTCTGCTCTTCCGTTATCTCTTTTGTTGGTTTCGCTTCCAGAACAATCGCACCGATAGATGTGCGTGCTTCCGCTATAAGTTCCCCCTTTTGGTCGTCCCAATAAACAGACACACCTTGTTTTATCAATTCATCTGGAATTGAATCTAGGGGGCAAGCCAAGTGGATTTTACTGTCGCTGTTTCGCCCTTTCATCAGGTCGACAACCACTAAAAATTCGTTTTGACTCAACGAGGAAAGCAAATCCACCTGCGCACCATGCCCATTGGCAAGAAGGTAATTTTCCCCTCCTGCCGATCTTTGTTTCGCGATTCGGTCAGGAAATGCCCAACAAAGGCATGCGCCCGATAAAAGTTCATCAAACCTGAAAGAGGTAGATTGCACACCTAGTCTGGTGTTCAGAGCTGAGATTCTCGTTTTAACTTTGTGTTGATGTTGGTGACGTCCGTCTTTAAAGCGCTGAGCTGAGTGAATCAAACTGTCGCTGCTTCTTTCAGGCTCTTCTATCAACGCCACCATCGCAATAGCGGTACTCAAATGTTCAGCGCTTTTTTGACGTGCTTTGAGCAACATAGCCGCCATTCTAGGATCGGTTCCAAGTGTTTGCGCCTGAATACCCAGCTCCGTCAACTTGCCTTGCACATCCGTAAGACCGAGTTGAGTAAGAAGAGCCGTTGCGGCAGAAATCGATGACTGAGTTGGTACGTCCAGCCAGTGCTTCGGCGAAAACTCACTGTTCCCCCACTGAAGCATTTCCAGCATCACAGAAGACAAATCCGTTCTAAGAATTTCTGGCGTAGGGATTTTAGGTTGTTGAAGCAATTGCTGCTCGCTGTATAGGCGCACGCAGATTCCGGCTTCCAATCGACCAGCACGCCCCGCCCTTTGATGAGCTGAAGACTGCGCAATACGCTGTTGCTCCAGCTTGGTAATACCCGTTTTGAGCTGGAAAGAAGCAAATCGCTCTAGCCCACTGTCGACCACAATTCGGATGCCTTCGATAGTCAGACTGGTTTCGGCAATATTGGTCGCCAGTACGACCTTTCGCTTGCCCTGTTCAGGTGGAGATATGGCTTTTTGCTGCTCGGAAAAATTCAGTTGCCCGTACAATGGGTAAACATCTGTGTTGCTATCCAGTTCGCCAAGATTCTCTTTCACCTGATTAATCGCCCCTGCACCCGGTAAAAAAACCAGTATCGAGCCCGACTCATTAGCCATTAAGGATTGGATTTGCTTGGTTACAGAAGTCGATAGTCGGTCATTCACCGACATGGGGGCATAGCGATACTCAATGGGATAACCGCGCCCTTCTGATTCAATATATGCAGCTTCCGGAAGCAATTTGGTCAGTGCAGACTCATCAAGAGTGGCTGACATCACCAGCAAAGTTAAGTCTTCACGCAGAGCTTCCTGAATCTCCAGACAGAACGACAGGCTGGTATCAGCGTGAATGCTGCGTTCATGAAACTCATCAAATATCACCAGTGAGACCCCACCCAGCTCTGGGTCAGACTGGATCATTCGGGTCAAAATGCCTTCCGTTACCACTTCCAGTCGAGTGTGTTTACTCGCTTTGGTTTCACCTCGCACGCGGTAGCCGACGGTTTCTCCGACTTTCTCACCGAGCTGAGACGCAAGATAGTGAGCGATATTTCGCGCTGCAAGCCTTCTGGGTTCAAGCATGATGATTTTTCCACTCACAACATTCTGTTTTACCAGTTGTAAAGGCAAATGAGTGGACTTACCTGCGCCGGGCTCGGCTTTCAAAACAACCTGCTGTTTTAAACGAACCGCGCTGAGTAGTTCAGGCAACACAGATTCTATCGGGAGCTGTGACAATGAATGATCCTTGTGATGTAATGAACAGTTCTTGATGATTTGCCTGGTCGCAAAACACAGGCAAGCATTGTACATAAAAACAGTATTGAATCCCAAACACGCCCATGGAATTTAACCCACCTCTACAACGTGCGACACTCATCAAAAGATACAAACGCTTTTTGGCTGATATCGAATTTGATGACGGTTCCACAACCACTATTCACTGCGCCAACACTGGAGCGATGACCGGATGTGCTGATACAGGTAACACCATTTGGTATTCCACCTCGGATAATCCGAAAAGAAAATACCCTTGCAGTTGGGAACTTTCGCAAAACGCTCAGGGTGACCTAATATGTATCAACACAGCAAGACCCAATGCGCTTGTCGTTGAAGCCATTGAGTCTGGGCGAATTCCGGAATTAACTGGGTACGAATCTTTGCGAACGGAAGTCAAATATGGCAATGAAAACAGTCGTATTGACGTGCTACTCGAAAGCGAAGATCGCCCGAAGTGCTATATTGAAGTAAAAAGTGTGACGTTATTGCAAGAGAATGGACACGGCTATTTTCCTGATGCGGTCACAACGCGGGGGCAAAAGCACCTTCGTGAGTTGATAGAAGTCGCAAAAAGTGGAAGCAGAGCCATACTTTTTTTTACTGTTTTACATACTGGTATTGAAAAAGTGTCGGCAGCCCACCATATAGATGCGAAATATTCACAACTGTTAAATCAAGCAAAAGAAAGCGGTGTTGAGATACTCTGCTATAAGGCAGAAATCTCCGAACGTGAAATGCAATTGGTTCAAAGTGTTGATTTTATCAACAATCTATGAAAAATGATGCAACCTTCACAATGGCAGAGACCCACGCTTGCGAGTCATTGCCTACTGCTATTCTTTCTGCTATAGATACCCGCCTTGATTGACTGCTGGGCAGTCAAAAGGTGTAAGTAGGAGATGCTGTATGCCAGAAACTACCAAAAGAAAAACGCTAGGCATCCTAGCAATTGCAGGTGTTGAGCCTTACCAGGAAGAGCCGGGTGAAGAGTATATGTCACCAAGGCAACTGGCTCACTTCACTAAGATTTTAGAAGCTTGGCGTAATCAGCTCAGGGAAGAAGTCGATCGTACTGTGCATCACATGCAAGACGAAGCAGCAAACTTTCCAGATCCTGTTGACCGTGCTTCTCAGGAAGAAGAGTTCAGCCTAGAGCTACGAAACCGTGACCGTGAGCGTCGCTTGATCAAGAAAATTGAGAAAACTCTCGACAAGATCGAAGATGGCGATTTCGGTTACTGCGAATCTTGTGGCGTTGAAATCGGTATTCGCCGATTAGAAGCTCGTCCAACAGCCGATTTGTGTATCGACTGTAAGACACTTGCTGAAATGAAAGAAAAACAAATGCAAGGCTAACACAAGCTAAGCAAGAGCAATGATAAAAGGGAGCCTGTCAGCTCCCTTTTTTGATGATTACCATGAGCAATTCTAACTACATCGGGCGTTTTGCCCCCTCGCCTTCTGGTCCGCTTCACTTTGGTTCCTTAATCGCTGCTTTGGGCAGCTACTTTCAGGCTCGCTCAAAATCTGGAAAGTGGTTAGTGAGAATGGAAGATCTGGACCCACCGAGAGAAATGGCAGGGGCTGCCGACCTCATTTTAAAGACATTGGACTTTTACCAGCTTCACTGGGATGGTGAAGTATTGTTTCAGAGCCAACGTCACGGCGCCTATCAGCAACAAATTGATCAATGGCTGAAAGAAAGGTTGGCTTACAACTGCAGCTGCAGTCGTAAGCAGATTAAAGAAGCGGGCGGGTTCTATCCGGGAACATGCCGCCATAAGTCACTGACGACTTCTGAACCCTGCGCAGTCCGGCTGACTATGACTCACCCGGTGACTGAATTTACCGACTTACGACATGGCAGCATCGACATTCCACCTGCTCTGGCACGGGAAGATTTCATCATTAAGCGTCGGGATGGATTGTTTGCCTACAATCTCGCCGTTGTGCTGGATGATATTCATCAGGGAGTCACTGAAGTGGTTCGCGGCGCAGACTTGATCGAGCCGACAGGTCGACAAATCAGCTTATATCAAATGCTTAAAAAAACGCCAATTGAGTACTTACACCTGCCGTTAGCCATCGATGAACGCGGCAACAAGCTGTCGAAGCAGAACCGTGCAGAAGGTATCAGTCTGGACAATCCCAAGCCTGAAACATTGCTTGCAATGCGCTTCTTAGGCTTTGATTTAGATAAAGAATTAGAGCAAGCTAGCCAACAGGAAATACTGAAGTGGGGTGTCGAAAACTGGCACCTAAACCAACTACCAGACGAGATCAAAATCACGTCCCCATTCTCAAACAAGGACAGCTAAGCTATTATTAGCCGCAATTTTTGAGCACAAACGTAATAGAGGTGGGCTATTTTTAGTCAAGTTACTCGCTTTTGCCGTAAGATTCTGACCAGCAAAGGCCAACAAAATAGTCGCTCAAACGGAGAACTGACTCTGAATATTATTACAAGAGAAGAGCACAACATTTCTCGCAAACAGATTAGCGACAACGCACTGAAGGTGCTGTACCGCCTACACAATGCCGGATTCGATGCATTTCTGGTAGGCGGTGGAGTGCGCGATCTCCTGCTCGGCGAACAACCTAAAGATTTCGATATTGCTACCAACGCCACTCCGGAACAAATCAAGCAGCTCTTCAGAAACTGCCGCTTGATCGGCAGACGATTCCGACTGGCTCACATTATGTTCGGACGCGATATCATTGAAGTGGCAACGTTCCGTGGTCATCATCAGGAACCGACCAAGAATGTTGCTGCTCAATCGAAAGAAGGCATGCTTCTGCGTGATAATGTCTATGGCACCGTAGACGAAGACGCCGAACGCCGTGATTTCACCATCAATGCCATGTACTACAGCATCGCAGATTACAGTATTCACGATTACGCTGGCGGCATTGACGATTTGGACGATAACCTGATTCGTTTAATTGGCGATCCAGAAACGCGTTACCGCGAAGATCCTGTTCGAATGTTGCGAGCAATTCGTTTTGCAGCAAAACTCGACATGGATATCGATGAAGATACTGCAGCGCCAATCAAAGAACTTGCACATTTGTTGCGAGACATTCCAGCCGCCCGACTGTTTGAAGAGTCCCTTAAACTGCTTCAGTCAGGTAATGGTCTGGAAACCTATCATCTGCTTCGTGAGTACGATCTTTTCCAACAGTTATTCCCGGATATTGCTCAGGAATTTACTGAAGATCAGAGCAGCCAGACAGAGAAAATGATCGAGCTGGTTCTGGAATCGACCGACAAGCGCATTCAGGAAGGCAAACGCATAAACCCTGCGTTTATGTTTGCAGCTCTACTCTGGTACCCACTGAATCACATGGCAGAACGCCTGATGGAGAAACGTAATTTTGCTTATTACGACGCCATCATGGAAGCCAGCAACATGATTCTGGATGAGCAGGTTCGCTCTATTGCCATTCCACGTCGCCACACTGCGACCATTCGAGAGATTTGGCAACTCCAGCTCAGACTGCCTCGCCGAAGCGGTAAGCGTGCCACAAGGCTTCTGGAGTTGAACAAGTTCCGTGCTGGCTTCGATTTCCTTGAAATGCGCGGGGAAATAGAGCAAGGTGACACCCAGGAATTAGCCAAATGGTGGCAAACATACCAGAATGCAGGGCGAAATATGCGCCAGGCAATGGTGACAGAATTAGGCGGTACGGCTTCTGGTCAGCGCCGCCGTCGCAGCTACCGAAACAAGAAAAGAAAGCCAAAAGCATGATTACCGTTTACATTGCTGTTGGCAGTAACTTGTCTGATCCCGTCACTCAGGCACTACAAGGCATTGAAGCGCTAAAAAGCATTCCGAACACAGAGTTCGTTCGCGCTTCTTCCTTGTACAGCAGTACGCCAATGGGACCACAGAACCAACCCGACTACATCAACGCCGTAGTTGAGGTACAAACCAGTTTGACGCCTCTTGAACTGCTCGACAGCACTCAAAAAATCGAGCTAGAGCAAGGGCGTGTCCGTAAAGACGAACGATGGGGTCCAAGAACCCTCGATTTGGATATCGTTTTATACGGCAATGAGGTGATCGATTCAGAACGTTTAACTGTTCCACATTATGGAATGAAGGTCAGGGAGTTCGTTCTCTACCCCCTTGCTGAAATCGCACCAAGTTTAACTCTCCCTGACGGGACGCAACTGCAGACGTTACTCAAACAAGTGGACCGAAATGGTTTAAACGTCTGGTCGTCGTAAGTTGCCCCTAATAAGGAAATATTATGAAAAACGTCACTATCAATACACTCATGACCTGGAAGCAGGAAGGTCGTAAGTTCGCAACTTCAACGGCTTACGATGCGAGCTTTGCACAACTGTTCCAGGAACAGGAAATGCCTTTGCTTCTTGTGGGTGATTCACTGGGAATGGTGCTTCAGGGCGAAACATCAACTCTGCCGGTTTCTATCGATGACATTGCCTACCACACGCGCAGTGTTCGTGCGGGCAGCCCAAATTGCCTTCTTCTGGCAGATATGCCTTTCATGACTTACGCAACGCCTGAACAGGCTTGTGAAAACGCTGCCACGCTAATGAAAGCCGGGGCGAATATGGTCAAAGTTGAAGGTGGGCAGTGGCTCTCTGAAACCATTCGTGTGCTGACTGAGCGTTCTGTACCCGTTTGTGCGCACTTGGGTCTGACACCTCAATCAGTGAATATTTTTGGTGGCTTCAAAGTTCAGGGGCGTGACGCTGAACGCGCCGAGCAAATGGTGCAAGACGCCATCGCACTGCAAAACGCAGGTGCTCAGTTGCTGGTATTGGAATGTGTTCCTGCTTCTCTGGCAAAACGCATCACCGAGCGTCTGAGCATTCCTGTGATTGGTATTGGCGCAGGTCCCGATACTGACGGCCAGATTCTGGTCATGCATGACATGTTCGGTATTTCTGCGAACTACATGCCAAGATTCTCTAAAGACTTTCTGGCAGAGACTGGGGATATCCGCAAAGCGATTGCCAAGTACAAGGAAGACGTACAAAATCAAGTTTTCCCAGGTGCAGAGCACAGCTTTGAGTAAGGAAATATAATGCAAACGTTCACTGATATTGCCTCCCTTAGAGATCAGATCAAACAGTGTAAGCGAGAAGGTCGCCGTATTGCTTTTGTCCCTACTATGGGCAATCTGCATGAAGGTCATTTAACACTGGCAAGAAAAGCTCGTGAGCACGCCGATGTGGTAGTGGTCAGCATCTTTGTTAATCCAATGCAGTTTGAGCGTACAGACGATCTCAACAACTATCCTCGCACGCTGGAAGACGATCTCGCTAAATTGAATGGTGAAGCAGTTGAGTTTGTATTCACTCCAACACCAGAGATGATGTATCCGGAAGGTTTAGACAAACAGACCTATGTGGAAGTCCCTGGTCTGTCTCTGATGCTTGAGGGTGCTTCCCGACCAGGTCATTTCAAGGGCGTATCCACCATAGTGACCAAGTTGTTCAATATCGTGCAACCTGATGTCGCCTGTTTTGGTGAGAAAGATTTTCAGCAGCTCGCCATTATCCGCCAAATGGTGGTCGATCTCGCTATGGACATCGAAATCATTGGTGTACCAACGGTGAGGGAAATGGATGGCTTAGCCATGAGCTCCCGCAATACGTTGCTTACGATTGATGAACGCCAGCGCGCACCTGTTGTCGCGCGTACCATGCGCTGGATCAGCAGCCAAATCCGCGGCGGACGTGATGATTACTCTTCTATTATTGAAGATGCCAATGATCAGCTTCGCGCAGCCGATTTGCAGCCAGACGAAATTTTCATTCGCGATGCCAATACGCTTCAGCCTATCTCTTCTGAGTCGACGCAAGCGGTGATACTGATTGCGGCTTTCTTAGGTAAAGCCCGCCTGATAGACAATCAGGTACTGGAACTGACATCTGAATCTAAGGAAGAACCGGAAGAAAAAACGACGTAAGAACTGTTTTTCAGATACAAAAAATGGGTCGCTCAGCGACCCATTTTTATTTTCTAATTTAGCTTCGAAGACCAATGCCTTTCGCGACTAAATAATGAGCAACGGCATACAAACCAACAATAAACACACCGAGTACACCAAAGGATGTAGCGATACCGACATCCGACACTCCCAGGAATCCATAGCGAAACGCGTTCACCATGTAGACAATCGGATTGATCTTAGAAACCCATTGCCACAATTCTGGCAACAAACTGATCGAGTAGAATACACCGCCCAGATAAGTTAACGGGGTAAGCACAAATGTAGGAATGATAGAGATGTCATCGAATGTTCCCGCAAATACAGCGTTAATCAGCCCTCCCAAAGAGAATACGACCGATGTGAGGAATACCGTAGCGATGATAATGCCCCAGTGCTCAACCTGCAGATCAACAAAGAACATAGACACCAGTGTGACAATAGCCCCAACCAGTAAACCACGAACGACACCTCCCATTACAAATCCAGCAATGATGATGTAATTGGGCACCGGTGCCACCAGCAGCTCTTCTATGTTCTTCTGAAATTTAGAACTGAAAAATGAAGACGCGACATTGGAATAAGAGTTGGTGATCACCGACATCATGATCAAGCCGGGCACAATGTATTCCATGTAGGTGAAGCCACCCATTTCCCCGATTCTTGAACCAATCAGGCTACCAAAGAT
Organism: Vibrio nigripulchritudo ATCC 27043; assembly: GCF_000222685.1. Taxonomy (GTDB): domain Bacteria; phylum Pseudomonadota; class Gammaproteobacteria; order Enterobacterales; family Vibrionaceae; genus Vibrio; species Vibrio nigripulchritudo. The sequence goes on along the minus strand of NZ_AFWJ01000112.1, from coordinate 117,160 downwards.
AATGAAATACAGCGTCATGGTGATCGCGGGGGGAACAAGTGTTTGTACCCAAATTCGCATAAAGCGGTTTATTTCTTTTGCCAGAAGACTCTTGAATGCCGTCCAGTACAACTGATACATCTCTTACCCCTGCTCTCTTACGATTGTGACAAACAACTCTTCTAAACGATTGGCTTTGTTACGCATCGACATCACTTTGACTCCACTTTCCGTTAACTGAGTGAAAATGTGGTTAAGCCCTTGTGACTTCTCCAGCTCCACTTCCAGTGAACCGTTAACGATATGCTGAGAATTGACACCGTCCAGTGTGGGCACATTATCGCTACTGTCCAGATCGAGAATAAAGGTCTCAACATGGAGCTTGTTCAGCAAATCTTTCATACTGGTGTTTTCAATCAGCTCACCTCGATTGATGATGCCGATATTTCGACACAGCATTTCCGCTTCTTCCAGATAGTGAGTTGTCAGAATGATGGTGATTCCTTGTTGGTTGATCTCTTTCAGGAAATCCCACATGGAGCGACGAAGCTCTATATCAACACCAGCTGTCGGCTCATCAAGAATCAATAGCTGGGGTTCATGCATTAATGCTCGGGCAATCATCAGGCGGCGCTTCATACCACCAGACAAGTTCATTGCACGCTCTTCTCGTTTGTCCCAAAGATCCAGTTTTGATAAATACTTTTTGGCTCTTTCTTTAGCAATTGCGCGAGGTACTCCGTAATACCCCGCTTGCTGCATCACGATCTGTTCGACATTTTCAAACTGATTGAAGTTGAATTCTTGTGGCACTAAACCCAGATGTTGTTTTGCCAGCTCAAGCTCTGAATCAATGTCATGCCCGAACACTTTCACTTTGCCTGAGCTTTTATTGACCAGAGACGAAATAACACCAATGGTGGTGGATTTGCCTGCACCGTTAGGTCCCAGCAAAGCATAAAAGTCACCTTTTTCTACATTTACGGTGATGCCCTTCAATGCTTCAAACCCACCTGTGTAGGTCTTTCGAAGTTGCTCTATTTCTAATGCGTACATGCTTCAGCGCTCTTTTCGAAGTTAACTTCATGGAAATGCTGACGAAGTGTCAACTTTTCAAGCCCACTGCACAAATAAAAAGCGCAGCCTAGTGGCTGCGCTTTAACTCTATTACTTGTATGGAGCGTGTTTTACGCTTCAAACTCGTCTTTTCGAACGTATTTAACAGCCGATTTCAGCGCTTCATAGCGGAACGAGAAGGTGTTCTGATCGTCCACCAGTTCAAGTACGTGGAATTTCTCCAGTTGCTGACGAGTGCGCTCATTAGGGCACAATAAGTAGACTTCACAGTTCGCATCTTTGGCATCTTTAATCGCATTTTCTAAAGCCAGACCAACCGTAACATCAATCATTGGTACGTCCGTCAAATCCAGAATCATCACTTCATAATCTGAAATACTGCTGTGCTGACGAGAAATCGCTTTCGATACGCTGAAAATCATCGGACCGGAAAGATAAAAGAACAAAACTTTACTATTGGCACTGTCCAGGAGTTTTCTTTCGCTGTCGGTGAGAGGTACATCATCTTCATCAGCATCACTGATGGCTTTCACCTGACGCGCCTGCTCGCGGCTCAATCTCTCGATAATAATAATGTTGGAGATGAACACCCCAAGACCTACCGCCATAATCAGGTCAACAAATACGGTGAGGAGCATAACACCGTACATGATCGCCATACCTTGCACGCTAACCTTGTGCGCGCGCTGAATAAAGCTCCAGTCAAGGATGTTGATACCTACGTATACCGCAATACCTGCCAGCACCGCCATTGGAATAGGTTCTGTCAGCCCACTGGCTACCAGAACAACCAGCGCCAATACTAGCGCACGAATGACACCAGACAGAGGAGAGCGAGCCCCCACCTGAATATTGGTAACCGTCCCCATGGTTGCACCCGCACCTGGCAGTGCACCAAACAAACCGGAAATCATGTTCGCCAAACCCTGACCACGCAGCTCTTTGTCTGAGTCGTGCTCTTTACGTGTCAGTGAGTCACCGATAACGGCGGTTAACAGAGTATCGATACATCCCAGCGTACCTAATACCAAAGCATCGATGATCATGGTCGTGAAGACTTCAGAATTTATGGTTGGAATGACGAAAGAAGGGAGACCCGCTGGTATTTCACCAATCCGGCGAATGCTATCAAAATCAAAAATAACAAGAGAGAGAAGAGTCACAGCAACCAGTGCGACTAATTGGGCAGGAACGTAACGACGATATTTTTTAGGGAAGAAGAACAAAATACCTAACGTGAGTAACCCTAGAAACAGCTCGCTGAACTTCATCTCCGAAATTAAATCAGGCAAGGCACTGAGTGTTCCGGTCACGCCCCCTGCAGGAGCTGGGTGCCCGAGTAAAGGCGAGAGCTGCAAAATAATAAGAATGACACCGATACCCGACATAAAGCCTGAAATCACACTGTAGGGCATCAAGGTCACGTACTTACCAAGCTTGAGCGTCCCTAGTATGATCTGGAATGCCCCCGCCATCATCACAACGGTAAAGGTCATTGCCATACCGCCTTCGGGATATTTAGCGGTCATGGTGGTCAGTACCGCCGTCATAATCACCGTCATCGGTCCGGTTGGTTCCGAGATCAATGTAGACGATCCACCAAACAAAGCGGCAAATAAACCAACCATGATGGCGCCCCACAAGCCCGCTTCCGCACCCGCTCCGGATGCCACACCAAATGCCAGTGCCAAAGGCAATGAGATGATCGCAGTTGTTACACCACCAAATAGATCACCCTTCAGATTCCAGTCCGAGAATCGATTTCCAGTCAAAATATTGCTCCTGCATGAATAGAAATGCGGGCGAATTTTACCATTGAGTGATTGGAATCACACTATCAATTCACACGATTGTTACGAAAGAGGTCGTGAATAATTTATAAAGCAAATGCAAACGTTTAACAGCAATACTTGCGAGATATGAAAAAAGAGTAATAAAACGTTTCTAAATTTAACAAAATGCTACTCTGACCAGTCATAAAATCGTCAAGAACATTGATTTGAAAGCGGTACAGCAAGTCAAGCTTGTGTATAGTGTCCGGAAATAAAAAGGAAATGTAAGCATGCCGGATATCAAACAGTTATTTAATAATAACTCGACTTGGGCGCAGACCATTAAGTCTGAAAAGCCTGAGTTTTTCGCTCAGCTCGCCGAAGCCCAGCACCCAGAATACCTATGGATTGGCTGCTCAGATAGCCGTGTCCCTGCTGAGCAACTAACTGGGCTTGCATCGGGTGAGCTGTTTGTACACCGGAATGTCGCCAACCAGGTCATTCATACCGATCTCAACTGCCTTTCCGTCGTTCAGTACGCCGTCGACGTTCTTGAAGTAAAACACATCATAGTCTGCGGGCATTATGGCTGTGGCGGTGTCAATGCGGCGATTGAGAACCCTCAGCTCGGGTTGATCAACAACTGGCTTTTGCATATCCGAGATCTTTATCTCAAACACAGAAACTGGCTTGGTAGCCTGCCCCGTGAAGAGTGGTCAAACAAACTCTGCGAAATCAACGTTGCAGAACAGGTCTACAACTTAGGTAACTCCACCATCATGCAATCTGCGTGGGAGCGAGGTCAGCAGGTACAGATCCACGGCTGGATCTACGGCATAGGCGATGGTGTACTCAATGATCTTGGTGTTCGCTGCCACAGCCGAGAATCACTGGAAGTCTCCTACCAAGCTTCAATGGCGAAGATCATGAATGTAGGTAGCTGACTTGAATCAGAGTAATCACAAGACAAAACAAAAGCGGTCGACATTGTCGACCGCTTTCTTCTTTGGTTCAGAATCCGATTAATTCATCATCAAAAATGCTATCAAGCCGAAACCTAACACCAATCGATAGATGACGAATGGCGTCATTCCCATCTTAGAAATTAGCTTCAGGAAGAAGTGGATACACAGATAAGCACTGATGAATGACGTGACAATGCCCGTCAATAAGAAGCCAACGTGCACTGGTTCACCACTTGTCACCAGTTTTAAACCTAAGTAGCTACCAGCCAGAGTAATGATTGGGATGGACATCAGGAAAGAGAATCGCGCTGCGGCTTCACGAGTAAAGCCTAGGTAGAGCGCCGCTGTGATGGTTGCGCCTGAACGTGAAGTACCCGGAATCATTGCTAATGCTTGAGAAATGCCGATAAAGACCGCCTTTTTCCAGTCTGCCTGATATTCGTCGTCTTTTAATGGAGAGTTCTTGTCTACCCACCAGAGCAGCAGTGCAAACACAATCGTCGTGGTCGCTATCACCCAAGCACTCCGTAGGTAAAGTTCAATAATGTCTTTCATGAACAAGCCGAACAGACAGGCTGGAATAGTCGCAATTACAATCATCCACGCTAGCTTGGCTTCTTTACTTCGATCACCTTTGAAGATGGAACCGAACAGAGCAGCAAATAAGGTGACCACTTCTTTCCGGAAGTAAATTACGACGGCGAGCAATGTACCAACATGTACGGCGACATCAAACGCCAAGCCTTGATCTTCCCAGCCAAGAATGGCTGAAGGCAGAATTAGGTGAGCGGAACTGGAAATAGGAAGAAACTCTGTCAGCCCCTGAATCAGAGCAAGCATAAAGGCTTCAAAATAACTCATTTACTTACGTCACTATCAAAAGGATTCACCGCGATCAGCGAATCAAAATTATTCATAGTTTGCCGTATCTGCGTGACCGTTCTGCCATCATTGGGAATGACCAATTCAGGGCAAAGCTCGTACATAGGCTGAATGACAAACGCGTATTTATAGATGTCTTCGCGTGGGAGAGAAGGCTTACTGGAAACCACATCGCCATAAAGCACGATATCGAGGTCTAAAGTCCGATCCTGCATCTTCTGTGCGTCCGGGTCGCGCCCCCATCGAATTTCGATCTCTCTTAAAGTACTCGATAAACTGGATAAGCTAAGCGAGGTTTTCATCTCTACTACCAGGTTATAAAAAGGACGACTCTCAAACCCAACCGAAGCACATTCGTAGACAGTCGAGATCCGAATTTGTTCACCCAGTTTACGTAACTCTGACAACGCAGCTTGAACGTGCTTTTTGCGTTCAATATTTGACCCTACACCAATGTAGGTGGTGATCATGCCTGACCTCGCTCGATGATCACGCCTACGCTTCTGGCTTGAGGAACAGCACCCGGCTTAGCCAGTCGAATCTTAACCCATGGCACAGAAAAACGTGACATGATGAGTTCTGCGACTTCTTCGGCAACTCGTTCTACCAATAGGAAACGACCATTTTCGATATGGGATAATACGGCTTCGCTGACCTGCGCATAATCCAGAGCATCAGCAACATCATCACTTTTACCAGCAGGCTGATTGTCATGAGCCATTTCGATATCCAGAACCAGCTTTTGCTTTATTTCTTGTTCCCAGTCGTAAACCCCAATCGTGGTAATCACTTCCAATTGTTCGATGAATACTTTATCTAAAGCCATTATTCTTCCTTTATCGTTTACAGGTCGGATACCCATTTGAGGCAAAAACCCGTAGAATATACTCGATTTTAACCACCTAATCAGCATAACTTTTGGTGAATTAAGGACTAATATGACGCCTACTGCACTGATCATGATCATCTCAGCCTACCTGCTAGGTTCGATCTCGAGTGCGGTTCTGATTTGCCGACTGTTCCGCATCCCTGATCCTCGTACAACTGGCTCTCATAACCCTGGTGCAACCAATGTGTTGCGTAGTGGATCTAAAATTGCCGCAGTTTCCGTGCTGCTGTTCGACATGCTCAAAGGCACTATTCCGGTATGGCTGAGTTGGTATTTAGGTGTGGAAGACGTGATTTTGGGAGTCGTCGCCATAGCGGCATGTCTGGGACATATGTACCCGCTGTTTTTTCATTTCAGAGGTGGTAAAGGTGTCGCAACAGCGTTGGGGTCTATGGCCCCAATGGGACTGAGTCTGGTAGGAATGATGATGGCAACCTGGGTGACGATTGTCTTTGTTACCCGCTATTCTTCGGTTGCTTCTATATTAACAACACTGGTTGCGCCTCTTTATACTTGGTGGTTCCGCCCAGAGTACACACTTCCTGTTTCCATGTTGTGCTGCCTGATTATTCTGCGCCACCACCAAAACATTAAGCGCTTATTTGAAGGCACGGAGCCCAAAGTAGGCGACCGCACCTCCTCTTCAAAAGCTTAGGCGTAAACCTTCTCCAGGAAACCAGTCAGCTTTTCATTTACAAATTCTGGTTGCTCCAGGTTACTGATATGACCCGCGTTCGGGATAACCACTAACTCACTTCCTGTTATCGCATCTTGCATTAAATGAGATTCAAATACAGGTCTTGGTTTGTCTTGATCGCCAACCATAATCATTACTGGCAGCGCAAACTTCTCGATGTCTTCAAACTGGTCTCGACGACCAAATACCACGCGCCCTACCTGAGCGATATTGACTGCCGCATCGCCTTGCAACTGACCGAGAGATTCACGGAAATTGGCGACTAACTCAGGGCTGCTGGTTTCCGCATTATCGGCAAAAAATAGTGGAACGACTGCATCAAGGATAGGAGCTGGTACTGACTGGGCTTGTGAAATCGCATCCAACATACCGAAGTATTTCGCATGAGTGATTTCAGGTTCTAACCCAACAAAAGAATCCATTATCACTATGGATTTCACTCGCGATGGAGCAAGGGTCACGACTTCAGTTCCCCACATACCACCAACGGATAACCCAATAATGCTGAACTCCTGAATTTCAAGATGATCCATTAATGCCAGTAGGTCGCCAGCATAATCTTGTAGAGTAGACGTTTCTTGCGGTAAGGCATCTGATTGCCCATGAGCCCATAAATCCGGAACGATACAACGGTAATTCTGACTCAACACCTCAATCTGTGGTTGCCACATTTCGCTGCTCCACAAATAGCTGTGACCCAATAAAAGCACAGGACCTTGACCGACATCTTGATAATGCATGGTTTGACCATGACGCGTAAAAGTAGCCATATAATTCCTTTCGAGGAAAATTCAATTGAGAGTTAAAAGCCACCTTATAAGGTGGCTTTTCATGTTTATTTGATAGGTTCTAGCTGATCGATAGGCCAGCGAGGCTTTGCCGACACTGATAGGTCTGCAACTTCATTATTTTTCAGACGCTGCATTCCTGCGTACGCAATCATTGCACCGTTATCAGTACAGAATTCGATTCGTGGATAATACACTTCTCCGCCAATCTTTTTCGCTAATGCTTCTAAATCGGCACGCAACTGTTTGTTTGCACCTACACCACCAGCAATAACAATGCGTTTCATCCCAGTCTGGTCTAGGGCTCGCTTACACTTAATCGTCAAAGTTGCACAAACCGCTTCCTGAAAAGCATACGCAATATCGGCTCGCGTTTGTTCATCATCGCCATTGGCGGCAATGGTATTGGCTGCAAAGGTTTTTAAACCCGAGAAACTCATGTCCAGCCCTGGACGATCCGTCATTGGGCGAGGAAACTTAAAACGACCAGGCGTGCCTTTCTCCGCTAAACGAGAAAGCAGAGGCCCCCCCGGGTAATCCAACCCCATCAGTTTGGCCGTTTTATCAAACGCTTCGCCCGCTGCGTCATCAATAGACTCACCAAGAATTCGGTATTCACCAATTCCTTTTACTTCCACCATCATGGTGTGGCCACCAGACACTAAAAGCGCGACAAATGGAAAAGGAGGTGGGTTATCTTCCAACATTGGAGCAAGTAAATGCCCTTCCATGTGGTGAACCGGTACTGCTGGCACATTCCAGGCGTAGGCGACACTTCGGCCTATCGTCGCTCCCACAAGCAAAGCACCAACCAAACCAGGACCGGCGGTATAAGCCACACCGTCAATATCTTTGGAAGTCAGACCTGCGTCTTTTAATGCTTCTTTAATGAGGGGGATGGTCTTCTTCACGTGGTCGCGAGAAGCCAGTTCTGGCACGACGCCACCGTAATCTGCGTGAAGCTTAACCTGGCTATAGAGCTTATGGCTCAGTAGCCCTTCTTGGTCGTCGTAGATGGCGATGCCTGTTTCGTCACAGGACGTCTCTATACCTAAAATGCGCATTACGTTCTCAGTTGTAGCTAGAATTGGCGCAAGTTTACCGCTACGGAAAAAAATTAACCAGTTCTGACTGCGATAATACTTTACAAAGGGTGACTGTTCAGATTAAAATTCCGCACCATTTTTGATCAAGCTGGTTAAAGACCATTCAGGAGCCCTGATTGGTTGGTAAGGTACCAGCATTAACGAATAACCCCTGAGGTGAAAGGCATATGCCAGTAGTTAAAGTACGTGAAAACGAACCGTTCGACGTTGCTCTACGTCGTTTCAAGCGCTCTTGCGAAAAAGCAGGTATTCTTTCTGAAGTGCGTCGTCGCGAGCACTACGAGAAACCAACTACAGTTCGCAAACGCGCTAAAGCAGCAGCTCAAAAGCGTCACGCTAAGAAGCTAGCTCGCGAAAACGCACGTCGCGTTCGTCTGTACTAATAACTTATCCAAAAGGACTAAGTTATGGCTCTCATTGATAAACTCAAAGATGAGCAAAAATTAGCGATGAAAGCCAAGGACAAAGCGCGCCTTGGCACTATTCGTTTAGCCCTGTCAGCCATTAAGCAAAGAGAAGTCGACGAGCGGATCACTCTGACCGACGAAGACATCTTAGGTGTGCTGACCAAAATGGTTAAACAACGTCGCGATTCAGTCGCTCAATACGAAGCTGCAAGTCGTCAGGACTTAGCAGATGCGGAAAAAGCTGAAATCACTGTGCTAGAGGACTTTATGCCTCAACCGCTTACAGATGACGAAGTTGCTGCATTAATTGATGCCGCAATCTCTGAAGCAAACCCAGCGGGCATGCAAGACATGGGCAAAGTGATGGGCGTACTTAAACCGCAAATTCAAGGGCGCGCAGATATGGGTAAAGTCAGCGGACTCGTTCGCGCTAAATTGGCTTAAACCTAAATCAAATTGCAACAAGCCGTGCTATCCTCTGGAATGCGCGGCTTGTTTGTATCTGCAAGCCTCTATTTTCTTCTAATTCAACATTCTGGTTTTTATGGCAGGACAGATCCCTCGTTCCTTTATTGATGACCTCTTAGCACGCCTTGATATTGTCGATATCATTGATGCACGAGTGAAGCTCAAAAAGAAAGGTAAGAACTACAGTGCTTGCTGCCCTTTCCATAATGAAAAAACCCCTTCGTTCAGTGTCAGCCAGGAAAAACAGTTCTATCACTGTTTTGGCTGTGGTGCTCACGGCAATGCTATCGATTTCCTTATGGAGTACGAACGCTTAGAGTTTGTTGAAACCATTGAAGAACTCGCTTCCTATCTTGGCTTAGAAGTGCCAAGAGAACAACGAAGCGGAGGTGGCTTCAGCACAGCACCAAAAGCCAATACTGAACAAAAACGTAACCTGTATGACATGATGGGCAGCATTGCCCAGTTCTACCGTTCTCAACTGAAACTTTCGAGCAGCAAACATGCCATCGATTATTTAAAAGATCGTGGACTATCGAAAGAAGTGGTTCAAAAATTCGGTATCGGTTTTGTTGCTGATGAATGGGACTTAGTTCGTAAGAACTTCGGTCAGTCTCCCAATGCTCAGGAGATGCTAGTCTCTGGCGGTATGCTGATTGAAAATGACAAGGGCAACCGTTACGACCGCTTCCGTGGTCGGGTCATGTTTCCAATTCGCGACCGTCGTGGTCGGGTTATCGGTTTTGGTGGTCGAGTCATTGGAGATGGGACTCCCAAGTACCTAAACTCCCCAGAAACCCCGATTTTCCATAAAGGTAAAGAACTTTACGGTCTTTACGAAGTGCTTCAAGCTTATCGCGAACCCCCACAGGTTCTCGTCGTTGAAGGCTATATGGATGTAGTAGCTTTAGCGCAATACGGAGTGGACTACTCCGTTGCATCGCTGGGCACCTCTACCACTGGCGATCATCTGCAAGTCTTGTTCAGACAAACCAATACGGTAGTTTGCTGTTATGACGGTGACCGTGCAGGTAAAGAAGCCGCATGGCGAGCTTTGGAAAACTCTCTGTCTTACCTAAAGACGGGCAATACATTGAAATTCCTGTTCTTACCCGACGGTGAAGACCCAGACAGCTACATTCGTCAACACGGTAAAGAAGCATTTGAAGAACAGGTAAAAAACGCCACTCCATTATCGTCTTACCTGTTTGAAAACCTGATTGAATTGCACCAACTCAATCTAGGCACCAATGAGGGGAAATCTGCACTTCGGGCGTACGCTTCAGAGCTTATCAATAAGATTCCAGATCCCTATTTTCAGGAGCTGCTCGAAAAGCTACTGGATGAAAAAACCGGGTTTGACAATCAGCTGAGAAAACCGAAAAAGCGACAGTCAGAATCAATACCAAAACCACACAGTGACATTAAGCGCACTCCGATGCGCGAAGTTATCGCTTTACTGTTGCAAAACCCGCATTACGTGGAAATGGTGCCGGATTTATCCAGTATCCGCCATATTAATCTTCCCGGGTTAAGTTTATTTGGGGAAGTACTTGATAAATGCCGAGCCCATCCCAATATAAACACTGGCCAGCTACTAGAGCATTGGCGCAACGAGAAAAACGGAACACTATTATCACGCCTCGCAGGTTGGGAAGTACCTCTCGAAGAAGATAATCAGGAAGACATTTTCCTCGATTCACTGGACAACATTCTTGCCCAGTGCGTTGAAAAACAAATTGAATCGCTACAAGCGAAAGACAGAAGTGTCGGCCTAACACCCGACGAAAAGAGAGAGCTCGTCGCTCTAATGCTGGACTTAAAGGCATAAATACCCACCAAGTAGCGGTGAAATTATGTGCTAAGTTGTCATAGTCATCAGCAATTTTTTTTGATAAAATTGGCGGTTTGCATTTCGCAAAACTAAACTCATCACCAGACCTGAAGTTGGATATCGTCTATGGATCAAAATCCGCAGTCACAGCTAAAGTTACTTGTCGCAAAAGGTAAGGAACAAGGCTATCTGACCTATGCCGAAGTAAACGACCACCTACCACAAGAAATCGTCGATTCTGAACAGGTAGAAGACATCATTCAGATGATCAACGACATGGGTATCCAAGTTGTTGAAACGGCTCCTGACGCCGATGACCTCATGATGAATGAGGCAGTAGCCGACGAAGATGCTGCTGAAGCAGCCGCAGCTGCACTTTCTACAGTAGAAAGTGAAATTGGCCGCACCACAGACCCTGTACGTATGTATATGCGTGAAATGGGTACTGTTGAACTGTTGACTCGTGAAGGCGAGATCGATATCGCAAAACGCATTGAAGATGGTATTAACCAAGTTCAGTGTTCTGTTGCCGAATACCCTGGCACCATTTCTTACATTCTTGAGCAGTTTGATAAAGTTCAGGCTGAAGAACTTCGCTTAACAGACATCATTTCTGGTTTTGTTGATCCGAACGATGAAGAGACCGCAGCACCGACTGCAACACACATCGGCTCAGAGCTAGCAGAACAAGATCTTGACGATGAAGACGACGATGACTCGGATTCAGACGATGACGATGACGAAGAAGAAGATACAGGTATTGACCCTGAGCTAGCCGCTGAGAAATTCAACGAGCTACGCACAGCGTATCAAAACCTGCAGCTAGCCATTAATGAGAAAGGTCGCGAGACAGCTCTGGCAAGCGAATCTGCAACTGAATTGCTTGATGTTTTCCGTCAGTTCCGCCTGATTCCAAAACAGTTTGATTACCTTGTAAACGAGCTTCGTACTTCAATGGATCGTGTTCGTACACAAGAACGTCTCATTATGCGTTCATGTGTTGAATACGGCGACATGCCTAAGAAGTCATTCGTTGCACTGTTCACAGGTAATGAATCTTCTGAAGCGTGGTTGGATGAAGTACTTGCTTCAGGCAAACCATACGCTGATAAGATCAAGCGTAACGAAGAAGAAATTCGTCGTAGTATTCTTAAGCTGAAGACTATTGAAGAAGAGACTTCTCTTCCAGTTCAAAGCATCAAAGACATCAGCCGTCGCATGTCTATTGGCGAAGCGAAAGCTCGCCGTGCTAAGAAAGAGATGGTTGAAGCAAACTTGCGTCTTGTTATTTCTATCGCGAAGAAATACACCAACCGTGGTCTACAATTCCTGGATCTGATTCAGGAAGGTAACATCGGTCTGATGAAAGCGGTAGACAAGTTCGAATACCGTCGTGGTTACAAGTTCTCGACTTACGCAACATGGTGGATCCGTCAGGCGATCACTCGTTCAATTGCAGACCAGGCACGTACCATTCGTATCCCTGTTCACATGATTGAAACGATCAACAAGCTGAACCGTATCTCACGTCAAATGCTTCAGGAAATGGGTCGTGAACCGCTTCCAGAAGAATTGGCAGAGCGTATGCAGATGCCTGAAGACAAGATTCGTAAAGTCCTTAAGATTGCGAAAGAGCCAATCTCGATGGAAACCCCTATCGGTGATGATGAAGATTCGCATCTGGGTGATTTTATCGAGGATACCACGCTGGAACTGCCTCTGGATTCTGCAACCTCAACTAGCTTGCGTGTTGCAACCAAAGACGTGCTTGCCGGTTTGACACCTCGTGAAGCGAAAGTACTGCGCATGCGTTTTGGTATTGATATGAACACTGACCACACGCTTGAAGAAGTAGGTAAGCAGTTCGACGTTACTCGTGAACGTATTCGTCAGATCGAAGCAAAAGCACTTCGTAAACTTCGTCACCCAAGCCGCTCAGAAACACTGCGCAGCTTCTTAGACGAGTAATTACGATACCTAAGATGTACAAAAGGTGAGCACTTGCTCACCTTTTTTGTTTTCTGCGTTCTAAGTGCGCAAAAACTAGACATAAATTGCCCCCCACCTATCTAGACACACCCCAAGGCTTCCCCTATAATCATCCACCTACTGGCCCCTTAGCTCAGTGGTTAGAGCAGTCGACTCATAATCGATTGGTCCGCAGTTCAAGTCTGCGAGGGGCCACCATATTTCTGAAAGCCTGATGAGGAAACTCATCAGGCTTTTTACTTTTTCACCGAGTGCTATTTCTTCCACTCACCAGAATTTACTTTCTGAAAGCTGATGGGCGCTTCTACTGGTACATCAACAAACCGGTCAGCAAGTGAACCCATTTCGAGATTTAGCGTGTTTGAGAATGCATTCGCGGACTTTTTCACTTTGACGGTTCCAGATGTGCTGGTCATTGTAAGTTCAGTGTCTACGACTTCATCCAGCAGTTCGGCGTGCTTTAGGGTTACACTTTGAGCTTTGTTTTTTGATGAACCAGCAATTGCCACAGAGTTTAGATCTACATGCACAGTTGAGCCTGCAATGGAACGATGATCAAATACCTCATCAACCAGCTCACCATAGGTAATTTTCAGTTGGTTAACGGCTCTAACATTGCCAGTATGGCGTACATCAATGGCGATGTTAGCATTCGTTACGTCTTGCACATCAAAGGTTTCGTCCAGCAATTCCCCGCGTATAATTTCCACATCTTTTGCGTTGCTGTTAGCCGTATCTAAAATCTCGATGTTAGCTCTGGAAAACTTAAAACTACTCTCAACATCAAGGACTTCATCAACTAATTCTCCCCATTCTATGTAGGTTTTCCCACCGCCAAAAACATTGCCTGTTTCTTCAAGTTCAATAGAAACCCCTGAATGGTTCACTTCTATAGCATCAAGGGTTTCATCAAGAAGCTCACCATGATGAATAGTGGTATTGAATCCGCTGGAATTGGCACTTTCTTCTATATCGATAGACACCAGTGAGTGATCCAGTTTTCCAATGTCCATTACTTCATCAATCAGTTCTCCTTCCAGAATGTAAACATTGTTCACTGTTGCGCTGTTACCAGCCTCTTCTAGGGAAATAGCAATATTCGAGTGCGCTATGTTTTGGGCATCCAAGACCTCATCCAACAATTCCCCTTCATGGATATGAAGTTTTGAGCCTGTGGCGTTCGCCACATCATCAAGAGATATAGACACTAAGCTGTGGCGGACATTTGATGTATCCAGAACTTCATCCACCAGCTCTCCATCCACAATGCGTAAGCTATCCACACGAGCATTACCGACGTTATCGAAAATCAAGTTAATGTTAGAACTGGAAAAATTTTGCGTATCTACGCTCTCGTCAGACAGTTCGCCATCAAAAATGTGGAGTTCTTTCGCTCGAACATTGGCGACGTTTTCTTTCTCAATCAAGATGCTTGAGATACCGAGAGTATAATCAATGTTCTCATCTTCAAGCTGCCCATCCCGAATGTAAACGTAACTGGTTTTAGTGCCATAAACGTTGGCTGTGTCTTCCAAATCTAGCTGTAGACACCCAAAGTGAATATGAGAATGCTGACCATCTCTAGGCTTGTTAATGACTTCTTCAAACAAACTGGCTTTACCTATGTGAAGCTCTGAATTGGCTCCTGTTAAGCGAACGTTTGCTGAAGACTCAACATTAACTTGAATCTGTGCCCCTTCTTTTACATCACCATGGATAATGTCTGAAATGAGTGCGGGAGTAGCGATGTCTGGTTCCGGTACGGGAGGAACCGAAGGAGGGTTGTTGTTAGGTAAACCTTCCGGTAATTCTTCTCCCATGACCAGTTTATGACTGACTTCGATATTGGCACTGTTTGTAATATCAATTCGCAAAGAAGCATTCTTGCCAACGCTGCCGATAATAGTCGGAATCAAGGAGTAATCGGAAATTACCTGGTTAGTGACTTTTGAATTTTTGTAGTTACACACCGCAACAGAGAGTTGCTCACCGCCCTTAACCGTATAGGGTGATTTTTCGTCCCACTTAACCAGTGTACTTCCAGGATTTTTCATGAAAATCCCACTTCGCCCATCACAAGAAATGGGAGGAATTTCAATGGCGCACTGATAGGAATAAGCGTACGTCGGCACTAATAGCATCAGACTGAATAAAACATTTCCAGCTTTCATATATTCACCTCTCTGTTGTAAAAGAGAAAGAGTATATGAGCTGATAATTAAATCATCAGTTCAATTGTTAACCAACGTAATACATTGTTCCAAAATGATTTTAGATTTTATAAATAAAGAAAAGCCATGCAAAAGCATGGCTTTAAGTATGATAGCTTTAATGCAGTGTTATCAATCAAGAGGTTTAGCTAACGGGTTATTTACCACCAGCTCCACTTCATTAAGCTCTTGAGGTAAAGTTAACTGAAACTCTTCAAACATTGGTGAGCGTCGGCAATAATCCGGTCTGGTACGAATAATACTGACACTCACTTTATTTGCTTCCACTTTATCAATTTGCAGCTCGAAGCTTTTGTCATCAGTACATCCAGTGGATTGAGCAACAAAAATCACTAAGTGCTCCCAGCGTTTTGAAGACACCAAAGGCTCTACTGTACCTTCAATCGTATTCTCAGATATTTGTGGCATGCGCTCATTAGCGCACCCAACAATGCCCGAAAGAGCCAATATTCCAAGAAGTGTTTTTATCAGCTTCATTGTTTACTCTTCCTTTTTCTAAGTAGCGCTAGAGGCAATAGAAGCATTAACCAGCCTAGCGACAAACTTCCGCCAGATGAACCGGACTCCGTTTGTTTTACCTTAATGTTTTTGAGGTAAACAGTATCGTTATCAGAATAGCTGGTCACGCCTCGTTCATATATAAACATAACGTCATTGCTGGCTCCACTCAGCTTTGCGCGATAAGAAAAGTAGTTCGTCTCATACCCCGTGTATTCAAATACTAAACGACCATTGACTAGCACTTTAAAATACCCTGATTTGGATTGTGTATTCACTCTGGCATCAAAAGTAAGTTCGCCTTGCTTAAGGTTTTCGATTCGAAGGAGTGAACTTTGTCCTCGAGGAGTATCGCCCGCTTTTAAAGTATCAGCTAAATAAACTTCCCATGGAGTAGCATTTGAGTATACGGCGTCTCCCAACCCTACTGCGCTTTTCACATCATTGTTGACGGCGATTAGACCATATGAATGCAATTTGGTTTTTAGCTGGCTTTTAGTTGCATGATTGGTGTTTACAACGATCTCGGCTTCACCTCTACCAAGAGGAACCGTCAATTCAACGGTCACATCACAACTCTCACCTTGCTGTAAATCGCCCGCAGTAGCGCATTGGTTATTGGTGATCTTCAGTTTGTTTGAGTCTGATGAAACAACGCTTGAAACATTAAAAGGCGTCAGCTCATGGTTCTTTACTGTGACAGTCTTTGAAAGCTTAGTACCCGCTTGGTTAAACCCGAAATAAACATTTTGACGGTAACTCACGCCAGTCATTTGATCGTTAATCCAGCTATTTAGGTGAGCAACATTGGCATACACACCATATTTCCCTGGTTTTGCACACCCCTCGCCCCAACTGACAACCCCTACTTGGGTAGGAATACCATTAAGGTCCTGAATTAATGGACCACCACTGTCGCCCTGGCATGAATCTTTTCCGCCACTCGAAAAACCAGCGCAAATAGCTGCATCATTGATATTTTGATATCGCCCGCCAGAAGTTTGGCAAATTGAGCGGGTAACAATAGGCAAATCCACTTCAAACAACTCTGATGGATAAATGCTTCTTAAGTTTGAATTAGGCTGCTGATTTCCCCAACCGATAACCGTTACAGAGTCTCCACCAGTAGGCTCTTGACTTGTCGTAGCCAGCGCTACTTTATCTGAATTGATTGCTCTTTCTAACTCTAATACTGCGATATCATAATTGAGGTTTTGGGTGTCAAAAAGCTCATGTGTGTAAATACTTTGCACACCAAGACGTACACCTTCTGTGCTTGCTTTCTTTAAATCATAAACCCCAACTATGGCATCCAGCTCCTCAGGGTTTACGCCATTGACACAATGCGCAGCCGTCAATACATAGCGATCCCCAAGAAAGCTACCACCACAAGATTGTGTAGCAAATGCATCTTTTCCTTTGGCTACCAAAGCAGTCATAAATGGCCAGTCACCATTGGCTGATTTATTTCCTCCAATAATTCTCTCTGATTGAGAGGAGATCCTTACTGGCTGTTCAGATGCAGAAGCTGCACTACATGCACTGATTATTCCTAGCGCTAAAACTGCGTTTTTAACTTTCAAACTATTCATTCCTGTCTTACTTGTTGTTTCATAGTATTCACTCAACTGACACTTAGAAACCTTTATATTTTAGAGGCATATAACTATCACAACACATTTATAAAAAACAAGCTGATTTATCACATCAGACCTTAAACTGCCTGGTATACTCACTTAGACTTTCTGCCGATTGAGCGACTTCCTGGCTTGCGCCTGAAAGCTGTTCTGCGCTGGCGGCTGTTTGCATGGATGCCTCGTTGATTCGAAGCACGCTTTGATTCACTTCTTCCGTAACTTGGGACTGTTGTTCTGAGGCAGCGGAAACCTGCGTCATCATATCGTCTATTTGCTCTATCGAATCTGTTATCTCGATAAAAGCTTGGCGAGTTCGTTCAGACAGCTCAGCCGTTAACGTTGCCTGTTCCTCGCTCTTTGCCATGTTTGCCGTGGCAGATTCCGCAGCACTTTGAACAGCAGTGATCATGGTCTGAATATCCGAAGCTGAGGTTTGAGTTCGCTGGGCAAGTGTTCTGACTTCATCCGCAACAACGGCAAAGCCTCTTCCTGCCTCCCCTGCCCTGGCCGCCTCTATGGCTGCGTTCAAAGCTAGCAGATTAGTTTGCTCCGCAATTTCCTGAATAACAGTGAGCACATGACCAATTTCGCCACTCTTACTTTTCAGGGTCAGCATGTTTTCATTGGTTGATTTCACATCTTTCACTAGCTGACAAAGTGCACTTTCACTGTCTCGAAGAACCTGCTGACCTGAATTACTCTTGGCGTGAGCTTCCTGAGCCGCGCTTGCCGCACCTGTTGTACTTCTCGAAACATCAGCGATGGTACTCGACATCTGATTAATGGCTGTTGCAACCATTTCTGTGTCCTGATGCTGATGAGTAACCGCCGTGGTTGTTTGCTCAGAGGCAACCGAGGTTTCCTCTGCGGTCGACGCTAACGTATTAGATGCTTGCTGAATATGCGCAATCAGAGCCGTCAGCTTTTCTGACATGTCTCGTAATGCGCCATATAAGGTTTCTGAGTGCGCTTTATCGTCGAATTGATATGTAAGGTCACCATTTGCAATCTGCCGAGCCAATTGAATCATTTCCTTCGGTTCACCACCAAGCGGTCGCTTAATGGTTCGGGCTAAGTAAACAGCAAAGCCTACAGTAACAATCAAGGTGATGGCTAACAGAGTCCATATACTTTGGCGAATGGCGGTAACCATGGCGAAAGCTTCAGATTCATCGATCTCTGCGATGAGTGCCCAGCGAAGCTCCCCGATGTCTACAGGCGAAAAGGAAGAGAGAACGCGATTGCCGTTATAGTCTTCAATAAGCTTGTCATCGGTAACACCACTTAAAGCCTGAATTGAAGCTTCAGTTTTGACACCGTTATTTTCAACGCTGCCTGAAAATGATGCGCTGACAGTGCGACCTACCGGGTCCAGATAAGAATCTGATCGCATTCGAAAATCTTCACCCACCAAATATGATTCACCGCTTTCGCCCATTCCGGTTCGAAGTTGCATCACCTCATTAATCGCTTCTAGCGACAGCTGTAGCGCCACAACCATAATGGCATTGCCTTTAGCATCCAGAATCGGCTGCCCGATGAATGCGGCAGGATCATTATTCGATGGTGCATAAGGAGCAAAGTCCACCATCTGATAGCTTTTTTTCGCCAATACCTGACGAGTGAGTTCACCTAAATTTGAGCTAGAAAACTCACCATTCAGCATATTGGTTTGATAGTCCGATTCCTTGGCGACCGTGTAGAAAACCTCGCCGTTTGGCTCAATGAGAAACAGGTCGTGATAGCCGTACTTTTCTATGTACTGGCTATAGAATTCGACACCATTTTCATTTTTGGGAACGAACGATTCAGCGACATCCTTCTCTGTAATAATCGCCCACTCAAGACCCGGAGAAATTTCTACAGCATCCCAGACGGAAAGCACTAAGTTGCCGTTATAGTCCTGGTAAATCCCCTGTCCTGAATCTCCGTCTAATGCATAACTCACAGGTTTAGTTTCAACCAAGGTATCGTTTTTGAATGAAGCGATGACCGAATGCCCTACTGGATCCAACTTTGAGTCAGAGCGCATTCGCTTATCCGGACCAATTAAGTAAGTTTCTCCTGTTTCCCCCATGCCTTGTGACTGGGACACAATATGATTGATTTTGTCGATAGGAAATTGCAGTGCCACATAACCCGCTATCTTTCCGGAAACATCTCTCACCGCAGACAGAAAGAAACCTGCTGGTTCATTGTTAGAAGGCTGATAGAGAGTAAAATCTCCAACAACAATCTCTCCCTCTGTAATATCTGAGCTAACGGCTTGACGGTAGGCTCGGGCAAGACCCGATTGTTCAAGCGTGTCTGAATCCAGATTTTGTCCAAGATCAGACTCACGTGCCGTGGTATACATAATCTGACCTTCAGGAGTAATCAGAAATGCATCGTACCAACCGAAGTGTTTCACGTACGCATCTAACTCTTCCTGGAACATAATGGCGTTGTATTCCCACATACCGTCACCAAAGTTGGCATGGGAAAACATCTGCAATGCCTCTTCAGCTACCTTAGATTCAGCCAGTAGTGAAAGGCCCGCTTTAAGCTGAGCCAGATAATCTTCTATCTGCTGCTTTTGTGATTGGTTTACTGCGCTCAATTTACGAAATGCTTCGAGTTGCAATGTGTTAGCAACTTCAGTAAGCACATCCATATCACCTTCACGTTCCTGAAAAAACGCTTCGATTTGTGACTGCTTAATACTACGAACGGTATCAAGCTGATTGTAAGAACGCTCTCTAAGTGCCTTCTCCGCTAGCGAAGAAGACCAGAGCCCGAGAATAAGGGCTGGAATGAGCCCCATAAACAAAAGTGCGCCAATAATGACCTGTGATAGCTTAAATTGATTAATAAATCGTCCCATGCTGACCCCGCTATATTCACCTTTAAAGGTGCTATTTTTGGAATGGCGGCAGCACTTTCCGAAGGTAAAGCCAAAGTACTACCGTGCGGTAAAAAATAATAATATCAGTAGCATAAGACCCAAATATCACTTGATTTTCAACAACTAGACATATGTTGAAACACTTTATCATCCTAAATGAAGTTGAATTAATGTTTACAGAAATGAGCTTTAAATCAAAACCTGAGAATTAAAATAATCATGTGGGAGTATCAAGGGGTAAATAGACAGAGAAAGAAGTGGTCAAAAGTCATACGTAAAAACCGAGATTAGGCGAGCAAGAAACCGAAACATGCTCGCCATCCAGTCAGCAGTAAGCGAGATATCATTATGTTGTACTAGTGGAAATGGGCTTATCTCTGAGCCACATGAATAAATTAGCATATGCAAATATAATCAGTATCAATTATTCATTTTTTTGCGACTCACATATTTTTTAGTGTTTCAAAATTTATCAGTATTACATTTTTATAAATATAAAGGGTTAGATCCTTGTTCGAGATTTTTATTTGAACTTCGATAGGTTGTGGTTAATTGTCATACATCCGACTCTGAATCGAAGCGAAACTGTCACTTATCGGTCATAGGATAATCACGAACGAAAATTGGATTCGAGGTTCGTATGACAGTGGGTAGCCCTTTCAAGATCCCAAGAAAAACACCATTCGGAATTGGTGAAACTGTTGCGGAATGGGCAACAGGATTGTCCCAACTGGACAAGTTTTACGCGCAGAGACCAGTTGGTAGCGATACAGCAAGCTTTTTACGCTTTACGTTGGAAACATTGGGTATCGATTACCATCTGGCGCATGGAAAGCTTGAAAGTGTACCCAAAGCAGGACCGACAGTAGTAGTTGCCAATCACCCCTTAGGATGTGTGGAGGGTGTGATCCTCGCTGAACTGCTTCTGATGATTCGACCAGATGTTCAGATTCTTGCCAATCAGTACCTCAAAACCGTACCAGAACTTGATAAGCTCTTTATCGGTGTCGATGTTTTTGAAACCAGCCAGGCGCACAAAGCCAATCTCAAAGCTCTTCGACAGGCGCACCGGCACCTTGCAGAAGGTGGGCTTTTATTGGTATTCCCAGCAGGAGAAGTCTCTCGAATTGAAGGAAAACGCGCAAAGGCGCAGCTTCAGGACAAAGAATGGAGTCGCTCCGTCAGCTCACTTATTAAGAAAAACAAAGCCACTGCGGTTCCATGTTTTATTGACGGTCAGAACTCTCGTCGTTTCTATATGGCGGGAAAAATCCATCCACTACTGCGAACGCTGATGCTTGGGCGAGAACTTCTCAACAAGCGAGCCAGCAAAATTGGTATTCGAATCGGTGAGCCAATCAAATACAAAGAAGTACATTCGCTGTGTGATTCGCAATTGATTAATTATTTACGCCTCAATACCTATTTACTTAAACCCTCCGAGAAAAAGTCTTCCCACTCCCCCATTTCTGGTGAGCATTTTATTCCCGTTGCGAAACGTCTCCCTCTAGAAGAGTTGATGGAAGATCTGAATGGTCTTCCTCCAGAAGCGCTTATGCTGGAAAGTAACCAATTCTCGGTGTACTGCTGTAAAGCAGAGGCAATTCCTACCTTTCTTCATGAAATTGGGCGAGTTCGAGAAGAGAATTTCCGTGATGTAGGGGAAGGGACAGGTCAGGCATTGGATCTCGATAAATTCGATCAGGAATACCTGCATCTTTTTATTTGGGATAACGATAATCAGTGTTTGGTCGGCGCATACCGACTAGGTGTGGTCGATAAGCTACTGGAGAAAAAAGGTCTCAACGCTTTGTATTCCCGGACGCTGTTTAAGTATAAGCGCAACTTTATCCAGAAAATGAGCCAAGAGAGCAAGTGCATTGAAATGGGACGCTCAGTTATCGCCAAGGACTACCAACGCAGTATGAGCGCGCTCTTGTTACTTTGGAAAGGGATTGCTGAATACATTCACCGCAACCCAGAATACACCCACTTGTTTGGTCCGGTCAGCATTAGCAACGATTACAGTGAACAGGCGAGGCAATTGCTCGCAGATACAATGACTCTTCATCACTACGACGGTGAACGCTCACACTATGTAAAAGCCACTAACCCACTTCGCAACGACGCTAAACCTTGGAACCCAACCCTGCTGGCATCGCTTGGAGATCTTCAACTCTTGTCTCGCGTTATAGCACGCATTGACGATGGTAAAACCGTCCCCGTTTTGCTGAGACAATATCTTGGTCTTAACGGCAAGCTGGTGAGCTTTAACGTCGACCCCGCCTTCAACAATGCTTTGGATGGCTTAATTGTCGTTGATCTACGTGATGTACCCGTGAAAACACTGGCAAGGTACATGAGTGTAGATAACGCCGAACAATACCTGAAACTGCACCAATGCGAGTTTTAATAACACCTCATATCTTGCGAGGTTCTCCTGTGAGCCTCGTAAAAAATTCTTTACAAACTTTATAAAAAACCAAGTATGTCATTTGAGTTACATTTATTGTTCGACGGATTTTGAGTTGATAGCATCCAAATAGTTTCTGCCACAAATATGAATATGGATGTATATAAATGGCATTATCACCTCAAGATCAACAGACACTTCAAGCCTTCTTTGAATTCTGCAAAACTCATCAGTACGACAATATCGGTTACCCAACAGCCGCCGATTTCAATTACCAGGAACTAGAAAAATTCTGGCAATTTTCTTTCAATAACTGCGGTGACTGGGCAGAAACATCAAACTACCGGCTCAATACCTTTCAGTTTGAAAAAGAAGTCATGGCGTATTTTGCGGATAAGTTCAACATTCCTTTTTCAGAATCTTGGGGATACGTAACCAATGGTGGAACAGAAGGCAACATGTACAGTTGCTATCTGGCTCGCGAACTTTTTCCAAACGGAATCCTATATTTCTCAGAAGATACTCATTACTCAGTCGCCAAAATTGTACGCTTACTGAGAATTGAGCACCGCGTGGTCAAAAGCCTGCCAAATGGTGAAATGGATTATGACGACTTACAGCAGCACATTGAGTCGAATGGACGAGCCAACCCCATTGTTTTTGCCAATATCGGAACCACGCTTTACGGCGCAATAGATGACCTTGGAAAGATCAAAGAAGTGCTAGGTAATGCCGGTTTCAAGCGTGAGGAATATTACCTCCACGCCGATGCGGCTTTCCACGGAATGATCCTTCCTTTTGTTGATGCCCCTCAGCAGTTTTCATTTTCTGACGACATCGACTCTATCTCGGTCTCCGGGCACAAAATGATTGGGGCACCGATTCCGTGTGGCATCGTGTTAACGAAAAAGACTTACGTAGACAACATCAGTGTAGCCGTGGACTACATTGCTGCCATCGACAAAACCATAACGGGCTCTCGCAATGGTCTTACTCCTCTGATGATGTGGCACGCTATTAAGAGCAGTACCGAACAAGAAAAAGAACTCCGAGTAAAACGCTGTCTGCGTCTGGCAGAGTACGCAGTCGAAAAGCTCAAATCGAAAGGTGTACCCGCCTGGCTCAACCCAAATTCCGTTATTGTGGTTTTTCCTACCCCGACAGAAGCGGTGTGGAGAAAATACGGTCTGGCGAATTCTGCCAAACATGCCCACCTTATTATCACAGGTCATATGATCGAGAATACGGCTCTACTAGACCAACTGATTGATGACGTTGCCGAAGACAGAAATGAGATGGTTGTTAATTACAACGAGATTTGAAACTGGTTTGATATTTAGAAAAAGGGAAGCATCAGGCTTCTCTTTTATATAAAACCAGACACATACAAATGATATCATCCCAAAACTTATTATATTCAAGTAGTTAAGGGATTAGAGTGAATAAAGGAATCTTGGCGGTATCTTTCTCAAGTATAGTGTTACTCGGCTGTGGGGGTGGTAGCGATTCCTCTCACCAGCCTACTGCACGAAGCAGCTGTGGAGAAATTCACCTGAAGAGAGGTTACAGCAAAACCGTCTCTTCCAGCTCATTTTGGAGTACAACGGCACTTAGATCCGGCATTTATACCGAAATCTACCCAGAAGTAACCCTTGGTTCTGTGGATACCACATTGACCTCTACTGACTCAAAATGTAAGCAAACGCTGGATGCTTATACTGGATTTACTGTTCACACATGGGAAGGCACTACTCAGGGCGACTTAGCCACTGGAGAGCAATTTTACTTCAGACCTTACCTGCGTGTTCAATATGACCACCCTAATATAGGGTCCTATCAAAAATGGTTCGACGACGCTTCACCAACTCAATCCACGGCAAATATTAAGAAAGTAGAGCTTTATTCAGTGGCTGCCGTAGGTTATGGCGTTAGCTATCAGGAATTTAAGCCAACCAGTCACTCCGAGATGCACTTGGTAGAATTGCCTTTGACATGTTCCACGCCTTTGCCAAACACACTATCAATTACAACAACTGAAAAACCAGTAAACGACATTCTTGCCGCAAATATTGATACCCAATTCTGTAGCGATCCATATAACATCACCACAATTAATGGACCAGATGTCGCAAGACAATGTTTATCTGCCGCTCCAACCTCAGAGAAATCCCCGGTTAACTGCACATTTACTAATGCAAAAGTGGGTGTGCCAGATAATAAAGGGAATTACTTTCCTGCCTACATCTCAGGCAGCGTAACGAGAGAACAAAATCAAGACTTCGTTTTTCAAATCAGCAAAGTGGAATACTGAGTTTTATCGGTAGAAATGGCTCAGCTAGTCGATTAGCTGAGCCATTTAGTGAACCAAGAATATAAGCTCATAGAAGTACTTTTCCCCAAAGAAAAGTGATACTCGTATCACTTTTACACTCCGTATAACATATTGCTGTTATTACTATTTTTAGAGAGTTATTCCAATTCTTTCGTGTGCTTTCCATTTATCTCCTTTCGCTATACCAGTGACTGTAAGAATCGGTCAGACAAGACGTTCAATGCTGATTTCTGGTCTTTCATGTTTGCCATTAAGCTGGGCAGAAACCATGGAACAGGATGAATAACAATGACAATAAAACGTTGCTTTTCTATAGCTATGTTAGCGCTGACAGCCATAGCGGTATCGCCAGGTGTGAGTGCATCAGAGAAAGTTTACCGACTGAAACTCGCAGAAACCTGGGGACCGAACACCCCTATTCTTGGCGACGCAACAAAAAACATGGCAAAGCTTGCCAAAGAAATGTCGAACGGGCGATTGGAGATCCGAATTGATTCCGCCAATAAGCATAAAGCGCCGCTGGGCATATTTGATATGGTCAAATCGGGTCAGTACGATCTGGGGCATTCCAGTTCCTATTACTGGAAAGGAAAAGTCCCCAACACGCTGTACTTCTCTTCAATGCCATTTGGCATGATGTCGACAGAACAATACGCGTGGTTCTATCGTGGTGGTGGTATGGAATTGATGCAACAGGTATATGCTCCCCATAACATGCTCTCTTTCCCCGGCGGTAATTCCGATATTCAGATGGGCGGATGGTTCAAAAAAGAAATCAACTCTGTTGAAGATTTAAAAGGTTTAAAAATCCGTATTCCGGGATTTGCCGGAGAAGTGATGGCAAAAATCGGAGCCAAGCCAACCAACATCGCACCAGGCGAGCTTTATACTTCTCTTGAGCGAGGCACTATCGATGCACTTGAGTGGGTCGGACCTGCTTTCGATTTACGAATGGGATTCCAAAAAATTGCCCCTTATTACTACTCTGCGTGGCATGAGCCGGGCAGTGAAACTCAGTTCTTGGTGAACAAAAGAGTTTGGGAGAAGTTACCTAAAGACCTGCAAGTGATCTTGGAAACCGCATTTCGAGTAACGGCGTTTGATATGTATAACCAAGCACTGGATGCAAACGCCAATAGCTGGGCAACCATGAAAAGCGAATTTCCAGACATCAAAGTTCGGGATTTCCCACCTTCTGTCTTAGCCGCTATGCGCCAAGCCACTGATGAACTATTACAGGAACAAGCCAGCAACGATGAGTTAGCCAAAGAGATCATTCAGTCTCAGGCAGACTATCTTAAGAAGATACGAGGCTGGACGGACATTTCTCTCAAAGCTTATCTAAATTACGAATAGCACATATAAGGAGCAACACTCGTTGCTCCTTATTAAACTTCCATTATCAACAAAAACTATAAACTGATTATCAGTTCACCTAGATTATCTTGATTTTCATTGATTGCTACTATTTCACCTGTCAGAAACTAAACGGGTGAGTATCAAGATGAACGAAGCAAAAACACAGCACGAATTTCCTCCCATCAACCAGGCATACAATTCTGTTTTTAAAGCGGGAAAGCTCAGCATCGGTCTCGTAGCACCGTTAGAATCCTACCCAGTAGGAAATGAACCCTCTTTGACTGATCATATCTCTCGAATTCAACTCGCTGAACAACTGGGGTTTTCTGCTATCTGGCTACGGGATGTGCCTTTCAATGTGCCAGCGTTTGGCGATGTGGGGCAAATACACGATCCCTTTGTGTATCTGGGAATGCTGGCAGGACAAACACGCAGCATCGCACTTGGGGTCGCCAGTATTATTCTTCCGCTTCGCCACCCAGCGCATGTCGCCAAAGCAGCAGCCAGCATTGATTCGCTGTCTGAAGGCAGGCTTCTTCTCGGTATAGCCTCTGGTGACCGTCCAGAAGAGTACCCTGCCCTCAATATGAGCTACCCAGACAGAGGCACACGTTTTCGAGAAAGCTTTGAATACATCCGTGAAATGGCAACAACAAACCCTCGGTTCTCCAATCAGCATGGTGAGTTGACTGGTGCCATCGATATGCTTCCAAAACCTGCGGGGCACCAGTTGCCTATGCTGGTTACCGGAGCGAGCCAGCAAGATCCAGACTGGCTGGCTCAAAATGGAGACGGATGGATGACTTACCCCAGAAATGTTTCTGTTCAGGCTAAGATAGTGAAGGAATGGCGGGAACGCATTTTCGCTCTTGGAGGAAGTAATAAGCCAGCCATGCAGTCGTTATATATCGACCTGGTTAATGATCCAAATAAGGAGCCAGAACCGATCCATTTAGGTTTCCGCTCTGGGGTTCATTACTTACGTTCCTACCTGAGATCTCTGGAAGAAATCGGAATAAATCATGTGGCGTTAAACTTACGCTTCAATCAAGCCGATATTCCAGAGACTTTAGAGCGCATTTCAGCGGAATTACTGCCCGAATTTCAGGTATAAGTTACCAGGGATTATTTGAGCAGCTTGTCGCTACCCGCTTTACGCGTTACCACGAACCGAGAGGTGATAAATATGCTAGGTGAAGATCACAGTTTGATCGTCGATTTTCCTGAACTGGAAACCGAGATCCAGAAACTCATGCAGTCTGATACAGAGTTTGCGCAAGAAAACAAAAAATACACACAACTGGATAAAGAAATACGGAGCCTTGAACTGCGTAACGCCCCGATCGATGACGACGAAATGCATCGCATGAAAAGCGAACGCGCTTTTCTCAAAGACGCACTCTACAAAAAACTGACCAGCAGCTAACTGACCTGTACTCAGACAAAAAAGAGCCATCTTATTTAAGATGGCTCTGAAGTTCAGAACGTCAGGTTATTCGACCGTTACAGATTTCGCCAGATTACGTGGCTGATCGACATCGGTGCCTTTGATCAATGCAACATGGTAAGACAATAACTGCATTGGCACTGTGTAAAAAATCGGAGCAATGACTTCATCGACATGTGGCATGGTGACAATTTTCAGTCCGTCACTCTCTTCAAAGCCAGCTTCTGCATCCGCAAAGACATACAGTTGACCTCCACGCGCACGCACTTCTTCAATGTTGGATTTTACTTTTTCAAGCAAATCATTGCTTGGTGCCACTACGATAACCGGCATTTCAGCATCGATTAACGCCAATGGACCGTGCTTTAGCTCACCCGCAGCGTATGCTTCTGCGTGGATGTATGAGATCTCTTTTAGCTTCAGTGCTGCTTCAACCGCAATCGGGAAAAACTCACCTCGACCTAAGAACAGAGAATGATGTTTGTCAGCAAAGTCTTCCGCCAGCGACTCAATCACAGCATTACTGGTGAGCGCGTTTTCTAGCTGAACTGGCAGCTCATTCAACGATTTCACAATGCTGTTTTCTTTCGCCACATCAATGGTGCCTTTTTGCTTACCCAATGCGGTCACAAACATCAGTAACGACGCTAACTGGGTGGTAAAGGCTTTGGTGGATGCAACCCCAACTTCTGCCCCTGCGCGGGTCATAAAGGCGAAATCTGATTCACGAACCAGAGACGACCCTGGCACGTTACAGATCGTCATCGCCGCCATGTAACCTTTTTCTTTTGCGAGGCGCAGCGCTGCGAGAGTGTCTGCAGTTTCACCTGACTGGGAAATCGTAATCAGCAGGCTGTTTGGTCTGGTCACAAACGGGCGATAGCGGAATTCTGAGGCGATTTCTACGTCACAACTGACTTGTGCCAAAGACTCACACCAGTATTTCGCGACCATACCCGCATTGAAAGAGGTACCACAAGCTACGATTTGAACATGCTCAACCTGCCCAAACATTTCCGCGCTGTTCGCACCAAAGGATTCAAGCAAAATCGAGTTACTGGTTACTCGACCTTCCAGTGTATCTTTCAGCACAACAGGCTGCTCGTACACTTCCTTCTGCATGTAGTGTCGATACTGACCTTTGTCTGCCGCGTCTTGCTCAACCGTCGACTCTTTTGCTTCTCTTTCAACAGGTTCACCGTCTACATCAAAGATATTCACTTCGCGACGAGTGATTTCCGCCACATCACCTTCTTCTAAAAAGATAAAGCGACGCGTAACATTGAGAAGCGCCAACTGATCCGATGCCAGAAAGTTCTCGCCAACCCCGAGCCCAATCACCAACGGGCTACCAGAGCGCGCAACGATAAGCTTCTCTGGCTGCTCTCGATCAGCTACCACCATACCGTAAGCCCCTTCCAGCTGACTGACAGCTGACTGAACGGCTTTGAGCAGAGAGTCAGAATTTTTCAGTTCGAGATCCACCAAATGCGCGATCACTTCAGTGTCTGTTTGTGAACTGAACTGATACCCTTCATTCTGAAGTCTTTCACGTAATATCTGATGGTTTTCGATGATGCCATTGTGAACAACAGCGATGCGATCATCTGACATATGCGGATGTGCATTTGCTTCTGATGGTTCACCGTGAGTTGCCCATCGAGTATGTGCAAGCCCTGTTCCACCGGAAAAAGTAGGTAAATCGATGCTGTCTGTTAGGTTTTGAACCTTACCGACTTTACGCACCCGTTGAATATTAGACTGACCATCGATAACTGCAATCCCTGCGGAATCGTAGCCCCGATACTCTAGCCTTTGTAATCCCTGTAACAAAATTTCAGCAACGTCACGCTGCGCAACTGCGCCTACGATTCCACACATAAAAACTCCAATTTTATTAGTAATATTTTGGGGTCTATCGACCTAGCAAGCGGTTTAGCTAACCTGAATGACTTTGACGCCGTGAGATTCAATGACAGCAACAGATTCAGGATCGACCTGACCGTCTGTTACTAACACATCCACCTCTTTCCAAGGTAGCTCAAGATTCGGTATTTTTCGTCCAATTTTGTCAGATTCGACCATCACTATGACTTCACGAGAGACATCTGCCATCACTTTGCTTAAACCAAGTAACTCATTGAAACTTGTAGTGCCTCGCTCAAGATCGATACCATCAGCACCAATAAATAGCTGATCAAAGTCGTACGCTCTTAATACAGACTCAGCAACCTGTCCCTGAAACGACTCCGAATGTGTATCCCAGGTGCCACCAGTCATCAGTAAAGTGGGTTCGTTTTCCAGCTCATTTAATGCATTCGCCACATTCAAAGAGTTGGTCATGACCACCAGACCTTTTTTCTCATTTAACTGCTGAATTAATGCTCCAGTGGTACTTCCACTATCAACGACGATACGGTTGTGATCGCGTATCAATTTCGCTGCAGCTTGCGCTAACTTAACCTTTCGAACTGAAACTTTAGTATGAAAGTCGTCATGAAGTGTTTCCTTTGGCAAGGCGACAGCTCCACCATATCGGCGCAATAACAGTCCGCCTTGTTCTAGAGTGGCAAGATCTTTTCTAATCGTTACTTCGGAGGTTTCAAACTGATGGGAGAGTTCTTCAACACTGACTTCGCCACACTCTTCTACGAGTTTAGAAATTGCGTGTCTTCTCAGTTGCGTGTTTCGCTTTGACATTTCGAATCGACATTTTAAATTTCGGTTTGAAAGAAATATAATCGATTCGAAACATACCTGTCTATTTTTTTCACAGCAAAAAATAAATTAATTTGCATCAAAACCTTGTTCTAAGACAATCCAGAGTCGTGATATTGATGAAATTCGGTGGTAGAATCCGCACCCTAAAAGAAAAAAATTACAGAAATTCACGTTATTTTTTTGCAACCGATTTCAGTTAGGCTGATTTAAATAAGCAAAAATTTACTTACATCAATATCGTTTAGGTAGCTACACACTAAACTAGTTGAAAGATTTTGCGATACCAGAGGACGTTGACGTCTAAAGTCAGTGAAAATCACAACTTTCAAAAATGTTGTCATTTTCTTTCTTATGAGCGTTTCCTGTGGTTCACCCGAATTAAAATTGCAACTATACGTACCGGAGAGTATTTTCCATGAAAAAGACCAAAATCGTTTGTACGATTGGCCCTAAAACTGAACCAGTAGAGAAGCTACGCGAACTAGTAGATGCAGGCATGAATGTAATGCGTCTGAACTTCTCTCACGGTGACTTCGAAGAACACGGCAACCGTATTGCTAACTTCCGCCAGGTAATGAAAGACACTGGTAAGCAACTTGCTATTCTTCTGGACACCAAAGGTCCTGAAATTCGTACTATCAAACTAGAGAACGGCGATGACGTTGATCTAGTAGCTGGTCAAGAATTCACTTTCACAACAGACGCAACTGTTGTTGGTAATAAAGACAAAGTAGCAGTAACGTACCTAGGTTTCGCAAACGACCTAACCGCTGGCAACACGATTCTGGTTGACGACGGTCTGATCGAGATGGAAGTAGTAGCCACTACTGAAACTGAAGTTAAGTGTAAAGTGCTAAACAATGGCGCACTTGGCGAAAACAAAGGTGTTAACCTTCCTGGCGTATCTGTGAAGCTTCCTGCGCTTTCAGAAAAAGATAAAGCTGACCTTAAGTTTGGTTGTGAGCAAGGCGTTGACTTCGTTGCTGCTTCTTTCATCCGTAAAGCAGAAGACGTTCGTGAAATCCGTGAACTTCTAAACGCAAACGGCGGCGAGCACATCCACATCATCTCTAAGATCGAAAACCAAGAAGGTGTAGATAACTTCGACGAGATCCTAGAGCTTTCTGACGGCATCATGGTTGCTCGTGGTGACCTGGGTGTAGAAATCCCAGCAGAAGAAGTTATCTTCGCTCAGAAAATGATGATCGAGAAGTGTAACCGTGCTCGTAAGATGGTTATCACAGCAACTCAGATGCTTGATTCTATGATCAAGAACCCACGTCCAACTCGCGCAGAAGCGGGTGATGTTGCGAACGCAATCATGGACGGCACTGATGCAGTCATGCTTTCTGGTGAAACAGCGAAAGGTAAGTACCCTGTTGAAGCGGTAACTATCATGGCTCAAATCGCGAACCGCACTGATGCCGCACTAGAAGCAGAGCTAGGTTCTCGTCTGGACAGCCCTCGCCTACGTATCACTGAAGCAGTATGTAAAGGTGCAGTAGACACAGCTGAAAAACTGGCTGCGCCACTTATCGTTGTTGCAACTGAAGGCGGTAAATCTGCTCGTTCAGTACGTAAGTATTTCCCAACAGCAAACATTCTTGCTCTTACTACTAACACTAAGACAGCAGCACAGCTTGTTCTTACTAAAGGTGTAACGCCAGTTGTTGTAGACTCGATCAACAGCACTGATGACTTCTATGTGAACGGTAAAGAACTGGCACTTGAGTCTGGTCTTGGTAAGAAAGGTGACATCGTGGTTATGGTTTCTGGTGCACTGGTTGCATCTGGTACAACCAACACAGCATCTGTACACGTTCTGTAAGATCAATTAGTTAACATATAATAAAAAGAGGGCGTCAGCCCTCTTTTTTTATGAAACTAGCTTGCTCCATTAATCCGCATGGCGTATTATTCAGCATACTGAACTGTATGTGGTTAAAAGTGAGACACAAATAAATGTGAGCTCAAAGGGAAAAGCCGACTACAATAATTATGCAATTGAAGTACTAATGGGGATATCGTGTCTAGTCCTACTCTTACTGACAAAGTGTCAAAAATGATTCGCCAAGATATCTTGAATGGCGATCTGAAGCCTGGCCAGAAATTGGTCGTAGCAGAACTCAAAGAAAAATATGCAGTGGGGGCGTCTCCAATTCGTGAGGCATTGGTTCAGCTTTCTTGGAAAAAGTATGTTCGACTTGAACCTCAGAAAGGTTGTTGGGTTTCTTCAGTGACACACAGCGAACTGTCTGACTTATTCGAGAGTTTGAAAATTGCCGCATCACATCTATTGAAGAAAGCCATTCAGCAAGGTGACGAAAATTGGGAACTGGAAGTGCTTTCTGCTTTCCATAAATTGTCTCGTATTCAACATACTGAAGACGCATTCGATAATTCAGAATGGGAAGAGCGCCACCAACGTTTCCATACTGCGCTTTTAGAAGGATCTGACGCTCATACTATGTATGGTTTTTTCCTTGAGCTGGATAACCAAGTTAAACGTTACCGTTACCTCGCATTGAACTCAGATTCATTCGATACAAAGACATTCATCAATGTGGATGAGCACGAAAGTCTAATGAAACTGGTGTTAGCGAAAAACGAAGATCAGGCACTTCAAGTGCTTGAGAAACACCTGGATAATACTCAGCGCAAGATAGAATCTATTTTGCCAGAAGAAGAGTAATATTTAGCGAGCTGTATAAACAAAAACGCTGAGCATGGCTCAGCGTTTTTTTATTGGTTAAGCAACGTCATCATCGCTCATGCACACCGATACCTGATTTCGTCCCTGAGTTTTCGACTCATACAAAGCAATGTCTGCACATTTGTACGAGCGTTTTGTGTCATTGCAGATATCTGTAATTCCCGCACTGACAGTGACCCGATTTGATGCATCTAGCTCGATGGCAATTCTCAGACGATTCAATAGGATTTCAGCTTGCTCAACCTGCGTATTCGGTAGGATTATCGCAAATTCTTCACCACCAATTCGCGCCAGAAAATCCGTCTCTCGCAATTGCCCTTCCAACGTTGTTGCCACTGCGCAAATAACTCTATCACCTTCATCATGACCAAACTCATCATTGATTCGCTTAAAGTGGTCTATATCGAGTAGCGCCAGGCAGGCATTAGAAGAATAACGCTCCACCAGCCGAGTCTGCATAAATAGCTCCTGATCGAACTTACGGCGGTTCCAGCAACCCGTTAAAGCGTCTCGTTCACTCAGTTGCCTTAACTGCTGCTCCAGACGCTTTCTTTCCGTAATATCAAACAGGGAAAGAATGAAGTACTTGGAGCGGGCTGTCTCGGAGTCAATGGACTGAATCCTGGTCAGGCTGACAAACTGATCGCCACTGGATTTCGCATTGATAAGCTCTCCCTCCCAGACACCATCGTCTTTAAGCCCTTCTGCAATCTCAAGTACCTTGTCGTTACTGTGTTTACCACACAAAAGCTTCAACGCATTTCGACCAACAACTTCGTCGTTATCAAACCCAGATAAACTTTCAAACTCGCGGTTCACCTGAATGATCCGATGGCGTTTGTCTGCGATGATCACGGCAGACATACCGTGCAGCGCCGCAATGGCAAGCTTGCTTTCCAAGTTTCGTTTTTTGTAGAGGTAAATGAAGTAAGCAGTTGGAATGGCAAATAAAAATATCCAGACCAAGACGTACGTAAACTGACGAAGTAAGCTTGAAGCCTGAATGGCAATGCCTTCATTCAACTCCGCTTCACTGATCTCTATCAGCAGCTTTACGTTTCCGTCTTTGAAAAACTCTACCTGATAGAACACCAACAGATTTCCGTCATCCAGAACATAACCGCGCTGTTGCTCTTTAATTTGCTGCCAGGCTTCTGGGTGTGTGTTGGACAGGTTAAATTTCTGTCTCTCGGGCAAAAGGAAGCCAAACAGTTTTTCTCTGTCTTTGCTGACTAGGTAATCCCCTTCTTTGGTGACTACTTCAGGCATCAACTGTGAATTGGGTGAATACTCAATCACCGACATCAAGAACCAGACATCCAGAACAAAAACCAGATACCCCTGACGCTCGCCGCCCGAATAAATCGGCGTGACGATTTCCAGTACTGGGCTAAAGTGCGTTTCACCTGCCACATCATTGGGTTTAATGGTTAATCCATAGGAAGCGATTTCATTGGCGATTAAGTTGTTTGCGAATTCAAACAGTTGGCTGTCTTGATGGCTCAGTAAATGATGGCGAGCCAAAGCGGTTCCTGCTTGGAAGGAATAATCTACGGCAACCGATTCTTTGCCCTTCAAATCCATGAAATAGATGGTTTTGAACCATTGTTGACTGGATGCTATCGACATCCACAACTCTTCCACCAGTACGCGGTTTGACTGTATGGGCTTGTCGACGTAATCATACAAAAATCGATTTCCACGGAGCAGCTCCATTGTGGCTCTCAGTTGAATTTCGATTTCACTTAATTCACGTTCTGAAAACGCCATTTGGTGCTGTGACTGAGCGATGATTTGTTCAATGTGTCGGTCGACGAGTTGGCTGTGGCGCTTGTGGTACATCAGCGCGGCGCCAGTAGAAAGCACGAGGCAGGTGAGAGCAATATAAAAGATCAGGTTTTTTACTTTCACTGATGGCCTCTGTGTATGGGGTCTGATGACCTTAAATATCAATTACATTCGCAAACTTAAGTATAATTATAAGGCAGCATATACCCAAATATCATAAGGTTAATGAGAATCCTGTTAACAATTACTAATATATCAAAAAAGCCACTTCTCAATAGAAGTGGCTTAATCTCAAAGATACAATTGGTTACGCTTTTAGGGCGTGTTTTCCTCGGGCAATGCCCACCACTCCACTTCTCGCAACCTCGATGACTTCTGTCACCTCTTCAAGTGCACTAATGAACGCGTCAAGTTTTTCACTCGTTCCCGCCATCTGCACTGTGTATTGAGAAGCGGTCACATCGACTATTTGACCACGGAAGATGTCAGCTGTGCGCTTCACTTCTGCACGAGCAAATCCATCCGCTTTCACTTTAATCAGCATCAGCTCGCGTTCAACGTGCTCTAACTCTGTCACTTCTTGCACTTTCAGAACATCAATCAGCTTGTGCAGTTGTTTTTGAATTTGCTCCAACTGCATTTCACTGGATGTCGTGGTGATATTCAAACGTGAAAGCGTTTCATCATCGGTTGGAGATACGGTCAAAGACTCGATGTTGTATCCGCGTTGAGAGAACAGACCAACAACACGTGACAATGCACCCGGCTGGTTTTCCAGCAGCAATGAAATAATGTGTCTCATATTAAGTTCTCTCCGTTTTGCTTAGCCACATCTTGTCCATACCCTCGCCTTTGATTTGCATAGGGTAAACGTGTTCGGTTTCATCGACATTGATGTCAACGAATACCAAGCGATCTTTCATATCCAATGCTTTTTGTAAGCCCGACTCCAGTTCATCAGGAGTGGAGATACGAATACCGACGTGACCATAAGCTTCCGCAATCGCTGCAAAATCAGGGACAGAGCTCATGTATGAGTTAGAATGACGACCTTGATAAATAATGTCTTGCCATTGTTTTACCATGCCTAGAAATCGGTTGTTCAGGTTGATGATTTTAACCGGAATATCATATTGCAACGCCGTGGACAGTTCCTGAATATTCATCTGGATACTGCCATCACCGGTGACAACGACAACTTCTTCATCGGGCATCGCAAACTTCACGCCCATTCCAGCAGGCAAACCAAAGCCCATCGTCCCCAGCCCACCAGAGTTGATCCAACGGCGAGGCTTGTTGAACGGGTAGTAAAGCGCAGCAAACATCTGATGCTGACCGACATCCGAAGCCACGTAAGCGTCGCCATTCGTTAGCTTGTGAAGTGTTTCAATCACTTGCTGCGGCTTAATGCATTCTGATGATGTTTCGTACGCCAGACACTTTCTGTCCTGCCAGACTTTGATTTCTTCCCACCATTCATTGAGCGCCGCTTCATCGTTGCTGCCACCATGCTCATCAAGCAGCTTCACCATGGTTGCCAGCACCTTTTCTGCCGAGCCAACGATGGGGAGATCTACTTTAACGTTTTTAGAGATCGAAGAAGGATCGATATCAATGTGCATTACTTTGGCATTTGGGCAGTACTTTTCCAGGTTGTTGGTTGTACGATCATCAAATCGTACCCCCACACCAAAAATAAGATCCGCGTTGTGCATTGCCATGTTGGCTTCATACTGACCATGCATACCGAGCATTCCGAGGGCATTTTTGTGTGTTCCCGGAAACGCGCCAAGTCCCATAAGAGTACTGACTACAGGGAGGTTTAATGCTTCGGTCAGTTTGAAGATATGCTCATGCGCTTCAGAAATCACAGCGCCACCGCCAATGTACAACACGGGCTTTTTCGCTTCTAACAAGGATTTCAGCGCTTTCTTGATTTGTCCCTTGTGACCGGAGGTCGTTGGCTTGTATGAGCGCATGCCAATCGTTTCTGGGTAGCTGTAAGGAAGCTTGATCTGCGGATTCATTACATCTTTAGGCAAATCAATCACTACGGGACCGGGTCGACCTGTGGTCGCGATATAGAAAGCTTTTTTGATGGTTTCGGGTATGTCTTCCGCTTTTTTCACCAGAAAGCTGTGCTTAACGATCGGACGAGATACCCCAACAATGTCACATTCCTGGAACGCATCATTACCAATCAGGTTATTGGGTACGTTTCCGGAAATCACGATCATTGGAATGGAGTCCATGTATGCCGTTGCAATACCAGTCACTGTATTGGTGGCACCTGGACCTGAACATACCAGTACTACACCGGGCTTACCTGTGGCGCGGGCATAACCGTCTGCCATATGGGTGGCCGCTTGCTCGTGGCGTACTAATACGTGTTTGATTTGGTCGGTTTTTGCGTGGAGTGCATCGTAGATATCCAAA
Organism: Vibrio nigripulchritudo ATCC 27043; assembly: GCF_000222685.1. Taxonomy (GTDB): domain Bacteria; phylum Pseudomonadota; class Gammaproteobacteria; order Enterobacterales; family Vibrionaceae; genus Vibrio; species Vibrio nigripulchritudo. The sequence goes on along the minus strand of NZ_AFWJ01000112.1, from coordinate 79,848 downwards.
ACGGAACCGCCTGGATAACCGAAAATTTGTTCTACCTGCTCTTCAATCAGAGATTGCACAACCATCTCTGCGCCGGACAACATTGCCATATTTTCTCCTTACCAGTATCAGTAGAATAAGGTCAATTCTCTGCTCTGGTGTCACATAGTCTAGGGCTTATTTTTAGCCTATTCGAAATACTTCCAATTCTTCATCTATGTACTCTTTGCCAGTCATAACTAACAAAAAGGTTACATTCGAACTTTACAACTGATTGAAGCGGGCTGTCTAATGAGGCATACACCCCATTTTTGCCAATATGTTATATCGACCCCATTTATCAGTTTACCGAACGGCAAGACCCACATAGAACAGCAGGTTTATCTAGCCTAAAAACCAAATTCGAACGAAAATTTTTTACAGATGTAACATTTTATGTTTCTCGTGACTGAGATGTGCAAACGGGAAAATCAAAAAAGCCTGCAAATTTGCAGGCTATTTTTGATAGAAAAGGTAGGCAGTATTACTTTTTATTGGATATTTCAGTGTACATTTCTTCGATTTCGTCCTGATATCGGTCGTTAATGACCTTTCGACGAAGTTTCTGTGTTGGGGTCAATTCCCCAGAGTCCATAGAAAAAGCCTGTGGAAGCAGAGTGAATTTTTTCACCTGTTCAAATTTAGCTAGCTCTTTCTGCAGCCCTTCAAGTCGGCTCTCAAACATTTCGACCACTTGTGAATGTTTGATGAGGTCCATTCGATCGTGATACTTAATATTCAGCTCTTTAGCGTGCTCTTCCAGCGCATCGAAGCATGGGACAATCAGCGCAGATACAAACTTACGCGTATCTGCAATGACCGCAATTTGTTCAATAAAGTGATCTTTACCAATGGCGCCTTCAATCATTTGAGGAGCAATGTATTTACCACCCGAGGTTTTCATCAGCTCTTTGATTCTATCAGTAATAAACAGGTTACCTTGGTCATCAAACTTACCAGCGTCTCCTGTTTTCAGAAAACCGTGCTCATCGAACGTTTTCGCCGTCTCTTCCGGTAGCTTGTAGTACCCCTTCATCACCATAGGACCACGAACCAGAATTTCGTTGTTCTCACCTATTTTTACCTGTGCCCCAGGCATTGATGTACCGATAGAATCCGGATTGAACGTTCCGTCATCCCAGCATGAAATGGTTGCTGTGGTTTCTGTCATACCGTAACCCAGCTTTACATTGATGCCGATAGCGTGGAAAAAGCGACCAATGGTTTCGTCCAGCTTTGCACCGCCACATGGCATGAAGTTTATTCTTCCACCAAGCAATGCGCGTAGCTTGCTCAATACCAGCTTGTCTGCCAGTTTATGGCAGCGCTGAAGCATAAATGAGGGCCTGGAATTCGTGCGCTTACACTCTGCCATCTTCGCCCCCATATTCACCGCCCAAGTGAATAGAATCTTGCGAATAAATGGCGCTTTCGAGACTTTTTCGTGAATGGCAGAGAAGATCTTTTCGTAGAACCGAGGAACCGCACACATAACTGTCGGGCGAATGTCTCCCAGAGCTTCACGCACCTGCATCGTGTCTTTCAAGTAGCAGTTGGTTGCACCTTTGTAGAGTACGTAGAAAGTCCATGCACGCTCGAAGACGTGTGACAGAGGAAGAAAACACAGTGAAACATCTTGATTGGTCAGCCCCAAACGGCGATCGTGCCCTTCTAGCTGAGAGGCAATATTGGCGTAAGTCAGCATGACGCCTTTTGGTTGCCCTGTGGTTCCAGAGGTGTAAATCAGCGTGAGCAGATCATCCAGTTCCACTTCTTCGAGGCGTTTACCTAACTCGTCGGTTGGAGATGTAGCAGCCAATTCAATAAAAGATGCCCAGCTCAAGCTTCGCTCACCGTCTTCCAGAACGATATCGTCGGTCATCGCGACCACCAGCTCTAGTTTCGGACATTCATGGAACACAGACATCGCAGCGTCGTACTGCTCCTGCTCACCTACAAACAGAACTTTTACGTCTGCATTATCGATGATGTAAGCCGCCTGAGCTGCTGTATTGGTTGGGTAAATAGGCACAGTTACACCGCGTAACTGAAGGGTCGCAATGTCTGCAATAGTCCATTCAGGCATGTTATTGGAGTAGATGCCTACTTTGTCCTGAACATCGATCCCACGTGAGAGTAACGCAAGTGATACTGCATCAACCTGTTCACCAAACGATTTCCAACTGATGCTTTCCCAGACATCCGAGACTTTGTGTTTGAGAGCGGTTTTGGCTCCGCCTTGAGCTATGCGCTCACGAATACACTTAACAATGTGTAAGTCTTTATTGAACATGTCTTTTACCTCTGACAGCGCCTCTGCTTCCATATCAGGCTCGGATGAATGGCATGTCCATTTGCCATCTTGTCGACTGTACTGAACTCAGTTCGACGGTGCATGTTTCCCTTGGTTTACAGAACCTCATTTGGGGATACACATGTAAGCTGAATAAGCCGCACAAGTGTACAAGCACGACAGGAAAAGGCAACTGATGCGGCGCAAGCTTTACTACATTTAATTGTAAAAACTATTAATAAGGAGGAGAGGAGCGAAAAGAGTTGAGCTGAAAGAAAAAGCGTCGGGCTAAGCCGACGCTATAAAGTAAGTTAGTTCGCGGCAACCGCTTCGCCACAAATCATCATGAGTTGGTCACGCATCCAGATGTGTGCTTTATCTTTTTCACTGGATTCATGCCAGCTTAGATAGCCAGAAATATGCTTGTTCGCAACGGGCAGATCCAGGATTTTAACGTTCGACAGGTTAACCCCGTTCTCAACCAACCACTTTGGTGCAATCGAAATCAATTCAGACTGGCTGACTACATACAAAATATTACTGAGACTGGTGCCCTGATAGGCAGAGCGACAGTCTAAGTCTTTATATGCCTGCTCTGAAAAACAGCGGACACCATTCACTTTTGATAGCGTGGCATGCATTTCTGCCTGTAGCTCTTCAATCGTTATACTCTCTCCAATGCGAGGGTGAGAAGAAGATGCAACAACCACCAGCTCATCGCTAAAGATTTCTGTGCTGGCGTAACCCGCCTCTTCAAATTTCTCATAGTTAATCACAAAGTCGACTTCCTGGAAGCGCATTTTTTCTGCCAGTCCCGCATCGACATCTGACTCCATTTGCAGTTGGATACCTGGAGCCTGTTGGGCGATGCTGCTCATGATTGCCGGAGCAAAACGCACATCACAAGGGCTGCTGATAGCTAAACGGAACAAACGTGAAGAAGTAGAAGGGTTGAATACCGAACCCGGTAATTCATTGCGAATCAGTTGAAGAGCCTGACGGACAGGACCAAACAATTGACGAGCGCGCTGAGTTGGCTGAATACCACGCCCATGTCGCATGAACAGCTCATCATCAAACATGTTTTTTAAACGTGCCACTGCATTACTTACTGCTGGCTGCGACATACCTAAATTGTGTGCTGCTCGTGTAATGTTTTGTTCCTGCATTACTGCATCAAAAACGGTTAATAAATTCAGATCCACACCGCGTAATGTCGATTCCATTCGATAACCTGCAACAGCTTGAATCGCTTCATTCCTATTCGACATTGGGTCGCCCCTTACTTCTCAATAATGATTAAAAATAGGCATCAGCCTCGGTTAATCGAAAGCATTTACTGCACTAATGCTTGCGCTTTGTTTGAGAATATCTCGAAATACCATGCACACGACAAGTAGTTTAATATTAAATTATCATTTTTTAGCCTGACTAAATAATTTTCATAAATAATCAAATAGATAGGAGATATCTAAAAAAAGCTAAAACTAAGAACTTCACTTATTTTGACAAAAGAAATTGCAAAAGTGAGACAAAACGCTCTCCTTTAACAAAGAGATAACCTGAAAAAGGAAAACGTTTGCGTTTTGTTGTAGGGTCACAAAATGAAAGGACATTACCCTTGAATGGTAGCGTAGCTTGGATAATCGACTTGATCCCAAAGTGAAGACCACAATTCCTGAACATTGTCCCAGCGCCCCTGAATAATCCAGTTCACGATAGAGGTCGCTACATCAGGGTAAGTGACTTTTTCTGCGCTTTGTTCATCCAGCCAGTTTCTCACTGCTGTTGGATCGAGGTAATCCATGGCCGAAGCCAGCCCAAGATACTCTAATGTTGCAACATTGCTTTGTTGCTCAAATTGTCCTTTAAGTGGTTTAAGCAGCAACTTCTTCCCTAGCGTTAACGCCTCTGACGGCAGTTCAAATCCTCCATTGGCGATTACACCAACACAAGATTTCAGGCTCTGTTGAAAATTGTCATGAGATAACGGGTGAAAGGTGATGTTTTCAATCATATGAGTGTGCTTGATTTCTGGGTGATAGCACTCAAAATGATGGTGGCTGAAACGATCAAGGAGCTCCCGAATATCAACCAGAGATTCAAATGGCAGATAAACCAGAATCGACATTCCGCTCTCCTCAGACAACCCAGATGTGGTGTGCACAATGGGAGGCAGGATCTGCTGATCAAAATGATACCAATGAAGCCCGATTGGAATATTGGTCGGGGCAAAGTAACGAATGATCCAGTGATCAAACCAGCGAGTGTCTTTTATCGGCACCTGATAACGGAAGGCATTTTGATGGCTCAGACCAATGCAAGGGACCTTCTGCTGTTTCGCTGCCCATGCCGATACAGGTTCAAAGTCATTGATCACCAGGTCGTAGTGGCTTAGATCTAATTCTTCGATCTCTTTTTTCAGATTCAGCAGGCTGTTTCGTACAATCGTCTGAGTGAGGTTTACTTTTCCATTTTGAGTGACAAAGCTCATCCCCTTGCGAGTTTGGTAATCACCGAATGCATCCATGGAAAAGTATTTGTCTTTGTCCCTGCCTGAAAAAAGAAAATCCACTTCTACACCGCGATCTTTAAAAGCGTGAGCCATGGCTCTGGCACGCGCGATATGACCATTTCCAGTGCCCTGCACGCCATACAATATTTTCATTCCTGTTTCTCTCCAAATCAAGGCGTCTGGTAAAATCAGATGTAAGCCACAATTGCAGCTTTTGCACAGGCGATACCTAAGCCTGCGCCTATAACGACATCTGTAATAAAATGCACACCTAACAAAATTCGAGACAACCCAATCAGCGCAGCCCAGCACACGGAAAATAAATAGAACTCTGGATAAAACTGCCCAACCAATGTCGCCATAAGGAATGCGGCGGTTGTATGCCCAGAAGGCAAACTGTAACGATCAGAAGGTGTTATAAATGCGGTCAGCAGGTCGCTTAATTCTTCGGGTCGGCGGCGCTTAAAGCTGTTTTTCAATATCCAGTAGATGGGAAGCTCAATCGCGAATGCTATAAGCCCAACTGCGAGAAAAAGAGCACCGAAGTTTGGCTCAAGCAGCCAGAGAGCCAGCCCTAAAATGGCGTAAAGATGACCATCGCCACTTTTCGATACCGCTTTGCTGATTTTCGCGACTTGAAGATTAAAGCGGTGTTGTAGACAAAAGTTTGAAAACGCCAGATCGAATCTGGCAATGGGTTGAATAGGTCTCATAGCCCGCCCCTGTTTTACCGTTTCATGCACAAAAATTAGGCGAGTAAGGTGACAACAAGGTGACGGGATGTTTGAAGTTCAATGACAAAACGCCCGAGTGAACTCCTGATCCAGAATTCAGAACTCGGGCATTATTTTAAAACTCGTAATGGGCGCCTAGTGCGAACTGCCATTGGTCAGGCTTAGCAGCATCAAACCAGGAACGTTGAGATTCGGTATACAACTTAATGTTTTCAAAGCCTTTGTATTCTACCCCTAAGGTCGCCGATGTTTCCTTTCCTTCAGACAAGTCTTTTGACCCTTGAAGATTCTCTATGACGGAATACGCATGAAAGTGATCTGCCGCTTCCCATTTTACGCTGCCTCCGATACCGACAGCCTGCCCGGTTTCAGTGTGGTCTTTTAGCTCGTAATGGCTGATCATCCCTGAGAATCGAACAGGATTGCCTCCCAACTCGGCTTTTTTTACTGCCGTCAACCCCATGCTGGTCGCATTGGCGTTTTCTTTAAAAGACGTCATCTGCACAGCGCCACGGAGGGCAATACCTGTCTCTTTGTCACGATAACGCGCCCCCACTGACCAACCATTATCAATTGCCTGATGTTTCGCCCCTACGGACTGGCTGCCAACTCGTAAACGAATAGATTTGTCGATACTCCGAGAAAAGTTATATTGCGCCATCAGTCTCCAGTTCCCTGAGTCTGTACGCACCGACAGCGTGCTAGGGTTACGTTGATTTCCTAATGATTCCCTAGTGATGTGTGCCGCCCCGCCTAACTTATTTGAAAAGTCATAGTTATCGAGATCATGAACCAGCGCCTCCTGCTTGCCGAAATCCACTCGACCAGCTTCATTTTTCAAACCCGCATACAAAAGCCGAACAGACAATAAGTCATCTGCACCAGTATTTAAATGCGTACCAATTTCTATTTTGGAATAAACGCGGGCAAGTTCAGTATCCCAATGCCCTTTGACCCCAAACCTGGAACTGTCATCAGCCACTTTGAATTCAGAGGTATGACTCTGGTAACGCCCAATGACTTTTGCCTTACCGTAAAAATCGGCTTGGTAGTCTTTTTCATCAACTAATGAAATATCAGCCGTTGCAGAGAAACTGAAGCCAAATAGTACAGAACTGAGAAGAATGCGATTTGAGAAAAGAGAAAGTGCTTTCATGAAGATATTGCCTTGTCAGATAACTTAACCTGACGACATCCTAATCAAGCATGCCTGACAGAAAGCTGATTGGCGCTGTAAGCTTTCTGTCAGCTAGGGTGTGTTCGGAGCTAAATAGCGCCACCTCTCACTTCCGGTGTTTCTATGTACCAGACATTACGCTGCTTACGGCAGGCTTTAAAGCCCCCCTCTGTCACGTCCTCGTTCTTTGCGAGTTCGTATACAAGGTTTCGGCAAATGTAGATACCTAAAACGCCTTCAACGGGTACGTTAGCAACGGCTTCCGATTCTTTCTCATGATAAGGGTACAAAAGTGGGTTCGGCTGAGTCGCGAGAATACTGCGCTTAGAAACGTTACTTTTAACGTAATCTTTATGAACATAGCCCCGAATAACGCCTTTTTGCTCAACCAGATACCAAGGTTCATCAAGCACCTGAGCCATCGCATTAAACACTTCGCCTTTGCTCAACAGCCCCAATTTCTCACCGTGAGTCCCCGGCTGCGCTCTGAGGTTTAATTTGGTTTTGGAGCGGTAAGGAATGTCCATAAACACCAGATCCGATTCGGTTTCCACACCGTCTTCGGTTGGTCGTTTTACTTCGATAGCCTGCCAGTCCTGAACTTCAGCCTGAATACTCCACCGGGCGTAAGTGTTCCGGTCACGCCCGGTTAATGGCTGACTTGAATCGGACTCAAGAGCTTGAGTGACCTGACTGAGAAACTGATCACGGCTGGACTGGCTTAAATACAGGTCCAGGTGATCACTTATCTCCGTAACGCTTTTGGCATGAGATTGCTTTACGTTACTCGCCACTTTTTCGATTTTGGATTGAGAAGACAATAACTGGCACCCAGACATTAGGGTGCCCACCGCAAATAAGGAAACGGCTTTAAATACTGTTAACTTCATTCTATTCCTTTTCATCAGGATACCCTCCTGGAAGTTTGATCTGGAAACGCGCACCTCCCAGATGCGAATCATGCAAAGACACGGATCCGCCATATAACATCACAACATCTTGAACAATATGAAGACCCAGCCCTGTCCCTTCCGTCGTTTCATCCAAACGCTGACCCGGCTTGAACACGGAGTTTTTATTCTCATCGGAGATACCAGGACCGTCATCATCGACCTGAATCGTCACTTCATACTCAAAGGCGCTGACATCAACAAACACCTTGTTTGACGACCATTTGCACGCGTTATCAATGATGTTTCCCAGCACTTCCTCCAGATCGTGTTGATCGCCTTTGAAGTACAAATCAGAATGACAACGGAAGCTCAAATCCAACGGTTTGGTCTTATAGAGAAGCTCCATCGAGAACAAAATGTCACTCAGGCTTTCCGCAATATTTGTCTGAGAGGCAAGGTGATTCATTGAACCAGCAAGACGCGCACGTGAAAGATGCGTCTGAGCATTCTGAGAGAGTTTATCTAATTGCTCCGCCATGACTTCAGCGGAATTCGCATCCAGTCGCTGAAGTTCGTTACGCAATACAGACAGCGGATTTTTAAGCGCATGGGCGAGGTTTGAAGCCTGCAGGCGTGAGCGTTCCAAAATGGAACTGTTGTGCTTGAGCAGGCTATTCAGTTCGTTCACCACATCTTGCAATTCTGTTGGTAGCTCGCGGTCAATTTCGCTTTGTTTGCCCTGACGAATTTGAGCGATTTCTTCACTGAGTTCTCTGACCGGGCTCAGAATGATCCGTACCTGCCGAAAGACGGAATATCCCATAACAGCAGCGAGCAATAGCAATATCCCGACCAGAGGCTTGGCAAATGCAAGTACATCCTCATTTATGTTAGATATAGGTCCCGCCACAATGAACTGTAATCTCTGATTAGCATGAGAAAACTGAATTGTCTGAATGCCCGCCCGAAGATCCTGCAGTGGTCCTTCAAACTCGCTCCAGTGGTATTTCTGCTCTCCGTCAAACGTTGTGAGCGGAGTGGGAAGGTCGCTATACAGTGACAAAGACTGATGAAGTACCTGATTGTCCGAGCCTAAAATTTGCCAGTACCACCCGGACAAAGGCTGATTAAACCTCGGGCTGTTAGGTTGCCATAACAGCTCAAGTTTGCCAGAAGGTGAAACCTCTGCCGCTGCAACCAGATCATGCAGCTGAGACTGAACTGCGTCATCAAAGCGCTTTTGAATGTAGTACTCAAAGACCACTAACAGAAGCGCACCTACTAGCGCTAACGCAACCAGATACCAGCTCAGCGCCGTTTTTAATACTGTGCGGGTTAATGAGACGTTAGCCTTGCTCATTCAGTTGGTATCCCAGTCCACGACGTGTCTGAATGTGTTGCGTGCCCATTTTTTTACGGACCCGATTCACCAGTACTTCAATTACGTTAGAGTTGTGCTCAAAATCCATCTGGTATAGGTGTTCTGTGAGCGTGGCTTTAGATACCACTTCACCCTGATGATTAATCAGATAAGCCAGCAGTCGGTACTCTAATGAGCTTAGGTCCAGATGAGCGCCTTTAAGAGTAGCGCGTTGAGTAGCGGTATCGACCTCAATGTCTCCACATTTCAGTACAGAGCTGGCATGCCCATTTGAACGACGAACCAATGCTTCTATCCGGGCAAGCAGCTCTTCCATTTCAAATGGCTTAACCAGGTAATCGTCTGCACCCGCTCTGAGACCCGTGACTTTTTCACGCCAAGTATCACGTGCCGTCAGAATGATGACTGGCATTTTATTTCCCGCCCTGCGCCATTCCGTCAACACACTTAATCCATCTTTACCAGGCAACCCCAAATCAAGAATCGCAATGTCATACTCTTCGGTATCGCCCTGAAACCATGCATCGTTACCGTCATGAGTCACGTCAACAATAAAACCATGCCCCGTCAAAGCCTCTGAAATCTGCTCTGCCGCCTGGATGTTGTCTTCTACTACTAGTGCTCTCATTTAATCGTCGTCGCTGTCATTGTCGTCATCGTTGTCATCATCATCGTCGTCATCACGATCACTGCTTCCGCCTGATGATCCACCACTGCCATTCCCACCATTGCCAGAGCCACCGCTGCTGCCGGAGTGGCTTTTGTCTGAACTACCCCCACTGGCGAAAGAAGGTTTATCTTCGGCGATCAGCTCAAACGTATCGGCATCGTATATACGAGTGACCACACGCCCTCGTGAATCCAGTACTTTTAATTCAAATGATGGCTGGCATTCGTTAGTGCTTGCAGAAGCTTTTAACAAGGTTTCCCCTGCTTCTTTCGCTTCTGCTTTCTTACTCTTCATGAATTTGAAAAACGAGCTTGCAGAAGGCTTTGCATTACAATTCGCCGCTACTGAGTTGTGAAACCCAGTAGAAAGCAAAAGAAGAATGCAGAGCGTGGCAGACCGTTTTTTCAATTCATTTACCTGTATGGTGAGATTTTTCAGCGTTCAACTTACCCACTGTAACCTTACGAAGAGCTTACAGCGACCATTAAATCATGCTTCTGTTATAGCAGAAAAAAGAAAGAGTAAGAAAAAATTAACTCATAAAATCATAAAGTTAAAGCTTGATTCTCAAAGCTTACCAAAACCTTACATCACTTATCAGCTAATCGTCAGTTAGCCCCTTCTAGAATGGCTCCCCGTTGAAGCAACACATCGAATTTATTCCTGGAGAGAACCATGATTTCACTAAACCAATCTCAACGTATCCTTGCTGCTAAGCGTTCTTTTGTTACTCGTCGTGTTCCTGAAAAACTCATGCAGACTTTGGTCACGGGCATTCAAACGCCAAAAGCAGGCGACTTGGTATTAGCTAAAGTTACATTACTTGGGCATCACAAACGCAGTGAACGTGTAGATGGACGTCGAGCTTCATTATTTGAAGGCGACGAGGTTATTCTGGCTTATGGTAACCGCTACGCACCTGACCAGTTTGAAGCGGTAGTACCTGATTCATTGCAAGCCTGCCACATGGTCGCGGCAGGTGGTATCGCAGGCACTGCACTTAGCTGGCACGACAAAATTGATTTCCCGACCGAGATCCGCCCTATTGGCTTGGTTGGCACTGCGGAAGGCAAAGTCATCAACTTAGCTGATTTCAAAGTTGAGCCTCAGATAACTAATCACAAAGTGCCAAATGTAGTTGTCGTCGGCACGTCTATGAATGCTGGTAAAACCACTTCAGCAGCACACATCATTCACGGTTTGAGCAAAGCGGGCTATCAAGTTGGTGCAATGAAAGTTACTGGCACCGGAGCAGGTGGCGATTTATGGCTTATGCAAGACGCAGGTGCGCATTCTGCTATCGACTTCACTGATGCAGGCTACCCAACTTCCTTTAAAGTGGAATTGAATGAACTCAATCAGATCGTCGATACATTATCTGCTGAACTCATCGACCGTGGCTGCAATGCCATCGTAGTTGAAATAGCGGATGGTGTGTATCAACGTGAAACTCGCGCCTTATTGCAAAATCCTGATTTTAAAGCGAACTACAGAAACATAGTATTCACCGCTCGTGAATCTTTAGGTGCAACATCCGGAGCTCAATGGCTAACAGACCAGGGTTATTATGTTCCAGCAATAAGCGGCATGATTTGCGCGTCTCCGCTTGCACACCGAGAAGCCGCTAAGCAAATCGACGTCCCTGTGTATAACCTTGTGCAACTTGTCGAACCTCAAATCGCACAGTCATTACTCAACATGCCCGCTCAATCTGAAGAGAAACTGACGGCATGAAATTAGTGCCACTAAGCCAGGGAATACGTGTTCGCTGGCTTTTTTCTTTGATATTTATCGGGATCATCATCGCCTCAATGAATGTGTCTAGCATGTTGATGCTCAAGCAATTGTGGCAAAGTAACTGGGACATCACGCTGTTGCTCATGTTCCTTGGCATCGCATTAGGCATATTGGCATTTAGTCTTGTGGAAGCTTTTTGGGCAGAGAAGCTCGGTCAGCATTATGTGAAAGAGGTACGACATCAACTTTACACCGTGTTGATGTCCGCCCCTGAATACCGGGCTCCTAAAAGACTCGGGGTGATGATGACCCGACTTATCACAGACAGTAGCAATATTAAAGACTGGGCTAGTCAGGGAGCGGCGAAGCTGGTTACGCATGGCTGTTCCATCATTGGGTATTTAGGCCTGCTCGTCACATTGTGGGGGAATTCGGGCATATTGATTGCTGGGGTTACTCTCTGCGCCCTGCTAGTAGGACTATTGTTAAGCCCCAGTCTTTTTGAGCTGGCTCGCGAGCTTCGCCGAGATCGCGGTCGGCTAAGCGGTCACCTGTGCGAACGCATAGTTTCCTATCGGTGCGTCAATCAATTCCGTCAGATCAAACGAGAAGGCAGTCGGCTGAATCGAGCCAGCGACAAGTTAGCTCTGACCTCTATTCACGAAACCGTTGTTCAAACCGCCCTAACCCAACAAACTTCTGTCTGGCTGCCTGTCACTTTAGCGTGTCTACTACTTACCTCTGTGTGGCAAGACAAGATTCAGGCAGAAGACCTGGCTACACTACTCCTGATCCTCGGATTGCTGTTCCACTCATTGCGGGAAGTTCTGCTCAGTTGGGGGTATGCGATTACCTATATCGTTGCGAAACGTCGGCTTGAAGCCGCCATGTCAGAAGCCGTAAAAATTTCACCTCATCGAAACAATCGATTGAGTCACAGAGAAGCCCACAGCATTAAACTGAAGAATCTTAGATTATGTGAACATGATGAAGCTGTTAATGTGGACTTTTCTCAAGGGGAAGTCATTCACCTAACAGACTGGAAGCAAAACAAACGATCTCAGTTAAGTGAAGTGATAACCCGACACAGTTTGCCATTTGACGGAAATATAGTGATATCAGGTCGAAGACTGGACTGGTTAAGCCCAGAAAGCCTATCTAAGAGCATCATTCATATCCAAGAAAGAAGTCAGCTGTTTCGCGGAACGATTTTAACTAATGTTCGATACGGCAGACGAAAAGCCACAGATAAAGAAATTCGCCGAGCATGTCACTTGGTCGATATTGATACAGAGAAACTCAGTCAGCCTGTACGGGAGTTCGGCTTAGGTCTGGAGCCTGAAATGAAAGATAAGATATTGGTTGCGAGAGCGCTTTTGCTAGAGCCAAGATTACTCATCATAGACCGGTTATCGATATGCCAGAACAAACCTCTGATTGACACCTTGTCGAGTTTCGCTAGTCAGGAAACATTCACTTTGTTTATTACACATTTTGTTTCCGAAACATGAAAAAGGGAAGCCACTGGCTTCCCTTTTAAAATTCGGTAGAAGTTATTCCGATACTTTAACGATTCGGGCACTGCCTTCTTCGATGTACCATGTACCTTGTTGCTTCTGACATGCCGTAAACTCACCTTGCTGCGCTTTCTCTTCACGAGAAAATGAGTACTGTAAATCACGGCAGACATATGTGCCTTCCAGTGTTGTTGTCTCGACATCAGAGCTTTCAAACGTTGTTACACCAACCTTAGACACAATTAAATCTTGCTGCGGACCCGCTGGCTGGATGTAATCATGATGAACGTAGCCACGTACGTTACCTTCCTGCTCTACCAACACCCATGGTTTACCACTAGCCTGAGCTAAAACATTAAATTCCTCACCTTTGATAAGCTGACCAATCTTCTGGCTGGATTGGCGAGGACCAGAACGCAGATTTAGCGCAGTGGTGGTTTCGTATGAGACGCCTACAAACACCAAGCTTTGGGTGGTATCAACAGAATTTTCTACAGGGTATTCCACCTGAACAGATTGAACTTCCGGCGAAGCAACTTTAATGAGCCATTTCGCAGCAGTCGCAGAGTCGATGCCTTGCCATTCGCTTGTTCCCTGAGATTCTAAAGCTTCGATAGATTGCTTAAGGAACTGGTCACGCGCTTGCTGGCTGAAGAATTCATCAAGCTGAGTGCTAATAAGACCAGAACTGGAGCTACCTGAAACATTACTTGTCTGTGATGCTTCTGAGCCTTTACCAGTGCTCTGACATCCTGTCAGCAGGATCAACCCTGCGCACCCGATAAGACTTTTAATTGAAAGTGGGCGTAATTGAAATTTTCGGTTCTGCCATGACATTGATATGGGGTCCTTATATTTTCTGTTCGGCAAGCGGTGTGTTACTTGCGTCAATACGCATTTCATCCGATCCATGCTCTATGCGATTTTCTTCGCCAGCCCAGCAAAAGAAATACCGCAAAGCCAGTGAGCAACAGGTTTGATATGCATTAAATCAGCCATCGTAACATATGCATATGGTGTATTTACATACTATTGATATTCAAGTGCAACAAACATCAAAATATTTTTTTTTAGAGTCAAATCACGAGGAAGGGGGACGATGTCCCCCTTATTACTTTCTCATTTACATTTGGCAGTATTATGACGAATGTATCTCATCATGTTTATGCACAAGACCGAAGTCTGCTAAAACGGCATACGCGGCTGGAATCATAAATAAAACCAATAAGGTAGACGCAAATATACCAAACACGATTGATATCACCAGTGGCTGGATTACCTGTGCCTGTAAACTGGTCTCTGTGAGCAAAGGAAGTAAGCCAGCTGCCGTTGTCATCGAAGTTAAGAATACAGCTCGAAATCTTTCCCGGCTGGCTTTCACGACGGACTCATGAACGCTGTCTCCTTCATCGACATGATGCCGTATGTATTGAACCAGAAGAATCGAGTCGTTCACCACAATGCCCGCTAAAGAGACAAATCCCATAATGCTTGGCATGCTCAATGAGTGACCCAGTAGGAAATGCCCCCAAATCACACCGATGAGAGCTAATGGGATCGCGATCATCACCACAAATGGCTCCAGGTAACTGCGGAACTGATAACTCAGAATCACGAATACACCGAAAAGTCCCAGCAAGAAGCCACTCGCAATAGAGCTTCCGGTTTTGGCTGCGTCTTTTGCTTCCCCTTCAAAGTCGAATCTCAACCCTGGGTACTTACTCATCAACAAAGGAGCCTCATCCGCTCGGAACTGATTAATAATTTCAGATGAGCTGGCTTTCGCGTTATCGACATCGCCATACACACTGATGGTTCTCAACCCATCTATGCGCTGGATTCGAACATAATTACGCTGAAAACTTAACGTTGCGATAGCACCCAGCGGAATTTGGGAGCCATCCGACTTTATGATCGGAAAATTCGCGAGCTGCTGCAAATCCCCAGCCTGTTTCTTATCAAGCTGAACTTCTATTTTGATGTTTTCTACACCAATCTGGATTTCATCGGCAGTCTGCCCGAAAAAAGCGGCGCGAAGCTGACCCGCAATCATCTGCCCGTTTATTCCAAAGGTTTCAGCGCCGGGGCGAAGCTTCACCAGCACTTCTTCTTTGCCAAGCCTCATATCATCGAGCACGCCGTGAACGCCATCAAATTCGTTCAGGTAATTCTGGATTTCGACAGACGCAGCTTTTAGTGCTTCCAGATCGTCATGCTTAGCGCGAATTTCGATGGCGCGACCACCCGGTCCCACTGTTGGCTGTTTAAAGACAAGCGAAACAGGCTGCGCCAGTTCTCCAACTTCGTTACGCCAGGCGTCAACAAAATCATCAATCAGCGCGTTTCGGGTCTCTGCTCCCAAAAGATCCAGACGAACGGTTGCTAAATGCGGCCCGGATTCATCCGCATCGGCGTTCATGTTGTAACTGCTGGTAATGTGCTGAACTAATGTGCGTCCGCCTTCCACCCGTTCGCTCCAGTCTTCATTCAGCTTTTCAGCAGCAAGTACGATTTTATCGACCACTGCTTCTGTCTGGCCCAGTGAAGCACCCGGAGGAAGAATAATTCGGGCTTCCGCGATGTCTCCGTCCAGATCCGGGAACGGGACAAATTTCACTACCCCACCGGCTATCAGAGCGATGGAGGCAAGTAAAGTTGCCAACACTCCCCCAAGAAAAGCGTATCGCCATTCCACCACTTTCGAAACTGCGGTCACCAATTTTGTATTGCGAAAATGTTCAAATCGCTCCAGCAAAACGCGTTTGAATCTGAGTGACGGGCGATCGTTTTTCTGTTTGTGCAACGAATGAGAGAGATGATTGGGGAGTATCAGGAAAGCTTCCACCAAACTCAGGCAAAGAACCAGAATCAAGACTTGTGGAACCGCTCGTAGTACGGCTCCCATCTCGCCTTCCAAAAATAGGAGGCTACCAAAGATGCACACCGTGGTCAGGAAGGAAGACAATACACCAGGGAAAACTTTGCGCACACCGTTATAGACGGCTTCATCGACACTTTGACCGCGATCGAGGTGAGACGCTATTGACTCTGCGATCACAATAGCATCATCCATCATTATCCCGATTGCCATGAGTAACCCGACCAAAGACATAATATTGATGGAAAGACCAAGGTTTGCCATTAAGAACATTCCGCCGAGGAATGCTACCGGAAGACCGGCTGCCACCCAGAAAGAATACCGAAAGCTGAAAAACAGCCACATGGTCGCGAACACCAGAATGATCCCCTGCCAACCATTATTCAGCATCATACTAAGACGATCCCAAAGTACGGAAGACATGTCATTCGTCAGTTCCAGTGTCACGCCATCTGGCGCAATCAATCGCTGATCTTCAACAAACTTCACTACCTGATCTTTGATTCTTAACGCATCGTCGGCTTTGTTTTTACTGATTTTCAACACTGCGGACGGCTTTCCATCAAACAGGATCTTCTGCTCATCCAGTTCGAACCGATCTGTAATAGTGGCAATATCCGCCAAGCGAATCACACTGCCGTTTGAGGCTGAACCAACCACAATCTGGCTGAGTTCCTCTGGGGTGACTCGGCGCTCGTCAAAGCGAATCAGGAAGTTTTTATCTGGCGTTTCAATGTTGCCGCTGGGTAACTTGACGTTTTGTCGACCAATTTGATCGGCAATTTCCCCAACACTCAACCCCAACTGCCTGATGGCAATCGTATCCAGTTCAACTCGGTACTGGTGGTCTGAAAAACCGCTGACATCCACTAAGGACACACCGTAATCCAGTTTGAGAGTGCGTTTGAGCTGCTCTGCATAAGCTTTCAATTCTGGCCAGGTCGTGTCTGCGGTGATCGCCACATCAACCACCGGCTCATTCCAGTCCATTTCACGTACGACAGGCGATTCAATTTCGTCTGGGAAATCGTTAATGGAATTGATCTGAGTCTGAACGTCCACCAGCATGCGCCCAATGTCTGCCCGCTCATCAAGTTTTAGAATTAAGCGAGCAGAACCCTCAATCGCTTCACACCGAGTTTCTTCAATATTGGCAAGCCCGTCAACGGCATCTTCCATACGTACACAGAGACTTTCTTCCACTTCCTGAGGGGAAGCCCCGGGATAAACCACCCCCGCCATAATGTAAGGAGGAGAAAATTCCGGAAAGGTTTCTCGCTTCAATTTAGGCAGTGACGTTAACCCAATGATCAATAGAGCGAGCATCAACAGGTTAGCGGCAGTCGGGTGTCTGGCAAAAAATCGAATCATTCTCTTGCCTCCGAATTACTGTTGGATTTCAGTTGCATGCCTTCAATAGCGGGAAGCAAGTCGTTCAAAATGAGCAACTCTCCCTGTTCAATGTCTCCTTCGATCACCACCTTATTATCACGACGGTACAATACAGTGACAGGTTGAATCCTGAGAGTACTGTTTTGATCTTTGAGGTAGATTCGAGAGCCATGAAGCGCACGTTCAGGGATCACCCAGCTTGGGTTTTCCTGCCCGATAATTTCTGCTTTGACGAACATGCCATTCACCAGAGGGGGCGAATTTTGGGGTTTGAGATCTCGATAGTCTTGCTCGATTTCTAGTATGACGCCTACGGTAGCCTGATTTGGGTCAACGGTTTCGCTGACTCGCGTTAGTCTCGCGTCCCATTTCGCGGCTAAGCTTCCGCTCGTCAGCTCGATACTGGCTGAAACCGCATCCGTATCCGGGTTTGGAACACCATTTTCATCCCGTTCAAATTCACCCAAGCTGTAAATCAAAGTTCGCATGTCGTGAATTGCCAGCTGGGCTTCCACTTCCATGGTTTTCACACCGTGAGCCACAACCATTGTCTGCTGTAAGTTAACCACTTGGTTCACTTCAATATCGACTTTGGAAATTCTCATATCCTGAGGCAGAATTACCGAGGTTTTTTCCAGTGAGCGTTGCGCTTCTTTCAACTTGGATTGATTCACTTTTACCAGTGCATGAGAGACTTTTCTTTCATCAGGAAACAATGCCAGTTGGTTTTGAATATCCTGAACCAGTTTTTGCTGAGACAAATAAGATTGGTTTTGCTGGTCCACATCAGATTGCGAAGTCAGCCCTTTCTTTCTTAGATTTTTCTTACGTTCAAGTTCAGTCTTACTGATCGCCAGTCGGTTTTCTTCGATCTTTAAAGTGCTGGTCAAATTGGTCTGTTCAAGATCGAGTTTTGCTAACTTTGTCTGACTGGAACTGAGATCAGCCTCTGCCTGAGCAAGTTTCAGCTCGTAGTCGAGAGGGTCGATTCGCAAAATTTCGGTTCCTGCTTTTAGCATTCTGCCGTTTTCAAGCTGCGGATGACGGTACACCACTTTTCCAGACACCTCTGCAATGGCTTTCCACTCCAGTTTCGGTGTGACAGTTCCGAAACCGATAACAGCAGGCGCCATTGATTTGAGTTCCAGTGGCATCGTTTCAACCAGACGAGAGCGATCACCTGCTGGCTTGGTTGAAGGTGTTGGGCGTAAGTTAATCGCCAGAATAAGGATGACAATGCCAACAGCCAGTACTGGGAAAAACAGCAACTTGCGTTTTAAAGCCATAAGTTACTCCTCGTGATTTTGATTTTCAGAAGGTGAAATTAAAAAGCCTCGGGACAATAACTGCAGGTTGTGCTCTAGCAGCCGCGCTAGAAAGTCTTCGTCCAACGACACTTCGTGAATTTTTAACAATTGGGGAGGGGCAATAAACGGGAACACCATTAAGCTGATGTAACTGACTTTGCAAAGCAAAGGATCAAGGTCCGGTTTTAATACACCATTACTTTGAAATTTATGAAATATCAGTTGCTGCGCTGGCATAGCGATTTCCATAAATACTTTTTCCATCAGTTTTCGCTGTACTGCACTTTCTTCCATCATCATGATTCTGCAGACCAACCTCGGAAAATCAGGGATTTTTGACATCATGCCGTAGTAGGTTTTCATGATGCCGAGGAAATCTTCGTCACTGCTTGTTTCCTTGATGGTTTGTCCAATGTGTTCCTTCATTGGCGCTAAGGTTTCTCGCAACATGGTTTCAAACAATCCATCCTTGCTACCGAAGTAGTAGCGAATCATCGCCATGTTCACGCCTGCTTTTTCTGCCAGCAGGCGAGTGGACACTTTCTCATAAGGATGCTGAGTAAAGAGTTCACGCGCTTTGAGAATAAGCTTTTCTCTTGCATTGGTTTTTTCTGCAGGACGCCCGACTTTACGGCTCATTTCTATCTCCAGAATTAATCATTCGAATAATTATAGGAGCCAAAATTTAAACAAAACAGCAGAATAATTAATCAGTATTTAATCATTTGATTAATTTCCTCCTTGAGCGATTCACTTATACAACATGCTTCTTTTTGAGGATTTCTCCTACTAACTGATCCGATATGAAGAAAAAATCAACGAAAGGGTTGACGCACCATCAGGAGTACGGTACTAATTTGTTAACTTAATTTTGTGGAAATGTTTTTACATGACATCTCGTTTTTCTATCCTGCTTAGCCTCCTCCTTATCGTGATTCGATCGCGCGGGTAGGCAGTGGAAGAAAAATAACCACACAGATTCTTAAAACCCGCATTCAAATGCGGGTTTTTTTATAACTTAAGAAAATAAAAAATCGGCATCTGCGGACAGAAAACGATTAACCAACAGGAAAAGGACAGCAAACATGAGCGATCAGGTCATTATTTTCGATACAACTTTGCGTGATGGCGAGCAGGCATTGTCAGCAAGTTTAACTGTGAAAGAAAAACTGCAGATCGCTTATGCACTCGAAAGATTGGGTGTCGACGTGATTGAAGCGGGCTTCCCAGTATCTTCTCCTGGCGATTTCGAATCCGTACAGACCATTGCTAAAAATGTTAAAAACAGCCGTATTTGTGGTCTTTCGCGTGCCGTTGCGAAAGACATTGATGTAGCTGCCGAAGCTTTGAAAGTCGCCGAAGCGTTCCGTATTCACACCTTTATCTCAACTTCTACCGTTCACGTTCAGAACAAATTGCGTCGTGACTATGAAGACGTCATAGAAATGGGCGTTCAAGCAGTTAAGCGAGCTCGTAAGTACACCGACGATGTTGAGTTTTCTTGTGAAGATGCAGGACGCACACCCATCGATAACTTGTGCCGTATGGTGGAAGCTGCCATTGATGCAGGTGCAAGCACCATCAATATCCCAGACACTGTGGGCTACACGGTTCCAGGTGAGTTTGGTGCAATCTTTGAAACCCTGTTTAATCGAGTTCCGAATATCGATAAAGCGGTGATTTCAGTGCATTGTCACGACGACTTAGGTATGTCAGTGGCCAACTCAATTGCGGCCGTTCAGGCTGGCGCACGCCAGATTGAAGGTACCATTAACGGTATTGGTGAACGTGCGGGTAACTGTGCGCTAGAAGAAGTGGCGATGATCCTTAAAACACGCGCCGATTTGTTGAATGTCACAACCAATATTAAGAGCGAAGAAATTTACCGCACCAGTAAGTTGGTGAGCCAGCTTTGTAATATGCCAATCCAGAGTAACAAAGCGGTGGTAGGAGCGAACGCATTCAGCCACTCCTCAGGTATCCACCAGGATGGCATGATCAAAAGTAAAAACACTTACGAGATCATGACTCCAGAATCTGTCGGTCTAAAGAATCAGGCGCTTAATCTAACCAGCCGAAGCGGACGTGCCGCGGTTAAGAACCACATGGATACCATGGGGTACAAAGAAGACGAATATAACCTAGACACGCTTTACGCCGATTTCCTAAAACTTGCCGATCGCAAAGGTCAGGTTTTCGATTACGACCTGGAAGCATTGATGCACTTTGCGAACTTGCGCGAAGAAGACGACTACTTCAAGTTGAATTACCTAAGCGTGCAATCTGGCAGTGTCATGGCGACCACTAGCATCAAGCTGCAATGTGGCGATGAAGAAAAGAGCGAAGCTGCGGTTGGTAATGGTCCTGTCGATGCGCTTTACCAATGCATTTACCGAGTAACGGGTTACGACATCGTTCTGGATAAATTCGATCTCACTGCCAAAGGTGAAGGTGAAGATGGCTTAGGTCAGGCAGACATCATCGCTAACTATAAAGGCAGAAAATACCACGGAACTGGGGTATCTACCGATATTATTGAAGCCTCTGGTCAGGCTCTATTGCATGTAATTAATAGTATTCATCGTGCAGACCAAATTGCTGACATTAAGCAGAAAAAAGATAAGATAGAGACAGTATAAAAATACAACGAGAGCAACATAAATAAGCACAGTGCTTTTAGCACAGAATAAACAGACCGTTCGCTCTCGATTTTAAATTCAAACACAACTTAACCAACAAGGAATATTTAACCATGGCAGGCTCAAGCTACAACATTGCCGTATTACCGGGCGACGGAATTGGTCCGGAAGTCATGCAACAGGCTCACAAGGTACTGGATGCGATTGAAAAGAAACACGGTATTACCTTTCAACGTGAAGAGCATGACGTCGGCGGCATTGCGATTGACAACCATGGTTGCCCGCTACCAGAGAGTACGGTAAAAGGCTGCGAAGATGCGGATGCCGTTTTGTTTGGCTCGGTTGGTGGTCCAAAGTGGGAACATCTTCCACCGAATGATCAACCTGAGCGTGGTGCATTACTTCCACTGCGTAAACACTTCCAACTATTTTGTAATTTACGCCCAGCGCAAATTCACCAAGGGCTAGAAGCCTTCTCTCCTCTTCGAGCGGATATTTCTGAACGTGGTTTCGACATTGTTGTGGTTCGCGAACTAACTGGTGGAATCTACTTCGGTCAGCCAAAAGGTCGCGAAGGTGAAGGTCCAAACGAAAAAGCGTTCGATACAGAGATCTATCATCGCTATGAGATTGAAAGAATCGCTAAGATTGCTTTTGAATCTGCTCGCCTTAGAGACAAAAAAGTCTGCTCTATCGACAAAGCTAACGTACTTCAAAGCTCTATTTTATGGCGTGAAGTGGTTGAAGAAATTGCGAAAGACTACCCAGATGTCGAGCTTTCACACATGTACATCGACAACGCGACTATGCAGCTCATCAAAGATCCTTCTCAATTCGATGTGATGCTTTGTTCAAACATCTTTGGCGACATCATTTCTGATGAATGTGCCATGATCACTGGCTCCATGGGTATGCTGCCATCTGCTAGCCTTAATGAAAGCAAGTTTGGCTTATACGAACCTGCTGGCGGCAGTGCACCAGATATCGCAGGTAAGAACATTGCGAACCCAGTGGCTCAGATCCTTTCTGCTGCACTGATGCTACGTTACAGCCTGAATGAAGAAGCAGCCGCGCAAGATATTGAAGCTGCAGTTTCAAAAGCGCTCGCAGCGGGTGAACTGACAGGTGATTTGGCAGGAGATAAGCCAGCACTTTCAACGTCCGAAATGGGCGACAAAATCGCCGAGTACATCATCAACTCATAACAGACAGGTAAAGCGTGAGTACAGATTGAATTTAAAATACAGCGATGAGCCGTTCATCGCTGAATCGGGCTCACGTACAAATTGAAATACTGAGCGCTTCGCTCAAGGAAGAAGCAATGTCGAAAACATTATACGAAAAAATTTATGACGCCCACGTCGCAGTTGCGGCAGAGGGCGAAAACCCTATCTTATACATTGACCGCCATTTGGTTCACGAAGTGACCTCTCCGCAAGCTTTTGATGGTCTGCGTGAAAAGGGACGTCCGGTTCGTCAAGTCGGCAAAACGTTTGCCACAATGGATCACAATGTGTCGACTCAAACCAAGGACATCAATGCCTCTGGTGAAATGGCGCGTATTCAGATGGAAACGCTGTCTAAGAACTGTGAAGAGTTTGGTGTCACCCTTTATGACATTAACCACAAATACCAAGGTATTGTGCACGTTATGGGTCCTGAGCTAGGGATTACCTTGCCGGGTATGACCATCGTTTGTGGTGACTCTCATACCGCGACTCACGGTGCTTTTGGTTCATTGGCTTTTGGTATCGGGACTTCTGAAGTTGAGCACGTTCTGGCAACTCAAACCCTAAAGCAAGCTCGTGCTAAAACCATGAAGATTGAGGTGAAAGGGAAAGTTGCAGAAGGCATTACCGCAAAAGATATCGTACTTGCCATCATCGGTAAAACCACCGCCGCAGGCGGTACTGGCTACGTGGTCGAATTCTGTGGCGAAGCCATTACCGACCTGACGATGGAAGGTCGCATGACGGTCTGTAACATGGCTATCGAACTGGGTGCAAAAGCAGGTCTGATTGCGCCAGACGAAACCACCTTTGACTACATCAAAGGGCGTAAATTTGCACCTCAAGGTCAAGATTGGGAAGATGCAGTTGAATACTGGTCATCACTGAAAACCGATGATGACGCAGAATTTGACGCAGTTGTGACATTGGATGCAACTCAAATCAAACCACAAGTCACTTGGGGAACGAACCCTGGTCAAGTTATCGCGGTAGATGCCAGTATCCCAGCACCTGACAGTTTCGCAGATCCAGTAGAAAAAGCCTCAGCCGAGAAAGCACTGGCTTACATGGGCTTAGAAGCGGGTAAGAAGCTATCAGATTACAAGGTAGATAAAGTATTTGTAGGCTCCTGTACTAACTCCCGAATCGAAGACATGCGCGCTGCTGCCGCCATTGCTAAAGGTAAGAAAGTAGCAGGTCATGTTCAGGCTTTGATCGTTCCGGGGTCCGAGCAAGTTCGTTCACAGGCTGAACTGGAAGGACTGGATAAAATCTTCATTGACGCTGGGTTCGAATGGCGTTTACCTGGCTGCTCCATGTGTCTGGCAATGAACAATGACCGTCTGGGTCCCCATGAACGCTGCGCATCGACCAGTAACCGTAACTTTGAAGGGCGTCAGGGTCGTGATGGGCGTACTCATCTAGTGAGTCCAGCCATGGCAGCTGCCGCAGCCATTGCCGGTCACTTTGTCGATATTCGTGAATTAGAGCAATAAGGAACTTATCATGTCAGGTTTTAAACAACATACAGGTTTGGTTGTTCCTTTAGATGCAGCCAATGTCGATACCGATGCCATCATTCCAAAGCAGTTTCTTCAGAAAGTAAATCGCATTGGATTTGGAATTCACTTGTTCCATGACTGGCGTTATTTAGACGATGCGGGAAATGAGCCAAACCCAGAATTCGTAATGAATGCACCTCGTTACCAAGGGGCATCTATCCTGCTAGCTCGAGAGAATTTTGGATGTGGCTCCTCTCGCGAACACGCACCGTGGGCACTGGCTGACTACGGCATTAAAGTCATGATAGCTCCAAGTTTCGCTGATATTTTCTATGGGAATTCCATCAACAACCAGATGGTTCCTGTTCGTCTAACTGAACAAGAAGTCGATGAGATTTTCGAGTTTGTACATGCCAATGAAGGCGCACAAGTAGAAGTGGATCTTGAAGCGATGAAAGCTCGAGCCAATGGCAAAGAGTACGGTTTCGAAATCGACGAATTCCGTCGCCACTGCCTTTTAAATGGTTTGGATAATATTGGTTTAACACTTCAACATGAAGATAAAATCGCCGAATACGAATCCAAAATCCCTAGCTTCTTGGCGTAAACGCTTTCAAATCTAAGCCCCGGAATGGGGCTTTTTTTCTATTCAACGAAAGAATTCTCAATCGGCGTGGGTCTCCTATACTAATCACAATGACGACCAAAGAATTTTTTGACTATGAGAATCTTACTGACTGTTTTTATTTTTCTTTTTTCAAGCCTGTCTTTTGCTGCACCAAAGTCCGACCTTTGGGAGTTTTGGCAGAAAAACAACGAAAGCAATACTGCCACCATATCGCATCAAGCTTGGGATGAGCTTCTGAAGAAGTATTTAGCCGAATCAGGTCAGCATAATCTCTTTGATTACGCAGGTGTAACTGCATCGGATAAAGCGGCTCTTAAGGGTTATATCCAAAATCTGGCATCACAAGACCCAAGAAGCTACCCACTTAAAGAGCAATACGCTTATTGGGTAAATATGTATAACGCCATCACCGTGGATTTAATTTTAGATGACTACCCAGTGAAATCCATTACCAAATTAGGCGGGCTGTTTAGCTTTGGACCTTGGGGTGAGAAGGTGGTGAAAGTAGCAGGTAAAGACTTGACGCTAAACGATATTGAACATCGTATTCTTCGCCCTATCTGGAATGATCCTCGTACACATTACGCGGTCAACTGTGCAAGCCTGGGCTGTCCTAATTTACAAACGACAGCATTTACCGCAGACAACACGGAAGCGCTTCTAGAACAAGCAGCCCAATCATTTGTGAATAGCGATAAAGGGGTATCTTTGAATTCAGATGGTGCTCAATTGTCTTCTATCTACGAATGGTTTGTTGCCGATTTCGGTGGAAACGAAGAAGGTGTTATCGCACACCTAAAGCAGTACCGCTCTGATTTGCCACTGAATAACAGCAGCAAAATCAAATACGACTACGATTGGGATCTAAATAAACAATAGCTTCTCTTTTTAGATGAAGATAGGTTTAGAAACTTGAACCCGGCTGTTTGAGAAATTCAATTTCTTCTTCTGTCGATACTCGCCCTAAAATTTCGTTACGGTGCGGGTATCGACTAAATCGTTCAATAATGACTTTGTGTTTATATTCATAGTCCAGATTGTTTTCTACGCCGTTTTCTTTAAACAGCTCAACCGCATGCTCATGAACCTTAAGAGATTCACTGTGCATAAATGGCATATACAGAAACGTTCGTTCTGTTTGAGTTAACTCTTTGTCTAGACCTAATCGAATCGTCTCTTGAGCCAATGCAAGAGCCAGAGGATCAGAGGAAAATGCGGTTGGTGTTCCACGATGAATGTTCCTTGAAAACTGATCCAGTACGATCACTTCCGCTAATCGCCCCTGAGCAGATTCACGCCAATCGCTTAATTCACATTGAGCAGCTTGAGCTTGCAGGTCGCCAAAGCGAGACTTAATAAGCTTATCCAGCTCTTCACCACCAGCAAACCAATCTTTTGGTGTAAGTTCACTAAACCAAAAATCAATCACTTCCTTGTACATAGATTCTCCTTGGGGTCACTTAAACCCTTTTTCCTTTTTGATTAAGTCATACGCAGACTGGATCTCCTGCGCCTTTTCTTTCGCCACTTGCATCATTTCTGGAGGCAAGCCTTTGGCGACGAGTTTATCTGGATGGTGCTCATTCATCAGTTTGCGATATGCACGCTTCACGGCTTTCGCGTCAGAAGAATCGGAAATACCCAGCACTTTAAAGGCATCAGAAAGCTGACTTGCGGACGATGGCTGCCACTGTCCAGAAGATCGCTGCTGATGGCTGCCCGACTGGCTCCCACCAAAGCCGCCTCCTCCACGCTGAAAACGAAAAGCCGCTTCTTGCATCTGCAAACGTTGTTCAAGCTGTTGTGACGAAAACCCAAGACCTTGTGCGATAACATGGAGTACATTGCGTTCACTTGGGTGCAGGTCGCCATCTGCAAACGCAGCCGAGATTTGCAGTTCCAAAAAGAACTGTAGCAGGTCAAACCGACCACCTGTTGCAGAACGAACACTCGCTAGTGTTTCTTCCAGCGGAAAATCCGATGACTTACCGGAACGAAAAGCATCCTGTGCCGCGCGTCTTTGTTCCCCATGAAGGTTCATTCGCTCCATCATGGTCGTTGCAAGCTGAATTTCTTCTTTAGTCACCTGCCCTTTCGCTTTAGCGACATGCCCCATAACGGCAAAAGCACTTTTAAAGAACTCTGCTTGTTTTTCAGCTTGAGATGGACCACCAAAACCTTTTGAGGAGGAAAATCCACCTGTTTGACGGTTTCTCGCCTTATCAAATTGATGCCCTAAAAAAGCCCAAGAATCGCCCCAGGGATGTTGCCAAAAAGGAAACCGAAAAAAAGGCCAAGAATTTTGCCAAAAATCTGCATTATTGTGCTCTCAATCTATGAATTTTTGCGAACTACCGCGGTCTTATAGTGTCGGTTAATACAAATTCCTTTATGATAAAGGGCGATGTTTTAATTCGGTGTCCGACTACTTTACCGAATGGATTAGGTTTCACAGGATAGCTCAACTCGATGTCTTTTTCTTCCCGCACATTTCTGGCAGCTTCAATTGGCGCTGCACTCACCGTGCCTTCGACACAAGCCGATACCCATAATGATGATAGTGTGCAGGAAATGCCCGCTATAGATCAATGTTATGTACCGGAAGTTGGAGCACCAGATGCAGACGAACAGCCGGTTTTTGTCGAAGCAGACAGTATTACGGCAATAGCTGAAAAACAGGCTGTATACCAAGGTGATGTGGTCATCACTCAAGGGCACCGCAAGATGAAAGCCGACTCTGTCACCCACAACCCTGTTGAAAATACATTGCGCGCCGAAGGTAATGTTCAGTTTAGTGATGGGCAAATAAAGTCCCATTCAACAGTTGTTACTTCCAATGTTGACGATGAATTAGTCACGATGGAAAACACACAATACCGTTTTCTCTGTGAAGCAGGGAGAGGTGAAGCGACAAGAGTGTTAAAAACTGGTCAAGCTATATACGAAATGGAAGACGGCACTTTGACTGCCTGCCCAGAGGGAGATAGCTCATGGCGAGTAAAAGCATCTTCTATCGAGCTGGATCAGGATGAAGAACAAGCATACTTTTACAATACGCGTTTTGAAGTATTAAATGTTCCAATCTTCTACATGCCTTATATGAGTATGCCTGTAGGAGACAAGAGAAAATCTGGCTTATTATTCCCAAGAGTTTCTCTAGATACCAATGATGGCTTAAGTGTAAACATACCTGTTTATTGGAACCTAGCACCCAATTATGACCTGCTTACCCGATTTAACTATATGGAAAGAAGAGGTCTTCAACTTGACGCTAACTTTCGTTACCTAACAAATTATGGCTCAGGTAACTTAAGAACCGAATATATCGCTAGCGATAGGAAAAACGAAGAGTTAGGTTCTCGTTGGGGATTAAACTACTCTCACAGTGGAATTGTTCTACACAATTGGAAACTGGACATTGACTATTCACTGGTTAGCGACGTCAATTATTTTAGAGACTTCAAATCAAGTATCGGTAATCGTGAAGATGGTCAGTTAATTCAAACCGGTAGTGCCGCATACCGTACTCAAGATTGGGATCTGACTTTAACAGTCAAAGACTTTCAAATTTTGGATGAGAATGCCACTCAACCATACCAAATGCTTCCCCAACTTAAATTTAATTACTACTCACCTGATTTTTATAGTGGGGTCAACTTTGATCTTACAAGTCATATAAGCCGCTTTGTAACTGAAGATAGTAAAAAACCTTCTGCAACTCGAGTTCATGTTGAGCCTGGCGTTGTCGTCCCATTTTCAAGACCTTGGGGTTCTCTTACGGGTGAAGCACGAATGCTGGCCACTTACTACCAGCAGGAAATTGACAGTTCAAGTGATCCGGTATTAAAGGAACAGATATCAAGAACGTTACCTGAATTAAGGCTCCACGGAATTCTAAATCTTGAAAGGGACGCGGGTAGCTATATACAAACACTGGAGCCTCAGGTTCAGTATTTATACATTCCAGAAGTCGAGCAAGAGGGGATAGGTCTCTATGATACCACTCTCCTTCAAACTGATTACTACGGGTTATTCCGAAGCAGAAAGCACAGTGGTGTAGACCGTATACAAAAAGCGAACCAGTTCAGTTATGGAGCAACAACACGCTTTTATGACGGCGATTACAAAGAACGATTGAATGTTTCATTCGGACAGATCTACTTTTTAGAACCGATATCATCTGGTGAAAATGCATCTAATTATTCCGCCTGGGCGGTTGAAACAGACTTTAATTTTAACGACTACTTGTTCTACCACGGTGGAGTCCAGTATGACATCGAATCCAGTGCGATTCAGTTAGCTAATAGTGCTCTTGAATATCGTTTTAACGGCGGGTATGTTCAATCAAACTATCGCTATGTGACGAAAGAGTATATTGAAAGTGCTATAGATGGATTGGATGTATCCAATATTACTAAAACGGGTATATCTCAGGCTGGCTTACTTGCTGCTTATCAAATCACACCAAAATGGCACTTAAACGCACAATACTTCTACGACGTAACAGTGAAACAAAATCTAGAGTGGCTAGCAAACCTCCGATATCGTTCGGATTGCTGGTACATCAGCTTTACCTATAGCAATCAGTTGAGAGGGTGGAATGGAAACTTTGTAACCGATCCTAATGCTACCCCAATATATGACGACAACTTTGCCATAAACTTTGGCATATTCGGCTTCGGTACGTCTGTAGGGGCTCCATCTTTAACCTCTGCTGGCAACGCTCTGGGTTACGGTCGCCCGTTTTATCTAAACAACTAATTTATCTTTTTCAGAGAACTCCTCTGAAAGTAATGGAAACAACATGAAAATGTGGAAAAAAACACTCTTAAGCCTCACTATTGCACTCGGTTCGTTTGGTGCATTTGCTCAACCCGTTGAGTTAGATAAAGTCGTTGTTATCGTTAATGAAGGCGTTATCCTGCAAAGCGACATCGACTCCGCGCTCAAAACCATTCGAGCAAATGCGCGAGCAGCCAACCAGGCACTACCAAGCGCAGATATTCTCAGAGATCAAGTGCTGGAAAAACTCATCTTAGACACCATTCAAACCCAGCAAGCAGAGAAGCTAGGCGTACGTATAGATGACAACCGCCTTGAGCTTGCGATAAAAGAGATCGCTGCCAACCAGAAAAAATCCGTGACACAACTTCGTCAGTCTTTATCTAAAGAAGGCTTAAGTTACGCCGAATTTCGTGAGCAGGTTCGAAACGAAATTGCCGCATCTGAAGCTCGAAATGCGCAAGTGCGTCGCCGTATCAACATTCTTCCTGCCGAAGTTGAAAGCTTGGCGGAAATTCTGGCGAAAGAGAGCAACGCCACTGTTCAGTACAAAGTGAATCACATTCAGCTTCGCTTCAATGACAACCAGACAAAACAAGAAGTGGAAAAACAAGCGAAACAACTCGTTTCTCAGATCAACGCTGGTGAAGACTTTAAAACCATGGCGTACACCTATTCCAAAGGACCAAAAGCGCTGCAGGGTGGCGACTGGGGTTGGCTAAGAAAAGAAGAGATGCCAACCATCTTTGCAGATCAGATCACCACACAAGGTAAAGGTGCAGTAATTGGACCGTTCCGTAGTGGCGTGGGTTTTCATATTATAAAACTTGAAGACGTCAAAGGGCTTGAAACCGTTGCGGTCACCGAAGTGAACGCGCGTCATATTCTGATCAAAACATCGGTTATCTTAAGTGATGAGGGAGCCAAGCGAGAACTGAATGAATACATTCGCCAGATCAATGCGGGAGAGCGCACGTTCGGTGACTTGGCACAGCAATATAGCGCAGATCCGGGGTCGGCTGCAAATAATGGTGAACTTGGATTCCAAACTCCAGATCTCTACGTTCCTGAGTTCAAACATCAAATTGAAACTCTTCCAGTAGGCCAAATCAGTAAACCTTTCGAAACCGTTCATGGCTGGCACATTGTTGAAGTGTTAGACAGAAGAAAAGTGGACAGAACCGACTCTGCTCTCACCAACAAAGCCTATCGAATTCTCTTTAACCGCAAATTCAATGAAGAAGTGGGAGCCTGGATGCAGGAAATTCGTGCAGGTGCTTACGTAGAGGTGTTAGGAGAAGAGAATGACAGTTAGACGAATTGCAGTCACAGCTGGTGAACCTGCTGGCATAGGACCTGACCTGGTTCTGGCACTGTCCAAACATGACTGGGCGCACCAGATCATTGTTATCGCTGATAAAACGGTTCTGGCTGAACGTGCTAAACAACTCAATATTGACGTTGAATTGATCAGTTACGATTCGGAAAATCCAGCGTTACCACAGAAAAGCGGCACACTCATTGTTGACCATATACCTGTTGCCACTCCAGTTGTTGCGGGCGAGCTCAACGAATCCAATGGTCACTATGTTCTGAATACGCTAGAAAGAGCCGCCGAAGGCTGTATGAAAGACGAATTTGATGCTATTGTCACCGGCCCTGTGCACAAGGGGATCATTAACAGAGCAGGAGTCGCGTTTAGCGGGCATACAGAGTTTTTCGCTGACAAATCGGATACTCCTCTCGTAGTAATGATGCTGGCAACTGAAGGTTTGCGTGTCGCGCTTGTCACGACGCATATTCCTCTGGCTTATGTCTCCCAAGCTGTAACCAAGGATCGCCTTGAAAAAATCATTGAGATCTTACACAAAGACTTAGTGGAAAAATTTGCCATTAAGCAGCCTAAAATTTATGTATGCGGATTAAACCCCCATGCAGGTGAAGATGGATGTCTGGGGATGGAAGAAATTGAAACCATCACTCCTACATTAGAAAAAATCCGCAAGGAAAAAGGTGTCGACTTAATCGGTCCTTTACCTGCCGATACCATCTTCAACCAAAAATATTTGCAAGAAGCGGACGCCGTTTTGGGCATGTATCACGACCAAGTTCTTCCTGTATTAAAATACAAAGGTTTTGGTCGTTCTGTTAATATAACGCTCGGTTTACCGTTCATTCGTACATCAGTAGACCATGGTACAGCACTTGATTTGGCAGGGACAGGTCAGGCGGATACAGGAAGTTTCCAAACAGCGCTCACGCACGCTATCGAATTAGTAGAGAAGAAACAATGAGAAACGATGTCCACTTAGGACACAAAGCGCGTAAACGTTTTGGTCAGAACTTTTTGAACGATCCATACATTATTGATGGCATCGTGTCTGCGATTAGCCCTAAACCTGGACAAAATCTGGTTGAAATCGGTCCTGGTCTGGGGGCAATTACAGAGCCAGTAGGCAAAGAAGTCGATAAGTTTACGGTAATTGAACTCGACCGAGATCTGGCAGAGCGTCTGCGCACTCATCCAGACTTAGCAGAAAAACTGACCATTCACGAAGGCGATGCTATGCGTTTTGACTTCACTCAATTAGTGAAGCCAAATAACAAATTGCGCATTTTCGGCAACCTTCCATATAACATCTCGACCCCATTGATGTTCCATCTTTTTGAATTCCATAAAGACATTCAAGATATGCACTTTATGCTTCAAAAAGAGGTCGTAAACCGCCTAGCAGCGGCACCTGGCAGTAAGGCATATGGTCGATTAACGGTAATGGCCCAATACTTCTGTAAAGTTGTCCCTGTACTGGAAGTGCCACCAACGGCATTTGTTCCACCACCGAAAGTAGACTCGGCAGTAGTAAGATTGATGCCTTACGAAGAACTGCCTTATCCAGCAAAAAGCCTGAAATGGCTAGATCGTGTATGTCGTGAAGGGTTTAACCAACGTCGTAAAACCGTTCGCAACTGTTACAAAGGTCTGCTGAGCCAAGAGGTGTTGGAAGAGCTTGGAGTAAATCCAAGTATGCGCCCTGAAAACCTGACACTCGAACAATTTGTCGATATGGCAAACTGGCTAGATTCTAACCACTCCAGCTAGAATCTATCCTCATAAAGCAGACAAATGACCAATACCTAAGTTACCTCAGGGTGTTGGTCTCGGCGTGAATTTCTTGGTTTTCAGGCAAGACATCGATTTAAAGATCTAGTGGGTCTAAATCAAAAATCGATACCGCAGCATGAAAGCCAAGAAAACTCGCCCCTGGGAGCTAATCCTCTTTCCCATCTTCTGGTTAGATCATCAGAAATACACAAGCCACTGTAGCGAATGAATTACTTGAACTGCAACAGAAGTTTAGCTCTGAGGCCTGCACCTTGAGGCAACTTGGGTATAACTCTGTTATAGTTAAGAAAAATACCGGACTTAAGGCTTTTTTACGCCTTCAAGGAGAGCCTATATGGAAGTATCCCATCCTTGTGTTAAATGTCAGGTGCATACCAAGTATGTACCCGAGCAATCCCAACCGGATCAAAACCGCTACGTCTTCGCTTATATCATCACGATTAAAAATCTCAGCCAGCAAACCGTGCAGCTAATGAGCCGAAAATGGCTGATTACCGATGGAAACAGCAAACAGTTAGTTGTAGAAGGTGATGGTGTCGTGGGAGAACAACCTGTTATCGAGGCAGGTGATGAATATACCTACACCAGCGGTACCGCCATCGAAACCCCCATTGGTGTCATGCAGGGTCACTACATCATGCACGATGAAGCTGGCGCAGAATTCAAAGCAGACATCGACCCTTTCCGTCTGGCTATTCCCAATATCTTAAATTAAGGAGTTCATTTCTTGGCTAACTACATTGTTGGTGATATTCAGGGTTGTTACGAAGAACTGAAACTTCTGCTCAAACAAGCAGACTTCAACAAGAATTCCGATACGATCTGGTTTGCTGGTGACCTGGTTGCCAGAGGACCAGACTCTTTAAAAACTCTCAGGTACGTCAAAAAACTTGGTTCAGCAGCAAAAGTCATTCTGGGAAATCACGATCTGCACTTACTCGCTGTTTATCATGGTATTAGCCCTCTAAAGAAGAAAGACAAAACTGCGCCAATTATCAATGCTAAAGATTGTGATGAATTGATGGCTTGGTTACGTGAACAACCACTAATGATTGAGCACGATGATTTTGTGATGTGTCATGCTGGAATTTCTCCTGAATGGGACCTAGAAACCGCGCGTCGGGAAGCCAAAATTGTGGAAAATATTCTGCAAAGCGATCGATGGGAATGGTTGCTTGAAAATATGTATGACAATCAGCCCGATACCTGGGACGAAAATTTACAAGGTATCGAGCGTTATCGTTATACCATTAACGCTTTCACTCGAATGCGTTTCGTCTTTCCCGATGGTCGTTTGGATATGGCGTGTAAGCTTCCGCCATCAGAAGTAGAAGATGGATCCTTAATGCCTTGGTTTGATCTTCCAGATAGAAAGCCGCTAGGCAAAGCTGTTTTATTTGGTCACTGGGCAGCACTTGAGGGAGTTCAAAGAGAAGATCTTATTGGTCTGGATACTGGGTGTGTCTGGGGAGGCGAACTCACAATGATTCGCTGGGAAGATAAGCAGATCTTTACCCAAAGCGCCCTTTCGGCGGATTAAACCTTTCTGTAGATTAAAGCATTCAGCAAATTAGAGCATTCAATGGGAGAAAGCAGAATTTCTCCCATTTATCATTGCCTTATCGTTCCCGTTTCAAGACCACAAACTCCAGGTTATAGGCATTCTTTTCATCTTTTGAAAAATGCTCTTTATGAGTCTGTTTCCAACCTTCTCCCCAGTCAGGGAACTGCGTATCGCCTTCTATTTCCGCATCGATGTGAGTGATATACAAGGTATCGGCAATTGGTAAACACTCTGCGTAAATTGAACCGCCACCAATGATCATTAGCTCTTCAATACCTTCAACAAGTTGTTTTGCTTGATCGATGCTGGTAGTGGTCTCTACCCCTTCAATTTTCAAGTTAGGGTCACGGCTGACTACAATGTTACGTCGCCCAGGTAGTGGGCGCCCGATCGACTCATAGGTCTTACGCCCCATAACAACAGGCTTACCCATAGTACAACGCTTAAACCACGCAAAGTCGGCAGGAAGGTGCCAAGGCATGTCGTTATCTTTACCAATAATGCGGTTGTGTGCCATTGCGGCGATCATGCTGATTTTCATTCGGGTCCTTTTAAACGGCTAACGCTTCATTAATCTAAACAATGGGTTTGCGGCGGTAGAATAGCAAACCGGGCATGGCTAAGCCAATGGCCAGCCCAGCGATGATAAACATGGCTTTAAGGAAGTTTTCAACCAATGCACCAAAAAGCGCATCGCTGTAACCAAGACTATTCAATTCTACCAAGGCAATCATCGCTTTAAAGGCGTATACCCCCGGCACCATAGGAATTAATGCGGCAACAGTAAATACCTTAGGGTGAGCCAAAAATCGGTGTGACCATTTCACTCCGATAAAACCAACGACGGTAGCAGCTAAAAATGTCGCCCACTCAATAGGCACACCATACTCCATTAGTAAGAAACGGCTGCCGTGACCGATAGCTCCGCCAATGGCACAAAACTTTAGAGCATTAGCGGGCACATTGAAAACCAGAGCAAACCCTATGGCGGGTATCGCTGCGAAAAACATGTCGTTGATGAGCGCTAAAAATAGATTCATCCTATCCACCCCCATACACCAACGATATTCATGGCACCTATGATCCCCATTGCGGTTGCCAGAGTGAGAAGACTCGCCATAACAAAGCGAGCGATGCCCATGTCCACGTAACCTTTCAACATATCCGCAACCGCATTAATCAAAGGAAAGCCGGGAACCAACATCAGAACTGATGAAGCCATTGCGATAAATGGTTCGTTTCCGATTTGAAAAAGCATCGCCTGAGCAGAAACTAAGGTGGTGACAAAAGCGGTCACGGAGAAATTTAAGAATGGATTAAAGTGACGATGACCAATTTCCTGACGAACGATCATGCCAAGTGCAGACGCCAAGAACGTCATCGCAAAAATTGCCCAGTCTCCGCCAGCTAAGCGGCTGAATGATGCACAAGAGAGTCCAATCATAACCACGACCAGCCAGCGGTTGTAACGCTCTGGCGTGATTGCGTCTAATTTTTCCTGAGCCAAAGTACTATCTAAAAGCCCTTTCTCCATCAAAATGCAAATGCGCTGTATCTGAGTGACTGCGCGCATGTTGATGCCTCTGTCTGGGCTTCGTCTGGCGGTGGTAATACAATTGCCATGCTTAAGCGTAGTCACAACAAGTGAACTGGCTGAGAGTGATACTTCCACTTCATCCATTTTACTGGCAATACCTATTCGGCGAGCAATATCACTCACCAACGTGCTTTCCGCACCATGAGCGAGCAGCATTTGCGCTGCCTGAGCAATAAGGCGTGTCACTTTTCGCTGACTGTTTTCCATAACAACCTAAACATTCAATTCATGCTCAGAAAGTATACTGAGCTTCTACACATAAAAAATGCCGCAACCAAAGATTGCGGCATTTCTGTTAACAGTGAGCTTAATCGCGGACGTAGATAACGTGACCGTCATCTTCTTCATCGTCCCAGTCATCCCAGTCGTCTTCGGTAATGACATTTTTTCCACTCATCGCATCTTTATGGTAGTCGTCCCACATAAAGTCGACCTTGTCTTCCTCGGTCTCTTCTTCTACTTCACGTGGTAGATTTTCCATAAAGTCCGCCAGTTTGTAACAAAGCTCTTTCGTGCCCTGCTTGTTAACAGCAGAAACTTTAAAGTACTCGTCTTCCCAACCCAGAGCATCCAAAATCTCTTGGATTTTCTCATTGGCTTCTTCTTCTGGCATCAAGTCAGTCTTATTGAATACCAACCAGCGAGGCTTTTGAGCGACTTTTTCACTGTATTGCTCAAGCTCATCAATAATGGTCAGAGCATTTTGGATAGGATCCGACTGATCGATCGGCATAATGTCGATCATGTGCAGTAAGACTCGGCAGCGCTCAAGGTGTTTCAAGAAACGAATACCCAATCCAGCGCCATCCGCAGCCCCTTCAATAAGACCAGGAATGTCCGCAACAACAAAGCTCTTCTCTGGTACGACACTCACTACGCCTAAGCTTGGAATGAGAGTGGTAAACGGATAATCCGCCACTTTCGGCTTCGCTGCAGATACCGCTCGAATAAACGTAGACTTACCCGCATTAGGCAGACCAAGCATACCAACATCAGCAAGCAGAAGAAGCTCAAGGCGTAATTCGCGAACTTCGCCTTTAGTACCCATTGTCTTTTGACGAGGAGCACGGTTAACGGACGATTTGAAACGCGTGTTGCCTAAACCATGCCAGCCACCTTTGGCAACCATGATTTTTTTACCGTGTTCGGCAACTTCACCTACGATTTCGTTAGTATGGATATCAACCGCACGCGTACCCACCGGTACTTTCAACGTAATGTCTTTGCCGCGCTTACCCGTACAGTTACCACCACGACCATTTTCACCACGATCAGCGTTATAGAAGCGCTGGAAACGATAGTCGATAAGCGTATTTAAGTTTTCATCCGCCTGGACGTAAACATCACCACCATCACCACCATCACCACCATCAGGACCACCTTTGGCGACAAACTTCTCACGCCAAAAGCTAACAACGCCGTTACCACCGTCGCCAGCCTCTACTTTAATTACCGCTTCATCAACGAATTTCATCTCTTACTCCGCATTTTTTGCGTTTCAATACCACTCGAGTAAAGTGATATAAATTCTAGCAGATCCAGATGTAAGATCGATCACCTGAGATCCAGGATCGGTCTGCATTCAAGAACAAAAAGAAAAAGTTTCTAGCACGTCTTAATTGTGCTCTTTAGACTATAAGTTTCTATCGCCAGAAAATTGTGCTTTGTGCTCTGTCATAAATAAAAAACCCCGCCGAATCGGCAGGGCTTTTGAATTCAGCTAGAAACTAAAATTATTCAGCTTCGATGCTAACGAATTTACGG
Source organism: Vibrio nigripulchritudo ATCC 27043 (assembly GCF_000222685.1). Lineage (GTDB taxonomy): Bacteria > Pseudomonadota > Gammaproteobacteria > Enterobacterales > Vibrionaceae > Vibrio > Vibrio nigripulchritudo. The sequence continues at coordinate 42,507 of NZ_AFWJ01000112.1, read as the reverse complement.
TTTTTAGGACCTTTCACTTCGAACTTAACTTTACCGTCAGTTAGAGCGAATAGAGTGTGGTCTTTACCCAAACCTACGTTGTTACCAGCGTGGAACTTAGTACCACGTTGACGAACGATGATGTTACCCGCTAGTACAGATTCGCCACCGAAACGCTTAACACCAAGACGTTTACTTTCTGAATCACGACCGTTACGAGTAGAACCGCCAGCTTTTTTGTGTGCCATTGTTAAACTCTCCTAATTTCGATTAAGCGTTGATGCCAGTGATTTTCACTTCTGTGAACCACTGACGGTGACCTTGTTGCTTACGAGAGTGCTTACGACGACGGAACTTAACGACTTTAACTTTGTCGCCACGACCGTGCTGAACCACTTCAGCAGTAACCTTGCCACCCTCTACTAGAGGAGCACCAACAGTGATTTCTTCACCGTTAGCTACAAGAAGAACTTTATCGAACTCAACAGTTGCGCCTGTTTCAACGTCTAATTTCTCTAAACGAAGAGTTTGACCTTCGCTTACACGGTGTTGTTTACCACCAGATTGGAAAACAGCGTACATATTTTACTCCGCTTTTTCCGCACAGCCTATGCTTTGTTGGGCATCTTGGGTGTGCGCTAAACTAATCATCAATAGGGCGCAGATTCTACAGAAAGGACAACCCTATGACAAGCCATATTTTGAAAAAATTGGCGAAAAGCTAATCGCCAAAGAAAAGTGAGCCAATCATGCCGTTAGATAATGCATTTCGCAACGATTTTTAGTGTAATATTCAGCAATTAATCAAAATCATTAAGCCTTACAGGGTCTAACCTCAGCCGGAAGTACAATGGATTTTAAAGCTATCCAAGCGCTCACAGCCGATGATATGGCAAAAGTGAACGAAACCATCCTTGCTCAACTCAACTCGGATGTAAGTTTAATTAATCAACTTGGATTTTATATTGTGAGTGGAGGCGGCAAACGCCTACGCCCACTTCTTGCTGTGCTTTCTGCACGTGCATTGGGATACCAAGGAAGCAGTCACACCACTGCAGCTGCATTTATTGAGTTTATTCACACTGCTACACTGCTGCATGATGACGTTGTCGATGAATCAGACATGCGTCGAGGAAAAGCAACAGCCAACGCAGCGTTTGGTAATGCGGCAAGCGTATTGGTGGGTGACTTTATCTATACTCGCTCTTTCCAAATGATGACTGAGCTAGGATCCATGAAGATCCTTAAATTGATGAGCGATGCCGTAAACATCATTGCTGAAGGTGAAGTGCAGCAGTTAATGAACTGTAATGACCCAAGCACCACTGAAGAAAGCTACATGCAAGTCATCTACTCAAAAACAGCAAGACTGTTTGAGGCAGCTACTCAAATTGGCGCAATCCTGACGGACTCATCACCAGAAATAGAGACGGCCTTGCAAAACTACGGCAAGTACCTAGGTACAGCCTTCCAGTTAATTGACGATGTTTTGGATTACACGGCAGACGGCAAAGAGATGGGTAAGAATGTGGGTGATGACCTCGCAGAAGGCAAACCTACTCTTCCTCTTCTTTACGCAATGAGAAATGGTACTGAAGCACAACGTGAGATGATCCACGAGGCGATTGAAAAAGCCAATGGCATGGAGCGTCTGGATGACATTCTTCAGGCAATGAAAGAGACAGGCTCTCTTGAATACACTACAGATCTAGCAAACAAAGAAGCTGATAAAGCCATCGCCGAACTTGATGTACTGCCGGAGTCAGAATACAAAGAAGCACTGGTGACGCTTGCTCATATGGCGGTGAAACGCAGTAAGTAACAGTTAATGTCTGTTAACACTGACCACTACGAATAAGCGCTCCACTGGGAGCGCTTATTCGTTTACCCTAAACAGCCATTGTAAATATGCCAGCTCTGTTCTAGCTCACTGATGGATTGCATTATCTGCTGATTAGATTTTGTGTTTTCCATCAATACCATGTTGGTTGCTGTATCTACGATTAAGACCTCTGCCACGCAGTCGTCTTTTTCTACCCACATTCCTTTTGTCAGTCTGGAAATATCCACTTTCACTCTCCTACTTACCTAGCACGAATTGAATTACGTAAAGCATAGGAAGAGCGATCAAAAAAGCCGACCCAAAAGGTCGACTTTTACATTTAATGGCTTCGGGTCAATGACCCCTGGTGATTACTTTGCGAAGTCAACACCGATAGCGATATCACCTTTCAGTGTATCTAACATGCCATCCAGTGCAGCCTGCTCGTAAGCACTGATCTCACCGTAGCTCAGTACTTCTTCTACACCGTTCTTACCAAGTTTAACTGGCTGAGCAAAGTATTCTGCGTGCTCGCTGCCACCGTCAACGTAAGCGCACTCAATAACACCTTCTTCACCCTGAAGTGCTTTAACAAGTGCCAGACCGAAACGACATGCCGCCTGACCCATCGAAAGCGTTGCACTACCGCCACCCGCTTTAGCTTCTACTACTTCAGTACCTGCATTTTGGATACGCTTAGTCAGAGCTTCAACTTCTTCGTCAGTGAACTCTACACCTTCAACTTGAGAAAGCAGAGGAAGAATAGTCACACCAGAGTGACCGCCGATAACAGGAACGCGAATGTCGCCTGGATCTTTGTCTTTTAGCTCAGCAACAAAAGTTTCAGAACGGATAACGTCCAGAGTAGTTACACCAAATAGCTTACGCTTGTCGTAAACGCCTGCTTTCTTCAGTACTTCTGCAGCGATTGGAACAGTCGTGTTTACTGGGTTTGTAATGATACCAACGCATGCCGAAGGGCAAACAACAGAAATTTTCTCAGCAAGCGACTTAACGATGCCCGCATTCACATTAAACAGATCCGCACGATCCATACCTGGCTTACGTGCAACACCAGCGGAAATCAGTACAACGTCTGCACCTTCCAGTGCTGGTGTAGGGTCTTCACCTGCATAACCTTTAATTGAAACCGGCGTTGGGATGTGGCTCAAGTCCGCTGCAACACCTGGAGTGACTGGAGCGATATCGTAAAGTGCAAGATCAGAACCTGCTGGTAAACGGTTCTTGAGTAGAAGTGCAAGTGCTTGGCCAATGCCTCCTGCGGCACCAATGACGGCTACTTTCATGGTTATTCTCCTTGGGTAATTTAGCAATACTTCACGTTAAGGTATGAAACGTTTGGGAGTTGGGTTTTTTAACCTCATATGTAAATAAGAAATTATAGTAACTACGATCTTATTACAATTAATTAACCCCAGCTTTGCGACTTCGCGCAACTCACCTCTGACGTGCCACAAAATGAAGCGAGAGCATGCTCTTAAAACATTGAAGCTACAACAAGTTGGATTCAAAATTTTGTGGCATTAATCTCATATATTCTCGTGACTTTGGCACAACTACAAGTGACTTTAGTAGCAGAAATCGGGCAGAAGTTGGTGAAGGCACATTATCTATGCAAAAATAACAAAAATAGTTTTAATTATATGAAACTGAGAATCATGCGAAATACAGAAAAGCAAGACACCCTTGTGCGCGCGTTTAAAGCGCTATTAAAAGAAGAGCGTTTTGGTTCACAAGGTGAAATTGTCGACGCGTTGAAGCTGGAAGGTTTTGAAAACATCAACCAATCCAAAGTTTCACGTATGTTGACTAAATTTGGCGCAGTGCGTACCCGCAATGCCAAAATGGAAATGGTATATTGCCTTCCAGCAGAACTTGGGGTTCCAACGGTTTCCAGCTCTTTAAGAGAGTTGGTTTTGGATATTGACCACAACAACGCTCTTGTTGTCATCCACACGGGTCCGGGAGCAGCTCAACTGATTGCCCGGCTACTTGACTCCCTTGGAAAATCCGAAGGCATTTTGGGTGTGGTTGCTGGTGACGACACCATATTCATCACCCCTACATTGCCTGTTACAACCGAAGAGTTATTCCGTTCGGTTTGCGAATTGTTTGAATACGCTGGTTAATTTTCACACGCTGAAATGTTATTTTTGATGATTACATTAAATAAGCGAAGTAGATCACAAAAAATACAATCTGCTACTTAACTAAGCCCCAAACTCTAACCCCATGAAAAACAAAGATTTTATGGGGTTATTTATTTCCTTTATTCCATTTCGTCTCCAGACTTATCGTCTATAGAAATTAACATTCTTGTAATTTCCAACCTGATTTTTGCTATTATTCAGCCACTTTTTCATCTAATGGACTGAAAAAGATGCCGTTTCCAATAGGAAGCTATTCCACATCACGTGGCGAATAATGAAAATAAGGAAGGGAAATTCATGGCATTTAAACACCTTGTAAAAATCAGTGCGATTGCAGCAGCCGTTGCAGGTGCTGGTTCTGTTCACGCTCAAGAATTCATTACCATTGGTACAGGCTCCGTTACTGGCGTTTACTACCCAACAGGTGGTGCGATTTGTAAGCTAGTGAACAAAGGTCGTAAAGAACACAATATCCGTTGTTCAGTAGAATCCACTGGCGGTTCTATCTACAACGTAAATACCATTCGAGCTGGTGAACTGGACTTTGGCGTTGTTCAGTCAGACTGGCAGTTCCACGGTTACAACGGTACAAGTAAATTCTCTGAACAAGGTCCGTACAAAAAGCTGCGTGCTATGTTCTCTCTTCACACTGAACCGTTCAACATCATTGCACGTGCAGACGCAAACATTGAAAACGTTGCTGATCTTAAAGGCAAACGTGTGAACATCGGTAACCCTGGTTCTGGTGATCGCGCAACAATGGGCGTAGTGATGGAGTCATTTGGCTGGACAAACGACAGCTTTAAGCTGGCATCTGAGCTAAAAGGTTCTGAGCGTTCACAAGCACTTTGTGATAACAAGATTGACGCATTCATTTACATGGTAGGTCACCCGAATGGCTCTATTAAAGAAGCGACAACATCTTGTGACGCGAAACTGGTATCTGCAACGGGTAAAGAGATCGACAAGATCGTAGCGGACAACCCTTACTACGCGTACAGCAACGTACCTGCTGGTATGTACCGTGGTACTGATGGCGACGTTAAGAGCTTCGGTGTTGCTGCAACTATGGTAACCACTTCAGACGTATCTGACGAAGTTGCTTACAACGTAGCAAAAGCGGTATTCGAAAACTTCAGCACGTTTAAGCGTTTGCACCCAGCATTTGCAAACCTGAAGAAAGAAGACATGGTGAAAGCGGGTCTTTCCATTCCTCTACACCCAGGTGCTGAGAAATACTACAGAGAAATTGGTCTGCTTAAATAAAGCGCCTGCTCTTTAAACGATAAAAAAGGAGGCGCGATTGCCTCCTTTTTATTGCCTTTTGACAGCGCATACAAACAGTCGCTCTCCAGACAGCACCTACGATAATTCTGACTGATGCACTGTTTCAAAACACCGATTATTGTCTTGAGTAGTCTCAATAGCTAGACTGAATACACTTGTTAATATTTTGTTAAGATTTTTTCGTTACATTAAATGAACGATCGGCTGCAGGATACGCAGCACAAAACACCAAAAATAATAAGGATAACGTACATGACGCAGACAACAACACCGTCTCAAGATGTGCAAGATATGGTGGCACAGGCCGACACCGGAGCACGAAACCCTTCAGGTATTCCAGGTCGGATCTTATGGTTTGTCCCTCTTTGTTGGTCCCTTTTCCAACTGTGGTACGCATCACCTCTGCCATTTATTTTCAATATTTTCGTTCTGAACGACACAGAAGCCCGAGCAATCCACCTGACATTTGCAATCTTCCTGGCATTTACTGCTTACCCGGCGATGAAAAACTCCCCAAGGGATCATATTCCCCTTATCGACTGGGTTTTGGCACTGGCAGGTAGCTTTTCAGCGGCATACATTTATCTATTTTATACCGAGCTCGCAGGGCGTTCTGGCGCACCCACTACGTTTGATATCGTAGCAGCCGTTACAGGCATGGTGTTATTGCTAGAAGCGACTCGTCGCGCGCTTGGTCCCCCACTCATGGTGGTTGCAGCGGTCTTCTTAACCTACACCTTTGCAGGTCCATACATGCCAGACGTAATTGCCCACAAAGGCGCAAGTCTGAATAAGGCCATGTCACATCTTTGGTTAACAACTGAAGGGGTATTTGGCGTTGCATTGGGTGTATCGACTTCCTTCGTATTCCTGTTCGTATTGTTTGGTGCAATGTTAGAGCGAGCAGGTGCAGGGGCATACTTCATCAAAGTCGCATTCTCACTACTCGGTCATATGCGTGGTGGTCCTGCAAAAGCAGCAGTAGTGGCTTCTGGTTTATCAGGTCTGGTTTCGGGCTCGTCCATTGCCAACGTTGTGACCACAGGTACGTTTACCATTCCACTGATGAAGCGCGTCGGCTTCCCTGGCACTAAAGCTGGTGCTGTTGAAGTTGCAGCATCCACCAACGGTCAGCTAACACCGCCAATCATGGGTGCTGCCGCATTCCTGATGGTGGAGTACGTGGGCATTTCTTATGTTGAAGTGATTAAAGCAGCACTTCTGCCTGCGTTGATTTCTTACATCGCTTTGATTTACATCGTTCACCTTGAAGCCTGTAAAGCAGGCATGACTGGTCTGCCTCGTCGCCATAACCCAACACTGGTACAAAGCCTTCTTTCCTTTACAGGAACAATTTTAGGTCTGTGTATCATCAGTGCATTGGTGTACTACGGTGTAGGCTGGACGAAAGATGTGTTTGGCGAAGCGGCAACGCCGATCGTAACCGTTGCTTTACTTGTGGCATATGTGGCACTGATTCGCGTATCTTCTAAGCACATGAAAGAGGGCAACATTTCGATTGACTCCGAGTTAACCGAAGTCCCTGAACCGGGTCCAACCATTAAGTCTGGTCTGCATTACCTTCTGCCTATCGTTGTGTTGGTTTGGTGTTTAACCGTAGAGCGATTCTCACCTGGTCTGTCTGCTTTCTGGGCAACAGTGTTCATGATCTTCATTCTGATCACTCAGCGTCCGCTGCTTGCCATCATGTCTAAATCTGGCGACAGCGTTGCCACTCAAGCAAAAGAAGGTTTTGTTGACCTGGCGGAAGCACTGGTCTCTGGTGCTCGTAATATGATTGGTATCGGTGTTGCGACAGCAGCCGCTGGTACGGTTGTAGGCGTAGTTACTCTGACAGGTATCGGCTTGGTAATGACAGACTTCGTTGAGTTTATCTCAGGCGGCAGCGTTATCCTGATGCTTCTGTTCACTGCGGTTATCTCACTTATTCTGGGTATGGGTCTTCCTACCACCGCAAACTACATCGTAGTATCGACTCTGATGGCTCCAGTCATCGTGACACTGGGTGCAGCTCATGGATTGATCATTCCTCTGATTGCCGTTCACCTGTTTGTGTTCTACTTCGGTATCTTAGCCGATGATACGCCACCAGTTGGTCTGGCTGCTTTTGCTGCCGCAGCGATTGCAAAGTCTGACCCAATCAAAACTGGTATTCAGGGCTTTACCTACGACATCCGAACTGCAATCTTGCCATTCATGTTCATTTTCAACACCCAACTACTGATGATGGGTATCGACTCGTGGTGGCACCTGCTTCTGACGGTGATTTCTTCCATTATCGCAATGCTGATTTTCTCAGCAGCAACGCAAGGCTGGTGGTTCACGAGAAACAAATGGTGGGAAACTGTACTGTTGTTGGTGCTGACGTTCTCCTTCTTCCGTCCGGGTTTCTGGTGGGACATGCTTTACCCAGCAAAAGATTACTATGAAGGCAATCAGATTGTTGAAATTGCAGAAGGTCTGAACATAGGTCAGACTCTGGAACTTCGTGTGGGCGGTGAAAACTTAGATGGCGATTACAGTGAAAAGACAGTACGTCTGCCATTCGAAGATTCAGCCGCAACAGGTGAAGAGCGAGTGAGCTCCATGGGTCTGATGCTGAACGAAGTCGATGGTCGCATGATTGTTGATATGGTTGAATTTGGCAGCCCTGCAGAAGCATCTGGTATCGATTTTGACTGGGAAATTAAATCGGTTGTTCTGGAAGCGGATCGCCCAATGAAAGAGTGGGTGTTTGTTCCTGCCCTTCTGATTTTGTTTGCCATGGCCTGGAACCAACGACGTCGTGCGATGAAAGACGCCATTCCAGCTTAATTCATTCTAAAATCGGCAGCACCCAATCCGGTGCTGCCTTACAAGAGATAAGCTATGTATAAAAATATATTGGTTCCCGTCGACCTTAACGACGAAGGCTTTGCTGATAAAGCCATTGAGCTGGCTGTTTGGCACGCTAAAAACTCAGATGCAAAAGTCCACCTACTAACCGTTCTTCCGGGTATTCATAACTCCATGGTCGCTACGTACTTTCCAAAAGACGCGGCCAGCCAGATGAAGAAAGACGTAAAAGCGCAGTTGCAGAAAGTAGCAGATGAAAGCCTAACCAAAGCAAAAATCACAAACGAAGCACATGTCGCTGAAGGCAAGCCTTACGCCGCCATTCTTAAGCATGCAGACAAACTCAATGTCGACCTTATCATCATGCCTAGTCACAAGCGTTCTAAGCTAAACAAGGCAGTATTGGGTTCAGTCGCATCCAAGGTTGTGCAAAGCGCCAAAGTCAGTGTATTGGTAGTGAAACCACAAGGTTAAAGTTCAATACCTTACAGAAGTGAAAAGCACGCTGTTCAGCGTGCTTTTTTGTATGTTCTAAACCACTCGATTGTGTAATTCCCCATCGACATAAGACTCAATATTCTCGACCAGAATTTCACAAAGACGAGTGATTGCACTGTCGCTTCCCCAGGCTACGTGAGGAGTGAGCAATAGATTGGGTAAATCCATATTCGCGATCAGAGGGTTAGACTCGTCGGCGGGCTCTTGGGTAAATACATCCACGCTGGCACCTGCAATGGTATTGGATTGAAGTGCTTCCACCAGCGCATTCTCGTCAACTAAGCCACCTCGACCTGCATTAATGAGAATGGCATTGTTCTTCATTTGCTTGAGCTCATATGCGCCAATCAGATTGAGGGTACTTTCGGTAAGTGGGCAGTGCAAACTGATAACATCCGACTCGGTCAGCACCTGTTCAAAGGGTGAATAACCCTGACGACATTCCGATTCACCTTTGCGTTCTGCATAGATGACATTCATACCCACCGATTTTGCAAGTTTGCCTGTTGCTCTTCCCAATGCGCCCGAGCCGATGATGCCCATTGTGGAACCGGCAATATCACCGATAGGATGAGTAAAAAAGCAGAACTGCTTTTTCTTCTGCCATTCTCCATTGGCGATGTCTTGGTGATACGCCATGAGGTTGCGTCTTAGCGCAAACACTGATGCAATAACATGTTCAGGAACTGATTGGGTCGCATACCCTTGGATATTACAAACAGCGATACCGCGGCTTCTACAGTACTCAAGATCGATGTTGTTGGTGCCAGTCGCCGCAACAGCTATCAGCTTGACCGACGCCGCAGATTGCAGGTTGTCGGAGTTCAGAACCACTTTATTGGTAATGATGATGTCGGCGTCCTGAATGCGGCTTGTCGTTTCTTCGGCTGTCGTCAGTGGATACTCTATCCACTCGTGGTCAAAAGCAGGTTTTGGAACGGGAATCTGGGCAGGAATGGTGTCTCTATCTAGAAAGACGATTTTCATTGAAGGCTCCTTTCCTGCCTCTGATTAGGGTCTGTTGACCTAGGGTGTAGGCAGGGTCTTATAATCCGGTAATGTGTTATCGAGCTGAAATTGTTGCAGAATTTCGGGTTTCGCTTCGGGATAAAAATCACAAGGCACGAACATCACCTGCAATTCTTGCGTTGCTGGGTGGTAAAACGTCAGCTCTGTTGCATGCAACTCTAGCCTATCGGCAAACGCCATGGCTTCTGGAGACGCATAAAACTCATCCCCAACAATCGCGTGACCTAAAGCTTGCATGTGGACTCTTAATTGGTGAGAGCGTCCAGTGATGGGTAATAACCTGACGATGGACGTCTTCTCTTCACGCTTAACGACTTGATAGCGAGTTAGTGAAGGCTTTCCATGCTCAAAACAGACTTTCTGACGTGGGCGATTTGGCCAGTCACAAATCAGCGGTAAATCGACTTCACCCTGATCGTTTTCGGGATGCTCCCAAACGCGAGCGTAATAGATCTTATGGGTCAAGCGATACTGAAACTGCTTTTTCAGTGCTCGTTCTGCTTCTTTGTGTTTGGCGAACAGCATCAAGCCAGAAGTCGACATATCCAGCCGATGCACCACTTCTATCTCAGAATACGTTTCACGCAAACGGCTCCACATGCAGTCTGCGTGCTCTGGCGCTTTGCCAGGAACAGACAGTAAGCCAGAAGGCTTATTGGCTATCAGAATATCTTCATCCTGATAACTGATGTCTGTCCAAGGTTCTGTGGGTGGAGTGTATTCAAGCATTGCCATAATAAAGACGCGTTCGGTTGGTTTAACACTTTGATTCGCTGAAAGAGTAAGGAGAAGTGGCTGACCACTTCTCCTTTGCATCTATGCCATGTCCTAGTTGTGGCTCACCACAATCAGGCGGAGTGAGTCCAATTGAATCTGAGCACTTTGGATGTAGCCAGTCAGCTCTTTGATTTGGGATTCAATCGATTCCAGCTCTTCGTCACGAATGTTCGGGTTAACGGCTTTTAATGCCTGTAGCCTTTCTAGTTCACCATTCAAGCTGGATTGCATGTCTTTCAATGCACCTTCACGTACTTTTTCGAGGTGACCCTGAATGTGTCCTTCACCGGCTTCTATCAGCTTGTGAACGTCATTTTGAACCGAATTCACTAGCTTGCTTGCAAGATGACGATTCACCGGACTTAACTGACGGTTGAAGCCTTCAAATTCAACCTGTTCAGACAAGTCGTTGCCCTTGCCATCAAGCATCATGCGAATTGGGGTTTGTGGTAAGAAGCGAGACAAGCCACTGCGTTTAGGCGCTTGCGCATCCACCAGATAAACCAGCTCCAGAAGAATCGTACCCACTGGCAGCGCTTTGTTTTTCAGAAGTGATACTGCCGAGGTGCCTACACCTTCGCTTAGCAGTAAATCAATGCCACCCTGAATCATTGGGTGCTCCCAACTCATGAAGTGCATATCTTCGCGTGAAAGTGCAGTATCACGATCAAAAGTAATAGTCGCACCTTCATAAGGAAGACCTGGGTAGCTCGGCACCATCATGTGCTCAGAAGGCGTCACCACCAGCGCATTTTCGCCTTTATCATCCTGATTCAGACCAATGGTATCGAAAAGGCTAAGAGCGAACGTAACCAGATTCGTATCGCCGTCGGTCGATTCAATTTGCTCAACAATCCCTTGCGCTTTTTCGCCACCATTAGAGTGGATCTCAAGCAAACGGTCACGACCTTGCTCTAGCTTGAATTTCAGTTCCTGATTCATATGGCGTGAGTGTTCAATTACTTCGTCCAGCGTTTCAGTATTGCCTGACGCCAACATCTCGATTAACTGCTCGGAATACTGATCGTAAACTGCACGTCCTGTCGGGCATGTTTCGCCAAAGGCACTCAAGCCTTCATCAAACCAGCGTGCAAGAATCGCTTGAGAAGTCCCTTTCAGGTAAGGCACGTAGATATCGATGTCGCGTTGCTGCCCGATACGATCCAGACGACCGATTCGCTGCTCTAACAGGTCAGGGTTAAATGGCAAATCGAACATCACTAATTGGTTAGCAAACTGGAAGTTACGACCTTCCGAACCAATCTCAGAACAAATCAGCACCTGAGCACCACCTTCGTCCTGCGCAAAGTAAGCTGCGGCTTTATCACGTTCCAGAATCGACATACCTTCATGGAAAACCGTGGCACGAATGCCTTCACGCTCACGAAGTGCCTGTTCAAGTTGAAGTGCAGTATTGGCACGAGAAGCAATCACCAGAACCTTCTCGCTGCGCTTAGTTTTCACTTTTTCGATTAGCCAGTTCACTCGAGAATCAAACTGCCACCAGGTTGCGCTGTCGCCTTCAAATTCCTGATAGATTTCTTCTGGATAAAGCATCTTCATGGCGCGAGCTTCTGCGCTCATCTGCCCACCCAACATGCCAGCCACTCGCATTGCCGTGGTGTACTGGCTTGGAATATCCATTGGCAGAAGATGTACGTTTCGCTCCGGGAAACCTTTGATTGCCGCACGAGTGTTACGGAAAAGTACGCGACCTGTACCGTGACGATCCATCAGGTTATCGATTAACTCTTGGCGCGCTTTGGCTTTTTCTTCTTCTTCGCAATTGCCTTCTATGATGCGGAATAATGGCTCGACATCCTGCTCGGAAAGCAATTCAGTAATTTGGTTTTTCGCTTCATTTTCCAGCTTTTCACCAGAAAACAGAGTTGCGACGGCATCGGCAACCGGCGCGTATTGCTGCTCTTCTTTTACGAAAGCCTCGTAATCGTAAAAACGATCTGGATCGAGAAGACGAAGACGGGCAAAGTGGCTTTCATGACCTAACTGCTCTGGTGTTGCCGTAAGCAATAATACCCCAGCCGTGCGCTGCGCCAGACCTTCTACCACTTGGTATTCACGGCTTGGGTTGTCCTGACTCCACTCAAGGTGATGCGCTTCGTCGACAACCAGAAGATCCCAGTCTGCATCCAAAGCCTGTTCAAAACGCTTTTTGCTCTTGCGTAGAAAATCCAGAGAACACAGCACGTATTGCTGAGTGTCAAATGGGTTATCCGCTTCGGCGTATGCTTCAATACAACGCTCTTCGTCAAACACTGAGAAGTGCAGGTTGAAGCGACGCATCATTTCCACCAGCCACTGATGCTGAAGGGTTTCTGGCACCACAATTAAAATGCGCTCAGCACGACCAGATAGCACCTGCTGGTGGATGATCATGCCAGCTTCGATGGTTTTACCTAAACCTACTTCATCAGCAAGGAGAACACGCGGTGCATGTCGGCGACCCACTTCGTGAGCGATGTAAAGCTGATGAGGAATCAAACCTGCACGCATACCACACAAACCGCGCATTGGGCTTTTATGCTGCTGATACTGATTATTCAGAGCACGGTAACGCAAAACAAAGTTGTCCATGCGATCAATTTGACCGGCGTACAGTTTGTCCTGAGGCTTATTGAAACGGATTTGATGACTGAGCATGATTTCGCGCAGTAACACACCCGTTTCTTCGGTGTCGGTACGTGTACCTAGGTAAGATAAGACGCCGTTGTCATCAACAACTTGGTCGACTTTCAGGCTCCAGCCTTCGTGGGAATCAATCACATCGCCAACATTGAACGTCACGCGAGTTACCGGGGCATCTGAGCGGGCATACACTCGGTTTTCTTCCGACGCCGCAAATAGCAAAGTCACGGTTCTGGCATCCAGCGCCACTACCGTACCCAAACCCAAGTCACTTTCTGTGTCACTGATCCAGCGTTGACCTAAAGCAAATGTCATGTGATTGACTACCTCAATTGATATGTTCTGTTTCTACAGGGCAATTATACGTGAAGGACAGAATCCTGTGTTTTTTCTTCACCCTGTTCAAAAGGGCGCTCATCTTACTTGAACACGTGATTCGCGTCACGTTCATCGCGAGTAATTTGACGCTTTTTTTTACCCATTTCGCAATTGCAATCAAAGTGTAAAAGAGTTGTGACAAATCTAAATTACAAACCCATGAACTGTTGCTTATACTTACTAATGAGCTCGCACCGAAACAGGAAAGGTGTTGAGTTTGGTATCTTAACGGGTCTGAAGTATGTCACTCTCCTAGCGGTACCTTTTTGGGGTTTTGGTACCCCTCGCCTTCTGCAGTGACCTATGCCTCAGACAAATGCTTGGCTAAGCACTCTGCTGCGGCAGAAAAGGAGACGCTTATGGGCGATACCGACCGGAAAATCTTTGTACTGGATACGAATATCCTTCTGCACGAACCTTTCGCAATTTATTCCTTTCAAGAACATGATGTGGTCATTCCAATGACCGTCCTCGAAGAACTCGACCGAATCAAAGACAGTAAACGCGATGTAGCAAGGGACGCACGCGTAGCGATTCGAGCAATGGAAAACCTGTTTCACGATGCCACTCCAGACCAAATCTCTGAAGGCATTCCTCTCTCCAAAGACAACGCCAGCGGCACGCTCGCTATTCTTGCCGATTTTGAATTGCAGGAAACCGTTCGCGCGTTTGCCGACAAAGAAGGCGATAACCGAATTTTAAACGGGGTGATTTACCTGCAGAACAAACGATCCCCTCGTGAAGTGGTTCTTGTAACCAAAGACATCAACATGCGATTACGCGCCAAAGGTGCTGGTGTGCGATTCGTAGAGGATTACCGCACCGATCAGTTGATTGACGATGTTCAGTTCCTGACCAAAGGCTTCCATACCTACGAAGGGGATTTCTGGACAAACATAGAAAAGGTTGAAAGCCGCAGCGAAGCCGGTCGAACCTATCACGACATCAACAAAGAGTCGCTTGAACCGACTTTCATTAACCAATACATCGTAGATAAAGATACCGACTTTGCTGCTCGTGTCGATTCAATGGACAAGCAGACAGTCACTCTCAAACACCTTAGCCGAGAGCGCCTGATGAACCGCCAGGCATGGGATGTGAGACCAAAAAATATCTATCAGGGTATGGCGCTTGATGCTCTGCTCGACCCGGATATTGATTTGGTCATCCTTACGGGGGCAGCGGGCAGTGGTAAAACCATGTTAGCCATGGCAGCAGCGCTGGACATGTCGATTGAACGCAATCAGTTCGATAAGATCATCGTCACCCGAAATACGCCAGACATTGGTGAATCCATTGGCTTCTTACCGGGTACGGAAGAAGAGAAGATGATGCCTTGGCTGGCTGCCGTCACCGATACGTTAGAAGCATTGCATAAAAACGACCACTGCACTGAAGGTTCGCTCAAGTACATTTGTGATAAGGCCAACATTCAATTTAAGTCGATCAACTTTATGCGCGGCCGTTCTATTCAGAATGCCTTTGTGTTGCTGGATGAGTGTCAGAACCTGACGGCTTCTCAAATCAAAACCATCATCACCCGTTGTGGTGAAGGGACTAAGATCGTGTGCTCCGGTAACCTGGCACAGATCGATTCCCCTTATCTGACCCCGGTCACCTCGGGTTTGACCTATATGGTTGAACGCTTCAAAAACTTTGAAGGCAGTGCCAACGTGCACCTAAATGGTGTTGTACGTAGCCGCCTGGCAGAGTTTGCTGAAGAAAACCTGTAACCCTAAATGCCTCTCACACCATGTGAGAGGCACTTCCTGACATACGCTTACATACCCAACGTTCAACTTATCGCTTTTGCTGGTAATAATTAGGTTCAGAGACCAAGAATTCTATCAATAGTGAGGTGAACGATGGCGAGAATCTATTTACAACTGGAAAGTACCCTCGACCAATCAGTCCTGATTGACGAGTTCGAGCCCGATGATACTTACATGGGTTCAATCAAAGCGGTTGATATTATTCGTCATCTTCAAAATGTGAATAAGACGAACGCCTTTGAGCGATGGACTTGGCGTTTTGACTACTCACCTACGCTCTTTTCTTCCTGAAAAGCTCATTTCGTGACACGCTAATTTTCCCTGTGTTTCACTCTTCAATCATTTTTGAGACCAGTTCCACTTTTCTATCCTAAAAGCGAATTTCCTGACGTTGGTCTGAAAGAGAAGCACATCAGAATTGGTCTACTTCTTGAATCGACTAGAGAGGGAAGTCACGATGTCATATACGATTCTAGTGGTCGAAGACGACCAGGATATGGCGAACCTGATCAGCCTTAATTTGAAGGTTCAGGGTTACAAAACCATTCTTACATCTCACATCAGCGAAGGGTATCAGATCGCCTGCCAGGGGTTGGCAGACGCGGTTATTCTGGACAGAAAGCTGTGTGATGGTGACGGCACTGAAATGTGCAAACTATTGCGACAACAACATATCGGAATCCCCGTTCTTATGCTGACAGCCTTAACCAGCGAGCATGATATGGTGGATGGACTGGAAGCCGGAGCGGACGATTACCTGACCAAACCGTTCAGCGTGATCGAACTTCAGGCCAGAGTCCGGGCTTTGCTACGAAGGGCTCAGCACTCTCACTGGCAAGATGCCAGCGACAATGCATCAGATGTGACGCCACCACAAGCCAACCCAGACTGGCAGGTTGCGAACCATTCAACCCACCAACTTGCCCCCGAGCAGGTTGAACGGGATACGCCTGCCGCTTTGATCTTCGACGAGCTGGTCATTTCCAAAAAGCAGCATGAAGTGCGCCTTGCCGGAGCAAACGTCAACCTTACGCCAACAGAATTCTCCCTGCTTTACTGCCTTGCCAGCAAACCGGGAAGAGTATTCACCAAAGATGAACTGCTCATGAGGGTATGGGATACCGACTATGACGGCTACCATCACACGGTGTGCAGCACCATCAACCGACTGAGAAACAAAATAGAAAAGCCTCAAAACAAAATCCGCTATATTCGAACCGTGTGGGGCGTCGGATACAAATTTCAGCATGAGGCGAGACCATGACCCGTTCGTTTCAAAAACGTCTCTTTCTGCTTTCTCTTGTCTGGGCTTTGGTGAGCATTCCTCTCCTTACCTACCACTTCCATATGACCTGGCAAAACAGTGAACAAAGTGCCCGTCAGTTTCTTCATAAAGATCTGGCTCGCCACATGCGAGACGAAAACCCGTTAATGGAGGGGAATGATTACTCCCCTAAAGCGTTGAAAAGTATTTTCCACACATTGATGATGTTAGGTCCCGATTTTGAAATCTACTTTCTGGATAAAACAGGGAAGATCACCACAACCGGGCTTAAAGAAGGTGTTGAATTTGCGCCCCGCGTTGACATCGCTCCGATAAAGCAGTTCCTCAAAGGTGGCAACTTGCCTATCTTGGGAGATGACCCGCGCGACATGTCTCGCCAGAAAGTGTTTTCAGTTTCTGAGATTCAGGGGGCAGAAGGGGTTGAGGGCTACCTTTACGTATTAATCGGTCGGCAGTCTTCTGCCATCGCCCGGGTGAATCGTTATATGATTCAATACTCACCTATCTTGGTTGGTGGTATCGCTCTGATTTTATTGTTCACCTTCCTGATTTATCGCTTAATCAAAAAAGATCTCCTGAATCCGAGCCAGCACCTGATTCGCCAGATTGAACACTCCGCTAAGGAGAATTTTCGCGTCGAACCCAACCTCAAAGTGCCCGTTTCTGAACTGATGCCGCTTTCCAAGCAGTTTGGTTACCTACTTGAACACATACAATGGCAGTTTCTGAGGCTTCGACAGCAAGAGCATTCAAGGCGAGAGTATTTAATGCGCTTAAGTCACGACCTGAAAACTCCGTTAGCCAATATACAAGGTTATCTGGAGACCTGGTTAATCGATGGCAAACAAAATGCGGAACTGGTGTCTACCGCCCACAACAATGCGCTAAAGCTTCACGAACAGCTTAAAGAACAGTTTGAAGCCGCAAAAAAGGAGCTGGTTGAGCCCGAAGTTGCACCCGAAGCCATTGATGTGAGCGAGTTTATCAAAGAGCTGAAAGATCGTTTTGTAATGGGGCTGGAGAAAAAGTCGTTGGACATTTTCACCACCATTTCAGTCAACGCGTTAGTGCATGCCGATAAAAAGCTGCTTAATCGTCTGATGGATAACCTGATGGAAAATGCTATCCGACACAGCCCGGAACACGCCACCATTCAACTGTTTGTCAAACCGCATTCTGGATTGTCTTCGCAATTGCACGTTCGGGACATCAGCATTGTGATCATCAATACAGTTGCCCCAGCTAACAGCGGTGGCGAGTTAGGTATGGGGCTGAAAACTGTCAATGCGATACTGGCGCTGCATCAGTCCAAACTTGAAATCTCGGAACAACCGGGCTTGTTTATCGCCAAGTTCAGACTGCAAGCCGAACCGATTTCAGATGGTCTAGCGGTTAACAGCGCCATCAATCACATTGGTTAACCCTAATCAATGTCCTTGAAAGTTAGGAGCACGTTTTTCTAAAAAAGCGTGCATCCCTTCTTTCTGATCACTGGTTGCAAACAGAGAGTGGAATACTCTTCTTTCAAACAACAATCCTTCCTTAAGTGGCACTTGTTCAGCTCGATCAATCGCTTCTTTGGCGACTAATACCGATGGTTTGCTGTAGCTGGCAATGACTTTGGCAATCGCTAATGTCTCTTCCAGTAAAGTTTCATCCGGCATTACTCTCGCAACCAATCCCGCCCTTTCGGCTTCCAACGCATCCATCATTCGACCTGTGAGAATCAGATCCATCGCCTTGGCTCTGCCGACCAAACGAGTCAGGCGCTGAGTCCCTCCTATACCCGGAATAACACCCAGTTTAATCTCCGGCTGCCCAAACAGTGCCGATTCGGCGGCGTATATCAGATCGCACATCATGGCGAGTTCACACCCTCCCCCCAATGCGTAACCAGACACCGCAGCAATCTTGGGCGTCCGGAGGGAGCAAAACGCATCCCAACCAGAGAAGTAATCGGTACTGAGCATTTCACTGTAGCTTTTGTCTGACATTTCTGCGATATCAGCACCAGCAGCGAAAGCCCGCTCTGACCCCGTTATCACAAAACAGCCGATATCAGGGTTTTGATCGTACTCGGTCAATGTCTGCGTAATCGCAGACATGACTTCACTGTTGAGGGCGTTGAGTTTATCAGGTCGGTTGAGTCGAATAAGAACGACGCGACCGATTAGTTCAGTTTGGATAATCATGACCTTTCTCCTTGCTAGAATGGTTTTAGGAATCCCAAATGGCGCCGTAGGCTGGAATGGTTTTAGGAATCCCAAATGGCGCCGTAGGCTGGAATTCCCCGACTCTCTAAGCCAAACACCACTTCCTGGGTCAGTTTCTGATTGGCGATACATATCACCGCTTCTGCATCAAATTTTTTGTAAGCCGCGTACGCCAGCTTCACCATGTCTGGTTTGCCTTTTTCCGTGGTGTCCCAGATGTCCGCATCCGGCTGAACCGATAAGATTTCATCTACTAATTCATCACCGTAGGTTTCGCGTGGTGTTCGGGTTGACCAGACCAGATGCATCGGCACTTCTTTTGCCAAAAGATGTGGCAGACAAGGTCCGATTCCGCTTCCTGTCGCGATATACACCACTCGCTTAAACAGCACTTCTATGTTCGCCACTCCTGCGGTCGGGATCCCTTTAACCCAAAGGTGGCTTGGTTTGTTTTCAATCAGCTTGCCCGTCCAGTCACCAGCTCGTGATACCGTCAATCGAAAGCCTGGTTCACCTGGGCTAGGCACGTTTGCAAAGTGGTGCCACTCCATTAAAGGATTGGTGCTGATAGCCGTAGAAGACCCGGCAAATGGTGTCACGCCATAATCAAACTTAAGCAGCGCGACGTGGTTTGATGGCGTCACTATTTCCACTGGAACACGACGCAGGCGCAGCCATGGAAGAAGAATACTGAAGGTAACGACCACCAGAGCCCAAAACGATGCGGACTCCAACAAGACTTGTCCGAAACTCTGCTCTGGATGTAAATCTACCGCCAGAGCAAAAGTTTGCGTCCAGAACAGCGCCAGAACACTCCAGCCACCGAAGCGATGCGTTTTCTCAAACGCGTTGTGATATTTCTTACGAATGTTTGGCAGCGCCATAAAGATGATCAACATCAGCAGAGCAAGAATGGCGTACGTAATTCCCAGTGTACTTGGCGATATATTTGCCAGTTGATGCTGGTAGCTGTATGCCAAAGCACCAGTAAAGATGGCGAACCAAGTTGTTGCTGCCATCGCGCTTCCGCTGTGTAACCCACCGTGGTGGTAAATTTTCCCAAGGTGCCAGCGAATTGCTAACGGCCATGAGGTAGGCGCTCGCGTTGCCAGCCAAAACAATAGGTTGATTACGTATTGCTGACGCACCAGCACTGCGACAGTCAGGTTCAGTACCACCATGTTCGAGAGTGTTTGCAGTGCAATGGAGTCAGATTGAAACCAGCCTCCTGCAACAACGCCATATGCCAGTGTCATCAAATTCGCAGTGAGCACTACAATCACTAAGCGGTAATAGTGTTCCATCGCAGGATAAGACCAGATACGACGAAGTAACGATTTTTGCTCGGGCAGAACAATGGCACTTTGATCTATCGAACTCATTGGGTTTCCTCCGTAACTTCTGTTTGCGACTCTTGGAAATGCGCCATCAATGCGCGCTTATCGATTTTTCCTCTTGATGTTTTGGGCAGGCTATCCAGCGCAAAAACCACCTTAGGTACACAGTAATAAGGCAAATGGGCTCTCACGCTTTCTTGCGCCTGCTCAGGGTTAACATGGCTTGGAGTAACAAATGCGATGAGTGTTTTGCAGTCGACCTTCATAGTGACGGCCTGGTGGCAGTGATCGGTTTTTTCGAGTACACGTGACACCGAATCCAACTCAACTCGGAACCCGAGGATCTTGACCTGATCATCAGTTCGCCCCAGATGAGTGAGCTCACCATTTTTATTCCATTTGCCCAAGTCTCGGGTGCGGAACATTTTGTATTTACCACCAAGAAAAGGATCCGGGCGGTAGCGATCGGCATTGAGCACTTCATTGCCAATGTAGCCCGAGGTGACACACAATCCACCAGCCCACATTTCACCTACTTCACCAATGGCACACGGCTTCAGATCTTCATCCAGAACGTAAACGGTGTTGTTCGGTGTCGGTTTACCTATGGTGAGCTCATCACAAGACTCAGAATAATGTTGCGCAGTATTGATGATGGTGGTTTCCGTTGGACCACAAGAGTTGTAGAAACGGCAGAACGATGACCAGCTATCCGCCAGAGGCTGTGGGCATGGCTCTCCAGCAACGGCTGCCACCTGAACAGACTGACAATGTTCAGCGTTTAAGCTTGCCAGAATGGAAGGGGTAGCGATGACGGCGTCCGCGCGACTGACGGTTTCTTCTATGTTTCGGCTGCGAATCAGCGAGGTAGCCCCGTGGCAGAGCGTGACAAAGATTTCCCAGGCACACATATCAAAGGCAATGCTCAGAATCTGTCCTACTTTCATACCCGGTTCTATTCCCAGGTTTCCTGGCGACGTCATTACAATATTTGCCACATTCTGGTGTGTTACCTGCACTCCGTTTGGTGTCCCTGTGGTTCCTGATGTGAACAAAATAAAGCAACGGGACGTGGGGTCGACTAGTGGAAAGCTGTATTGATTGGCTGGGGAGAGTTCATCAAGCAGCTCGTCGAGAAAGAATAGCTTTTGATGCTCGAATTCTGGCAGGTGCTCTGAGAGATGAGACAGGCTAAGTACCACGTCGATATTTGCTGTATCGCAAACGTGTTTAAGCACTTTCTCAGGCGCGACTCCGGCGTGCTGTGGAACGTAACAGGCACCCAGTTTTAAGGTAGCCAGTATCCCGATGAGCATTGGAATAGAACGGGTTAGAAAGATCCCGACCGCATCACCCTGCCCGACGCCACGCTGACTCAGAAATTGGGCGAGCTGATTGGCTTTCTCGTTTAAAGCTTGGTAGGTAATTTCCTGACCTTCATGAATTGCGGCAATGGCTTCAGGGCGCTGCAGTGCCTGCGCTTCAATTGCCGTATGAAGACATGAGAATTCTGGGGTAGCGTAAGGACCCTGACCAAACTGCTCGAATAAGATCTGATCGCTCATTGGCAATTCAGACAACGCGTCTCTGTGAAAATGAAAACGACGCGTAGCCTGATGGAAAGATTGCTCAAGCTCAGGGTGGAGGTTGTGTTCTGACTGTAACTTTGGGAGTTTCATTAACTTTCTCCTTGTTATTGATTTGCTAAAAAGCTAACAAGAGAAGTTCACAAAATTCTCACAACCAGGTACTGAGTTTGTCACAAGTTTCTCGCCAGTCTTTGTGAAGAAACTCTGATGAAAACCGGACATTGAAATGGCAAGGTAGAATAAAAAATGCCCCTTTCAACTGAAAGAGGCATTGATGTAATCCTTTGATATTGCTTATACAATAAAGAGTGTGGCGAGACCAAGAAAGACCATTAACCCCACCACGTCCGTCACCGTGGTTAAGGCCATTCCGCCAGCCAGAGCCGGGTCGATATTCATTTTTTTCAGGAAGATAGGAATGCTCACCCCGGCGACCCCTGCAACAAGCAGGTTGGTCATCATAGCCGCAGAAATGACGCCTCCTAGCAACCAGTCGTCTTTCCAAACAACCACTATACCGCCAATGATGAGTGCCCATAGCAACCCATTCAGAAAGCCGATGGCCGCTTCTTTTAACAGCAATTCACGTTTGTTGGTATCACCAATGTGACCAAGCGCCAGACCTCGAATCACAAGCGCAACCGTCTGGTTACCGGCGACGCCTCCCATGGAAGGAACAATGGTCATCAAAACAGCAATCGCCGCCATCTGTTGTAACGTGGCTTCAAAAAGATTGGAAACAGAGGCTGCAGTCAGTGCCGCCAGTACATTCGCACCCAGCCAGATACTGCGCTTTCGTGCCGATTTTACGACGGGGGCGAAGGTATCCTCTTCATCATCCAGACCCGCCATACTCATCATCGAGTGTTCAGCGTCTTCACGGATAACGTCAACCACGTCATCAATGGTAATACGGCCCACCAACTGGTTATCTTCATCCACAACAGGCGCAGACACCCAGTTACGACGTTCAAACAGGCTTGCCACGTCACTGTCGCTGGCATTCACGGAAATCGCTTCATCGGCGTCTTCCATGATTTCGCTGATTTGTACATCCGGTTGAGACGTCAGGAGTGTGGTGAGGTGTAAATACCCAGCCAGCTTGTTGTCGTCATCAATCACATACAGTGCATCGGTCGCTTCCGGCAGTTCGCCTTTCATCCTCAAATAACGAAGTACCACATCGACATCCACATCACTACGGATGGTGATGACGTCGGTGCTCATCAAGCTACCAGCGGTATCCTCATCGTAAGAAAGTGCGGTTTCAATTCGGTGCCTGTCTGCCGCATCCATCTGCGACAACACTTCCCGGGATACGTCGTCTGGCAAACTACGTAAAACGTAAGCAACGTCATCGGTTTCCAGACCTTCTGTCGCTTCAGCCAGTCGTTCTGGTGCCATTTTCGACACCAGACTGTCTTTGACATCTTCCGAGAGCTCATCAAGAATTTCACCGTAATCTTCAGGATCGGTGAGCTGCCAAAGTACGTCACGGCTTTTTCGAGGAGAAGCTTGTAAAAGGTGGGCAATATCTTCCGGTTCCATGTCCTGTAACATTCTACGGACATGGACAAATCGACCGCTATCTAGCGCATCGCTGACTTCTTGTAGGGTTTGATGAGTTTGGTCAATTTCTAACTGCTCTGCCATTCTCGTCCCCTATTTTTACATTCGTTTACAATATGTTGAGTATACCCAAACTGCCTCAAGATGCTAGGTTCAGGAAGAACGACTTTATTAACTTATTGTGAAAGAGGAGAAGAATTACTCTTCTTCGTCGAAACGATGCTCAATCAGGTCGCAAACAGCGCTTAATGCTGCTTCTGCATCCTGACCGTTGGCGGAGATGGTAACACTTTGCCCTTGGGATGATTCCAGCATCAGAAGCCCCATCACGCTATCTGCGACAACGGTTTTCTCACCATTGCTGACGCTGATATCCGCGTCAAAGCTTTGAGCCAGTTCGACAAGTTTGACGGCTGCACGAGCGTGCAAACCTAAACGATTTTGGATAAATACCGTTCTACAGCATTCCGTTGCCATTCATTATCCTCAATTCAATTGTTATTTGTGGTGCTTTTCCAAGCTGGTGTGGCGAATCTGAACTTGTTGCCCCTGCTTGGTGAAATACTCACCCAACTGCTGAGTGATGTACACCGAACGGTGCTTACCGCCAGTACAGCCAATGGCTACGGTGAGGTAACTGCGATTGTTTTTCTGAAGCAGCGGCAACCAGTGCTCGATAAAGCACTGAATCTGATTTTTCAGTTCCGTTACTTCGTCATGCTTTTCCAGAAAAGCTTTTATCGGCGCATCCAACCCCGTCTGAGGTCGCAAAGCCGGTTCCCAATGTGGATTGGGCAGGAAGCGAACATCGAAAACGTAGTCGGCGTCGTTAGGTAGCCCATATTTGAAACCGAAAGATTCAAATACCATCACCAGTTCTTTGCTTTCCCGCCCTTCAACTCGCTGGCGAACTGTCTCGCTCAAATCATGCAAAGACTGATTACTGCTGTCCAACACCAGATCCGCATACTCTTTCAAATTGAGGAGTAAGCCCTTCTCCAGACGAATCGCCTGCTCCAGAGAAAGTTTCTCTTTAGGGCGCATTGAGAGAGGGTGAATCCGACGTGTCTCGCTGTATCTTTTCAGCAGAGTGGTCTCATCTGCATCCAAAAACAGGACGTTGACGTCCAGCTCTGATTTCAGCTTGGTCAGCGTTGTCGTTACCAGAGCAGGGTCTTGCGGAAGGTTGCGAATATCAATACTCACTGCCACGTTTTGTTGCCCGCCCTGAATGGACTGAACAAAGCTTTCCAGCAGCGATACAGGTAAGTTATCGACGCAGTAATAGCCTAAGTCTTCCAAAACTCTCAGGGCGACACTTTTGCCGGCCCCTGACTGCCCACTGATGACAATCAGGCGTTTTTGGGAAGATGGCTGAGATGAGTTTGTCATGGCTACTGAGTGATGATGTCGTAAAGCTCTTGATCGCTCTGAGCGTTACGCAGAGATTTGAGAGTAGACTTATCGTTCAGGCGCTCTGCCATTGCAGATAAAGTCTTAAGGTGTGTTTTGCATTGTGCATCCGGTACAAGCAACGCAAACAACAGATCCACCGGACGATTATCGATGGCATCAAATTCAATGGGTTCCTGGCATTGAAGCAATACGGCGACAGCCTGATCGCTGTCCATCATGCGACCGTGCGGAATGGCGATGCCATTGCCAATTCCTGTACTGCCCATTTTTTCTCTGTTGAGCATACACTCGAACAGGGTCGTTGAGTTTTGCCCCGTGTGACTGGCGGCAACTTCACTGATGATTTCCAGTGCTCTTTTCTTGCTTGTGCATTGGACTGCACTTTTTGTGCAGTCCAATGAAAGTACTTCGCTTAATTGCATGGTTAATGGCTACTTAGCTTTTCTTTGTGCTTATTGAGTTGTCGAACAAGTTTGTCGACTAAAGAGTCAATGGCAGCATACATGCTTTCATCCGTTGAAGTAGCGTGAATGTCACCTTGATTGACGTGGAGTGTAGCTTCTGCGATTTGATTCAATTTTTCAACTCGCAGAACCACATGAACATTATTGATGTGATCGAAGAATCGCTCTAGTTTTTGGAACTTGGATTGAACGTAGTCTTGCATTGAATCGGTAAGATCAACGTGGTGCCCTTGGATATTGATTTGCATAGACTTTCCTTCTTGTTGTTGGCCTAGAGTAGGCGTTTACGCTGACTCGATGGCGCGATGCCGAGGGACTCTCTATATTTCGCGATCGTTCGTCGTGCGACTTGTATCCCCTGGTCAGCTAACAAAGCGGCAATTTTGCTGTCACTGAGAGGCTTAGCGGTGTTTTCCGCAGCCACCAGCTTTTTAATTAAGGCGCGAATTGCCGTTGATGAACACTCTCCGCCATTATCGGTACTGACGTGACTGGAAAAGAAATATTTCAGTTCAAAAATACCACGCGGAGTGTGCATATACTTTTGAGTGGTGACCCTTGATATGGTCGATTCATGCATGTCGACCGCCAGTGCAATATCGTTCAGCACCATTGGCTTCATGGCTTCTTCACCATACTCAAAGAAATCATGTTGATGTTCAACAATGCAACGTGCAACTTTGAGCAGCGTCTCGTTTCGACTTTCCAAGCTCTTAATCAGCCATTTGGCTTCTTGCAAATTGGTTTTGATAAACTGGCTGTCAGAGCTGTTCCCCTTACCAAGAGCAGCATACTGCTGGTTCACTTTCAGCTTCGGCACACTGTCTGGGTTAATCGACACACGCCACTGACCGTGTTCTTTGAACACGGACACATCGGGAATGACATATTCTGTCTCGTCAGGAGTGACGCTACTGCCGGGGCGAGGATCAAGCTGCTGAATCAACGATAATACGTCGCGCAGCTCGGCTTCTTTGAGCTTGGTTTCTTTGATGATCAGTTTGTAATCGCGATTGCCTAGCTGATCGATGTGATTCTCTAACAGCGATTTGGCTTGCGAAAGCCACGGCGTATCTTCAGGGAAGGTAGCCAGTTGAAGCAACAAACATTCTTGCAGATTGCGTGACGCAACACCAAGAGGGTCAAACTGCTGAATACGCTTAAGTACCGCTTCCACCTCATCCAATTCGACTTCTTCATTGCCTAAGCTGTCCAGAATCTCTTCTGCTTCCAACGTGAGGTAGCCGTAGTTGTCTACAGCATCGATGATAGCCATAGCAATGGTACGGTCGGTTTCAGTGAAAGGAGTGAGATCAAGTTGCCAGGTTAGGTAGTCTTGTAAGCTTTGGGTGGTTTCACCTTGGTAAACGGGCATGTCATCGTCAAGTGCAATACCTGTGTTACCCGTATTGGCGCTGTAAACATCTTCCCAGGTGGTGTCGATTTCCAGATCGTTACTGATCTCGGATTTCTCAATCAGATCTGAGCTGTCACTAAGCTCAGGTTCTGCGGTTATTTCGTCGTTGGACTCTTTCTCATTAGCGCTGGTCTCTTTGGCTGACTCGTCACTTGCCGCAGCTTCATCCTGCCCTTCATCCACATCCAGCAGAGGATTGGATTCCAGCGCTTCCTGAATCTCCTGTTGCAAGTCTAACGTCGACAACTGCAGCAAGCGTATCGCTTGTTGTAGCTGAGGCGTCATTGCCAGCTGTTGACCTAGCTTTAATTGTAATGAGGGTTTCATGTAGTCCTTTTCTTATCTTTCTAATTTGGGAGAGGATGCGCCATCTTCTATCCACTATTTAATCATAGACGGAATTGCTCACCCAGATAAACCCGTTTTACCTGTTCATTATTGAGAACCTGTTCCGGTGTACCTTCCGCAATCAAATGTCCCTGACTCACTATGTATGCACGCTCACACACATCCAGCGTTTCACGCACATTGTGATCGGTAATCAATACACCCAGCCCTCTGTCTCGCAGGTGCTCAATGATCTTTTTAATGTCGATAACCGAGATTGGGTCGACCCCAGCAAACGGTTCGTCCAGCAATATAAATTTAGGGTTAGCCGCTAATGCTCGGGCAATTTCCACCCGGCGACGCTCACCACCAGACAACGCCATACCGTTACTCTTGCGAATGTGCTGAATATGGAACTCGTCCAACAGATCTTCCAATCGGTCCTGACGCTGTTCTCGGGTCAGCTCTTTGCGCGTTTCCAGAACCGCCATGATGTTGTCTTCCACCGATAGCTTTCTGAAAATCGACGCTTCTTGCGGCAAGTAACCGATACCTAAACGCGAACGGGCATGCATTGGCAAAATACTGATGTCTTCTTCATCAATCGAAATTCGCCCTTCATCACGCCCGACCAGTCCAACAATCATGTAAAAAGAGGTGGTTTTACCCGCACCATTAGGACCGAGTAACCCTACTATTTGCCCTGATTTTACCTCTAAGCTTACGTCCGTGACTACTTTTCGTTTTTTATAACTTTTTGCTAAGTTTTCTGCTTTTAAAGTCGCCATGAAAATTTATTGCTTCTTAGGTTGAGTCGGTTGCAGTACGGTGGAAACACGTTCGCCTTTCTTACCATCTGCGATCAGTTTTTGAGGCGTTATCAAGTATTTGATTAACGGACCTTTAATTACGCTGTCGTCTTGGGAAAGCACTGCGTTTTTGGTCATGGTGAGCAAGTCATCACGAACATGATAATGCAGCGTATTTGCTTCCCCATGGAGAGTTTTACCGTCATCCGTTAACTGAGTAAACACGGACGGCTTTCCGAATGCTTCAATTTGCTCGATGCTCTCATCTTCAGAATTTCGTACAACAACAACTTTGTCTGCTGTGATATTGATGCTGCCTTGCTTCAACACCACATCGCCAATGAATGTGACCGTATTGCTGATCATATCCAGCGCCTGACTATCAGAATCAATGTAGATTGGTTGCTCAGAGTCCGTACTTAAGGCATAAACCGGAGCAGACAATATTAGGCAAGAAATAAGGCTAAGGAGTCTTTGTCTCATAGATACTTTGCACTTGGTTAAACAGAGTCGCCGTGTTGTCACCGAAGTTACCCACCATGGCATTTCCGTTTGAAATAAACGTCGGACCAACAAGCTTTACAGGCTCATCGGTATTAAAATCTTTACTTACTAATTCAATGATCAACTTTTCCGTGGTCATCGAATCAAATCCAGCTTCTGGGTTTAAATTTTTGGCTAACACATTACCAGTCAAAGTCAGCACGTTATCATCATTGAGAACGCCTTTATTCGCCGTGATAGCCCATTCGCGAACGTCACCTTCTCGGTATACACTCAGCTCCAAAGTTTCGAAAACGGTATCACCACTTTTCGCAAAGTGGTCCAAAAAGTTAGACCGTATATCAAAATTTCGCACGCCATTTTCAGCATAACTGGTGTTAAGAAGGTCTTTACCAGAAAACGCAGGCAGCTCAACATTTGGTTTTACCTGAAGGATCTCAGGGTCGCTTTTACCGTATAGATAATACACACACCAGCACGAGATAAAAATCAGAACCAAATAAATTGGGCGCGGTAAGGTCATATACTCAAACCTTTGTGCACGTCCAGCTCGCCACGCGCTTCTAAAATCAAGTCACAGACTTCTCGCACAGCGCCATGACCACCTTTAATTTGGGTGACATAGTTCGCACGCTTTGCCAATAGCGGGTGACCATCTGCGACACACACTTTAAGACCGACTTTTTCCATAACAGGCCAGTCGATCAAATCATCCCCTATGTAGCCTGTCTCTTCAGGGGAAACAGAGAGCTTACTGCAAATGTCTTCATAGGCTTTGAGCTTGTCATCTTGTCCCTGATAGATAAGGGAAATACCAAGCGCATTCATACGATTTTCAACAATCTTAGACTGTCGACCCGTTATGATGGCGATTTCAACCCCGGCGTTCATCAGCGATTTCACGCCATAACCATCACGAGTATGGAAAGTTTTTAGCTCTTCTCCCTGATTGCCCATGTAAATCAGACCATCAGAGAACACGCCATCTACATCACAAATCAACAGCTTAATATTTTTGGCAATGTCCACAATGCCGCTTTCTACTTCACCATACAAAGTTGAGATCATTTGCCCCACTACATTACTCCAGCTTTTAATAAGTGATGAATATTCAACGCGCCAACCAAAGTTTTGTTTTCACTCAGCAGCAAACTGGTGATGCTTTTTGCCTGCATCATGTTGACCGCTTCTACCGCCAGCATGTCGGGTGACGCCATCATAGGGCTTTTGGTCATAACAGAACCTATTGAAGCCGAATGAATATCGATTTTTTTATCAAGAAGACGACGCAAGTCACCATCCGTAAAAATGCCCAGTACCTGATCTTGCTCATCCACGATTGCAGTCATACCTAAGCCTTTTTGAGAAATCTCAAGTAGTGCATCTTTAACTGTTGCCTCAGGAGAAACCTTTGGCAATGCATCACCCGTTTGCATGACATCTCGTAGTTTGAGTAAAAGTTTACGACCCAGCGCGCCACCAGGGTGCGATAAAGCAAAGTCGTCGGCGGTAAACCCTCTGGCCTGTAGGAGTGATACTGCTAATGCATCCCCCATGACCAGAGTCGCCGTGGTACTGGTGGTAGGCGCTAACCCTAAACTGCACGCCTCTTTAGGGACATGAATACAGAGGTTGATGTCGGCTTGCTTCGCCATGTTGGACGAAGACTTGCCTGTCATGCTGATGATATCGATGCCACGGCGTTTAAGCACGGGGTAGAGAGCCAGAATTTCTGAGGACTCACCCGAATTTGAAATGGCGAGAACAATATCGCCAGCACCAACCATGCCTAAATCGCCATGGCTCGCTTCACCGGGGTGTACAAAAAAAGACGAAGTACCTGTGCTCGCCAGCGTCGCGGCTATTTTCTTACCGATATGACCGGACTTTCCCATTCCCATCACGGCAACCTTGCCTTTAGCAGACAGGATTTTTTGGCAGGCTCTTTCAAATGACGAATCAAAATATTGCTCTAGCTGAGACAAACCCTGAATTTCAATGTTCAACACTTCTCGTGCAGCAGCACAGAAATCAAATGATTTCGACATGAATGAGCCCCCGATAATTTAGATTAAGCAGCCAGGTGGTAGAACAGATAACCTTGGTAAACGGCAAAAATGGTGAACAAGGCACCACCTTCGACGCGATTAACGCTGCGGGACTTCCCAAGAGCCATAACCACTAACAGCAGTGATACAGCCAGCATGACCCAGAAGTCGCGTCCCATGGCATTTTCATTCAGGATACTAGGGTTCAGAATGCCCGGAATACCCATAACGGCCAGGATATTAAACACATTCGAGCCGATGATATTACCCACCGCCATGTCGTCTTCGCCTTTCATGACACCGGCAAGAGAAGCCGCCAATTCAGGAAGACTTGTTCCAATCGCGATAATCGTTAATCCAATCACCAGATCGCTCATACCAAAGAATTTAGCAATCACTACCGCATTGTCTACTAACAGATCCGCCGATAATGGCAGAAGCGCCAAACCAACAACGACCCACATGCCAGCTTTCCAGTTTGCCATGCCTTCTGGAATTTCAGATTCCTGCTCTTCGACAAACGCATCGCCATTTTGTTTCTCTTTCTGACTGATTCTTAGCATCGCTATGATGAATGCCGCAAACAGAACAAAAAGTAGAATGCCTTCGTAGAAGCCAAGGAAGTTGTCGTACATCAACGCACCCGCAACCAGGGTAACAACGATCATTAGAGGCAGCTCACGACGCACAACCACGGAGCTGATTGAAAGAGGTTTAATCAGTGCAGTAATACCCAGAATAAGGGCGATATTGGCAATGTTAGAACCGATAACGTTACCCACTGCAGTGTCTGTCTTTCCATCCAGTGCCGCGGTGGCTGAAACCATCATTTCGGGAGCTGAAGACCCCATTGCCAGAATCGTCATACCAATGACCAGCGGTGAAATACCAAAATTTCGGGCAAGAGCGGCGGCACCTAAGACCAATTTATCTGCACTCCAGACGAGCAAAATTAAGCCTACGACAAGCAACGCAACGGCTTCTAGCATGATGTTCCCTTTAATTTACTGAGTAGAAAGACAAGTGACCGCCAATTTTGACGGTTCATGAGTAAAAATGGAAGTCATTAAGGAAAAAAGAAAGGACTGAATGAGATAAACAATTCGTATTAAGAAATCTCAATAGGTTTGAACTTTGGGTTAAATTAAGGTCAAATTCGATAGCTTTGCTTTGAATTCAAGGCGCTTAGTGCTTATGATTGCTAATTCACCTCCGCTCAACCAGCAGCATGTTAGAAGAACTTTATGTCGACACCGGATTTAGTCACTATCCAAAACCTGACATTTTATCGTGGAACACGGAAAATTTTTGACGATGTCAGCCTGTCAGTTCCAAAGGGAAAAATCACCGCCATTATGGGACCTTCTGGAATAGGGAAAACCACGTTACTGCGTTTGATTGGCGGGCAGATCGCCCCGGATTCTGGCGAGGTGATTTTTGATGGGCAGAACATTCCCACTCTATCGCGAAGTGTATTGTACGAAGCACGCAAAAAGATGAGCATGCTGTTTCAATCCGGCGCTTTGTTCACCGATATCAATGTTTTCGATAACGTCGCATTTCCATTACGCGAACATACTGAACTTACCGAAGAACTTATCCGCAGTATCGTATTGTTGAAGCTCGAAGCCGTTGGACTACGTGGAGCTTCTCAGTTAATGCCAAGTGAATTATCAGGAGGCATGGCACGACGAGCAGCCCTTGCCCGTGCCATTGCTCTGGATCCAGAGCTCATCATGTACGATGAACCTTTTGTCGGGCAGGACCCGATAACCATGGGAGTTCTGGTCAAGCTGATTCGAAACCTCAATCAAGCACTCAACCTAACATCCGTTGTTGTTTCCCATGATGTTCCTGAAGTCATGAGCATTGCAGATCACGCCTACATACTGGCGAATGGCAAGGTCATTGCCAGCGGTTCACCAGAAGAGCTGATGTCAAACCCCGATGAAAACGTACAACAATTTTTAACCGGTCAGGCAGATGGACCTGTTCCATTCCAATATCCTGCTTCGTCACTGAGTGAGGAACTGTTTAATGAGTAGTTTTCTCACTTTTATCGCGAACACTGGTCACAGTGCGCTGTCTATCTGTAGAGCATGGGGGCGAGCAACCCTAATGTTGTTTGGTGCCTTGTTCGCTAAACCGCAACCTGTAAAACACTTTCCGTTGCTCGTTAAACAGCTGTACAGCGTTGGTGTCCAGTCCATGGTCATCATTGTTTTGTCAGGTCTGTTTATCGGCATGGTCATCAGCCTGCAAGGCTATGTTGTACTGGTGGATTTTGGCGCTGAAGGCGCTCTGGGTCAGATGGTCGCACTGTCCCTACTCCGGGAATTAGGCCCTGTAGTGACCGCTCTGCTCTTTGCAGGTCGGGCGGGCTCAGCCTTAACGGCAGAAATCGGTCTGATGAAAGCGACTGAACAGTTGTCGAGCATGGAAATGATGGCTGTTGACCCGCTCCGTCGGGTGATTGCGCCACGTTTCTGGGCTGGGGTCATCTCTATGCCGCTGTTAGCGATGATCTTTATGGCGGTAGGTATATGGGGCGGTCAACTGGTTGGCGTAGATTGGAAAGGCATTGACCACGGCAGCTTCTGGGCATCCATGCAATCATCTGTCGAGCTTGGGCAAGATATTGGAAACAGTATGATTAAGAGCATAGTATTTGCTCTGACCGTTACCTGGATAGCACTGTTTAACGGCTATGACGCCATTCCGACTTCTGAAGGGATAAGCCGTGCTACCACTAAAACCGTTGTACACTCGTCATTGGCTGTGCTTGGGTTAGATTTCGTATTAACAGCACTTATGTTTGGGAACTAAAGATGCAACAAACTCGTAAGTTAGAATTATTAGTAGGAAGCTTTGTCATCGCGAGTGTGGTTGCGATTTTGGTGATGATATTAAAAGTCGCCGATGTCAAAAGTCTGGGTTCCGGTGAGACATACACGTTAAGAGCGCAATTCGACAATATCGGCAGCTTGAAGCTTCGCTCACCAGTCAAAATCGGTGGTGTAGTCGTTGGACGAGTGTCTGACATTACGTTAGATACAGAAAGCTACCTGCCCGTTATCACGTTGACCATTGATAAGAAATACGGCGACTTTCCAGAAACATCAAGTGCTCAGATTCTGACGTCTGGTCTTATTGGTGAGCAATATATTGGACTTGTCCCCGGTTTTGTCGACGAAGACATCGACATGCTGCAGGATGGCGACTATATAGAGGATACGAAATCCGCATTGGTGCTTGAAGACTTGATTGGTCAGGTGCTTTACCGCGTCGGTGGGGATTCTCAAGGTTCGGAGGAACAATAATGAATCGGTTGAAGCAATGGTTAGTGATTGGTTTGATGAGCTTAATGTCTTTCACTGGCATGGCACAAACCATAGATGCAACCAAACCCTACGACATGATGAAGCAAGTGGCAGACAAAACATTCAGCCGCTTAAAAAACGAACAAAGCCAGATTCGAGACAACCCGGAAACACTCAAAGTGGTGGTTGAAGAAGAGCTGATGCCCTACGTCAACGATCGTTACGCAGCTCTCAAACTACTCGGTCCAAACCTTAAAAAAGCAAAAAAAGAAGACGTTAAAGTCTTCGTCGAAGCATTTAGAGCATATCTGGTTACCTCTTACGCTCAGGTTTTAACCCAATACACCGATCAATTAATAGAATTCGCGCCTGCAAGACCTCTTGACCCCAAGAGTCGCATCATTTCAATTCGCGTGGAAATCATTGATGCACCTAACCCAAACATCAAACTGGACTTTAAGTTAAGAAAGAACAAGAAAAGTGGTGAATGGGCCGCATTTGATATGGTTGCCGAAGGTGTTAGCTTACTTTCCAGTAAACAATCTGAGTGGAATGGAAAAATCCGTAAAGACGGGCTTGTAGCCGTAAGCAAAGACTTGCAAGAGCTGGCAGCTCGACCAATTCAGTTTAAGGATGTGAATTGATGGCGCATCCTCAATGGCAGCAAGCTGCCCCTACTCAATCTTATTTATCTGGAAACCTGGATCGCGAAAGTGTTCCAGGTTTATGGCATTTTTTAAAGCAACGAAAAACTGACACAACCCAGTTAAATATTGACATGAGCGGAGTGAATCGAGTTGATTCCGCTGGTATGGTGATGCTGATTCATTTAATTGAGCATGCAAAAAAACAAAACTGTCATATAATGCTCAGTTTCGTGCCCGACCAGCTACGCACTTTGTGTCAACTGAGTAACGTCGAATCACTGCTATTTCCCGAGAGCGAGGCTGCAAATAAGCCTCACAATGAAGCTCTGGGTGAACGCAAACACATTGAAGTTTAAATAGGATCTACCGTGGACAGCGTTGAAGTAAAAAAAATTTTAGATCAAGCTCTTAATCTAGAAGAGTTGCACGTTAAAGGCGAAGGCAGCCACTATGAAGTGATTGCGATTGATGCCAGTTTTGAAGGAATGAACCGTGTAAAGAAACAGCAGCTCATTTACGCTCCGCTGATGGAATACATCCAAAGAAACGATATCCA
Organism: Vibrio nigripulchritudo ATCC 27043; assembly: GCF_000222685.1. GTDB lineage: Bacteria > Pseudomonadota > Gammaproteobacteria > Enterobacterales > Vibrionaceae > Vibrio > Vibrio nigripulchritudo. The sequence continues at coordinate 7,791 of NZ_AFWJ01000112.1, read as the reverse complement.
TGCGGTTTCAATTAAGGCTTACACGCCTGAAGAGTGGGAACGCGATAAGAAACTCATGTCTCTTTAAGGTTTATTGATGGAAAAGTTTCGAGTTAAACGTTCGGGTCCTCTCAGTGGCGAGGTCTCTATCTCTGGCGCTAAAAATGCCGCCCTCCCAATTTTATTTGCCTCTATCCTTGCAGAAGAGCCCGTGGAAGTTGCCAATGTTCCTAAACTGCGCGACATCGACACAACCATGGAGCTGCTCAAGCGTTTAGGTGCAAAAGTAGAACGTAACGGTTCGGTGCATGTGGATGGACGCTCTATCGACCAGTACTGCGCACCCTACGACTTAGTTAAAACCATGCGCGCTTCTATCTGGGCGTTAGGTCCTCTTGTTGCTCGTTTTGGTCAGGGACAAGTTTCCCTGCCTGGTGGCTGTGCGATTGGCGCACGACCTGTCGACCTTCACATATACGGTCTTGAGCAGCTCGGTGCGACTATCACTCTAGAAGAAGGTTATGTAAAAGCCGAAGTTGATGGTCGCCTCCAAGGTGCACACATCGTTATGGACAAAGTCAGTGTTGGCGCAACCATTACAGTAATGTGTGCTGCAACCCTGGCTGAAGGCAAAACGGTTCTGGATAACGCAGCGCGTGAACCTGAAATAGTCGACACTGCGGCTTTCCTAAATACATTAGGCGCGAAAATTACTGGCGCGGGTACTGATACCATCACCATCGAAGGCGTTGAACGTTTAGGTGGAGGCAAACACTCTGTTGTTGCGGATCGCATTGAAACGGGGACTTTCCTCGTTGCTGCCGCAGTTTCTGGTGGTAAGATCCTTTGTAAAAACACCAACGCTTCACTGCTTGAAGCTGCACTCGCAAAGCTTGAAGAAGCAGGGGCGCTTATCGAAACAGGTGAGGACTGGATCAGCCTAGACATGACAGGCAGAGATCTGAAAGCCGTATCGATTCGCACTGTACCTCACCCTGGTTTCCCAACCGACATGCAAGCACAGTTCACGCTTCTGAATATGATGGCAAAAGGTGGTGGCGTCATTACCGAAACCATTTTTGAAAATCGTTTCATGCATGTCCCGGAACTGATGCGCATGGGTGCAAAAGCAGAAATCGAAGGAAACACCGTTATTTGCGGTGATACCGAAGGTTTAAGCGGTGCACAGGTAATGGCAACGGATCTGCGTGCCTCTGCCAGCCTGGTAATCGCTGGCTGTATTGCAGAAGGTGAAACCATCGTCGATCGCATTTACCACATTGATCGAGGGTATGAAAAAATCGAAAATAAACTCTCCGCGCTCGGAGCAAATATTGAGCGTTTCAGAGAGTCTGGTTAAACTCTACCCCTGAACCCGAAAGCCGGAAACTGTATTTCTCAGGTTTCGGCTTTTTTGTTGCGTTTATATTCACTACGCAGGCAACCCAGATTGCCTCGGTAGTCCTTGAATCACAAAGAGAATTCTATGATTGCGTTATTGCGTATCATTGCTGTAGCAATATTTGCTGTCCTGATGTTTGTATTTGGCTGCGGTTATTGCCTGCTTAGTCCGAGAAACCCAAAACACGTATTCACCTTTGGTCGTTACTTTGGTCGCATGTCTAAAGTGTTCGGTATCAAGCTGGATTTGCGTATTCCTGAAGATGCTTATCAGCGTGGTCAGCACATCTACATTGCTAACCATCAAAACAACTGGGATATGTTCACCGTTTCTTCTGCGGTAACCCCCAATGTCGTCACCGTAGGTAAGAAAAGCCTGGCTTGGCTACCACTGTTTGGTCAGCTTTATTGGATTACTGGTAACATCCTGATTGATCGTGCTAACCGAAGCAAAGCGATGGGCACTATTGAGCAAGTGGTTGAGAAAGTGAAAGAGCGTGGCGTATCAGTATGGATGTTTCCTGAAGGTACTCGTTCACGTGGACGCGGTCTGCTACCTTTTAAAACAGGGGCTTTCCACGCTGCAGTCGGTGCAAATGTGCCAATCATTCCGATTGTTTGCAGCACCACTGAAGGCAAGTTCAAGCTGAATCGCTGGGATAATGGGCATGTGATTGTTGAGATGCTACCTCCGGTCAGTATCGAAGGTTACAGCAAGGAAAATGTTCGCGAGCTAGCAAACCTGTGCCGTGCCCAAATGAAAGCTAAACTTGAAGAGTTGGATGCTGAAGTGGAAAAACTGAACAACCAAAAGTAGGTTAATTTCAGAACATAAAAAACGGTCATCAACTGATGACCGTTTTTTTGTATCTACTACAAAGCAAATAACAGTATTCCTGCTAGTAGTTAACTAGCAGGAAAATCGCTTACAGAGCAGCAATCGTTGCTTTTTGCTCTTCAAGTTTCGTTAGCGTTTCTTTGTAGCCTTCAAGCTTCTCACGCTCTTTTGCCACAACCGCTTCAGGCGCTTTCGCAACGAAACCTTCGTTACTTAGCTTACCCTCAATGCGTTTGATCTCACCGTGAGTTTTCTTGATTTCGCCGTCCAGACGAGCAAGTTCTGCATCTTTGTCAATCAGACCTGCCATTGGGATCATAAGCTCAGACTTAGCAACAAGTGCTGTCGCGCTAGCAGGGGTCTCTTCGCCAGACTCAAGAACGCGTACAGATTCAAGCTTCGCCAGAGAAATAAGAACTTGCTTGTTCGTTTCAAGACGAACGGCATCTTCTTCGCTTGCCGCTTTAAGCATTACTTCAAGCGGCTTACCTGGGTTGATGTCGTACTCTGCACGTAGGTTACGAATGCTGGTAATGAATGATTTAACCCACTCAATATCATCAAGCGCCGCTTGGTTGAAGTTTGCTTCATCGTACTGAGGAAGTGATTGAAGCATGATTGTGTCACCTTCAACACCGTCAACCAATGGCTTAACACTCTGCCAGATAGTTTCTGTGATATATGGAATTACTGGATGCGCCAGACGAAGAGTCTTCTCTAGAACAGTAATTAGCGTACGACGTGTACCACGTTGCTGGGCTTCGTTGCCTTTCCAAAGAACCGGTTTCGTTAGCTCTAGATACCAGTCACAGAATTGGTTCCAGATAAACTCGTAAATCGTGTTCGCTGCCATATCCAGACGGAAATTATCAATGTGACCATTGAACTCTTTCGCTGCCAGTTCGAACTGAGATTCGATCCATTTGTCAGCTAGTGAGTATTCAATATCATTGCTACCAAAGCCACAATCTTGATCCTCGGTATTCATCAATACGTAACGGCTAGCGTTCCATAGCTTGTTACAGAAGTTACGGTAACCTTCAAGACGCTTCATATCCCAGTTGATATCACGCCCCGTAGACGCCATCGCTGCAAGAGTGAAACGCAATGCATCTGTACCGTAAGGTTCAATACCGTCTTCAAACGTCTTACGCGTGTTCTTCTCGATCTTCGCCGCAAGCTTAGGCTGCATCATGTTGCCTGTGCGCTTCTCAACAAGAGACTCAAGATCGATACCATCAATCATATCGATTGGATCAAGCACATTACCCTTAGACTTAGACATCTTATCGCCGTTTTCATCACGGATAAGACCCGTCACGTAAACTGTCTTGAATGGTACTTGTGGTTTGCCGTTTTCGTCTTTACAGAAGTGCATCGTCATCATGATCATACGTGCAACCCAGAAGAAGATGATGTCAAAACCGGTAACCAGTACGTCTGAAGGGTGGAATGTCTTCAGGTCATCTGTGTTTTCTGGCCAGCCTTGCGTTCCGAAAGTCCACAGCGCAGAAGAGAACCAGGTGTCCAGTACATCATCATCCTGACGTAGAACGACGACAGGCGCTAGGTTGTTATTGGCGCGAACTTCTTCTTCAGTACGACCTACGTATACGTTGCCGTCGTTGTCGTACCAAGCTGGGATACGGTGCCCCCACCAAAGCTGACGAGAGATACACCAGTCTTGAATGTCACGCATCCAAGAGAAGTACATGTTCTCGTATTGCTTAGGAACGAATTGGATTTCTCCGTCTTCCACTGCTTTAGTTGCCGTTTCCGCAAGAGGCGCTGTGCGAACGTACCATTGGTCGGTTAGCATTGGCTCAATAACCACACCACCGCGGTCACCGTAAGGAACGGTTAGATCGTGATCTTTCACTTCATCCAAAAGACCCAACTCATCAAAGTCCGCTACGATCGCTTTACGCGCCGCAAAACGTTCCACACCTTGGTATTTGGCAGGAAGGTCCGTTGGGTAGGCATCGCTCGCTTCACCGTTAGTGGTGAAGACTTCCGCCGCATCACGAATATCCGCGTTGAAGGTTAGAATGTTGATCATTGGTAGCTGGTGGCGCTTACCCACTTCGTAGTCATTGAAGTCGTGAGCTGGTGTGATCTTCACACAACCTGTACCTTTTTCCATATCGGCGTGCTCGTCACCTACGATAGGGATACGACGATCAACGATTGGAAGCAGGATTTCTTTACCAATCAGATCTTTGTAACGTGGATCTTCTGGGTTCACTGCTACGCCAGTATCACCCAGCATAGTTTCTGGACGTGTCGTTGCGACAACGATGTAATCTTTGCCTTCTGCCGTTTTGACACCATCCGCTAGAGGGTAACGGAAGTGCCACATGTGGCCTTTTTTGTCTTTGTTTTCAACTTCTAGATCAGAAATCGCGGTGTGCAGTTTAGGATCCCAGTTAACCAGGCGCTTGCCACGATAAATCAAATCTTCTTCGTACAGGCGAACAAAGACTTCCTGAACGGCATTAGAAAGGCCATCGTCCATGGTGAAACGCTCGCGTTCCCAATCCACAGAAGCACCAAGGCGACGAAGCTGTTTTGTGATAGTGCCGCCTGACTCGCCTTTCCATTCCCAAATTTTGTCGATGAATGCGTCACGACCGTAATCGTTCTTAGTTTTGCCTTCTTCAGCGGCAATTTTACGCTCAACCACCATTTGAGTTGCTATGCCCGCGTGGTCTGTACCCACCTGCCAAAGCGTATTTTTACCTTTCATACGCTCAGCACGGATCAGTGTATCCATGATGGTATCCTGGAACGCGTGGCCCATATGCAGGCTACCAGTGACGTTCGGTGGCGGGATCATGATGCTGTATGATTCTTTTGTCGTGTCACCGTGCGGCTTAAAGTAGCCTTTCTCTTCCCAAGCTTGATAAAGCGCTTGTTCAATAGATGTTGGGTTATATGTCTTTTCCATAGTGCTCTTTAATGGATACGTTTACGGGTTAATCTTGGTCAAACTCTATAATTGAGGGCTCTCTGGAGAGACGCCTTAACTATAGGGTTGGACTAAGGATATTGAATCTCGATTGTTTGAAGCTGGTAACCAGCCTGACGGTAAATTTTATACCTTTCTCGAGCTTGTTGCTTTGCTTTTTCTTCGCAGGGAACGAAGTCTACCACCTGACCAAAGGTTGGGGCAAAAATTGTATTATCATTCGCCACATTTATAACTAGTTGACGATTCCAGGATGGCTTAACGGAGGAGTGTCCTACCTCAATTGCCGTCCCCGACTTAGGTCCTTCACCAACCAGGTTATGAGCAATAAAGTCTTCAGGTTTTGCCTGCCACAACAGTTCTGCAATGGCTTCAGCGGAAGGCTTATCGTCGGCATTCACAAACACCTTTACTCCTTGCTTAGCAAAATGGTGAGCGAGAAACACCACATACTCGAAGAACCCCTGCTCTTGTGATTGTGAACTGCCTTCTTTAACCAGATAAAACGTCGCTGTTGCCATTTTTTCCGTTCACCTAAAAAAAGAAAGGGCCTTTCGGCCCTTTCTGAATTCTGAAGATTTACTCTTCTGTGTCCTGGCCGCTGCGGTTCAGAAGGAATTGGACCAGCATTGAGACAGGACGCCCTGTTGAGCCTTTGTCTTTGCCACCCGATTTCCAAGCTGTACCTGCGATATCAAGGTGCGCCCAGTTGTATTTCTTAGTAAAGCGAGACAAGAAGCAACCTGCGGTAATAGTACCTGCTGATTTACCTCCAATGTTTGCCATATCGGCAAACGGGCTGGCGATTTGCTCTTGGTACTCTTCTGCCATTGGCAAACGCCAAGCACGGTCACCCGCTTGTTCAGAGGCATTAATCAATTCATGCGATAGCGGATTGTGATTCGAAATCACGGCACTGATGTGGTGACCTAGTGCAACCACACAAGCACCCGTTAACGTGGCAACATCTACAACACATTCTGGTTCGAAACGCTCAACGTAAGTCAGTGCATCACAAAGTACCAAGCGACCTTCGGCATCGGTATTCAATACTTCAACCGTTTGACCAGACATGGTAGTCAGGATGTCACCAGGTCGGTATGCGTTGCTGCCCGGCATATTTTCACAACCAGCCAGAATACCGACTACGTTGATTGGCAGGTTCAGCTTCGCCAGTGCCTTCATGGTACCGAAGACAGATGCTGCACCACACATGTCGTACTTCATCTCATCCATACCTGCACCAGGTTTTAGAGAGATACCGCCTGAATCAAATGTCAGACCTTTACCGACAAGTACAATAGGCTTCGCATCAGGGTCTGGCGCGCCTTTGTACTCCATGATGGACATCAAAGATTCATTGTGTGAACCACGACCGACTGCCAGGTATGAAGTCATGCCTAGCTTTTCCATCTCCTGCTCACCAATGATTTTGGTGGTTACCGTTTCGTACTCGTCAGCAAGACGACGAGCTTGAGAAGCTAGGTAAGCCGGATTCGCAACGTTTGGTGGCATGTTGCCTAGATCTTTTGATGCTTTCACACCAGAAGCCACTGCTAAACCATGGCTGATGGCTTTCTCACCAAGATTCAATTCGCGGCGAGTTGGTACATTGAAGACCAGCTTACGAAGTGGACGGCGGGTTTCTGGCTTAGTGCTCTTGAACTGATCAAAAGTGTAAAGACCGTCTTTAGTAGATTCTACCGCCTGGCGTACTTTCCAGTAGGTATCACGGCCTTTAACGTGTAATTCTGTCAGGAAGCAAACCGCTTCCATTGAGCCTGTTTCATTCAGAGTGCTGATGGTTTTTTGGATGATTTCTTTGTATTGGCGTTCGCCTAGCTCACGCTCTTTACCACAACCTACCAGCAACACACGCTCAGAGAGAACACCAGGAACTTGGTGCAGAAGTAGCATCTGCCCTGGTTTTCCTTCCAAGTCACCGCGTCGTAATAGTGAACTGATGTAGCCATCACTAATTTTATCGAGCTGCTCGGCTACTGGAGAAAGACGGCGAGGCTCAAAAACACCGACAACGATACACGCGCTGCGCTGTTTCTCAGGGCTGCCACTTTTTACACTGAACTCCATGCGTACTCCTACATCCTGAAGACAAACTGAACTAAATGTTAGATAATGCTCACTTAGCTTAAAATACTCACGTTGGAACGCTAAGCCCATTATGTTGACTAACAATTAGCCAAAGATTTAAAAATAAAAGATTCAACGAGAAATTATAGTGATTCAATTAAAAAAACAAGTTTTCTATAGGTGATTTCAGCGTGATTATTGTTAGATATTTGATCCGCGAGACAATCAAGACGCAATTTGCTGTATTTTTAGTCCTGTTTCTGATCTTCCTCAGTCAGGAGTTCATTCGTATCCTTTCCCACGCGTCTGACGGCGATATTCCTGCTCGGCTAATCTTAACGCTGGTTGGTTTAAATATGCCGACAATGGGCATGCTTATGCTGCCTTTAAGCCTTTATCTGGGGATATTGCTGACTTTTGGACGCTTATACGCTGAAAGTGAAATTACCGTGATGAACGCGACCGGAATTGGCAATAAATTCTTGATTCAGGCTGCATTAAGTCTGGCAGTGAT
>NZ_AFWJ01000113.1 GCF_000222685.1 Vibrio nigripulchritudo ATCC 27043 | reverse complement strand
AAATGACTGTTACTCTAATCGCTCCAATCGCGATGGACGAAGGTCTACGTTTCGCAATCCGTGAAGGTGGCCGTACAGTAGGTGCTGGTGTTGTTGCGAAAATCTTTGATTAAGATTTGACGAACCACTAGTAAAAAGGGCATCATTTGATGCCCTTTTTCTGCGCTAAAAAAAGAGATGAATGACAAGGCTTGTCATTTATTGCTCAAAGCAAAGAATTTTGTGAAAAAGATCTCATCTTTTTCCTTGTATGCGTTGGGTTCCAATGCGATGGAATGTGCCCTGCAACAGCGGGGTTGTTGTCGTCTATATTTAAGACTTGTCACAGGTTGGTTTTATGAAAGCAAACGCTGAAACTCCTGATAGCTCCAATGCAGCAGATACATTTAAGTGGATTGTCGCTGTTATTCTGCTTGCCGCTGCTGTTGTAGGAAATGCTGTTCTGGGTGGTGGTAAAGAGTTCACAGTTTATGAGCTAAACGTAGTGTTCCGTGCAGCAGGTGCCATTGTGCTTGTGGGTGCTGCACTGGCAATTGCCGCTACTACAGGTAAAGGTAAAGCAGCAATCACTTTTGCAAATGAAGCAAAAGTAGAAGTTCGCAAGGTAGTTTGGCCTACTCGCCAAGAGACCATGCAAACAACATTGATTGTGTTAGCAGTTAGTATAGTTATGGCTCTAGCGCTTTGGGGTATCGACGGCATTATGGTTCGTCTGGTTGCTCTAGCGACTGGGGTGTGAGGGTTTTAATACATGAGTGAAGCTCCTAAAAAACGCTGGTATGTGGTTCAAGCCTTCTCTGGATTTGAAGGTCGTGTGGCTCAGTCTCTTCGTGAGCACATCAAAATGCACGACATGGAAGAACTTTTTGGTGAAGTTCTTGTTCCAACAGAAGAAGTTGTTGAAATGCGTGCAGGTCAACGCCGCAAGAGCGAGCGTAAATTCTTCCCAGGCTATGTTCTGGTTCAGATGATCATGAACGATGAATCATGGCACCTAGTGCGCAGTGTGCCGCGTGTCATGGGCTTCATTGGTGGTACCTCTGATCGTCCTGCTCCGATTTCTGACAAAGAAGCGGATGCAATTCTTAACCGTCTAGAGAAAGCGAGCGAAGCTCCACGTCCTAAGACAATGTTTGAAGCGGGTGAAGTGGTTCGTGTTAACGAAGGACCATTTGCTGACTTCAATGGTACGGTTGAGGAAGTGGACTACGAGAAGAGCCGTATAAAAGTGTCTGTATCGATCTTTGGTCGTGCAACACCGGTTGAACTTGAGTTCGGTCAAGTGGATAAGCTTGATTAAAAAAACACCTTATCTAGGGTTGTGAAAGGCGCGAATTATGATTATAATTTCGCGCCTTTTTACTTCTATGGAAGTGAAAAGTTTGTATCTAACGGGGAGCTTACCAGCAGGTTGGCGTTTGTACCCAAAACTTAGGAAATATCATGGCTAAGAAAGTTGAAGCTTATATCAAGCTGCAAGTTGCAGCGGGTATGGCAAACCCAAGTCCACCAGTTGGTCCTGCTCTAGGTCAACACGGTGTGAACATCATGGAATTCTGTAAAGCGTTCAACGCGAAAACAGAATCTGTAGAAAAAGGTCTACCGATCCCAGTTGTTATCACAGTATACAACGACCGTTCTTTCACTTTTGAAACTAAGACTCCGCCAGCAGCAGTTCTTCTTAAGAAGGCAGCAGGTGTTAAGTCTGGTTCTGGTCGTCCAAACACTGAAAAAGTGGGTACTGTTACTGACGCTCAGCTGCAAGAGATCGCAGAAACTAAAGCTGCAGACATGACTGGCGCTGACATCGAAGCGATGAAGCGTTCTATCGCAGGTACTGCTCGTTCAATGGGCCTAGTGGTAGAGGGTTAATATCATGGCAAAACTTACTAAGCGTATGCGCGTAATCCGCGAAAAAGTTGACGTAACTAAAGAATACGAAATCAACGAAGCTGTTGCTCTTCTTCAAGAACTAGCGACTGCTAAATTCGTTGAGTCTGTAGATGTTGCTGTTAACCTAGGCATCGATGCTCGTAAATCTGACCAAAACGTACGTGGTGCAACTGTACTACCTCACGGTACTGGTCGCGAAATCCGCGTTGCAGTGTTCACTCAAGGTGCAAACGCTGAAGCAGCTAAAGAAGCTGGCGCAGACATCGTAGGTATGGAAGATCTTGCTGAGCAAGTTAAGAAAGGCGAAATGAACTTCGACGTAGTTGTTGCTTCTCCAGATGCAATGCGTGTTGTTGGTCAACTAGGTACTATCCTAGGTCCTCGTGGTCTTATGCCAAACCCGAAAGTTGGTACTGTAACTCCTAACGTTGCTGAAGCAGTTAAGAACGCTAAAGCTGGTCAGGTTCGTTACCGTAACGACAAGAACGGTATCATCCACACTACTATCGGCAAAGCTAACTTCTCTGCTGAGCAAATCAAAGAGAACCTAGAGTCTCTTCTAATTGCTCTTAAGAAAGCTAAGCCATCTTCAGCGAAAGGTACTTTCCTGAAGAAAGTAAGCATCTCTACTACAATGGGTGCTGGTGTTTCTGTTGATCAGGCTAGCCTGAACACTCAAACAGCATAATAAATTTGATTAGGCGTGAAATTTGTGTATAATTTCGCGCCTAATATTTGTGGTTGGGACTAAGTTTCTCCTTTCGAGAAGAGACTCAGTCTCCGTCCAAGACCGTAGGCGTCTGCATTAGCAGACTTAATGAAACCTACGTAGACGGTGTCCGAACCTAAAGAAAGCTGACTTATTAATAGATAGCCTTTCTTCTGGAACTGCACCGTTTTAACTCTCACATTATTTTAGTGTGAGTGGTGTAACGACAACCAGGAGTTAATCCAAGATGGCTTTAAATCTTCAAGACAAAAAAGCAATTGTTGCTGAAGTCAACGAAGCTGCCAGTGGTGCACTTTCTGCAGTTGTAGCTGATTCTCGTGGCGTTAATGTTGGCGCGATGACTTCTCTACGTAAACAAGCTCGTGAAGCTGGCGTTTACATGAAAGTCGTGCGTAACACACTAGCACGCCGTGCGGTTCAGGGTACTGATTACGAGTGTCTAACTGACACTTTCACTGGTCCTACTCTGATCGCGTTCTCTAACGAGCACCCAGGTGCTGCAGCGCGTCTTTTCAAAGACTTCGCTAAAGAGAACGACAACTTCGAGATCAAAGCTGCTGCATTTGAAGGCGCAGTAACTGACGCTGAAGTACTAGCAACACTACCAACTTACGACGAAGCAATTGCACGCCTAATGATGTGCATGAAAGAAGCTTCTGCTGGCAAGCTGGTACGTACTATCGCTGCTATCCGCGATCAAAAAGAAGAAGCAGCTTAAGGCTTGCTTTTTACTGGTTGCAAAATAAACTTATTGTTGACTTAAAAGAGAATTGTTATGTCTATTACTAACGAGCAAATCCTAGACGCAGTTGCAGAAATGTCTGTAATGCAAGTTGTTGAGCTTATCGAAGCTATGGAAGAAAAATTCGGCGTATCTGCTGCAGCTGCTGTTGTAGCTGGCGGTGCTGCTGGTGGCGAAGCTGCTGCTGAGCAAACTGAATTTGACGTAATCCTAACTGCTGCTGGCGGTAACAAAGTTGCTGTAATCAAAGCAGTACGTGGCGCTACAGGTCTAGGTCTGAAAGAAGCTAAAGCTCTAGTTGACGGCGCTCCAGCACCTCTGAAAGAAGGTATCGAGAAAGACGAAGCTGAAGCTCTTAAAGCTCAACTAGAAGAAGCTGGTGCTTCTGTTGAAGTTAAGTAATTATTACTTAATTTCTTAGCCGACAGGCTAATGGCTGGTGGTTTAATAACCACCGGCCTTTTTGCGCTGTAGGGTATAGGCGAATTTTCCTGCTGTTTAAGCGCCTCTATCCATGCAAAAAAACGAATCAGCAACCTTGCTGCTTTGTTCTACAGTAAACAGTTGTTTAGTCACTGTCCCTTACCCCTCCTTAAGTAACTAGGAACGGGCGGACAGTTTGGGTCACTTATCAGCGAGCTGAGGAACCCCATGGTTTACTCTTATACCGAGAAAAAGCGCATCCGTAAGGACTTTGGTACTCGTCCACAAGTTTTGGACATTCCATACCTGCTGTCGATCCAGCTCGATTCGTTCGACAAATTCATCGAACAGGATCCGGAAGGGCAATACGGTCTTGAAGCGGCTTTTCGTTCTGTATTTCCTATTCAGAGCTACAACGGCAACTCTGAGCTGCAATACGTTAGCTACCGTCTTGGTGAGCCAGTTTTTGACGTTAAAGAATGTCAAATCCGCGGTGTCACATACTCAAAACCACTACGCGTAAAACTGCGCCTGGTTGTTTTTGATAAAGACGCACCGGCAGGTACTGTAAAAGACATTAAAGAACAAGAAGTCTACATGGGTGAAATTCCACTCATGACAGACAATGGTACCTTCGTAATTAATGGTACCGAGAGGGTTATCGTATCCCAGCTGCACCGAAGCCCAGGCGTGTTCTTCGACAGCGATAAGGGTAAGACCCACTCATCAGGTAAAGTTTTATACAACGCACGTGTTATTCCTTACCGTGGCTCATGGCTAGACTTTGAGTTCGACCCTAAGGATAACCTGTACGTACGTATCGACCGTCGTCGTAAGCTACCTGCTTCAATCATCCTTCGTGCACTGAACAAAACGACGGAAGAAATCCTAGATCTCTTCTTCGAGAAAGTGAACTTCGAAGTGAAAGATCAGACTCTACTTATGGAGCTGGTTCCAGATCGTCTGCGCGGTGAAACTGCGTCATTCGACATTGAAGCGAACGGTAAGACTTACGTTGAGACTGGTCGTCGTGTGACTGCACGTCACATCCGTCAACTTGAAAAAGACGGCGTTGAATTCATCGAAGTGCCAATCGAATACATCGTAGGCAAAGTTTCTTCGAAAGATTACATCAACGAAGCTACTGGCGAAATCATCGTTGGTGCTAACCAGGAAATCAGCCTGGAAGCACTGGCTAACCTGTCTCAAGCTGGTCATAAGAAGCTTGAAGTGCTGTTTACGAACGACCTGGATCACGGTCCGTTCATGTCTGATACTTTGCGTATCGACAGCACCACTGACCGTATCTCTGCGCTAGTAGAAATCTACCGCATGATGCGCCCAGGTGAGCCACCAACAAAAGAAGCTGCAGAAGCACTATTCGAAAGCCTATTCTTCGCTGAAGAACGTTACGACTTATCAACAGTTGGTCGTATGAAGTTCAACAGCTCTATCGAGCGCGAAGACGCTCTAGAGCAAGGCACACTTGATGAACTAGACATCATCGAAGTGATGAAGAAGCTTATCGCGATCCGTAACGGTAAAGGCGAAGTGGACGATATCGACCACCTTGGCAACCGTCGTATCCGTAGCGTAGGCGAAATGGCAGAAAACCAATTCCGTGTTGGTCTGGTACGTGTTGAGCGTGCGGTTAAAGAGCGCCTAAGCCTTGGCGACCTTGACGCAATCATGCCTCAAGACCTAATCAACGCGAAGCCAATTTCTGCAGCAGTTAAAGAATTCTTTGGTTCTTCACAGCTTTCACAATTCATGGACCAGAACAACCCACTTTCAGAAGTTACGCACAAGCGTCGTATTTCTGCATTGGGTCCAGGTGGTCTGACTCGTGAACGTGCTGGCTTCGAAGTACGAGACGTACACGTAACGCACTACGGTCGTCTATGTCCTATCGAAACGCCTGAAGGTCCAAACATCGGTCTGATCAACTCCCTGTCTGCGTTTGCGCGTTGTAACGAATACGGTTTCCTAGAAACTCCGTACCGTCGCGTAGTAGATGGTGTTGTTACTGACGAAGTTGATTACCTATCTGCTATTCAAGAAGGTCAGTTCATCATCGCTCAGGCTAACTCTGGTCTAACAGAGGAAGGCACGTTCGTAGAAGAACTGGTTACTGCTCGTCAGAAAGGTGAATCTGGTCTGCACCCACGTGATCAAGTTGATTACATGGACGTTGCAACGAACCAGGTTGTATCTGTGGCGGCATCGCTTATCCCATTCCTAGAGCACGATGATGCGAACCGTGCATTGATGGGTGCGAACATGCAACGTCAGGCAGTTCCGACTCTACGTGCTGACAAGCCTCTTGTAGGTACTGGTATCGAGCGTAACGTTGCAGTTGACTCCGGTGTAACAGCGGTTGCTAAACGCGGCGGTGTTATCCAGTCTGTTGACGCATCGCGTATCGTTGTAAAAGTAAATGAAGACGAGCTGGTTCCAGGTGAAGCAGGTATCGACATTTACAACCTGACTAAGTACACGCGTTCTAACCAGAACACATGTATTAACCAGCGTCCAACTGTACTACCTGGTGAGCCAGTAGCACGTGGTGACGTTCTTGCTGATGGTCCTTCAACCGACCTTGGTGAGCTGGCACTTGGTCAGAATATGCGTATCGCGTTCATGCCTTGGAATGGTTACAACTTTGAGGATTCCATCCTTGTTTCTGAGCGTGTTGTTCAGGAAGACCGTTTCACGACTATCCACATCCAAGAGCTTTCTTGTGTGGCGCGTGACACTAAGCTGGGCTCTGAAGAGATCACAGCGGATATTCCAAACGTAGGTGAGTCTGCTCTGTCTAAACTGGACGAGTCAGGTATCGTTTACATCGGTGCTGAAGTGAAGGGTGGCGACATCCTGGTTGGTAAAGTGACGCCTAAGGGTGAAACTCAGCTAACGCCTGAAGAGAAGCTACTACGCGCTATCTTCGGTGAAAAAGCATCAGATGTTAAAGATACATCACTGCGTGTACCAAACTCTGTTTCAGGTACCATCATCGACGTTCAAGTCTTCACTCGCGATGGCGTAGAGAAAGACAAACGTGCGCTTGAAATCGAGCAAATGCAGCTGAAAGAAGCGAAGAAAGACCTGACTGAAGAATTCCAGATTCTGGAAGGCGGTCTACTTGCTCGTGTGAAAGCGGTATTGATTTCAGGTGGTTACTCTGAAGCGAAACTAGACACTATCGATCGTAAGAAGTGGCTAGAACAGTCTCTTGACGATGAGTCTCTACAAGGGCAGCTAGAGCAGCTAGCTGAGCAGTGGGACGAGCTGAAAGCAGACTTCGATAAGAAGTTTGAAACTAAGCGTCGTAAGATCACTCAAGGCGATGACCTTGCACCAGGTGTTCTGAAGATCGTTAAGGTTTACCTAGCAGTTAAGCGTCGCATCCAGCCGGGTGATAAGATGGCGGGCCGTCACGGTAACAAGGGTGTAATCTCTAAGATCAACCCTGTTGAAGACATGCCATACGATGAGAAGGGTGAACCTGTCGACATCGTACTTAACCCACTGGGTGTACCATCACGTATGAACATCGGTCAGATCCTAGAAGTACACATGGGTCTGGCAGCGAAAGGTGTGGGTGACAAGATCAACCAGATGCTGAAAGAACAGCAAGAACTGCACAAGTTCCGTAACTTCCTACAAGAAGTGTACGATCTGGGTGACACCCGTCAGAAAGTTGATGTTGCAGCACTGAGCGATGAAGAAGTTCGCACTTTGGTACAAAACCTACGTGGTGGTCTACCAATCGCGACACCTATCTTCGACGGTGCGCCAGAATCTTCCATCAAGGCTCTATTGAAACTAGGCGACCTACCAGAATCTGGTCAGCTACGTCTGTTTGATGGCCGTACTGGTGACGAGTTTGAGCGTCCTGTAACTGTTGGTTACATGTACATGCTGAAACTGAACCACCTAGTTGATGACAAGATGCACGCACGTTCAACCGGTTCTTACAGCCTGGTAACTCAGCAGCCACTTGGTGGTAAAGCTCAGTTCGGTGGTCAGCGTTTCGGTGAGATGGAAGTATGGGCACTGGAAGCATACGGTGCCGCTTACACTCTACAAGAAATGCTAACGGTGAAATCGGATGACGTGAACGGTCGTACTAAGATGTATAAGAACATCGTGGACGGCAACCACAGCATGGAACCTGGCATGCCAGAATCCTTCAACGTATTGTTGAAAGAGATCCGCTCGCTAGGTATCAACATCGAGCTAGAAGACGAAGAGTAATCCCACGGGATTATTGGTAGAAGGTGCTCACTTTTGCGGGTGAGCCCCTTTTAACTCCTTACAGGAGCTGATTGTGAAAGACTTATTAAACTTTCTAAAAGCACAGCATAAGACCGAAGAATTTGATGCAATCAAAATCGGTCTATCTTCACCAGACATGATTCGTTCATGGTCTTTTGGTGAAGTGAAAAAACCTGAAACTATCAACTATCGTACGTTCAAACCTGAGCGCGATGGTCTGTTCTGTGCGCGTATTTTTGGTCCAGTTAAAGACTACGAATGTCTTTGTGGCAAATACAAGCGCCTGAAGCACCGTGGTGTAATCTGTGAGAAGTGTGGCGTTGAAGTTACACAAACTAAAGTTCGTCGTGATCGCATGGGTCACATTGAGCTGGCTTCTCCAGTTGCTCACATCTGGTTCCTAAAATCTCTACCGTCTCGTATCGGTCTGTTGATGGATATCCCACTGCGTGATATCGAACGCGTACTTTACTTTGAAATGTACGTTGTTACAGAGCCAGGCATGACTGACCTAGAAAAAGGTCAAATGCTGACGGAAGAAGAATACCTAGACCGCTTGGAAGAGTGGGGCGACGAATTCACAGCGAAGATGGGTGCAGAAGCGATCAAAGATTTGCTAAGCACTATGGATCTTCAGCGTGAAGCGGAGCAAATGCGCGAAGAGCTAGAAACTACTAACTCTGAAACTAAGCGTAAGAAGGTAACTAAGCGTCTGAAAATCGTTGAAGCATTCATTCAATCTGGCAACAACCCAGAGTGGATGATCCTGACGGTTCTTCCAGTCCTTCCACCAGATCTACGTCCTCTGGTTCCACTAGATGGCGGTCGTTTTGCGACTTCTGATCTGAACGACCTATACCGTCGTGTGATCAACCGTAACAACCGTTTGAAGCGTCTACTAGAGCTTGCTGCTCCGGACATCATCGTACGTAACGAAAAGCGTATGTTGCAAGAGTCTGTTGATGCGCTTCTTGATAATGGTCGTCGTGGTCGTGCGATCACAGGTTCGAACAAGCGTCCTCTGAAATCTCTTGCTGATATGATCAAGGGTAAACAAGGTCGTTTCCGTCAGAACCTTCTAGGTAAACGTGTAGACTACTCTGGTCGTTCTGTAATCACAGTAGGTCCATACCTTCGTCTGCACCAGTGTGGTCTTCCTAAGAAGATGGCACTTGAGCTATTCAAACCATTCATCTACAGCAAGCTAGAAACTCGTGGCATGGCGACGACAATCAAAGCTGCTAAGAAGATGGTAGAGCGTGAAGAAGCGATCGTTTGGGATATCCTAGACGAAGTTATCCGCGAACACCCAGTACTGCTTAACCGTGCACCAACACTTCACCGTCTTGGTATCCAGGCGTTCGAACCAGTACTTATCGAAGGTAAAGCGATTCAGCTACACCCACTAGTGTGTGCGGCGTACAACGCCGACTTCGATGGTGACCAAATGGCGGTACACGTGCCTCTAACTCTAGAAGCACAGCTTGAAGCTCGTACTCTGATGATGTCGACAAACAACATTCTGTCACCAGCATCAGGTGATCCGATCATCGTACCTTCTCAGGACGTTGTATTGGGTCTTTACTACATGACTCGTGACAAGATCAACGCCAAAGGCGAAGGCATGTACCTATCTGGTCCTGCTGAAGCTGAGAAAGCGTACCGCACTCAGTCTGTAGAGCTTCACACTCGCGTTAAAGTTCGTATTACTGAAACGGTTGTTGACGAAGACGGCAACAGCGTGACGGAAACTAAGCTAGTTGATACGACTATCGGTCGTGCAATGCTATGGCAAATCGTGCCATCAGGTCTTCCGTTTAGCTTGGTAAACCAGAAACTTGGTAAGAAGCAAATTTCTACGCTTCTTAACGAGGCTTACCGTAAGCTTGGCTTGAAAGACACAGTAATCTTCGCTGACCAAATCATGTACACAGGTTTTGCTTACGCGGCAATGTCTGGTGTATCTGTTGGTATCGACGACATGGTTGTGCCAGACGCGAAGTACACTGAAATCGCGGAAGCAGAAGAAGAAGTACGTGAAATCCAGGAGCAGTTCCAGTCTGGTCTTGTTACTGCTGGTGAGCGTTACAACAAAGTTATCGATATTTGGGCGTCTACCAACGACCGTGTTGCGAAAGCAATGATGGATAACCTGTCTTCTGAAGCTGTCATCAACCGTGATGGTGAAGAAGAACAGCAAGAGTCGTTCAACAGCATCTACATGATGGCCGACTCCGTTGCTCGTGGTTCTGCTGCTCAGATTCGTCAGCTAGCAGGTATGCGTGGTCTGATGGCTCGTCCGGATGGTTCGATCATCGAAACGCCGATCACCGCGAACTTTAAAGAAGGTCTGAACGTACTTCAGTACTTTATCTCAACCCACGGTGCTCGTAAGGGTCTTGCGGATACCGCACTTAAGACAGCGAACTCCGGTTACCTAACTCGTCGTCTAGTAGACGTTGCTCAGGACGTAGTAGTCCACGAGCACGACTGTGGCACGCACGATGGTATCGATATGATGCCTCATATCGAAGGTGGTGATGTTAAAGTAGCACTGACTGAGCTTGCTCTTGGTCGTGTGGTTGCAGAAGACATTCTTAAGCCAGGTACTGAAGACGTACTGATTCCACGTAACACACTTATCGACGAGAAATGGTGTCAGATCATCGACGAAAACTCTGTTGATAAGATGAAAGTACGTTCGGTTGTAACCTGTGACTCTGACTTCGGTTGTTGTGCGCAATGTTACGGTCGTGACCTAGCTCGTGGTCACCTAGTGAACCAAGGTGAAGCAGTAGGTGTAATCGCTGCTCAGTCTATCGGTGAGCCGGGTACACAGCTTACGATGCGTACGTTCCACATCGGTGGTGCGGCATCGACAGCAGCGGCTGAGAACAGCATTCAAGCGAAGAACACAGGTTCTGTGAAGCTTCACAATGCTAAGTTCGTAACCAACAAAGACGGTAAGCTTGTTATCACTTCTCGTGCATCTGAACTGACCATCATCGATGAGTTCGGTCGTACGAAAGAGAAACACAAACTGCCTTACGGTTCTATCCTGAGCAAAGGTGACAACGACGCAGTTGAAGCTGGTGAAACAGTGGCTAACTGGGAAGCGCACACCATGCCAATCATCACTGAAGTGGCAGGTCGCATCCAATTCGTTGACATGATCGACGGCGTAACAGTTTCTCGCCAGACAGATGATCTAACTGGTCTGTCTTCAAGCGAAGTAACTGATGCAGCGGCTCGTCCTTCAGCAGGTAAAGACATGCGTCCAGCGGTTAAGCTGATTGACGCAGCGGGTAACGATGTAATGATTCCTGGTACAGATATGCCAGCTCACTACTTCCTGCCTGGTAAAGCAATCGTACAGCTAGAAGACGGCGCGGAAGTAGGTGTGGGTGACACGCTTGCACGTATTCCTCAGAAGTCTGGTGGTAACAAAGATATCACCGGTGGTCTTCCACGAGTTGCTGACTTGTTCGAAGCACGTAAACCAAAAGAGCCTGCTATCCTAGCTGAGCACACTGGTACAGTGAGCTTCGGTAAAGAGACGAAAGGTAAGCGTCGCCTGGTAATCACTCGCGAGGGTGGTGAGACTTATGAAGAAATGATTCCTAAGCATCGCCAGCTAAACGTGTTTGAAGGTGAGAAGATCGAACGTGGTGACGTTATCGCTGACGGTCCAGAAGCACCGCACGATATCCTACGTCTGCGTGGCATCCGTGCAGTAACGGAATACATCTCGAACGAAGTTCAGGAAGTATACCGTCTGCAAGGTGTAAAGATTAACGATAAGCACATCGAAACTATCGTTCGTCAAATGCTACGTAAGTGTACGATCACTCACGCTGGTGACTCTGAGTTCCTACCTGGTGAGCAGGTGGAATACTCGCAGGTTAAGATTGCTAACCGTCAACTAGAAGCTGAAGGCAAAGAGCTTGTACGCTTTGAGCGTGAGCTTCTAGGTATCACGAAGGCATCTCTAGCGACTGAATCGTTCATCTCTGCGGCATCGTTCCAGGAGACAACACGTGTACTAACAGAAGCTGCGGTTTCTGGTAAGCGTGATGACCTGCGCGGTCTGAAAGAGAACGTAATCGTTGGTCGTCTAATCCCGGCTGGTACAGGTTTCGCCTACCACCAGGATCGTCAAAAGCAACGCGAAGAACAAGGTCCTTCTGCAGAGCAAGCGACAGACAACCTGGCAGCGCTTCTGAACGCAGGTTTCTCTACTGAAGAGTAATCGACGTTAAGATGTTAAAAAGGCACCGAAAGGTGCCTTTTTTGTGTCTGCTGATCGCTAAACTGATTTGGTATAGCAAATTGTGCGTATTTGAAGGGATCCGATACCTTGATACTTTGAGTGCAGAAAAGTAAACCGAGTGTTCTGGAGAAACGATTTTTTAGATGTGATAAAGCAGGAGTGCGATTAACACCCCTGCAAGAGTATAGCAGTGAGTTAAGCGCCCGGTGGAACAGCTAAACTGTCTGCTATCAACCTGATGAGCTGGTCTTCCACTTCGAACCTGGTTTCTAAGATTTCACCAATCAATGACAGCTCGCTTTCAAGTTTGCTCAGCGGATCTTCTTCGTCGATGGTGGCGTACTTATCGGTAAAGTTCAGCAATGGATCGGTCGTGAGTACGATCTTTCCATAAGTGTCATTGATTTCATCGGTTGGTGAGTAGCCGGTCGATTTCCAGCGATCCATCACCATATCGTAGATTTTGAAGTGACCTTCAGAGATGTAATCAACGAGATGTTGGCAGAAGCGTTGTAGTTCTTGGGGAGAGGGCAGACCTGAAACGGCAGCCGCTTTAACGGTTTGTGGTTTTGCAAGCTCGCAATATTCCACAACCAGCGATTGACGTGTATCGAGCCAATGATCGATGACTTCGCTGGAGCCACCCCACTGTTCTTGTACTTGTTTGAATTTATTCAGCATGACCATGTCCTCATGATCTGATTACTAGCCAATCAGCAATCTAAGCCTCTGAAACCAGAGGAGTCCATTTAAAATGCAATCTCTTGCTCTATATAGAATTTATAGATCGGATCTTACTGAGCTACAAACTCTGGTAAGAAATTAGATTGCCAGTAAAATGGATGAACTTCAAGCAAAGAGGGTATGGCATGTTCAAAAATGAAGAGCCAGTTTATTGGTGTGTTGTCGAGGGAAGCGAAGTTTGGATCGAGAACGGCTCACTACCACTAGGAAGTGCCAGCTCTTTGAATTTAAACGCAGAAAATGCGCAGGTCATCGGCAACTACCAAAGTAAGAAAGTGGTTTGGCTGAATCATGTGGAAGTGGAGCAAGTCTTACCTATGACTCCTCTTCGCAGCTTGTTGCATTACCCGGAAGAATTATTTTGGATGATCAGTCGTGCCATTCAATTTGGGCACATGAGTCAAACACTGCGCTTTTGCCCTCAATGCGGTGGAAGAAACCATCTCAACTTCAATCAACTGGCTATGCAGTGTGGTGATTGTCGTACGCTACATTATCCAAGAATCTTCCCCTGTATCATCGTTGCTATTCGTAAAGAGAATCAGATCTTACTGGCGCAGCACAACCGCCATCGTGGTGGCATGTATACGGTGATTGCAGGGTTTGTTGAAGTGGGAGAAACACTGGAACAATGCGTCGCTCGGGAAGTGAAAGAAGAAACTGGGATAGAGGTTTCCAATATTACTTACTTTGGCAGCCAACCCTGGGCATTCCCTTCCAGTTTGATGATGGGGTTTATTGCTGATTATCGTAGCGGTGACATTAAGCTAGACAAGACGGAGCTGGTTGATGCACAGTGGTTTGGTTTTGATGAATTACCAGAGGTTGCTCCAGAGGGTACAATTGCCCGAGCACTGATTCGGGAAGTGACGGAAAAAAGTATTCCCAATTAATTCTTGCTGAACCTAGTATCTTGAGATTATTGAGGGATGGAGATGAGCTTTTAAATAAAAAAAACCTCCGGTGATACCGGAGGGGTAAGTAAGATGTCGTTATGAGATGCTGGGTATTCATATACCCAGATATTATAGTTTTCGCTAGCGATCAAATTTGTAACATGCGCTTTCTAATGAATCAATTTCACATTGATTTTTATCGCTAATAACATGATCCAGGTTGCAAAGCCCAGATTTCCATAATGGAGATAAGTGGTAGAATAGCGACTTTACAATCGATTGAAGAAGCCAGAATGACTGAACTAAAGAACGATCGTTACCTAAGAGCTCTATTGAAAGAGCCAGTAGATTACACCCCAGTCTGGATGATGCGCCAGGCAGGTCGTTACCTGCCAGAGTATCGCGAAACCCGTGGGCAGGCAGGAGACTTCATGTCTCTATGTAAAAACGCAGAACTGGCTTCGGAAGTGACTCTTCAGCCGCTACGTCGTTTCCCTCTTGATGCTGCTATTCTGTTTTCAGATATTCTGACCATCCCAGATGCAATGGGGCTTGGTCTGTACTTCGAAACTGGCGAAGGTCCGAAATTTACCAACCCAGTCACCTGCAAAGCGGACGTTGATAAAATTGGCATTCCAGATCCCGAAGGCGAACTTCAGTACGTGATGAATGCGGTGCGTCAGATCCGTAAAGATCTGAATGGTGATGTTCCCCTGATTGGTTTCTCTGGTAGCCCGTGGACACTTGCGACTTACATGGTCGAGGGTGGAAGTTCAAAAGCCTTCACTAAAATCAAGAAGATGATGTATGCCGAGCCTCAAACGTTGCATGCGTTATTGGATAAGCTTGCAGACAGTGTGATTGAGTACTTGAATGCACAAATCAAAGCCGGTGCGCAATCGGTAATGGTGTTTGATACCTGGGGTGGTGTATTAACCCCTCGTGATTACAACCTGTTCTCGTTGCAGTACATGCATAAGATTGTCGACGGCTTGATCCGTGAAAACGATGGTCGTCGTGTGCCAGTAACTCTGTTCACCAAAAATGGCGGTATGTGGTTAGAGCAAATCGCAGCAACAGGGTGTGATGCGGTAGGGCTTGACTGGACGATCAATATTGCAGATGCGAAGGCTCGTGTAGGCGATAAAGTTGCGCTGCAGGGCAATATGGACCCGTCTATGCTTTATGCACCTCATGATCGTATTCGTGAAGAAGTCGCCACCATTTTAGAAGGTTTTGGTGAAGGTGGAACGGGGCATGTCTTCAACTTGGGTCACGGCATCCATCTTGATGTGCCACCTGAGAACGCAGGTGTGTTCGTGGAAGCGGTACACGAGCTTTCTAAGCCTTATCACAAGTAACACTCTTAATGTCTTCTCAAAGCGCGCTTTGCATTGCAGGCGCGCTTTTTTGTACAGGTCAAATAGCATTTGGATCATCGTAGGCCAAATAGTAGTTTCGCTGTACAAAAGAGACGATGTTATAAATTTCAGATGGTTATTTTGGAAATATCACCTAAAGTAAGTGGAGTGTACAGCTTTAGGTCTATTAAGATCATAATGATCCAAAAGCTATAAAACTCGAGAAACGATCCCCCGAATGTAGGGGACGGTCTCCGACTCAAACCAGGGATTCTTTTTCAGCCAAAGTGTGTTTCTTGGAGAAGGGTGAGGTAATGGGAGAAACTCTGGTGCCCAACGCTGCCACTGCTCGACGGTTTGAGTCAGGGTCTTGGGGCGATTCTGCAGATAGTACTGCTGAGCATATTGACCAATCAGCAGTGTCATTTCGATATTGGGTAACAAATCTAGAACCGATGCATGCCAAAGAGGTGCACATTCCTTCCTTGGTGGTAAATCGCCACTTTTCCCTTTTCCCGGATAGCATAAGCCCATCGGCATGATGGCGATCTTAGTTGGGTTGTAAAACACCTCTTTGTCGATATCCAGCCATGTTCGCAGGCGATCGCCGCTTGGGTCGTTCCAAGGGATAGAGGTTTTATGGACTCTGGTTCCGGGCGCTTGCCCGATTATCAGTAAACGCGCTTCCTCCGAAGCCTGAATCACAGGGTTAGCACCCAATGGCAACTCAGGTTCGCAAACTTTGCATTGGCGAATGTCCGCCAGTAAAGAAGGCAGAGCCGGCACCATCAATAACCTTTCTTGAAGTCGACGCGATTTTGCAATTTAAACCCGTCATACCATCTGAGGTAGTTTTCTTTGAACTGCTCAAAAACTTGGTGTGGAAAGCTTACTGCGGCAATGTGCGGGGTGACGGAAACCTTGTCGTGCGACCAGA
The DNA here is from genome assembly GCF_000222685.1 of Vibrio nigripulchritudo ATCC 27043. Taxonomy (GTDB): domain Bacteria; phylum Pseudomonadota; class Gammaproteobacteria; order Enterobacterales; family Vibrionaceae; genus Vibrio; species Vibrio nigripulchritudo. Next base: position 49,066 of record NZ_AFWJ01000113.1, on the reverse strand, counting down.
ATGGAGACGATTTTGGCAAAGGTTCCTGTTCAAACACATCCAGAAAAGCATGAGCGATGTTGCCATTTTCGATGGCAGGGATCAGGTCGTCTTCAACCAGCACATCGCCGCGTCCGACACTGAACAATAACGCGTTGTCTGCATGAGCTAAGCGCGCGGCATTGAGATAGCCTCGGGTATCGGGCGTAGAAGGTAAAGTACTGACGATGATGTCCGCGTCTTTTACCGCAGATTTAAACTCCCCAATATGGAAAGTGTATTTGAATGGGGATGCTTTTGCCGGGATCCCCGTTCGGTTGACCCCGCCCGTTTTCATTCCAAGTGCATTGCAAATTTTGGCCACATGGCAGCCGATGTCGCCCGTACCGAGCACCAAAATCGATTTATCCGCTAAGGATTGATAAGGGTGAGGCTGCCACTGAGATTTAAGCTGTTGCTGCCGATATGTAGAAAAGTGGCGAAAGTACTCAATCGTGTTGCCAACCACGTATTCGGAAATCTGCTGACCAAATATGCCTTTTACATTGGTCAGTTCATAGTCCTGACGAAGTCCACTGACGACTAGTGCATCCACACCTGCAAACGTTGACTGTAACCATTCCAGTTTAGTCAGGTTTGGGAGGTCGTTAACAATGAGTGGAGGATCGGCCAGAACGATGTTGGCAAGGCTTTTATCCTGAGTGATGACCAAGTCTTCTAGCTGAGCATTGTTGATTAGCGATGCGTATTCCGCTTGGTCTTTCGAAGCGATATAGACTTTGTTGGTGAAATTATTCATAGGCTTGCTTTTTTCCCTCTGGCGAATCAAGTACACTTCCGCTGTCTTTTTCTACAACCGTTGGATCACCATGTTACAGAATCCTCTCCAAATTCGCCTCGAAAAGTTCGAGCCTTGGCAGCAAATAACGTTTATGGCGTCTCTTTGTGAGCGAATGTACCCCAACTATGCGGTTTTTTGCCAGAACACAGAGTTTGCAGAATCACGTGTCTATAAAGATATCTTAGACAGTGTTTGGGAGTTACTCACGGTTAAAAATGCGAAAGTAAACTTCGAGCGTCAGCTAGAAAAACTGGAAGAATTGATCCCTTCTGCGGATGATTTTGATTTCTATGGCGTTTACCCGGCGATTGACGCGTGCGTGGCGCTTTCCACTCTGCTGCATGGCTTGCTAGACAGAGACACTCTGTTTGAATCCATGCTGAAAATCAGCGAGCAGTCTGTCAATACGGTTGCGCACTTGGAAGAAGCGCAGTCTGGGGAAGAAGTGACCAACGACAACCAGAAAGAAAATGAAGCCGTGTGCGCTGAATGGGATGTGCAATGGGCGATTTTCCGACCTTTGAAAGACGCAGTCGAGCGCGATGTGGAACTGATTAAAGAGCTGCGACAAGAGCTCCGTGATGACCCGGTCAGCAATATTGGGTTGGCAGTTTAATCGCACTAAGGCTCCTTTCGGAGCCTTTTTCTTGTCTAGGGCAACAGTTTTTAGTCAAAACTGATGGCAGAGGAAGCATGGATACAGCCATAAACTTGAATATCTACCGAATCAGGCTGAATCAGAGCGATTAACTTGGCGAACGAGGGCTTATCTGCCATTAGTTGATTGGAGTTATGTGCGTCTTCGGCGGTTTCCCAGTAATAGAGTTGTAGCCACTGTCCCGTCTCATTCACAGATAAGGTTTCATGAATAAAGCCAGGTAGGTTTTTTAAATCCAGTAACATGAGCTCCACGGCACTTTTCATCTCTTCTTCGCTCACGCCTTCATTTGCACGCCAGGTAACGGTCTCAATCACACTGTTCGCATTTTTCATTGATGGTTGCTCCTTAAATTAAGCGTTATCTTCTCGAGTTTGTTAACGACTTACGCATTCTATTTGTTGTTAATTTGAAAATAATTACTGAAGATAGAAAGCATCAGTTTCCATTTTGGAATGAAAGGATGGCGAATTTTAAGCACGCATCGATATACAGACAGGTGGTCGAGCATGGCTCTATGGCGGAGGCAGCAAAAGCGTTGGCAGTGACACCTTCTGTTATCAGTAAGAAAATTGCAGAATTGGAATCCAGTCTCGGAGTGCAACTACTGATTAGAACGACCAGAAAGCTAGAGGTCACGGAAGCCGGTGAGTACTTCTATCAGACCTTTTGTCGGATAGATTCTGAATGGAATGAGCTTCTTTCCGAGGTTACGCGCCTTAATGACAAACCTGCTGGTGTATTAACGATTGCTGCTCCAACCTTGGTGAATTCACGTGTATTGATGAAAGATTTGGAACGCTTTACGGAGCAGTACCCAGATATCGAGTTTGATTTACGCAGTGTCGACTATGACGTGATGCCAGCAAGTTTTGCGGACATTTCATTAGCGCGGGACATTGAGTTGTTCAACTCGTCCATGTTTGTGCGAGTGCCTTTGTATCGCTATGTAAACCAGTTATTTGCATCACCTGCTTATCTCGAAAAACACGGCATTCCAGATAGCATTGAAGCGCTTTCCCAGCACTCTTGCCTTGCTTATGGCAAACAGGTCACCAGAACCAGATGGGAATTTGCTGGTGGAGAACAGGTACAAGTTCAGCCGAAACTTTGGTCTGATAATACGGAGATTCTGATTCAGGCAGCATTGCAGGGGAGGGGGATTATTTACGTGCCTGCTCTGATCCTGACTAAGGAACTGGAAAACAACTTATTGGTGCCTGTTGATGTTACCAATACCCAAAGCCGGGAGTTTGAGTTTGTTGCGTATTACCGTAAGCAGCAGTACTTACCGCGAAAGTGTCGGGTACTATTGGATTTCCTGAAAACCTGTGGACCGGAATTACCCTAATAAAAAAGGCTCCAGTTAAGGAGCCTTAGATTCAGTCTTTCTTCGCGGTGTCTTCCGAAGGTTGTTCTTCGTCTTCATCCCGGCTTTCAATTACGCCATGGGTTTCTTTCCACTTTTCCCAGCGCTTGTTTGCCAGGAACTGCATGTCACTGGTTTTATCCGCTTCATCGACAATCTCTTCACCAAGCAGGTATTCAAAGATGTCTTCCAGTGTCACGATACCCTGAATTGTGCCGTACTCATCCACAATCAGAGCTAGCTGCACACGCTGAGCCATCATCTGATCAAAGGCCTTTGGCAGCGCCATCTTGTTAAGGATGACGTGAATGGGGCGCATGACGGCTCCAAGCTGCTTACTGCCATGACCAGACTGCTGAAGTTTAAACAGCTCTAAGCGATGGACGAATCCCAAAATATTGTCCGTCTGCTGGCTGTAAACCAGAGGTCTGGAGAATGGTGTGTCTTTGTGCTCAGACAAAAACGCGTCAATCGTCATTTCTGCATCCACACGGAAAACGACCGGGCGAGGCGTCATTACCTGTGTGACAGGCACGTCCTGGATGTTCAGCAAGTTATGAAGAATGCGCGACTCGCCTTCTGCGAATTCGCCTGATTCTTTTGCCAGTATAGCCATGGCTGATAGCTCATCACGCATTTTCGGTGCCTGATGACCGTGTGCAAGGCGCTTAGTGATTTGTTCCGAGAACCAGACGAACGGAGTTAACGCCCATACCATCCAGCGCAAAGTGGTTGCAGCCATTGGGGACAACTGACGCCAGTATGTCGCACCGATGGTTTTAGGCACGATCTCAGAAAAGACTAAAATACCGAAAGTCAGCACCGCAGAGAATACACCAAGCCATTGGCTGCCAAACACCACAGTGGCTTGTGCGCCTGCCGTTGCGGCACCAATCGTATGTGCAATGGTGTTCAATGTCAGGATAGAAGCAAGAGGTCGGTCGATGTCTTCTTTTAATTCCGACAGCTTTTGTGCTGATGGATGACCTTGCTGGCGAAGCTGAGCAATGTAACTTGGGGTAATACTCAACAACACCGCTTCCAGAACGGAGCAGATGAACGAGACTCCAATCGCGATGGAGACATAGAAAGCGAGCAGTAACATAGTTTCCTACAGTCAATAATTGTCGTTGATATCAATAGGCTCCCAATAGAGGCTAACTATCAACTAGCCTATAAATCGGTTCTGAAAGCCGGAAAAACAAGCTTAATAGTGAGAAAAGTCGTAACAAATTGTGAGGTAAAGCTCATAATCTGGTTAAAAACTCGGCAGAAGAGCGAAAGTGAGGCGACAAACCTTTGCCACAACAGGTATTTATGGATTACAGTGAATTAGATTTCGAAAAACATACAAGAAGGGAAACCTAATGAACAAGACCCAACTCATCGACTTCATCGCAGAAAAAGCTGATCTATCTAAAGCACAAGCAAAAGCAGCTCTTGAAGCGACTCTAGGCGGAGTGACTGAAGCTCTTAAAGAGGGTGACCAGGTTCAACTTATCGGTTTTGGTACATTCAAAGTAAACCATCGTGCAGCTCGCACTGGTCGCAACCCTAAGACTGGCGCCGAGATTCAAATCGCAGCAGCAAATGTTCCAGCATTTGTCGCTGGTAAAGCACTGAAAGAATCAGTGAACTAATCTATACTACGCCGAGTTTTTACTCGGCGTAGTTATTTTATGAAGCGATTTCTTTACGCACCTCTATTGCTAGCGGCGTTAGTCGGCTGTTCTTCCAGTTCCAACGTACCTCAAGCTAACCAGTATGCATACTATTCTGGCGGGCAATCTATTGGGGATTCTACAAGCTTTTATTGGTTTACCAAACGACTAGGCAGTGCCTATTCGGCGGCGGATTACGTGTCATCGGGAGACTATGGCTACTACCATACGGACTACGCGTGGCAAGGCGATACTCTGCGTGAGTTGATTCGAAAAGGTTACCGCACAAATGACGAGCTAGAGCTCGTGCCTTATCGTGTCCATTTACGTTTCAGTGCTTCCGGTGAAGCTGTCTATCAGCAATATCGGGTTGATGGAAAAGTACTTCCCGTGCCTGAAAAGCAAATTCAGCGCTATCAGGAAGAAGCGATTTTTGTGGTAGAGACGACGGAGTCGCAGGAAAAAGATAGCCTTGAACTCATTCAGGGTTACTGGGATGGTGAAACATTCGAGACCTGTGATGACAGGGAATACGAAAAGCTTGCGTTTAACCAGACGCTTCCAAGCTTTGTGGTCAATCGCTTGTCATCAGTCGACAGTTATGTTGCGTTTATAGGTCGTAAGGATTTGAATACGCTGTCCGTTAACGATCTGCTGATGTTGGCGGAAGACAGTCAGGATTGCATTAAGCGACCTTCTTTCATTGAGCAAAACTGATCAAAAATATCGAATACAAAAAAGGCGCTCATTGAGCGCCTTTTTCACATCTGAGCCCTGAGATTATTTCTCTTGCTCACGAGCAATGGCACGGTAGCCAATGTCATTACGATGGAACATGCCTTCCCAGCTAATTTGTTTCGCCAGTTCGTACGCACGTTGCTGAGCTTCAGAAACCGTATTGCCAAGTGCTGTTGCACAAAGCACACGACCGCCGTTAGTCACGATGTCGCCATCTTTGTTGTCTGTGCCTGCGTGGAATACTTTCTCTCCGCTCACTTCCTGCTGAGGAAGACCAGAGATGACATCGCCCTTGTTGTAAGACGCTGGGTAACCACCTGCTGCCAGAACAATACCGATTGACGCACGTGGATCCCATTTGGATTCCACTTGGTCCAGTTTCTCATCGATCGCAGCCAGACAAAGTTCAACCAGATCCGATTCCATGCGCATCATAATTGGCTGAGTTTCTGGATCACCGAAGCGGCAGTTGTATTCGATCACTTTCGGTGTGCCGTCTTTATCGATCATCAAGCCCGCGTACAGGAAGCCTGTATATGGGTGACCTTCAGAAGCCATGCCGTTCACGGTAGGGTAGATCACTTCTTCCATGATGCGGTTATGGATTTCTTGTGTCACGACAGGAGCCGGAGAGTAGGCACCCATACCGCCGGTGTTAGGACCTGTGTCTTTATCGCCAACACGTTTGTGGTCCTGGCTGGTGGCCATTGGCAGAACGTTCTTGCCATCGACCATTACGATGAAGCTGGCTTCTTCGCCATCCAGGAACTCTTCAATCACCACACGACTGCCTGCTTCGCCAAACGCGTTGCCTGCCAGCATGTCTTTGATGGCGTCTTCTGCTTCCTGTAGGGTCATCGCAACGATAACGCCTTTACCTGCTGCAAGACCGTCAGCCTTAACAACGATTGGTGCGCCTTGTTCGCGAACGTAAGCCAGTGCTGGCTCAATTTCCGTGAAGTTAGCGTAAGCCGCTGTAGGAATGTTGTGGCGAGCCAGGAAGTCTTTAGTGAAGGCTTTTGAGCCTTCTAGCTGCGCGGCAGCTTCGCTAGGACCAAAGATAGGCAAGTCTGCTGCGCGGAATGCATCCACCACACCAATAACTAAAGGAGCTTCAGGGCCAACAATCGTCAGCTCGATCGCTTTTTCTTTCGCGAAGGCAACCAATGCAGCGATGTCTTCTACACCGATCGCTACGTTTTCTAGCTTAGGTTCAAGAGCCGTACCCGCATTACCAGGTGCAACGAAAACCGTCTCAACATTTGGGTTCTGAGCCGCTTTCCATGCCAACGCGTGTTCACGACCGCCGGCACCGATTACTAATACATTCATCTTATAATCCTTAAATCATGTAGAAAGAGGCACTCTGGAGTGCCTCTTAGCGAAATTAGTGACGGAAGTGACGCATGCCTGTAAAGATCATCGCCATGCCGTGTTCGTCAGCGGCGGCGATAACTTCGTCATCACGCATTGAGCCACCTGGTTGGATCACACACTTAATGCCCGCTTCTGCAGCCGCATCGATGCCATCGCGGAATGGGAAGAATGCGTCAGATGCCATAACACTGCCAGCAACTTCCAAACCTTCGTCTGCTGCTTTGATGCCTGCAATCTTCGCTGAGTAAACGCGGCTCATTTGACCTGCGCCCACGCCAATCGTCATGTCGCCTTTTGCGTATACGATAGCGTTGGATTTAACGAACTTAGCCACTTTCCAGCAGAACAGTGCGTCTTTTAGTTCTTCATCGGTTGGCTGACGCTTAGAGACAACTTTCAAATCATCCAGCGTTACCATACCTTGGTCACGGTCTTGAACCAGAAGACCGCCATTGACGCGTTTCACGTCGAAGCCCGTTGTTTTAGCAGTCCATTCACCACACTCAAGAAGGCGAACGTTTTTCTTCGCTGCAACCACTTCAACCGCTTCTGCAGAAACTTTTGGAGCGATGATCACTTCAACAAACTGACGCTCAACAATGGCAGATGCCGTTTCTGCGTCCAGTTCTTTATTGAATGCGATGATGCCGCCGAATGCAGACGTTGGGTCAGTCTGGTACGCGCGGTTGTACGCTTCTAAGATGTTTTCGCCTAGCGCTACACCACACGGGTTAGCGTGCTTGACAATCACACATGCTGGCTCGTCGAACTCTTTCACACACTCAAGTGCTGCGTCAGTGTCTGCGATGTTGTTGTAGGAAAGCGCTTTACCTTGAATTTGGCGAGCAGTAGAAACAGACGCTTCTTCTGGGTTCGCTTCAACGTAGAAAGCTGCCGCTTGGTGACTGTTCTCACCGTAGCGCATGTCTTGTTTTTTCTCGAACTGCTGATTGAAAGTACGAGGGAATTTGCTTTCTTCGTCACCTTCTTTGTTCTCTCCGTATGAAGGAACCATAGTGCCGAAGTAGTTAGCGATCATGCCGTCGTAAGAAGCGGTGTGTTCGAATGCTGCGATAGCGAGATCAAAACGCGTTTCCAGAGTCAGAGACTTGTCGTTCGCGTCCATTTCTGCAATTACGCGGTCGTAATCGCCAGCGTTAACAACGATAGTGACGTCTTTGTGGTTTTTCGCCGCAGAACGCACCATAGTTGGACCACCGATATCGATGTTTTCTACTGCATCTTCCAGCGTACAACCTTCTTTAGCTACGGTTTCAGCAAATGGATATAGGTTTACTACCACCATGTCGATTGGGTTGATACCGTGTGTCGCCATGACGTCGTCGTCTTGACCGCGACGACCAAGCACACCACCGTGAACTTTTGGATGAAGAGTTTTTACGCGACCGTCCATCATCTCAGGGAAGCCAGTGTAGTCTGATACTTCAGTTACAGAGATGCCTTGTTCGGCAAGCAGGCGAGCAGTACCGCCAGTAGAAAGGATATCGACACCACGGTCGGCAAGGGATTTTGCAAACTCAACGATACCAGTTTTGTCTGATACGCTGATAAGAGCGCGGCGAATTGGACGAGCGTTATTCATTGCTTCCATCTTCCTCAAATTCACAGAGTTAATGTGTAAAAAATAAACTAAAGATATTTGCCAAAAATGAACAGGTTTGTGCGCTCAATCCAGAAAAATAATCGTATCATCCAAGATGCTATCCCCTTACTATGAAAGGGAAGCAGAGCGACAAATTAGGCCAGTTTTGGTAAAGACCTTTGGCTGGTCAGTGCTTTAATTTCAACTCGAAATTTGATGGCGCGTATTCTAACTAAATTATTACAAAAAAGCTCGCGCAATCGTTTGGCGTCACAAAAATAATTGTGAAAATCGGATTTTGACGCCGATTTCGTAAAGATAAGGTTAAAAAAACATGTTTCAGATTGGTGAGTTAGCCAAAAGATGTGGCGTGAGTACGGATACACTTCGCTTCTATGAGAAGAACCAACTGATTGCGCCAGCAGGACGAAGTGAGTCGGGTTATCGGCTTTATGATGATAAGAACCAGCAACAGGTGCTCTTCATTCTGAAATCTAAGTCTCTGGGGCTAAGTCTTGATGAGATCAAAGAACTTCTGGAGATAAAGCTAGAAGCCACTGAACACAGTTGTGCGGAAGTCAAATCGATAACCACGGCGAAACTTGAACTCATCGATGAGAAAATCCATGAGCTTACCCGCATTCGAAGTGCATTAGAAAAAATCAACGATGCCTGTTGTGGTGAAGTGGATGACGATGCCAGTCATTGTTCCATTCTCGAAGCACTCGCTGGCGAAGAAGTGCACGGTGGCGAAAAGTGCTGTGAAGATAGGTAACGAGTGATTTTTTAAATTGAAAAGAAAAGGGCAGCCATGGCTGCCCTTACTGTTTTTTTATGCTTAACGCGAACTATGCCAGTTCCATTACGATTCGCCCATTAATTTCACCTTTCTCCATATCAGCAAAGATGTCGTTAATGTCTTCGAGGTGTTTCACTTCGGTAATGGCTTTGACTTTGCCTTCGGCGGCAAATTGCAGGCATTCCTGAAGGTCCTTACGGGTTCCGACAATAGAACCAATTACTTTGACACCGTTCAGCACCGTATCAAAAATTGGGATTGGCATTTCTTCTGGTGGAAGACCGACTAGGACGCAAGCTCCTCCGCGGCGAATGGCTTTGTACGCTTCCTGGAACGCAGGTTTTGAAACAGCAGTACACACGACACCGTGTACGCCACCAACCAGCTCATGAATCACTTCAGAAGGCTTTTGCTGTATAAAGTCGATGCAGTGTGTTGCCCCCAATTCTTTGGCTAATGCCAGCTTCTCTTCACCGGTGTCCACTGCTATGACATTCATGCCCATAGCCACAGCGTATTGAATGGCTAAATGACCCAGCCCGCCAGCTCCGACAATCGCTACCCATTGACCTGGCTTAACGTCTGTGACTTTGAGAGCTTTGTATGTGGTTACGCCAGCACAGAAGAGAGGTGCGGCATCGACGTAGCTGATTCCGTCTGGGATTTTTACGGCATATTCGCCATGTGCCAGGCAGTATTCAGCGTAACCACCATCCACAGAGTAGCCAGCGTTGTGTTGATCTAAACAGAGGGTTTCTTGCCCTTCTAAGCAGTAATCACAATGCCCACAGGCACTGTATAACCAAGGGATACCCACTCGGTCTCCCACTTTCAGGTGTTTGATTTCACTGCCGACTTCGACAATTTCTCCCACACCCTCATGACCGGGAACCAGCGGCATTTTAGGCTTCACTGGCCAGTCGCCATGACAGGCATGTAAATCGGTATGACACACGCCACACGCGTGTATTTTGACGAGAACATCACGCGCTTTTACATTCGGAAGCGGGATGTCTTTGATAACTAAAGGTCCTTTAAACTCATTCACCACAGCGGCTTTCATGGGATTCTCCATCAGTGACTAAATGTATTCGATAATCATTCTCATTAAATTGATATGAAATTAAATTGATACAAGTCACGAACAGTGTGAAAAACGAAAAGCAAGTTTCAGCTTGTGAGCAATAACAAAAAACGCCGCATTTCGCGGCGTTTGAGGGAAGTTAAAATCAGACTTTGAAATTCCTGATGATGTTTTGTAGTTCCTGTCCATTGCTTAACAGGGCTTCGCTGGCTTGTGCTACCTGTGTTGCTTGCGCAGCCGACTGGTCACTGTTTTCAGAAATGAGGACTAGATTCTTGCTGATTTCTTCTGTTGCGAGTGTCTGTTGGGCACTCGAATCCGCAATCTGCTGGTTCAACTCCAGAATATGAGTTATTTGCTGACCAATATCGGCGAGAGTAGCTCGGGCATGCTGTGCTTGTTCATGCGTCGCGCTTGACTGGGTTTGAGTTTTCTCCATTGCTGAGGTGACGGTCTTCGCCCTTGCCTGAAGGTTTGACACAATTTGCTCAATCTCATCGGTACTTGCCTGGGTGCGGGTTGCCAATGTACGCACCTCATCGGCGACGACGGCAAAGCCACGTCCTTGTTCACCTGCACGAGCCGCTTCGATTGCGGCATTCAATGCCAGTAAATTGGTTTGTTCGGCAATGCCGCGGATCACATCCAGAACGGTGCTGACGGTTTCTGAGTCTTGCGCTAGTTGCTGCGTACTTTGCTCTGTTTCTGTCAGAAGCTCAGTCAGTGAGGTCATATGGTTGGTGGCACTGTCGATGACTTGCACACCCTGCTGGCCCAGCTTGGCAGCCTGCTCTGCTGCATCGGCAGCTGAAGATGCTGAGGTTGCGACTTCCTGATTACTTACATGCAATTCATCCATAGCAGAAGCAACGGTATCCACCGATTGGTGCTGTTCTCCTGCTTTGATCGATGCTTCAGACGCGACCTGATTCAGTTGGGTAGCGGCACTGGTGATGCCGTCTCCCACCGGAACCATATCGGTCACTATGGTGCGAATTTTCTGAGTGAAAAGGTTAAAAGCCGCGGCAATGTGGCTTAGCTCATCTTTGCCTTTAGCGGGTAAGGCTTTGGTGAGGTCACCGTCTCCCTCTGCAATATCATTAAGAGCGTATTCTGTCTCTTCACATGGCTTGGTGATGCTGAGTCCAAACCAAGTCGCTATAAATCCCATTCCGACAATACAGGCGATAATGATCAAAAGCGTCGATTTGGCTCGTTCCCAGAAAAGGGCATCTATGTCATCGATATACACACCACTGCCCACTATCCAGCCCCAAGGCTGGTGGAGTTTCACGTAAGAGAGCTTTTCGATGTCGACATCTGATCCCGGTTTTGGCCACATGTAGTTTACGAAACCCCCTCCGTTGTTGCGTTTGACTTCGTTGACAAACTCAACAAATAAAACTTTGCCAGTCGGGTCTTTCACGCCGGATAAATCTTTACCGTTCAACTGTGGCTTTATGGGGTGATTCACCATGTAAGGGCGAGTATCGTTAACCCAAAAGTAGTCGTTCTCTTCATATCGAAGTTTATTCAGTGCAGCCTTAGCTTGTTCCTGAGCCTCAGAACGGCTGAGAGCGCCGTCAGTTTCAAGTTGGTAGAAGTGGCTGACAAGGCTATGAGCGGATTCGACCAGATGTCGGGTTTTGACCTGTTTCGCTTCAATCAGATCGCCGTAATACGCGTATTTAATGTAGGCAAGTGGCGCCAACATTAACACCGCGATACTTAAGGTCATGATGTAAAGCCGAGCTTTAATGGATACGTTGCGCAAGCTAAATCTATTCATAACGACAGTCCTTTCGTCGATGAGTGCGTCTTGGTGGTGTTGTTGTAGTTATTCGTTCAACAGCCTAAGTTCCGTATGCTTAGATTGTTAAAAATACGTTAACGTTTTAATTCAGTATAGTGGATGAGCCGAAGTTATAAATTCGACCAAAGACGCATAAATCCACAATGATGGGCAGTTCTGAAGAGATAGGTGTAAAAAGCTGGCTTGATGCGAAATGTATTGAGCTAATTGGGAATGTTTTTGTGTAAGTTCAAAGGATTCAAAAAGAAATAAAAAAGCCCTGACCAGAAGGTTAGGGCTTTAAAAATTCGATTTAAACCAATCGGTTGATTAGTTCATGCCGTATTTTTTCAGTTTCTTACGAAGCGTACCGCGGTTGATACCCATCATGGTTGCTGCGCGAGTTTGGTTACCGCGAGTGTACTGCATGATAGTGTCTAGTAGTGGCTGTTCAACTTCTGCCAATACTAATTCGTACAGGTCATTGACTTCCTGGCCATTAAGTTGAGCAAGGTAGTTTTTAAGAGACGCTTTTACAGAGTCACGTAATGGCTTTTGAGTGATCTGGTCTTGAGAGGTCACTGTAGTTACTGTCAATGCTTCGGAAGTCAGATTTTGTTCGAACATATTCGGTCTAGCTCTTTTCTGTAATTATGATGCAACGTTATCAAAATAACCTTCTAGCGCTTCAAGTTGCAGCTCGGCTGCTTCTATCGCGTTGAAGGTACGGCGAAACTCACTCGCCTGCTCATGTTCTTTCAGATACCAGCCTACGTGTTTACGCGCAATACGGGGACCCAAAAACTCGCCATAAAATTCATGAAGAGCGTTCACATGACCAAGCATAATGTCTTTCACTTCCTCGGTTGGAAGCGAAGGCATAGTGCTGCCGTTTTCCAAATAGTGGTGGATTTCCTGAAAAATCCACGGACGTCCCTGGGCAGGGCGTCCAATCATCAAAGCGTCTGCACCGGTGTACTCCAGTACGTATTTGGCTTTTTCTGGGCTATCGATATCACCGTTAGCGATAACCGGTATTGAAACAGCCGCCTTAGCCGCTTTGATGCTGTCGTATTCTGCCTCGCCTTTGTACATACAAGCTCGTGTACGCCCATGTAGGGCTAGTGCCTGAATGCCGCAGTCTTCGGCCATTTTAGCGATTTGGACACAGTTTTTATTGTCTGTGTTCCAGCCTGTACGGGTTTTTAGTGTCACAGGGACATCTACAGCGTTCACTACAGCGGTCAGAATCTTTTCGATTATGTCCGGGTGTTGCAGCAACGCCGATCCGGCAAGCTTCTTATTCACTTTCTTAGCAGGGCAGCCCATATTGATGTCGATGATCTGTGCACCGTTCTCGACATTATATTGTGCGGCTTCTGCCATCTGCTGGGGATCTGCCCCGGCAATCTGTACAGAGCGAATGCCCGATTCGCCCTCATGTACCATGCGCTGTTGGGATTTCGCTGTTTTCCAGACCTTTGGATTAGACGACATCATTTCACTGACGGCTAATCCAGCTCCGTATCGAAGACACAACTCTCTGAATGGTCTATCGGTGACACCTGCCATAGGCGCGACGATCAGATTGTTCTCAAGTTGATAGTTTCCGATTTTCAAAACAACGACACAGTTCTATACCAGCAAGGGCGCGCATTTTACGCATTTTTTCGCAAAGAGAAAAGCTTAATTTTTGAGCATTTACAATTTGTTTTTGAAAATGCCCAAATTTCAGTCAATTAGCGTTGAAGCGCTTACTTTCACTTGCTTTTATGCTTTTTTCTTACCCGAGATTCGGCACCATTCTGATTGTTCTACAATCGGATCGATGTTCAGTTCATCGCGGTAATAGTTTGCGACGTCTTCTGCCTGTGTATCTAACACACCAGACATCGCGAGCATACCTTCAGGTTTGATCAGCCCTTTAATGACACCCGAGAGCTCACGAAGTGGACCTGCGAGAATATTGGCGACGACAACATCGGCGACAAGGTTATCTGGCTGGTCTTGTGGCAGGAACAATTCTAGTTGTTCAGCAACGCCATTTCGTTCAGCGTTTGCTCTGGATGCCTGAATGGCTTGTGGATCGATGTCAATACCGATGACCTTGCTTGCTCCCAGCTTGATCGCAGCGATCGCTAAGATGCCGGAACCGCAGCCAAAGTCGATGACGGTTTTGCCTTCAAGATCCAATCCATCCAGCCATTCTAGGCACAGTGAAGTGGTAGGGTGCGTTCCCGTACCGAATGCCAGACCTGGATCCAACATCACGTTAACCGCTGTTGGATCAGGAATGTCGCGCCAGCTTGGGCAAATCCACAGGCGTTTGCCAAATTGCATTGGGTGGAAGTTTTCCATCCACTCGCGTTCCCAGTCTTTTTCTTCCAACTGTTCCACTTTGTGGGCGAAGCCTTCTTCCAATAAGCCACTAGCACTGATTTGCGCCAGAACCTGCTTAGCGTCGATTTCCGCGTCGTAAAGGGCAACGATGTCCGTTTCCCCCCAAAGGCGCGTCTCGCCCGGCAGAGGCTCAAATATTGGGGTATCTTTAGCATCCAAAAAGGTTACAGACAGTGCGCCTGTTTCTTCCATCAGCATGTCGCTGATCTGTTCGGCGTTCTTGTCACTCGCATTGAGCTTGATTTGAATCCAAGGCATTGGAATGCACCTTTTTCGTCGTATTGATTTTGGTGGGGGAGTCTAGCCGATTTGCACAAAAAAAACACTCCCCGCGCCGATTAAGCGCGGGGAGTGGTTCTTAAACAGTTCAGCGATTCAGTGTTTACTGAAGACCGAGTTTCTTCTCTAGATAGTGGATGTTAGCTCCACCGTGCTGGAAGTTCTCGTCATTCATGATCATTTCTTGTAGCGGCACGTTGGTTTTGATGCCTTCTACGATCATTTCGCCCAATGCGTTCTTCATACGAGCAATCGCCACATCACGGTTTTCACCGAAGGTGATCAGCTTACCAATCATTGAATCGTAATGAGGTGGTACTGAGTAACCGGTGTAGATGTGCGATTCCCAACGTACGCCCATGCCGCCAGGTGCGTGGAAACGCTCGATCTTACCTGGTGATGGTAGGAAGCGCTCTGGGTCTTCTGCGTTGATACGACACTCAACGGCGTGACCGCTGATCTTGATGTCATCCTGTGTGTAAGACAAAGGCTGACCCGCAGCAACACGAAGCTGCTCTTTGATGAGGTCTACGCCAGTAACCATTTCAGTTACCGGGTGCTCTACCTGAATACGGGTGTTCATTTCAATGAAGTAGAACTCGCCGTTTTCGTATAGGAATTCGAATGTACCTGCACCGCGGTAGCCGATTTCCAGACATGCACGAGTACAACGCTCACCAATGTACTTACGCATTTCAGCAGTAATACCTGGTGCTGGCGCTTCTTCCACCACTTTCTGGTGACGACGCTGCATTGAACAGTCGCGCTCACCCAGGTGGATTGCACCGCCTTGGCCGTCAGCAATAACCTGAACTTCAACGTGGCGAGGGTTTTCCAGGAATTTCTCCATGTAAACCATGTCGTTGTTGAATGCTGCTTTTGCTTCCGCACGAGTCATGGCAATCGCTTCGATAAGCTCGCCTTCGTTACGAACCACGCGCATACCACGACCACCGCCGCCGCCAGACGCTTTGATGATTACTGGGTAACCAATGCGTTTTGCGTGTGCTTTGTTCTTAGATTCGTCGTCGTCCAGTGGGCCGTCAGAACCCGGTACACAAGGTACGCCCGCTTTTTTCATCGCGGTGATAGCCGATACTTTGTCGCCCATCATGCGGATAGTGTCTGCTTTAGGACCAACAAAAATGAAACCGCTGCGTTCTACTTGTTCAGCAAAATCCGCGTTTTCAGACAGGAAACCGTAGCCAGGGTGAATGGCGATAGCCCCTGTTACTTCTGCCGCAGAAATGATGCGGGGAATGTTCAGGTAGCTGTCGATACCACGAGCAGGACCGATACAGATGGATTCGTCGGCCAACAAGACGTGTTTTAAATCGCGGTCAGCTGTAGAGTGAACCGCAACCGTTTTAATACCTAGCTCTTTACATGCGCGAAGGATACGAAGTGCAATTTCACCTCGGTTCGCGATGACTAATTTATCTAGCATAAAGTCAGCCTCTGTTATTCGATAACAACTAGCGGTTGGTCAAATTCAACAGGTTGACCGTCTTCCACTAGGATTGCTGTAACTACGCCAGATTTATCTGCTTCGATTTGGTTCATCATTTTCATCGCTTCAACAATGCAAAGCGTGTCGCCAGCGTTTACGCTCTGACCGACTTCAACGAATGATTTAGCGTCTGGGCTTGGAGAACGGTAGAAAGTACCTACCATTGGAGAAAGAACTTGGTGACCTGCTGGTACGCTGGCTTCTGGTGCTTCTGCCGCCGCTGCTGGAGCAGGTGCTGCTGCCGGAGCCGCCGCTGCAACTGGAGCTGGCGCCGCTGCGTATTGAATTGGAGCCGCAGCAACTGGTGCCGGACCTGAGCGACTGATGCGTACTGACTCTTCACCTTCAGAGATTTCAAGCTCTGCGATGCCAGATTCTTCCACTAACTCAATCAGCTTCTTAATTTTACGAATATCCATCTTATCTTCTCTTTCTCAAATTAGGTGACTCTCACTGGAGAGAGTTTTCTGTGTCATTTACTACTGTTTGACTGCAGATGATTCACCGCAGCAGCCAATGCGAATTGGTAACCCTGAGCGCCCAGTCCACAAATCACCCCTACTGCTTTGTCGGCAAGATAAGAATGATGACGGAAAGGTTCACGAGCGTGAACGTTGGACAGGTGCACTTCAATGAATGGAATGTCGACTCCCAGTAATGCGTCGCGCAATGCCACACTGGTGTGGGTAAAGGCGGCTGGATTGATCACGATAAAATCCACATTTCCCATGGCTGCGTGGATGGCTTCAATCAGTTCGTATTCACGATTGGATTGCAGGTGAGTTAGCTCGACATCGAGTGACTTCGCCTGAGATTCAAGATCCTGAATGATCTGCGCCAGAGTTTTGGAGCCATAATGTGCCGGTTCACGTAGACCTAACAAATTAATATTAGGACCGTTCAGAACCAGAATGCGTGATTTTGTTGCCATCGTGAGGTTATCTTCCTTTAACTGGGGCTTAAAATTCGCCATTCCAAATTTTGTGAGCCAGTGATGAAATTTAGAGGCTAAATTTGTCACCTTGCTCAAATTAACTGTCGATTATAGACAATTCAGCGCAATTCGCAGCAAAATACTGGTCAAACCTCGCCAAATTTGTGTCAAGGATAAGAGAATTTGTGAGGAAGATAAAGAAACCGGGCTCGTCTAGAGAGGAGACAATTTGAATGACCAGCCCGGGAAAGGTTATTTGCTGGTACGAGATATAAGCCATTCAGGAAGTTGCGGCATTTTTGCGATCACAATTCCAACTAAAAGTGGCAACAGAAGTTGCTGAGAAAGTTCAGACAGATGGTTATCGTTTACCCACGCATCCAGCAAAAGCGCAACAACGGGAAATATCAGGAAGCAAAGAGAAGCTGTAAAAGGCGAAGTCATCTGGTTCAGTGAAAAGTAGGCGACAATGCCAATCACACTTGCCACCAGCCCAAGATATACAACGGCGTAAACCGATTCATCCGAGATGTGGTGCAAGTCAGGTTGTTCCAGAAATGAACCTGTCACCAGCAGCAAAACCGAAGCGATGCCGGAAGGCATAGCATTGTAGGTCAGTACATGGATACCCTGTGCGTGTTTTTGAGTTAATACGTACATTACGGCATGAATCAAAACAGCGACGACCAAAGCGACAATACCAGCATTGTCATTACCCGTCCCCATATCCAGTTCACCCGACAGAATCAGGCATAACGCAATCACTGCCATTCCCAATCCAAATAGCTGATGTGCCGCCAAACGAAGTGACAAACTGATCATAGAAACAACCAGAACGGCAATGGGCATATTGGCGAAAATAATCGAAGCAAGCCCGGATGAGATGTATTGCTCACCCACAATCATCAGGGTGAACGGAATAGCAAAGTAGAATACTGCGACCGCCAGCATAAACTTACGTTTCCCTTTTGGGAAAAGCAGAGGTTGCTTCATCATGCACGCGATGACCATCAGTAATGGTGCTGAAATGAGAAATCGGATTCCCGTAGCGGTGATGGGGGGGATTGATTCTACGGCAACTTCCATTGCCATCCATGTGGTCCCCCAGATCAAACATACGGTTGCAAAAGTAATAGAGCTCAATAACTGCTTAGACATGATTTCTGATGACTGCGAAAAATTGAAGGCTATTTTATGCAAGCAGTTGGAGTGAAGGTTTCTCTATGTAGCACGAATTGTTTGCGTGAGTGGCAAATAATTTTCTAATCTAATTCTTTGATGGAAAATCTTTTTCTTGCTTGTGGAAAGTAAAAAAAGCCAGACCGGAAGCCGGTCTGGCAAGTGATAAAGAGATGGAATTTAAGGTGGTAATTGAGTTATTAAGATAGGTTTTGGTTTTCTTCTATCAGTTTGTTCACCACACTTGGGTCTGCCAGCGTAGAAGTATCACCCAGATTGCCTGTGTCACCCGTGGCAATCTTACGAAGAATACGACGCATAATCTTGCCAGAGCGCGTTTTAGGCAGAGAGTCTGTCCAGTGCAATACGTCTGGCGTGGCAATTGGACCAATTTCTTTACGTACCCAATTCTTCACTTCTTTATGAAGTTCAGCACTTGGAATTTCACCGTCGTTCAGAGTGATGTAGGCGTAAATCGCCTGACCTTTAATATCATGCGGAACACCGACAATCGCGGCTTCTGCAATCTTGTCGAAAGCAACCAGCGCAGATTCAATCTCTGCCGTACCCATACGGTGACCGGATACGTTCAGTACGTCATCCACACGACCGGTGATCCAGTAGTAGCCGTCTTCGTCGCGACGTGCGCCATCACCAGTGAAGTACATGCCTTTAAAGGTAGAGAAGTAAGTCTGCTCGAAGCGTTCATGGTCGCCATAGACCGTACGCATCTGACCTGGCCAGGAATCCAGAATAACCAGATTGCCTTCGGTCGCGCCGTCCACAATCTCGCCCATGTTGTCTACAAGAGCTGGCTGAACGCCGAAGAATGGACGCGTTGCCGAGCCCGGTTTCAGTTCCGTTGCGCCTGGTAGAGGCGTGATTAAGATGCCGCCTGTCTCCGTTTGCCACCAAGTATCGACAATTGGAGATTTCTCGTCGCCGATGGTCTTGTAGTACCACTCCCATGCTTCTGGGTTAATGGGTTCACCCACAGATCCCATAATGCGAAGGCTGTTTCGGTGAGTACCCGCAACCGCTTCATTGCCTTTCGCCATCAATGCGCGAATGGCAGTCGGAGCGGTGTATAGAATGTTAACGTTGTGCTTGTCGACGACTTCACTCATGCGAGCCGTACTTGGGTAGTTAGGTACACCTTCAAACAAAATGGTTTTGGCACCGTTGGAAAGCGGCCCGTAAATCAGGTAAGTGTGACCAGTAATCCAGCCCACATCAGCGGTACACCAGAAGGTTTCGCCTTGCTGGTAATCGAATACGTACTTAAATGTCATTGTAGCGTAAACCAAGTAGCCACCTGTGGTGTGCAATACGCCTTTTGGTTTACCTGTTGAACCGGAAGTGTACAGGATGAACAGCGGGTCTTCGGCGCTCATCTCTTCTGGTGGGCAGTCGTCAGATACTGAAGCAGTTGCTTCGTGCCACCAGACATCGCGTTTCTCATGCCATTCAACATCGCCACCCGTACGTTTCAGTACCAGAACTTTGGAGATGGTTTTCACATCAGGGTTAGTCAGTGCTTCATCAACATTTTTCTTCAGAGGTACTGCGCGACCACCACGAACGCCTTCGTCTGCGGTTACCACCACTTTTGCGTCGGAGTCGATAATACGTCCGGCTAGTGCTTCTGGAGAGAAGCCGCCAAATACCACGGTGTGAACCGCACCAATACGGGTACACGCCAACATAGCAACGGCTGCTTCAGGCACCATCGGCATATACAGGCAGACCACATCGCCCTTGCGTACGCCTTGCTCTTTCAGCGCGTTAGAGAAACGGCACACTTCTTTGTGCAGTTC
Organism: Vibrio nigripulchritudo ATCC 27043; assembly: GCF_000222685.1. Lineage (GTDB taxonomy): Bacteria > Pseudomonadota > Gammaproteobacteria > Enterobacterales > Vibrionaceae > Vibrio > Vibrio nigripulchritudo. The sequence goes on along the minus strand of NZ_AFWJ01000113.1, from coordinate 29,046 downwards.
ATTGAAAGTGAGTGTCTTGTCGTCGGCTGGGTCGTCGCCTTCCCAGATAATGGCAACATCGTCACCGCGATCAGCAAGGTGGCGGTCAATACAGTTGGCTGAAACGTTGAGAGTCCCGTCTTCGAACCAGCGGATATCGACATGACCTGTATCGAAAGAGGTTTGTTTCACTTTGGTGAATGGTTTGATCCAATCTACGATTTTTCCATGCTCGCCCCAAAAGCCCTCTGGGTCGGTCACAGACTGTTGGTACATTGCCAGATAAGTGTCGTTATCGGCATGGGTCTTAGCTTTAATATTTTCTTTGACCGGATAAACGTGGGCTTCACTCATTGCTCTCTCCTTGTGAATTCAGCAAGTTCCATTATTTCCGAAATGATATGGAAATCGGTTGGTATTAACTCTCAGCTACCCCCAGTTTTTCTACAATTAGACTTTAGGATGAGAAATGTGGTTTTGCCTTTATAAGCAGCCGGTTACTTAGAGAACTGAGAGGTGGATCTTGGCTTTAATTGCAGAGCAAATTAACGCACATAAGCAGAGGTAAGGGCGGGTAAATCGCCGTACCTGAGCCGTACATAAACTAATGCAGCGGAAATGGCATCTTGCAGGGCGTCGTGCTTATTGTCTTGTAGCGGCAAGCCTAAGTGCTTACAAATGGCATCCAGACTTAAGTCGAAGTAGGCGTTTGGAAGATGCCTCTCAAGCTTCTCATGATAGATCTGGCTCACTTCAATAAGCGGGTTGGGTAAAGGGAACCCCAAATGCTTTCGACACGCGAGATCGAGAATCGTCTTGTCGTATCGAATGTGATACCCCACAACCGGGCGATTGCCGATGAACTCAATAAGCGCCTCTATTGCCTGTTTTTCGCTTATGCCACCTTCCAGATCAGAATGGCGAATCTTGTGCACACACACGGAATTGGCGTCTAACGATTGGGGGGCTCTTAATCGAACGTAAAACGGCTGGCTGGTGATAATCCGGTTTTCGATGATTTTGGTCGCAGCAATGGTCACCAGTTCGGCGCGGTTGGGATCCAGGCTGGTGGTCTCGCAATCCAGCGACACATATTCGGTCTTGTTGGGCGCTTTGAAGAGCTGTTGGTATGGGTTTCCCTTCAGTTTTCGATGCCACCACCAGCGTATTAGTCTGTTCATTAAGCTCCTAATCTCTGATTTGGTAGTGGTAGCCTAACCACTGTTTGAACTTCTTCACCACGTGCAGGCTGTGCCGTAGCAAATCCCGCTCTGAGCGGTCTAACAATTGTAGTTCGATATTATTGCCACTGTGATGCTCCGACAACTGCTGGCTGAGGCGCAATTTGAAAAAGAGCTTGAGAGCTTCACTTAGGTTGTCGGCAGTATCCGGTTCCAGAATCTTTTTACGTTGCAGCGCTTCAATTCGGTCAAAGGTGTTTTTCTCTTCCAGTGCGTATTCCAGCGTCAGAGCTCGTATCCCATGAACGATGGGGAAAATACCTCCTCTCTTGATATCCAGACCGTCTTTGCTCTTCTTCACGTTGCCAAACAAAGTTAAAGGTAGGGAAAACTGCAAAGCAGGGCGGGTGAAGTCGAGCAGCACCAGCATGTTGTTTTTCATGGTTTGAGAAATGTGTGTAGCAATGGGGGTAAGCAGATCCCTGTTACCGGCAACGGCATGGGCATCTGCCATGATCGCCAGTTTCATCACATGCTCTGGAGTGCCTTTTTTAATCCACTGAGAAATCACCCGTTGCCACCCGCTTTGGCTGTCTACCCATTCTGGGTTGTTGACCATTACGTTCCCTGGACAGAGCGGGTAACCGAGCTGCTGTAAGGTGTGAGTGAGCTTATCCATGGTACGCTGACTGTCTGACCATTCGACATCATCTTTGATGATCAGCGCGTTGTCCTGATCGGTTTTCAGAACCTGTTCTCCTCGTCCTTCGGAGCCGAGAACAATCAGGCAGCACTGCTCGTGTCTTTCTTCTGGCACCACGAGGTGAAACGCTTTTTCGATGATTTGTTCATTGACGGCTGAGATCAGCTCCATAACGAATCGCGTGCGTATGCCGTTGCTGATCAAGCTTTCCACCAGATTTCGTTGGCGGTTTGCGGCTATGGCCAGTTCATCAATACTCTGAGCTCGTGCGATGCTGAGGGACAGCACATGAGAGTGAGTAGAAAAACTCGACAGAATCTGAGTCATGTCCAGCATGCCGACGGGCTGTTCGCCGTTACATACCATCACGCGTTTCATGCGGTTGCGCGTCATGGTGATCATGGCATTGAACAGGAAGTCATCTTCTTCAACGTAAAAAACCGGATAGGTGGCAATATCGCCAACGGGGGTATCCAGAGCGCAGCCATCAAGCATAACGGCATGCAGCATATTGGTTCGTGTGATAATGCCGTAGGGGTAAGGCGAAGGCTTGGCATCAAGCCTAGGGTCTTCTTGGTTAAGCTGAACGAGCGTACTATCAATGGACTGCTCTTTCATCAGGCGCGTCACCGCATTAAGAGGTTCGTCCGGTGAAAGCACAAGCACCGGGTGATAAATGCTGTCATCAACTTTGGTCAGAATGAATTCACCCAGATTTTGCTGCTTTTGTGCCGCTTCCAATAGGGCTTGTCTTTTGGATAAATTGGAGTCGAAATACGCGGCAAACTGGTTGTTAGTTTGATAAAGCTGGGTGAATACAGATTTGGGCAGTAAATAACTTAAGGTGTCTTCCAGCGCGACGTATTTATGTTTTACGTTTCCTTCAAGCTGGGAGCGTACATCGAACAAATCGTCATTCGCATAGTGAGCGAAAATCTCTTCATCGTCGCCCGAACGTTCTTCCACCGCGCCTTTGATCAAAATATGCAAAGACGTGTTCTGCTGACCGGGTTTGAGGATCACCTCATTCTTCCGGTAGTAAGCAACATCCAGTGATGATCTCAGGGACTCTTGTTCCTGTGAAGACAGCCGATCAAAAGGGGCTGCGTGCATATTGAATTTATCGGGCATGGCGGGCAGCTCTAACACAATGACGTACACTTAGTGTTGGTAAAAAGCGTGCTTAGCTCCAGACGACTTTGGTCTAATGAGTGTTCGGAAATTGGGTTTGGTTCCAGTTTTTACTGCGGTAAGTGATTGATTTTTTATAGTTCAAAATTGAGGAAACAAACGTTAAACAGGGAAGAAAAATCTCTTAAACTTTTCTCTTTTAGTTTGAGGTGAAACTGCGATAATAGCCCGCCTTTTCCGACTCTTTTAGGTTTTTCATGATCCACAGTTCCCCTTATGGCTGGATCTCTCAGTATTTTGTTGGCTTTTTCTTTTCCTATGGTGTGCATTTGCCTTTCTGGGCAATCTGGTTTGCATCGCAGGATATTTCAGCCTCGGACATTGGAGTATTGATAGGTCTTGGCTTGGCTAGCCGTTGTTTTTCAAACCTTGTGGTGACGCCTCGCATACACAAAGTGGAATATCTGATTCCGGCACTGCGCTGGCTCACTTTCGCTTCCATGCTAGCCATAATTGCTCACCTGTTTGTCGGAGGAAATTTCTGGCTTCTTGCTGGTGCAACCGTGCTTTTTAATGTGTGTTGTGGTCCTGTTATTCCGCTTACTGATGCGATGGCGAACTATTATTCAAGATTAAAACTTTTAGATTACGGAAGAACCCGTCTGTGGGGGTCGATTGCATTTGTTGCCGGTTCCACCGTTGTGGGGTATCTGGTGGCGATTTATGGTCCAAGCGCGATTCTTTATACCGCATTAGCGGGGATTGCGGTTTCTATGTTGCTCGTCATGAGAAACCCAAACGTACTGCCTGTTTCGGATACCGAAGAGAGCAAAGTCCGCCCTAAGTTAACGTTATTGCTTAAAGATGCCACCGTTGTTCGTTTCCTGATTCTGGCTTCACTGATTCAGGGCAGCCATGCCGCGTATTACGCGTTTAGCTCGTTACATTGGAAATCTTCCGGTATTTCTGCCGACATCATCGGCTATCTCTGGAGCTTGGGTGTTATCGCTGAAATTACCGTGTTTGCATTCAGTAAACGTATGTTCATTGGCTGGACACTGAGAATGCTGTTTGTCGCAGCGTCGATAGGGGTCTTTGCACGCTGGGGTCTGACGGCTTCCACAACGGAAATCTGGGCACTGATCATGGTGCAGTTGCTGCACGGCGTGACATTTGCGATGGCACATATCGCCGCTATCCAGTTTATTCAGAAGCAGGATCAAAACAAAATGGTGCCGCTTCAGGCGCTTTATAACGCGATTCCTTTAGGGGCTTTCATTGCTTTAATGACCACATTCAGCGGTTGGGGATACGAGAATTGGGGTGCCAATGTATTCTGGGTTATGGCGTCGATGGGTGTGTTGGCGTTTTTCATTCGGGTGGATGCTAAGAAATCGGTGCCTGTAGCACAAATTCAAAGCTAACCGTTTGAGATTAAAAATGAGACAACGTTAAATGAAAACCAGAGCATAGCTCTGGTTTTTTGCGTTACAAGGAAAGTAATTGATGCAAGGCTGGATTGTCATCCCCGTTTCTCTGACCTACTTGGGTCTGTTGTTTTTTATCGCCTGGTATGGCGATCGCCGCTTGCAGTGGCTTTCTCGCTGGCGTCCATGGATCTATAGCCTGTCTATTGCCGTGTATTGTACGTCCTGGACGTTTTATGGAACGGTGGGTCAGGCCAGCAGCAACCCTTGGTCGTTTATCCCCATTTATGTCGCGCCCATACTGGTGTTTACGATTGGCTGGCGCTTACTGGCGCGGCTGATACTGATTGCTAAGCGCGAGCACATAACCTCTATCGCCGACTTTATTGCCGCGCGTTATGGAAAGTCTCAGGGACTGGCTGTCACCATTACCATCATAGCGGTGATCGGGATTCTTCCGTATATCGCGTTGCAGCTTCGTGGCATTACCATGGGGCTGGAGCTGGTCGCCCCGAGTCTCACGGAAGATCTGGGCTATCAGGATGCCAACATATCCTGGTTTGTGGTACTGGCACTCGCCATGTTCACTATGCTATTCGGTACCCGACATATTGATAATACCGAGCATCACCGTGGCATGATGATGGCGGTGGCTTTCGAGTCGATTGTTAAGCTGGTGGCATTTCTTACGGTTGGCTGCTTTATTGTGTATGTCGCCATGCACACACCTGACCTAGATTTAACGGCAATCGCCAGCGAAACTTACGAATCTCCTAACGTTCCGACGCTTATCATTCACACCATTTTGACTATGGCAGCGATCATCTGTCTGCCCCGTCAGTTTCATACCATGGTGGTCGAAAACGAAAAGCCGAAAGACTTGTACACCGCGCGCTGGCTGTTCCCGTTATACCTGACTTTGATGGGGCTGTTTGTCTTGCCAATCGCGTGGGCAGGGCAGGGGTTGCTAACAGGTGTTCCCGCTGACTCTTACGTGATCAGCCTGCCGCTTTCTATGGGAGCGGAGAACATCGCTTTGTTAGCGTTCTTAGGTGGTACGTCAGCGGCATCGGGGATGGTGATTGTATCCACCATTGCGCTTGCCATTATGGTTTCTAACGACTTGGTTCTTCCGTTGCTGCTTCGTCGTATGCGTCTGGCTGATCGCACCCATACCCATTTCTCAGGCATGCTGCTGAATATTCGTCGCGGGCTGATTTTACTGCTGCTTGCTGGCGCATGGGCGTTCTATCAGGTACTGGGCAGCATCAGTTCTCTTTCGGTTATTGGATTGCTCTCTTTCGCGGCGATAGCGCAGTTTGCGCCTTCCTTGGTTGGGGGAATGTACTGGCGGGAAGGCAACCGAAAGGGTGTATACGTTGGTTTATTCGCTGGCTTTACCGTTTGGCTGATTACGCTAATGAGCCAGACCGATATGCTGGCTGGGTCGGCAGACAGCAACTTCCTATTGTGGGTTGTGACGCCACCTGAACTGTTGTCAGATTTATCGCTGTCGATGTCTGACTGGGGGATGATTTTAAGCGTACTGCTTAACACCTTCTTCTACATCGCTGTCTCGCTAATTACCCGTTCTAGCTTAAGTGAACGCTTACAATCAGCGGCTTTTGTTGGTACGCCCTTGCCAGAAAGTGAAAACGTCAGTTTGTATCAAAGCAGGGTAACGGTTTCTGAACTTGAAATGCTGGCATCCCGATTTGTGGGAAGAAGCCGGGCGCGCGCTGCGTTTCGAAACTTCTGGAATCAACATGGTGGCGAATTGATGCCCAACCAGCAAGCCACCTCTGCGCTGATTCGTCATACGGAACGAGTTCTGGCTGGGGTGTTTGGAGCCTCTTCTGCCAAGTTAGTACTTACTTCTGCCTTACAGGGCAGAAACATGCAGCTAGAAGAAGTGGCGACCATTGTTGATGAGGCCTCTGAACTGTATGACTTTAGCCGAGGGTTGCTTCAGGGAGCGATTGAGCACATCAGTCAGGGCATCACAGTAGTCGATAAACAACTCAGGCTGGTAGCATGGAACCAGCGGTATCTGGAGCTGTTCGACTTTCCTCCGGGGCTGATACAGGTGGGCAGACCGATCGCCGATGTGATTCGCCACAATGCCCAGCAAGGATTGTGTGGACCGGGTGACCCAGAAGATCATGTAAGAAGACGGGTAGAGCACTTAGAAAGAGGGACTCGCCACACCTCCTCGCGTATTCGCCCGGATGGTCGTTTTATTGAAGTGCAGGGTAATCCTATGCCCGGTGGCGGTTTTGTAATGAGTTTTACTGATATCACCGTATTCCACGAAGCCGAAAAAGCGCTAAAAGAAGCGAATGAAAACCTAGAGAGCCGGGTTCATGAGCGAACCAAAGAACTGGAATTGCTAAACAAACGACTGGTCGCAGCAACGCAAAGCGCGGAGTCCGAATCACACTCAAAGAGCCGTTTTCTCGCCGCGGTCAGCCACGACTTAATGCAGCCACTTAATGCGGCAAGGTTGTTTGCGTCATCACTTTCCGAAACCGCCAAAGACGGTGAAACCCGTAAGTTTTCCCATCATATTGAAAGTGCGTTGGGAGCGGCAGAAGAGCTGATCGGTGATCTTCTTGATATCTCGCGTCTGGAATCTGGCAAATTAGAAACCAATGTCCATGCGTTTTCGCTTAACGATGTTCTCGACAACTTAAATGCCGAATTCAGCGCCCTTGCTAAACAACAAGGCATTGATTTCACCATGGTGCCTTCAAACCTGTTGGCGCAGTCTGACCCCAAACTGCTTCGCCGTGTTCTGCAAAACTTCCTGACCAATGCATTTCGCTACAACCCGAAAGGCAAAGTGCTTCTGGGAGCAAGGCGTGTGGGGAATCAGGTACGCATCGAAGTTTGGGACAACGGAATCGGGATCCCAGAAGACAAACAGGCTGCCATTTTTGAAGAGTTCACGCGAGTCGAAGTCGGGCACAGCGATCAAGGATTAGGTCTGGGACTGGCGATTGCCAAAGGTATTGCCCGTGTGCTCGGGCACGAAATATCCCTTCGCTCATGGCCAGATAAAGGCACAGTGTTCTCCGTTGCCTTAGATCGCAGTGCAGCGATTCAACCACAAGCAGTAGCGCCTGCGCCGACCAATGGCAGTGACGTAGCAGGAATGAAAGTGCTGTGCGTGGATAACGAAGCCGATATTCTGGTTGGAATGCAAGGTTTACTAGAGCGCTGGGGCTGTGAGGTCAAAGTGGCAGAAGACCTGGTACAAAGCCTAAAAGCGTTGGAAAACGACTGGGCACCGGAAGTGATTTTCTCCGACTACCGACTTAACCACGGAAGAACAGGGCTGGAAGTGCTTCAGCAATGTCGACTCCGATTGGGTGACAGCTTTGAAGGTGTGATCATCAGTGCAGACAGAACCGATGATATGCTCGAAGCAATACAATCCAATGGGTTTAGCTTTATTGCGAAACCAGTAAAACCATTGAAGTTAAGGGCGGTGTTGAACAGAATCAGTTAAAAGAAAAGAGCGCCACCTGGCGCTCTCTTTCGTTTTTAGAATTTGTAGCCGAGACCTACATATAGAGAATTCAAGTCTATGGTTACACTGTTAAATTCTGCACTAGTGCTCTTGTATCCCACGCGTGCCATTACGCCGTTGTGGTGTTGGTAACCACCTTCAACACCGTAAACGAAGCCATTTTCGCTTGAAGATTTAACAGCAAATCTGCTGCTGATATCAAGATTCAGAGTGTATGAACCGTATCCAAGCGTAGCACCCACATAAATGTTGTCGCTTACGTAGTATTTTGGCTTGAAGTTAAGAGCAGTACTTGTGAAGTAAGCTTCTGCTGCGTTGTTAGCAACTGTCTTGTAGTTACCCCAGTTATAAAACTCAAGCTCAGCGGCTACGGATACAGCGTCTGTAGCTTTAAACTCGTAACCCAGATTCAGACCTGATGCGATATCTAGATCAGAGTTTAGGAGGTCATCACTACTTATTGAATCGCCCTTAGCGGATGATTTACCAGAGAAACCTAAGTCTAAACCTAGGTAAAAGCCTTCAGTTTTTACTGACGTTGGCGCTTTTTCTTCGTGAGCTTGTGCTGGAAGAGCGATAGCCAGAGAAAGCGCGCTTAATAGAATTGTTTTTTTCACTTCATTTTTCCTGTAATCGGATACATCTAATAATTCCGCGGGCATTGATATGAAAAAATTATTCTTTTGTCAATTTATAAAATGAAACTAATATTTTCGATTTTTAAATATTGAGTTTTGTATATTTTGGGCTGGGTGTTTAATGAGAAAGTTTTGCTTTTTTAAATGGAATTACCAGCAATAAAGCTTCCATTATTCAGACAAATAGAGGCGGTTTTATTGTTACTGGTTCCATATACCCAAGTGGCCTCAATATACAGGATTCAGAGCTTCATATTTTGTTTCAATTCAAGGAAAAGAGCGCAGCGGAATGACGAGTCCTTTCCAAGTTCTTTGACGATGAAGTGAGACAAAATATGAGCTCCCAAGGGCGAGTTTAACTGGCTTTCATACTGCGTTACCGATTCTTGATTTAGAACCACTAGATCTTCAAATCGGTGTCTTGTCTGAAAGACAGTTAATTCTCGCTGAACCTAGTATCTTGAGGTTACTTGGGTATACAAATAAATGTGAAGTCGATTGGAATATTAGAGTTTTTATTCTAGATTATATGTAAGAGCTAATATCGAGTATTTCGCCCTGTTATTTATGGTCTGTTGTACTTTAATTGTCTTTATCAGTAAACAGTGTCTCGTAAACAACAAACTGTGTATTGGCTTCGCCGTAATACAGAGTGCTATTTGCCTGAAAAACCATTAATAACTGGCTTTCATCATTTTGTGGGGCGTTCAGCGTTAAATGCCAGTTTTGTGTGTCCACTTGGCGCATCTGCTTGGGGGCCTTTTTCTCATCTGGGCTGTCTATAATGGCTATTTTTGCGCCTTCTAAAGGAAGATCAGACTTGAGTGAAAGTGTTAGCTGCCCATCCTTTATCCCTTCAGAGCGAAACTGAACTTTAAAATCACCGTTTTCCATGTTGCAAAGCCCGCTGGTGTAACGGCAATTCGATTTGCTGGCAAGCTTATAAGACTCCCCTTCTTTCGCTGCATGCGGCTTTTCACTGACCGCTGCATCTGTACCAAAGTAGGCAATGATAGCAAGTACAGGTGCAATCAATAGAGCGACAATAAAGTGTTTGTTTTTAAACATATTTGAGCATCTTCCTTGGACTTTCTCTTAAAATGCCTCAGGTAAGAGGATAAAAAAAGCCCCAAGCGGGGCTTTTGTGGCGTGTGTTTTAATTAGTGTGACTGTGCTTCGCCTGCACCTGCTGGTACACGTACGTGTTCGACCAGCTCTTTCACTTCTTCTGGTGTTTCGTCAGTTACTTTCGATACTAGGAAGGCAACGGCGAAGTTGAAGACTGCACCAATAGCACCAAAGGCGTTAGGCTCAATGCCTAGGAACCAGTTGCTGCCCCAGCTCTCTAGATATTTCCAGTCAGCAATAAACAGAATGCCTTTGTGCTGGAATACGTAGAATAGGGTAATACTGATACCTGCAATCATACCGGCGATTGCCCCTTCTTTATTGATGCCCTTGCTGAAGATACCCATCATCAGTGCCGGGAATATCGACGATGCGGCCAAGCCAAAGGCGAGCGCTACAGTACCGGCAGCAAATCCTGGTGGGTTGAGACCTAGATAGCCTGCCACCGCAATTGCCACCGCCATCGATATCCGACTGGCGAGCAGTTCCTTCTTCTCGGAAATATTTGGATTTATCACCCCTTTTATCAAGTCATGCGATATGGCGGAGGATATGGCCAATAGTAAGCCTGCTGCTGTCGATAGTGCCGCTGCCAAGCCACCTGCTGCAACCAGCGCGATTACCCAGTTAGGCAACTTCGCGATTTCAGGGTTAGCCAGTACCATGATGTCACGGTCTACTTTCAGCTCGTTAGTGGTTTTGTCAGACGTGTACTGAATTTTGCCGTCGCCATTCTTGTCATCAAACCCTAGCAAACCTGTAGTTTCCCAGTTCTTGAACCAAGCAGGGCGTTCGTCGTATTTCAGGTATTGACCCGGAGCAGGGTTAACAGTGTCCATTAGGTTTAGACGAGCCATTGCTGCAACCGCTGGCGCTGTGGTGTACAGGATAGCGATGAACAGAAGTGCCCAACCTGCAGAAGTACGTGCATCACGCACTTTCGGCACTGTAAAGAATCGAATGATTACGTGAGGCAGACCTGCCGTACCAATCATCAGAGACATGGTGTACACAAACATATTCAATGTATCGCCACGCACCGCAGTGGTGTATTCGGTGAATCCGAGTTCCGTCACGACCTGATCAAGCCGGTCGAGCAGATAGACATCGGTGCCAGCCATGGTACCACCCAGACCAAGTTGCGGAAGAGGGTTACCTGTTAGCTGAAGTGAAATGAAGATTGCGGGAATAGTGTAAGCTAAAATGAGTACGCAATACTGAGCGATCTGTGTGTAGGTGATGCCTTTCATTCCGCCCATAACCGCGTAAATGAATACGATACACATACCAATCACTAGACCAGTTGAGTAGTCCACTTCAAGGAAACGACCAAATGCAACGCCTACGCCTTTCATCTGACCGATAACGTAAGTTACGGATGCAATGATAAGACACACAACAGCAACAATACGTGCTGTGTTGGAGTAGAAGCGCTCACCAACAAACTCAGGCACTGTAAACTTACCGAATTTACGTAGGTAAGGCGCCAGTAGCAATGCAAGCAGTACGTAACCACCTGTCCAGCCCATCAGGAATACGGAACCGCCGTAACCCATGAAGGCAATAAGACCTGCCATAGAGATGAAAGACGCAGCGGACATCCAGTCAGCGGCGGTTGCCATACCATTCGCGATTGGGTTAACCCCTCCGCCAGCAACGTAGAACTCTTTGGTAGACCCAGCGCGAGCCCAAATAGCGATACCGATATAAAGAATAAAGGTAGCGCCAACGACTAAATAAGTAATAGTTTTTAGATCCATCTTACCGACTCCTTACTCGTCCACGTCAAATTCGCGGTCTATCTGACGCATCTTCCACGCATAGTAAAAAATAATGCCGAGGAAGCAGTAAATTGAACCTTGTTGTGCAAACCAGAAACCAAGCTTATATCCGCCCAGTTGGAACTGATTCAACGCATCTACAAACAAAATGCCACAGCCGAATGACACGACAAACCAGATCGCCATCAGGGTGATCATCAGTTTTACGTTTTTATCCCAGTAGGCCTTTGCCCGTTCTTTGTTTTCGAACGCCATTGCCGTCTCCTTACGATATATGATTGCTCTTCATTACATGAACAGCTCGTTGTTAACGATTTGTATCAGGATTTACAATAGCAAGATGGTTTCAAGAACTCTTTTCTACTTTAGTCTGTGCGAGAAAATACAAAAGCCCCCTAGAAACGGGGGCTTAGAAGAAGGCATTCCAAAAAATGAGATGTTAATACATTGTTAACTTAGCCAAAGGTCTAAGACTCGGGCTCCATTTGTTGAAGAAGAATGACGGCTTGAGTTCGGTTTTTTACCCCAAGCTTTCGGAAGATGGCGGTCATGTGCGCTTTGATCGTGGCTTCAGAGACATTGAGCTCGTAGGCGATTTGCTTGTTCAGCAAGCCATCAGAGAGCATGCCCAGCACGCGGTATTGCTGTGGCGTAAGAGCCGCAATTTTTTCGCTGAGCTCGTTACACGCCGCGTTGTTGGTGATCATGCCTTCTGGAAAGAAAGGTTCGCCATTCAGCACTTGGTTTAGCGCAGAGACCAGTTCTCGCATGTCACTGGATTTGGGGATAAAACCAAATGCACCATGGCTTTTCACCTGAGTAACCACGCTTGGCTCTTCGCTGGCGGAAATCACCACAATAGGCAGATCCGGATGCTCTGCGCGTAGCTGGATCAAACCTGACATACCGTTGGCTCCGGGCATTTTCAGATCGAGCAACAAGAGATCGGGCTCTTGCTCTTTTTCGAGCAGTGAAAGGAGAGCATCCAGTGAGTCTGCTTCGAGCAGATTCGCGCCACTGATCGCCATATGCACCGATTGAAATAAGGCATTTCGAAATAGGGGATGATCGTCAGCGATCAGTATGGTGTAGGTCGAGTCCATGACGTTAAGTACTCTTTAACAGACAGTTAATTTAATTATTATCACTTGCTTGATGATTCAACAACAAATAAGCCCTTATTCTCTGATTTTTCTTCTGAAAATGTGAAAGAGCCAGACTGAAAAAGCCCGACTCTTTGTTAATTGATAGTAATGTCAAATAGTTAGCTCAAAGCGACGATTTCATCCGGGTTCAACTGAAGTAGGATCGGTGCCCCATTTTTCAGGTGAGTCGTTCCTCTTAGGTGCGGGTCATCCACCATTAACATTTGCCCGCCGACATCAATGCCGTAGCGTACTAAATGACCCAAAAATTCCCGATGTTTTACCTTGCCTTCGAGCTTGATGGCGTTTGAATCCGGTGCAGAGTGGCAGATCTCCAGGCTTTGTGGGCGAAAAACCAAAGACAACTCTCCTTTGGCTTCAGACTGATAAGGAAACTGAATGCCTCCATCCGACTGGAACACACTGCCATCATTGGATGACATGACCTTGCCGTTGAGCACATTGGCTGTGCCCAAGAAGTCGGCGACGAACTTATTCGCAGGGTTGTCATACAGCTCGATGGGCTCTCCAACTTGCTGGATCACACCCTGATCGAGCACCGCGATGCGATCAGAAATCGTATTGGCTTCTTCCTGATCGTGAGTCACGAAGATCGTGGTTAATCCCAATTGCCTTTGTAGATCAAGAAGATCACGTCGCATCTGCTCACGTAAATTGGCATCCAGATTGGAAAGTGGCTCATCCAGAAGCAGTACTCTGGGCTCTACTACCACTGTACGGGCAATGGCGACCCGCTGTTGCTGGCCACCCGAGAGCTGAGACGGGCGTCGCTCTGCAAGGTGAAGCAGACCAACCAAATTTAGTGCTTCGTCTACCCGGTTTTTGATTTGGTTTTTCGGTACTTTTCTCTCTTCCAGTCCATACGCCACATTTTGGCGCACTGTCATATGTGGCCAGAGTGCGTAGCTTTGAAACACCATGCCAACATTACGCTTCCATGGCGGCAGTTCAATTACGTTTTCATCGCCCAATAAAATCTCTCCATTGGGTACGGGACCAAACCCTGCAATGGCGCGTAATAAGGTCGATTTACCTGACCCCGATGGTCCGAGAAAAGCGAAAAACTCGCCGGGTTGAATGTCTAAATTTACGCCTTTCAGCACTTCGGTTTCGCCAAATGCCAAGGTTAAGTCTTTGATGGTAATGCCAACTTGCTGGCTATTTTCTAAACTCATGGGAAATTCCTTTTCTTAATGACTCTTTTCGCCGTGAGCCTGGCGAGTGCGTTCAACAATGGTGTGGGACAGGTAAGTCGCAAGACCGACAATTAATACGGCAATCACACCCAATGCGGCTCCGGGACCACGCCCAGCGGCGCTTTGCATAAAGATGTACAAGCCGTAAGCCAGTGGTGCATCGGACTCCTGTGCCACTAGCATAATCGTGGCAGAAAGTTCGACCGCTGCCGTGGCGAATGCGGTGACAAAACCCGCCAGAATACCGGCTGCCATTAATGGCACCACAATGCGACGAATGGTGGTGGAGCGAGTGGCTCCAAGGTTTTCTGAGGCTTCTTCCAGAGATGGGCTGACTTGCTGCAGAGCGGCAACACAAGAGCGCAGTGCATACGGAAGACGTCGCACCGACAACGCGATCACGATGATGCCCCACCAAGTTGCCATTGAGGTGCCGACAATCGGCAAGTCGACATCGTAGAAGGTACGCAAATAGCCAATGCCGAGAACCACGCCGGGAACGGCCAGTGCTGCCATTGCGCCGAAGTCGAGCCACTTTCGACCCACCATTTTGGTGCGCCATACGAGGTAGGCGATCGCGGTACCCAAAATCACATCAATGATGCCTGCCAGACCTGCATACAACAGTGTATTAGTGATGAAGTCGGAAGCTTGGGTAACTGCTGTCGCGTAGTGGTCAATGGTGAAGCCATCCGGTAGCGGGCTGAAGCTCCAGATGGTGCCGAAAGAGAGCAACAACAGGGCAAAGTGTGGCGCAAGCACCAGCATCAGAATCAGCGCAATCACGGCATAACAACCCACCATTTCCATTGGGCGAAGCTCGCGTTTCGACAAACCGCCACCGCCTTTCTGAGTGGTGGAATAATCTTTGCCTTTTAGTGCCTGGAAAGAGACCCAAAGCGCGAACACAGAGAAGGCCACCAGAATCACGGAAATCACGTAACCCATAGGGTCAGAGATACCCACAGAGGAAATACGAAGGTAAGCCTGCGGTGCCAGCATGTCGTTGACGTTGAGTAGAAGCGGGGTACCCAAATCATCGAACACTTTAACAAACACCAGAGATGCCCCTGCGACATAACCGGGCATGGCCAGTGGGAAGACGATTTTTCTGAACAGCTTTAAACCGGATGAACCCAGCGACTGTGCAGATTCTTCCATTGAGCGGTCGATGTTTTGCAGCGCGGCAGACAGGTTGATCAGAATAAAGGGAAAGTAATGGACACTCTGGACGAAGATGACGCCATTCAAGCCTTCCATCACTGGAATGGTGAATCCGAAATACTCATCCAGCAGCAAGTTCATGGTGCCGTTTTCACCAAACAGCAATTGCATCGCTACTGCACCGATAAATGGCGGCATGATCAGAGGAACAATGCCCAGTGTCTGAATCAACACCGTGCCTTTAAACTGGAAGCGGCTGGTGAAATACGCCAGTGGCATGGCAATCACCGATGCCACGATCACTGACATAAAGGCGACGTAGAAGGAGTTAAAAAACGACTCCTGAAACAGGGTAGAGCTAAAGAAATCCTGAAAATTCACCAGAGAAAAACTGCCTTCCTGATCCTGAAAGGCAACAAAAATGACCTTAAGGACAGGAACGAACAGAAACGTGATGATAAAAAGTGCGATGATGGCAGCTGCGAGATACAAGCCCCAGTCTTCCCGAATTTTTTTCAATACACCGCGACTGCCGGGCTTAGTGCCGTTTTTTGTCTGCGAGAGAGAAACACTACTCATAAGAAACTCCGTGTTCTTGAGATTAGGTCAACAGACCCTAGGCTCGAAAAATAAGAATCCCCCCCGGCACCGCGTAATTACGCGGCGCCGACCTACAAGTTGGGGGAATCAGATAAAGAGAAGTAAGGTTTGTTTACAGCATATCGAGCGCTTGTTCGGCAAGTTCTTCGGCTTTCTCGTAGTTGGCAACCACCTGGTTATCCCAGGATTGTTCGATTTCTGCTTGACGAGCGCCGACCTTGTCGGTTTTCTTCTTACGCTTTTTGGTGAAGATGCCAGAGAAGTCCGGATCGCTGGCTTGCTCTGCGGTAATTGGCATTTTGTTGATTAATGCTTTTGCTTGAGCAACCAGATCCAATGCTTTCGTATTGTTCTTAGCTTTGGCTTCAGATTCGGCTTCCTGAATCGCTTTGGTGGCGCTTCGAAGTTCATCCATGCGGTAGGTGATCATCACGTCGAACAGGCTGTTCACCACGTTGTAGCGCGATTTTGATAGGTTTAGGTCAAAGTCGACGGTACCCAGTTTTTCGCCCGTGAATGGGTTAGGGAAGCCTGCTGGTGTGCTCGCATAAACCGCTGGATTGACGGGTAAACGCTGAATCTTTTTATCCAGTAACAATGCCTGACCTTCGTCAGAAAGCAGGAAGTCGATAAAGGCGCTTGCTGCTTCTCCGTTAGGGGCATTTTTGACTTTACCGACGTTAGCCGGCACCAATGCCGTTACCGTTGGGTAGTGGAAATCCACCGGGAACCCCGTTGCTTTGGAAGATAAGCCAAAGAAGTCAATCACAATGCCGACACCAAATGAGCCACTGTTTACGCCATCTGGTACCCCGAAACTGCGCTCGGTGACCACGCGGAAGTTACCGGAAATGGCTTTCATGGTTGCCCAGCCGTCTTCCCAGCCTTTACCCTGCAAAATGGCTTCAACTGTTAAGTGTGTTGTGCCTGAACGGGACGGAGCTGACATACCAACGTGCTTGTGATAAATCGGATCGGCAAGGTCTTCCCATTCTTTCGGAACGGGCAATTTTTTGGCTTTCATGTAGCGTTCGTTCCACATCATGCCATAGCCAGAAAGGGCGAAACCTTTGTAGTAGCCATCCGGATCATTGATGGGGAAAGAGCCCACTTTTTCAGGAATGCCCGTGACCGAGGATTGGTACTGTGCCAGCAAATCGTTGTCTTTCAGCACTTCAAATGCGTCGGGGGCAGATGCCCAGAAAATGTCAGAGCTGTTGCGAGATGAGGTTTCCTGAAGGTATTTAATGCCAGATGTGGTTTTCTTTTTCAGGATTTCGACCTTCACATTCGGGTATTTTTTCTCGAAGGCTTTTTTGTATACGTCCGTTACGTCGTTGGAAAACGAGGTGACGATGACCAGATTCTTATCCGACATTGCGAAAGCAGAGGTGCTGCCCATTGCGAACATCATTGCGCTGGTTAGCGTCAGCAGTTTGATTCCATGTTTCATTGTGCACTCCATATTTATTCACGTCATTGTTATGTACGTAGGGTTATCCGTGTGCCAGTTACCGATAAATAACCGGGTAACTGGGTATAGATATTCCAAATGTTGTGCCAATGTTAAATTTTGGTTAAGTGTCTAATTTGAAATGATTTTGGTTTTCACTAAAACTTGTGGATGTGTCATTGAGAAGAGAATGTGATCCGTGAGTAGGTCATTTTTGACCTACTCTTCTGGGGTGGAATCTGTGGTGTAGTCTTCTTTCTTTAAACCGAACTTTTTCATTCTGAGGTAAAGGTTTTTACGGGGAATGTCCAAATGCTCGGCGGTATCACCAATATGACCTGAAAACTGGGTCAATGTATGGTGAAGAACGGAGAACTCAAACTGGGTCAGCTGATGCGCCAGACTGTGGCATTCCTGCTGGTTGTTGGTGAATATCAGATCGGATATTCCCAGCACAATTCGGTCAGCTTCGTTCATCAGTTCACGCACATTGCCCGGCCAGTCATGGTTCATCAAATGTTGAAAATGCAGCGGGGTCAGAGCGGGGGCTTTCTGATTTAACCGCTTTTCTGCTTCATGAATAAAATGCCCGAGCAGGACTGGAATGTCCGACTTTCGCTCTCGCAACGGGGGAATATCCAGTGTCGCGACGTTCAGTCGATAGTATAAATCCTGACGAAATTCGCCCTTCTGGGAGAGTTCGAACAGGTCATCTTTGGAAGCAGACAACACCTTAAGGTCGACGCTTACTGTCTGGTTACTGCCCACGCGTTCCAGTTCGCCTTCCTGAATTACCCTCAACAGCCTAATCTGAGCAGACAACGGCATGCTTTCGATCTCATCCAGAAACAGAGTGCCGCCCGAAGCGTATTCAATTTTTCCGATGCGCTTTTTGCTTGCGCCGGTAAAGCTTCCGGCTTCATGACCAAAGAGTTCGGATTCAATCAGATTTTCAGGCATCGCACCGCAGTTGATGGCGACAAAGGGTTTATTGTTGCGTTCCGACTGGCTGTGCAGCGTGCGCGCAATTTTCTCTTTTCCGGTGCCAGTTTCTCCGTTAATCACAATGTTGACGTCGGCGTTGGCCAGCGTGATCAACCTTGTTTTGAGCTTTTTCATCGAGTCGGATTCGCCAATCAACAACTCATCTAGAGTAATAGTGCGTGGGTGATTTTGCTTGAGGCGACGGTTTTCCAGCGTCAACTCTCGGTGTTGAATCGCTTTGGTGACCAGACCAACTAGATGCTCTGGTCTGAGAGGTTTTTCGACGAAATCAAACGCTCCGAGCTTAATGCATTGCAGCGCAGTTTCGATGTCTGCGTGACCAGAAATCAGAACCACAGGCAGATCGTTATCCAACTGCTGCAAATGCTGGAGAAAGGTCATGCCATCCATATTGGGCATACGAATGTCAGACACCACCACACTATTGCTGTTGTACTGGATACAGGGCAGTGCCTTGTCTGCCGAGGCAAAGGCAGTCACCGACATACCATTGAGTTCCAGAATTTCGCTCAGGCTTTCTCTGAGCTCTTTGTCGTCCTCCACCAGTACTACATGGGTTTGAGACATAGGGTGACCTCCGTTCCTTGATTGGGTTGAGATTCAATGGAAATGGTGCCGCCAAAATCCTGAATGATATTGTGAGTGATGGACATGCCAAGCCCCAGTCCGCTGCCCACATCCTTAGTGGTGTAGAAGGGTTCGAATATCTGGTTCAGTTGTTCGGGGTGCATGCCGCAGCCGTTGTCGTGAACATGAATCACTACATTGTCTTGGTTTTGGGTAGCAGAAATGCGTATCTGAGGGGCAAACTTTTGGTTTTCGAGCTTTTGGTTTTCAGGCTCTTGGTTTTCTAGCTTATGGCTTTCAAGATCATGGTCTTTGATTCGGGTTTGAATGGCGTCCAGACTGTTGCTGATTAGATTAACAAAAACCTGCTCTAGCCGAATGTCATTGGCGCTGACGGTTAAGGTTTCTTCGACATCGATAGCTATCCAATCAGCGGGTAGGTTTTCAGTAAACAGTTCCATGGCGTTAAGTGCGATCTTCTTAACGGGCGTGCGCTGGGTTATGTCATCGGTTTTTCGGGCAAAAGACTTCAGGTGCTGACACAGCTTGGTGGCGCGATCGGTGATCTTATCGATACGAGTCAGCTTGTCTTTTGCCTGTTCAGGCTGGTTTTTCTCCAGATACTGCACTGCTAGGTAGCTATTCGAGCGAATGGCAGCAAGGGGCTGGCTGAATTCGTGAACAATCCCTGAGGTGAGCTGCCCGAGTACCGCCAGTTTCGCCGCCTGAACCAACTCTTCCTGAGTGGCTTTGAGATCTTGTTCTGCCAGCAATCGCTGCTCGATTTCATCCACCAGTTGTTGGTTTTTCTCTTCTAGGGCTCCGGTTCTTTGGCGAAGCTGCATGGCGGTTTGATTAAAGACATTGGTGGCATGCGCCAGTGAGGCGACTTCATCTTGCCCAGAAATTGCCAGAGGCGTTTGCAGTTCACCTTGTGCCAGATGCCTCATGCTGCGCAGTACGTTGGCGAGGCGATTAAGAAGCTGGTTTTTCAGATAAAGGGCAACAAAAACCGTCAGCACCGCAATGACCAGAATGGTGAAATTGAGCTGGCTTCGACTGGTATTAACGATGTACGTGATTTGCTCGGCGGTTTCGGTTGCCTGCTTTTCCGCTTCGCTAACGGTTTGCGAAACGATAAGCCGAATGTCTTGCAGCAGCAGTTGGTTTTCTTCGAGTAGCTCCTGATTGCCTTCATCCAGCGACAGAACTCGCAGTGCTCTTTGGATGGGGGTATCACTGCCACTGATATATTCATCAAGGGCAGAGGCAATCTGACGAATGGTGACCGTACTGGGCATGCTTTGTAGCGTGCTGGTTTGTTCTGAAATCGTCACCATGGTTTCATCAATCATGCTTTGCGCCGCAAGGATGTCGGTGCGATTGGAAAACAGGGATACTCGCTGAAGTAAATCCAGCACAAGGTTCACGTCCGCTTCCAGTTTGAGAAGCTGGCTTTGATTATGGGTTTCGGATTTGAGGGTGCTGAATTCGCCGGACGACAAGCCATTTTTCTTTTGCAGTTTATCGAGCAACAAATCCAGATTGAACTGGCTCTCTTCGGTGAGTGGTATAACCTCATCGACAAAGTCGATCTGCGTCCAGTACAACTGTTTCCTTCGTCTCTGCTGCTGTTCCTGAATCAGCAGTTTTTGTTCGGTGTTGGTGTAGATCTGGCGGACGTTTTCTTTTAATTCTGCCGCCAGCTTGAGCATCTTTTTATGGTGCTCTGGCGAGAGTTTTTCCGGATTAAACTGGCTGAGCTTAGGAAGGGCAGTGTCTAAGCGCGCATTGGCAGTTTGCAAAGCCTGAGTCGATTTCGCCAGCGCCAAATTGGTGGCATCGGTGGTGATTTGGCCGCCTAATTCGGCAAACCTGGCTGCGGCAACCATCACTGGCAACTGCTTTTTCCCCCAGGTTTCAGAGGATGTTGCTAGGTTTTGCAAGGTGATGGAATTCGAGCCCACCATGGCGATAGCCAGCCCACCAAGAACCATAAACAGAGCAAAGATTCGCAATGCGATACTGTGGCGCTTTTTCATGGGGAAACCTCCGCGAGAATCCGCTCTAGCGTGGTGATGCCTTTCGCCATCTGTTTATTCATTTGGTCTTGCCATAGCTCGGTAATACGCTGGTAAAAGTCTTCATAGCGATTGGTCGTGCTTAGTTTCTCGTTCAGCGTCGGGTCGGCAGCAACGTCTTCTTCAACGGGGATTTGTCCGATATCTGCCAGTATCTGAGCGAGCTGTTTCTGCTGAACACTAGACAGCGGATGCTGGTGGACCTGATACCACAACCGCCAGAAACGATGGAGATCATCCAGCCGGTGGGTGATCCACTGGTCAAACAAGGCATTCACCGTGTGGTAGCGGCTGGCAGAAAGCTGGCTATTGAACGCGGAAGTGCGACTTTTGGCTGCCATTTCAAGCCCGGTCTGATTGGGAATGCGATTTACGCTGGGCAGGGAAAGCAAAGCTTGTCCGTTTTCTGACAGCAGAAATTCAACAAACACGTTTCTTGAACTCGGTTTTTCCTGCTTTGTGAGCCCAATTTGCGCTGGAATCAAAGGTGTATCAGGAAAAGGGTGAAAGCCGACCGGAGCCTGACTGGCAAGAGCGCTGCGATAGAAGAAATCAACCACTGGAGCAACGGTAAAACGCTGTTTAATGATGCCTTCACGCACACCAAAGCTGCGCGCTGTAATGGTGGATAAATTCCCTCCGAGTTTGAGCAAAAGCCGCCAGCCTTCATCCCAACCATATTGCTGGAGGACGAGTTCAATCACTAAGTGATTGGTGCCCGAACGCGACGGGGCGCTCATGGCAACCTGGTTTTCAAATAACGGGGTGGTCAGGGTTTCCCAAGAATCCGGTTCGGGAAGGTCGAGCGCTGCCAGCCTGTCGGCGTTCCAGAAAAAGCCAAACTGCGACCACGCGAAGGTGTGACTTTGCTGGATGAAGCCCTGCTGCTCTAGCTGCGCCATGGCATCGGAAGAGCTCAGCCAGATAAGGTCGGGCTGTGGCGATCGCTGCTGAACCAGATGTGCCATGAGTGCAGGCGTTTTTTTGTTGATAAAGCGAATCGGGTACTCGGGATATTGAGTGGCAAAAGCTTGCTCAATGGGCGAGTAAAAGCTTTCAGGAAAGGACGTCAGTACAACGATGTTTTGCGGGAAAGGCTCTGGGTTTTGTGCAACAGAAGGCGATGAGAACAAGGTCCCCATGTGAACGAGTAGCGCAAGAACAATCCATTTCATGACAATAAACTCAATGTATCCATTGAATTCATTATGTTGAAAATTTGAGCTTTTAACAGAATCGAAACAAAAAAATGTGAGCCTGAAAATCAGGCTCACATCGGAATTCAGCTAGGGTTTAAAGTGCGTTTAGGTGGGCTAAAAACGGCTCTGCGGGCATAAAACCAGTCAACCGTGCATTCGGGATGTATTCGCCGCTCGCGTCCCAAAATTCGATGGTCGGTAAGCCCAATACTTCCAGCTTTTGCAGTAGCTCGATGTCTTCTGGCATGCTGCGAGTCACGTCTGCCTGAAGCAGTACGTAGCCTTGCAGTTTGGCTTCCACTTCTGGCGCGTGGAAGGTGTATTTTTCAAACTCTTTGCACGCCACACACCAGTCTGCGTAGAAGTCCAGCATCACTGGTTTACCCGCTTGCTTAGCCGCGGCTAATTCTGATTCTAAATCGGCAAGGTTTTTAATGCGTTTGAAGGCTACCGTTGGCTCGGCTTGTGCAACGGCTGATGGGTTCCACCATTGTGAAATGATCGGCTGTGCAGAAGCGACCAGACCTAATACCGCAACAATGCCGACCACGCTTTGTTTCCAGCCACCAAACGGCAGGCTGTTCTTAGCATGGTAAAGCCAGCCAAATGCAGAAAGCCCAAGTACAGACCACATGATCTGTGTCCACAGTTCAGGCAGGATTCGCTCCAGCAGGAAGATAGGTGCCGCGAGCAGAATAAAGCCGAACATCACTTTCACGCGATCCATCCAGCCACCTGCTTTAGGCAGAAGCTTGTTACCAAATACGGCAACCGCAATCAGCGGTATACCCATACCCAGCGCCAGTGCGTAAAGTGCAACGCCACCCGTAAGCAGATCGCCACTTTGCGCCACGTAAAGCAGTGCGCCAGAGAGTGGGGCAGTGGTGCATGGAGAACACACCAGACCAGAGATAGCGCCCATGGCAAACACACCTGCGTTGCTGCCGCCCTGTTGTTTGTTGCTGAGGTTGTTAAGCCAGGTTTGCACGCCACTTGGTAGCTGCAAGGTATACACCCCAAACATCGACGCCGCGAGCGCGATGAACAGCACGCTCAAACCAATCAGTACGTAGTGATGTTGCATGGCTGCCTGAAATTGCAGACCGGCTGACGCAACCACTAAGCCCAGTAGCGTGTAAGTGAGCGCCATTCCCTGCACGTAAACAAACGATAAGCCCAATGCGCGTTTTTGACTGATCTGACCGCCACCCAGCACAATACTGGTCAGGATGGGGTACATCGGCAATACACATGGCGTAAAGGCTAAGCCTACACCCAGTGCGAAAAACAGCAGTGGCGTCCACCAGCTGTTAGCCAGTTTGTCGGCAAAGCCAGACTCTTGAGACTGAGTGATAGTGGAACGTTCTTGAGCTTTTGGCGCAGAAGCAGTTGGGGTGTCAGACCCGCCAGTAGAGGTAAACGCAGAAATCGGCACCGTGCGAATTTCAGGTGGGTAACAGAACCCTGCTTTGGCACAGCCTTGGTATCGCACTTCCAAAAGTGCATCTTTAGTAGCAGAAATCAGTGGAACGGTAACCGTTAGCGGCGTAGTGTATATGCGAACATCACCAAAAAACTCATCCTTATAAGGCTGACCGTCGCGCATTTCAATCGCGCCGATTTCAGCACCGTTGGCGGTGACCGAAATGCGTTCCTGATAAAGGTAGTATTCGTCTTTAACCTGCCATTCTAGGCGAACGCGATCATTGTCCTGAAAAAAGTTGAACGGAAACGCTTCGTCAACCGGGACAAACTGATTCGGAGAAGTATCAAAGCTTGGCGTAAATCCCTGAGCATTATTGGAAAACAGCTCAGCTGAAACGGGAGTCGTTATCGACAGGCTGACCATCAGCCACAACAAAAATGATCGCAGAGTTTTCATCACGTTACTTGTAAGAAAAGGAATACCCTATCAGACCCGATAGCGGCGTAATAAGTTTCATCATATCAGCGATTGGCAGAAGAAAACATTAGGCAGATAAGGTGAGGATTCATAAGTTGAGAACAGTTGCTCAAATTGAAAATGAAATATGAAAAAGGGAAGCATTGCTTCCCTTTTCTTAATCTTCACAGCTTGTTAGATGAGTATTCCACCAAACGCGAAGCCGAGAGCAACCGCCGTGGCGATAGTGACCACACCCGGAATGAAGAACGGATGGTTAAACACCCACTGACCGATTCGAGTTGAACCCGTGTCGTCCATTTCTACTGCCGCCAGAAGCGTTGGGTAGGTAGGTAATACAAACAATGCGCTGACCGCAGCGAAAGACGCCACAGCCGTTAGGGGAGCAACACCAATGGCAAGCGCCGCTGGCATCAGAGCCGTTGTGGTTGCGCCTTGTGAGTAAAGCAGCATAGAAGCAAAGAACAACGTAATCGCCAGCATCCACGGGTACTGTTCCAGAATGTGTGCAGACAAGTCTTTGATCTGATCAATATGGCTGGATACAAACGTATCACCCAGCCAGGCGACACCCAGAACACAGACACAAGCACTCATACCAGACTTAAACGTCGCAGCATTGGCAATCTTAGAGGCATCGATTTTGGTGATCATCACAATCGCTGTAGCAGCGGTCAGCATCAGAGCCATAATCGCCTGGTTACGACCGATCGCCGGATCTTCAATCAAGCCCACAGCGTTAGAAATCATGGTCGCATAAGCCACAACGGCGATGATTGCTGCGAAGAAGATGTACACCGATACTTTGGCCGTTGGCAGAATTTCACGCTTTTGCGCACCCTGCATCTTGATTAAACCCTTCGCCAAACGATCCTGATAGATTGGGTCATCTTTCAGTTCGCTACCTAAGAAATTAGAAACGAACGCACCCACCATACAGGCTACGAAAGTGGTTGGGATACAAACCGCGAGCAGAGTGAGATAGCCCACCCCTAGTGGTTCAAGAATGCCTGAAAAAAACACCACCGCCGCAGAAATAGGTGAAGCCGTGATGGCTATTTGAGAAGCCACGACCGCAATCGAAAGTGGGCGCGAAGGACGAACCCCCTGTTCTTTGGCGACTTCTGCAATAACTGGAAGCGTGGAGAACGCCGTGTGACCCGTACCTGCCAGCAAAGTCATCAGGTAAGTGACCACTGGTGCGTAAAACGTAATGTGTTTCGGGTTCTTGCGAAGAAACTGTTCAGCCAGATCGACCAGCCAGTCCATCCCCCCAGCAACTTGCATTGCTGCAATCGCTGTAATCACCGAAGCGATGATTAAGATAACGTCTACTGGGATGCTGCCAGCAGGCACACCCAGAACCATGGTTAACGCCACTACACCCGCACCGCCAGCAAAGCCGATACCGATGCCCCCAATCCTCGCACCTAAATAGATAAAGAGCAGGACTACTAACAACTCGACCATAATCATACGTCGTACCTTATCTTAAAATCCCAATTGGTAACGTCTTCTTTTCTCAGGAAAAGAAGACCAAAACTCAGCATAAAAATTTATGGAATGCTAAAAACGGCGCAGACTATAGCAGATTAACAAAGCGAATAGGACTGATATAAAACAAACTTATGCTATTTGGCGCTATTATCAGCAAGCAAAAATGGGACCTTATGGTCCCATTCTGTTAATTAAATCGTTTGGCTTTGTACTTTGGATGCATCAGATTGTCTACCGAGAAGATATCGTCTAACTCTTCCTCGGTGAGTAATCCTCTTTCCAGCACCACATCTCGGACACTTTTGCCCGTTTCGGCACAAATTTTACCTACGATGTCGCCTTCATGATGCCCGATATAAGGGTTGAGGTAAGTAACAATACCGATGGAGTTATACACGTAGCTTTCGCAAACGTCTTTATTGACAGTAATACCGTCGATGCACTTATCACGGAGGTTTACGCAAGCGTTGGTCAGAATCTCCAAAGACTCGAACATGCTCTGAGCGATAACAGGCTCCATCACGTTTAGCTGCAACTGACCGCCTTCTGCCGCAAAGGAGATGGTGTTGTCGTTACCAAGAACTTTGAAACAAACTTGGTTCACAACTTCAGGAACAACCGGGTTCACTTTGGCTGGCATAATGGAAGACCCCGCCTGAAGCTCAGGCAGATTCAGTTCGTTCAAACCAGCACGAGGGCCAGAAGATAGCAGTCGCAGGTCATTACAGATCTTAGACAGCTTCACCGCCAGTCGCTTAAGCGCACCGTGAGTCATCACATAAGCACCGCAATCGGATGTCGCTTCAATCAAATCCTCGGCAGGGACACACTCTAGCCCGGTAACCTCGGCAAGATGTTTAACCGCTGCGGCTTGGTAGCCTTCCGCCGCGTTCAGACCCGTACCAATTGCCGTTGCACCAATGTTCACTTCCAGAAGAAGCTTTGACGTGTATTCAAGGTTGCGAATTTCTTCGTTCAGTGTGACCGCCCAGGCGTGGAATTCCTGTCCAACCGTCATTGGCACGGCGTCCTGAAGCTGGGTGCGACCCATTTTCAACACGCTGCTGAACTCCTGACTTTTCAGCTCGAATGCCCCTTTCAGGTATTCAATCGCATCCACCAGTTTGCTTACGCTGTTATAAACGGCAATGCGGAAACCAGTTGGGTAGGCGCAATTGGTGGACTGGCTTTTATTCACATGATCATTCGGGTTAATGAACTCGTATTGACCTTTCTCTTTGCCCATCAGCTCAAGAGCCAGGTTTGCCACCACTTCATTCGTGTTCATGTTGACGGACGTGCCAGCGCCACCCTGGAAGACATCCGACGGGAACTGATCCATGCATTTACCCGTTTCCAGAATCACATCACAAGCCTGAATAATTGGGTTAGCAATGTCGGACGGGATTACGCCCAGTTCTTTGTTGGCAAGCGCTGCTGCTTTCTTGGTCATGACCATTCCACGCACAAATTCAGGGACGTCAGAAATGGTTACGCTGGAAATGTTAAAGTTTTCAATTGCTCTCAGTGTATGGATGCCATAGTAAGCATCGGCAGGAACGTGACGTTGACCGAGCAGATCTTCTTCAATGCGAGTCGCAGACAGAGGGGAAGTGTGATTAAGATCGATAGTCTTAGCCATAACAGGATCCTTAGTTTTTTATTGTAAGTATTGAAGCTGAGTTAGCCACATCTGTGTTTTAAGAATCCATTCGTCAGAATAAACGGCTACAAAATCGGTCCTGACTTATGAGCTCATCTTATCGAATTGGCGGCATAAAAATAGTAGCCTGATCACCTTTTGAGTCATTGAGTTGTCAACAATTCTTACAGAATTGTGATTTCCTAAGTCAGGTCAAGTTTCTAGGTTCAAAGGGCATTCTTGAGTGCTGGATCAGAGCGCAACTTTTAAAGGAAGAATTGTTGTTTGTCAGTCAAAGCAATACACTGGCGGTAGTTGCAACAGGAGGACCCGTGTTTCCGATACTTTTACTGCTATTTATTGCTGTACCCATCATTGAAATTGCGCTCTTTATTCAGGTGGGTGGCTTTTTAGGTTTCTGGACAACCATAGGCTTGGTTCTACTGACTGCCTTTGTGGGCGCTTCTTTAGTGCGAAGCCAGGGCTTGCAAACTCTGATGTCGGTACAAAGCCGATTACAGCAAGGCGAACTGCCCGCTCAGCAAATTGTTGAGGGCGTTATGCTGGCGGTTGCCGGTGTGTTGCTTCTGACCCCCGGATTTATGACCGATGCATTAGGGATGCTGGTTCTTCTTCCGGCACCAAGAGCCGTGATCGCTAAGCAATTGATGAGCAAAGTGAAAGTGCAAAACTTTGGTAATGGCGGCGGGTTTCACGCCCAAGGTGGCTTTGGTCAGCAAAACCCATTCGAGCACGACCCGTTTCAACGCGGTGGAGATAATTCCAAAGGGAACACCTTTGAAGGCGAGTTTGAACGTAAAGAAGACGACGATGACCGCAACCGCTTAAATTAAGCGAGCACCATTCAAACGTTTTATGACTGCATTTCTTTGAACAACCCAGAAAGGGGGCTGGTGACACCACTAGCCCCTCTATCCAAAACATGAGTGTAGATCTGAGTTGTTTTTACATCTTTGTGACCAAGCTGCTCCTGCACAGTACGAATATCGGCACCAGATTCTAATAGGTGAGTAGCAAAGCTGTGCCGCAGAGTATGGCATGTGACAGGCTTTGCTATATTTGCCAGCTTAGCCGCCCGTTTTACTTCTCTTTGTACACTTTTCTCATTGATATGATGGCGACGCAATTCGTTAGATTCTGGATCAAAGCTCAAGTTGTTAGTCGGAAACAGATAGTGCCATCCAATATCCATCGATGCTTTGGGGTATTTTCTTCGCCATGAAGGTTTGAGCCATACTCCCGCATAGTTAGGGTGATGGAGGTCGACGTTATAAATAGCTTGGACACACTCGGTTTGCTGTTTGAGTTCTTTTACTAGCTCCGGTGCTAAGGTTACCAATCGATTCTTGTTTCCTTTCCCTTGCCATACGCGGATAGCTAAGTAGTTATAATCAATATCATGCACTCTTAGCCGAACACACTCCATCACACGTAAACCAGAACCGTACATAAGTTTTATAGGCAAAGAATAGCCTGGACTAACATGCTTAAGTAATTGACCCACTTCGCTTTTAGTTAGCACTATTGGTATCTTGCGGTCTCTTTTTGAGTAGCGGTAATCTAAATTGAAATCATCGCCTCGCTTAAAATATTCGACATATAAATATCGAAGTGAGTTAAGCGCGACTGCTTGGGTGCCAGCCGCCACATTTTTTTCCAGCACAAGTGAATTCAAAAACGCTTCTACGTGTGATTTATCAAGATCTTTAGGGTGTTTCATTTGGTGAAAACGAATGAACTGGGCGATCCATAGAAGATAGGTTTTGATGGTTCGTTTAGCATAATGCCTGAGCATCATGTGTTCTTGAACGCTTAGCAAAAAGAGACTTTTCATGTGGCGCGCCATTACTGTTTTTACATACAGTATGATTGAATGGTGCGCAATGTCCACTTTGTTTTAAAGTGAGTCATATTCTTGTGACCGGCTTCTTGTGCTAACGAATAATAATTTTATGTATTACATAACCTTATGTGCTAGCCTGAAGAAAATATCCACAAGGAAAAATAGGTGCTTGTGGATGAATTATTCGGACATTTTGTCCCATAATAATT